>JBFXHX010000011.1:0-119566 GCA_050176585.1 Binatia bacterium
GCGACGGCATCGCTTAACCTTGCCCATCGCGCACCCGCTCCACGGCCGGACGTGACGTTACTATTGTTGCTGCGCCGCCGGCTGACTCGGCCGTGTGGCGCTGGCACATAAATTGTGCATTGACACGATCGTCAACTTGCAATAGGCCGGTTGGCGACTGTCGCGCAGCTTGTTTCAATTCTGTTACCCGATATCGCGGCGGTACACGCGTCGCTCAACGGGAGGTACGTATGGCCGGTAATCAGCGGATGCGATGGGCATGGCAAGCCGCGGTCACCGCCACGGTTAGCGCCGTGCTACTCTCGTTGGTGCCGCTTCAGGAAAGCGTTGGCGTTCCCGTCGGGCCGCCGTGCGGCAACGCGACGTGGCCGACGTGCGAAGGGGGCACATGCGCTGTCGGACAGCGCTGCAACACCGGCTTCAGCGGCAACACGTCCGCATGCGTATGTGAAACCGTCGGATGCTGCGCGCTCAACGGCAGCAGCGCGCCGCCGTGCCAGGGCAATCAGACCCAGAGCGAGTGCTTTGTCCTGAAGGGTCTCTTTGTGCCTGGCGGCGTTTGCACGGACAACGGCTGTGCCACCCCAACCTGGACGCCGACGCCCACGAACACGCCGACGTCCACTCCGACCGCGACGACGACGCCGACCAATACCCCGGCTCCCAACGGCGGCACTTGTACAGAACCGACGGATTGCCAGTCGGGCAATTGCGTTGACGACGTTTGCTGCAACACCCCGTGCAATCTACCGGGCGAGTCCTGCGTCGTGCCCGGTAGCGTCGGGACGTGCACGGAAGTTGCGGCACGCGCACCCGCCGTATCGCTCAGCGGCCTCGCGTTGATCATCATCGCCCTGTTCGCTATCGGCGCGGTAGCGGCCGTGCGACGGCGCGCTTGAGCGGAATACCGCGCGCCGGCCTTCGCGGAGCGGCACATACAGCAGCTTGTAGCGCCACCGCGTGCGCTGCCGGTCCCAATCTGGACGGGGCAGCCGCTCAAACCGTACACGCGTTGTTAGCCCCGCCGCTAAGGGGCTTTCCGCTTGCCCGCCGGTAGATAGTATCCACAGTGTACCGCGACAACCGGTGGGACCAGGCGAGATCTGCGATGCGCCGGCTGGCGTAGGGTCGCGCACGAAGTGGCGGCAGTCGCACGCGCCGCATCCCGGAGCGGCTCTCGTGCTCGCCGTTGCCCTGCTCGCGATCGGTGGCTTTGCCCTCGGGCGCCCGCGCCGCGCGCCCTGAGCCGAGGCGATGGGCCCCTCCCGAGAAACCGAGCACCGCTTCAGCGAGCGGCGTCGGCGCCAGGCGCGCTGACGACTGCGAACGAGTGCATGCTCCAGGCGAGCTAGCCCTCGCGCTATCGTCGTAATAGCACCGCAGAGGGGCGTGAGTTGCGCGCAGATACATTTGGCACTTGACATGCGACTCCGACTCCAATATCGAGCCGCACTGTTGCCAAACGACCGCATAGCTTTTGTGCTTTCTGGCACCCGCTGACGTGACGCGGGGGACTGCGTTCCAGAGGAGTCGAGCATGGCCGGTACTCAGCGGGTGAAGTCGGCATGGCAGGTCGCGGTGATGGCCACCGTCGGCGGCGTGCTGCTGTCGTTGGTGAGCCTACAGGAGAGCGTGGGCGTGCCCACCGTTCCGTGCGGTCAGGCACAGGGTCCGAGCTGTGGCGGCTCGTGCGCCCCCGGGCAGCAGTGCGTCGTCAATGCCAGCAACACGTCGCTGTGCGTGTGCGAAACGCTGGGATGCTGTGAGCTCGGTTACCAGGACGCGATTGCCGCGGCGGCCAGTGGCTCCTGCACTAACTCGACCGCGAGCACTTGCCCTTACGGCTCCATGTTCTTGGCCGGCGAGGTGTGCTTGAACAATTCGTGCGCGACGAACACACCGACGCCCACGAACACGCCCACGAACACACCGACACCCACGGATACACCGACTGAGACGCCGACGGCCACACCGACGAACACGCCGACCTCGACACCCACCAATACCCCGGTGCCCGACGGCGGGAGCTGCACGGATCCGAGCGATTGCCAGTCGGGCAACTGTGTGCGGAACGTCTGCTGCGACACAGAGTGCAATCTGCCCGGCCAGTCCTGCGCCGAGCCGGGCAGCATCGGCACCTGCACGGAGGTGCCTGCGCCCGCGCCCGCAGCGTCGCGAGGTGGGCTGCTATTGATCGTGTGCGCCCTGATCGCGATCGGCGGCTTCGCGGTCGTGCGCCGGCGCGCCTGAGCAGCGCGCGCAGGTAATCCGCAACCGTCGGCGCGACCGCCGCGCTGACGGTTGCGAGCCCGCCCCGATGGCGTCGCCAGTCGGGACGGCATGTGCGCGCGGCTATGCGGCTCCGAGCGGTTTAGTTGTCTGCGTAGCTTTCCGTCCGTCTCCATAGCCGCTGAACTCGCGCGCCGGGGGGTCGCGTCATTGCACGGGGGCGAGCACGGCGGGTAGTCAGCGGGTATGGTCGGGTTGGCCGGTCACGGTGGCGGCCACGGTGGGCGGCGGCTGTCGTTGGTGAACCTCCAGCAGAGCATTGGCGCGCCCATGCTGCGCGCTTGCGGCAACGCGACGGCGCCGACTGCGGTGGTACGTGCTCCGGTGAGCAACGCGGTCACCCCGGCCAAAACAGCTCGGCGTGCCGGTGCGTGGAGATCGGATGCTTGCGAGCTGATCCCGGTAATGCGTCCACGCAGATGGCCGGCGGATCATGCCTCCGCAACGCGACGGAGCGCGTTTGCCCAGAGCCGCTTCGTGCCGCGCGCGTGTGCGTACGGGATGTGTGTCACGGTAACGCCCACTTTGACACCTTATGTCCACTTCGACGCCCACGTCGACGCCGATGAACGCCCCGCTTCCGAACGGCGGCAGCTGCACGAATTCGACGGATTGCCAGTCGGGCAACTGCGTGGAGGATGTCTGCGGTGACACGCCGTGCAATCTGCCCGGAGAATCCTGCACCGTCCGGGCAGCAGCGGCACTCGTGCGGAAGTCCCTGCGCCCGCCGCAGACAGAGGTGGGTTGCTGTTGATCGTGCTCGCGCTGCGCGCGACCGGCGGCGTCGCGTTCGTGCGCCGGCGCGCCGGAAGCCACGGAGCGCGCAGCGGCCTGGCAAACCGACTGCGCTGCAGCGTTGGCCGCGCGGGCGCCGCGCCGACCACGCGCCCTCTTGCGCTCCTCGCGGCCGTTGACGCGGCCGACCCGGCCGCGCGATGAAGCGCGCATGGCCACCCACGAGGTGTCGAATCAGCCTCCTCCGCTGCGCGACTACAACCTTTTCGAATCCGATCGCGCCCTGTGCGAGGGGCTGGAGCGCGAAGGCGCCGGCTGGGCGGCGGCGCGTGTCAGCGAGCTCGGCGCGATCGCCGGCGGCGAGGCCATGGAGTGGGGCAGACAGGCGAACGCTCACCCCCCCGTGCTGCGCACCCACGACCGTTACGGCCACCGCATCGACGAAATCGAGTACCACCCCGCCTATCACCGTTTGATGGAGCTCGCGGTGGGGTACGGGCTGCACGCGCTGCCCTGGCGCGAGCCGCGCGCAGGCGCACAGGTGGCGCGCGCCGCCCTGTTCTTCGTGCTGGGGCAAGCCGAGGCCGGGCACGGCTGTCCGATCTCGATGACCTATGCCGCCGTGCCGGCGCTCCGCACGGAGCCGGAGCTCGCACATAGCTGGGAGCCGCTCTTCACCTCGTCGAGCTACGACCCGCGCTTCGTCCCGGTGGGGGAGAAGGCGGGCGCGCTGTGCGGGATGGCGATGACCGAGAAGCAGGGCGGTTCGGACGTGCGCGCGAACACCACGCGCGCTGAGCCGGCGGGCAACGGCGGATGGGTGCTCACCGGCCACAAGTGGTTCTGTTCGGCGCCGATGTGCGATGCGTTTCTCGTGCTCGCGCAGACGGGCAAAGGGCTCACGTGCTTCCTGCTGCCGCGCTGGCAGCCGGATGGCCGGCGCAACCACTTCTTCATACAGCGCCTGAAGGACAAGCTCGGCAACCGGTCGAACGCCTCCGGCGAGGTGGAGTTCGACGGCGCGTGGGCACAGCGCGTCGGGCCCGAGGGCCGCGGCGTGCCGACGATCATCGAGATGGTGAACCACACGCGTCTCGACTGCATCATCGGCGCTGCCGGCTTGATGCGGCACGGGGTCGCGCAGGCGGTGCACCACGCCCAGCACCGCAGCGCGTTCGGCAAGCGGCTGATCGAACAGCCGCTGATGCAAAACGTGCTGGCCGACTTGTGCATCGAATCGGAAGCGGCCACGACGGCGATGATGCGCGTCGCCCGCGCCTACGACGCGAACGGCGATGAGGGCGAAGCCCACTTCGCGCGCCTGGCCACGACGGTGCTGAAGTACTGGATCTGCAAGCGCGCGCCGGCGCACGCTGCGGAAGCGCTCGAATGCCTCGGTGGCGGCGGCTACATCGAGGAATCGCCGCTGCCGCGGCTCTACCGCGAAGCGCCGCTCAACTCGCTCTGGGAGGGCAGCGGCAACGTCATCTGCCTGGACGCGATCCGCGCCATTGCCAAAAGCCCAGCGGTTCTCGAGGCGTTCTTCGCCGAGGTCGAGCGCGGCAGTGGTGCCGATCGCCGCCTCGACCAGTTTACGACGGACTTGCGCGAGGACCTCGCGCGCGACGAGCCACGGGAAGCACGGGCGCGCGATCTAGTGGAACGCCTGGCGCTGGCCCTCCAGGGCTCGCTCCTGGTCCGCCATGGCGATCCCGCCGTGGCCGAGGCGTTCTGTGCCGCCCGCCTCGGGGGACACCACCGCCTGGCCTTCGGCACACTCGCGCCGGGCTTTCACTTCCCGCGTGTCATCGAGCGCGCGCGCCCCAGCGTGTAGCCGCTGCACCTGTGGCAGCAGCGATGCCAGAGCGGGGGCCCCGGCACTCATGCGCGGCATACGAGGCACCTGACCTCACTGCGTACGGGCCTCCGGCCGCCCGTTGCTGGCACAGGTCCCGCGGCACACGGAACCGCTGCCGCCCCGACCGGCGTTTTCACCACATCGGGTCAGGGCTTGGTGACGGGCGTCAGCGAGAGCACGCTGCGGTCCGGAGCCAGGCGCACCTCGACCCACTTGCCGTTCAGCGCTTGCAAATCGCCCTGCTCCGGAGCCGTGTACACCGGATCGTAGCCCGAGATCGCAAACGTCCGCGCCGCCGCGTCTTTCACCACCAACTCTCCCCGCACGGTCTCCAGCGTCTGAGTGATCGGCGTGATCGCCACTTTGGCGGGCTGGATCTGCGTGACGCGACCGTCGGGTCCGAGTTGTACGTACACATCCGTGCCCCCCAGCGAATCGAGCGATGTTCCCGCGGGCGCGACGTAGGTACCGTCGTAGCCCACGACGCGGAAGCGCCGCGCGGTGGCGTCGACGATCACCAACTCGCCATGGAGCGACTTCGCGGCGTCGCCCGACGCATTCACCGCTGGCGTCGAGAGCACCGCCGCCAACAGCACTGCCATTGCGACATGTCGATGTAGGTGCATGGCACCTCCCGGTTCTGCGGATAGTAGCGATATGTCTACGCCGAGCGCAGCCATCTGCAACCCGGGCGCAGAAATTCGTTGACGGGGCCGGGCGCACGGCAGTATGCGCTGTGCGGGACCGCATCACTGCGGCCGTCCGGAGTTGGGAGGAGGGGGCGGTCCCGGCAACCCAACGCGGAGGGAGGCGGCTGTGATGTATACCCGCCCGCACTCATGGCTCCCGCGCGGCCGGCATGTCGCAGCCGCGTGCACGGCACTGCTGCTGCCGCTGGGCGCCGGCGCCCAGCAGTGCACCGGCGATTGCGATAGCGATGGAAACGTCGCCGTGAACGAGATCGTCACCTGTGTGCCGATCGCATTGAACGAGGCTCCGCTCGCTCAGTGTGAACCCTGCGATACCGACGGCAGCGCCGCCGTGGAGATCTACGAGCTGGTGACCGCTGTCGGTCACGCGCTCACCGGGTGCCCCGCGGCGCCCGCCGGCAAAGCGAGCAAGTCCGGACCGATTGCGATCTCCGCGAGCGGCGACCTCGTGGCGGCGGTCAACACGGATACGAACAGCGTCACGTTGTTCGCCGTGGACGCGAACGGCCGCCTTACCAAGCGCAAGGAGCTCGGCGTCGGGATCGAGCCGCGCTCGGTCGCGCTGTTGCCGAACGGCACCCGCGCATACGTCGCGAATACGGTGAGCGGCACGGTGTCGGTGATCGATCTCGCGAGCTGTACGACGATCGCCACCATCGGCGTCGGCACGGAGCCGTGGGCCGTGGCGGCCACGCCGAACGGCCGTTACGTGTACGTCGCGAATGCGAGCAGCAACACGGTCAGCGCGATCGACACCGGCAGCAATGCCGTGATCGCGACGGTACCCGTCGGGCGCAGCCCTCGGGCGCTGGCGATCAGCAACGACGGCGATGACGACGACCGCGACGAGAAGGTGTTCGTGCCGAACTTCTACGCCCGGCCGCGGGCGGGGTTCGCCGCGCCGAGCACCACCGCCCTCGGCGGCGCGGATGGCGCGGGCGCGGCCTTTCCGATGGGCGCCAACGGCCAGGCCGTCGTCGGCGAGGGGATGTTCGACGACAGCCGGGAGGGCGTGATCGACGTCATCGCATCCGGCGCGAACGCGGTCGTCGACCAGATCCTCCTCGCGCCGATGGCGGACACGGGCTTCCGCATCGCGCGGGGCGCCTTCGTCAATACAGCGGCCAGCGACGGCCCGCGCACGATTTTCGCCGACGGCGCCACCGACGGCAGCCAAGCGCAGGCGACCGGTGCGTTTCCGAATCAGTTCTACTCGATTGCCCTCTTTCGCGGCATGGGGCTGCTGCCCAACACGGCGCCGTCGCCCGAGCCACCGCTGCGCTTCAACGTCAACGCGCAGAGCCTCATGTCGGTGATCGATGCCGACGAAAACGCCGAGCTACCGGAGCGCACGTTCAATCTGAACCGCGGCATCAACTTCGATCTGCCTCCGGCCCTTCCCGAGGCGGCGATCCGGGACAATACGGAGCGCATGTTTCCGTCCACACCGGTCGACATCGATTGCAACGCCGCGTCCGATACGTGCTGGGTCGTCAGCCAGGGCAGCGACTTCATCGTCCGCATGAACTTCGACGACGCGGGCAAGCCGACCATCAACGCGCCGACCGCTCCAGGGCCCTTTCCGGTGAGCCCGGTGACGCGCGTCTATACGATCGACCCGCAGGACCCGCTGCGCTCGGGTCGCAACCCGCGCGGAATCGCAATCGATGCCGGCGGCGAGTACGCGTACGTCGTCTGTCCGACCACGCGCGACGTCATCGTGGTCGGCCTCGCCGACGGCGCGCTCGGGGTCGTGCAGCGCGTGCGCTCCTCCGAGCTGCCGCTGGCCGGTAGCGCGGAGGAGACGTTCCGGCGCGGCAAGATCGACTTCTTCACCTCGCGGCCGTTCTGGTCCGATCGCGGCTGGGGCAACTGCGCCGCATGCCACCCCGACGGCGGCAGCGACGAGGTGACCTGGCTCTTCGAAGCGGGACCGCGGCAGACCGTCCACTTGGCCGGCACCTTCAACAAGCGCAACCCCGAGGATCAGCGCGCACTCAACTGGACCCCGGTCCGCGACGAGAACCAGGACTTCGAGCTGAACACGCGCAGCATCTTCGGCGGGCGCGGTTTCATCACGGTGGCCCACGACGTGGACGGCGACGGGCTCACGCCGGACTCCGATCCGAACGTGCGGAATTTCGGCCCGGCGAGCTCGGACCGCGCACAGCAGCAGGAGGACATCACCGCGTGGATCCAGTTGGGCGTGCGCAGCCCGATCGCGCCGCCGAGCGGCGGCAACGCCACGCGCGGCCGTGAGATCTTCGGCTTGCAGCCGCCACAAGGCGCGTTCTGCGTCGCGTGCCATAGCGGGGGGAAGTGGACGACCAGCCGCATCACGTACGATCCGAGCGACATCAACCCGGTGCCGGGCACCGACACCGGCATCGCCAACATCCCGCCGAGCGATCTCGATGCCGACGGCATGGTGGATTCATTCGAGGCGCGAGCCGTGGCCGTGTACCTGAACGGGTTCAACAGCGCCGCTGGCGCGGGGCGCATCTGCGAAGTCCCGCCGCCACCTCCGGGAGTGGACAGCGGCGAAGCGATGTCCTCCGAGCGCATTCGCATTCTCCGTCAGGTGCAGACCTTTGCGCCGACGAACCCCGTCGAGGTCCGCGGCAACGGTCTGAGCCCGGTGAACACGACGGCGCCCGCCCTCGCCGTCGCCGCCGCGTTCGGGGCTGACGGCTTCAACAGCCCGTCGTTGCTTGGCGTGTTCGAGACCGCGCCCTACTTTCACCACGGCGCCGCGCAGACGCTGGAACAGGTGTTCGGCATGGGCACCGATCCGGCGTTTCTGCCCGCGGCACGCGCGCATTGGCGCAGCGGCACTGGCGGAGCCGAGAACATCCTCGACAGCGACCCCAGCGCGATCGCCGATCTCATCGCGTTCCTCGAGACGATCGACGACACCACGCCGCCGTTTCCCGCCGCCGACCTGGCTCCGAACGATGACGCGTTCGCCGATGCCGTAACGCCGTGCGACTGCCAGCGCGATCCGCCCGTCGGAAATCCGGTGATCGATTGCGTGCCGCCGGCTCCCCCACCGCCGGGCTGAAATCAGTCAACCTTTGCGGCTTCGCGCCTTGGGTTGAAACCGGGGAGGATAAGGAAGGGCCGTCAGCAGGGAGCCCAACCGCGCACACGCCGCTGATTGTCTTCGCTCCGTTCTTCCGCTGTAACGACCGCATGCCCATCGGCCTCCGCGCGGCGGTGATCTTCGTATGTGTGGCGGTGCCCGCGTGGGCGGATGGCACTGCGCGGTTCTATTTCTCCGGCGACGGCGCGATCCGGATGGGGCACGCGCATCGCGACGACACGCTGGAGGTGCGCTATCGAGACACCGGCGGCAACTACGACGCCGAGGCGCTCGCCCGGATCGCGCGGTTCTTCCGGTCGCGCACCGACGGGTTGAGCGCGCCGATGTCGCTGCGGCTGATCGAGCTGATCGACTTCATCGAAGACGAGTACCACCCGAAACGATTGATTCTGGTGTCCGGGTATCGAAGCCCCGAATTGAACGCGGCGCTGCGAGCGGACGGGCGCCGCGTCGCGCCCGCGTCGCTGCACACGGAGGGCCTCGCGGCCGACGTGCAGCTCACCGGCCTCGATCTCCGCCGCTTGTGGAAACAGCTGCGCACGGCGAAGGTCGGTGGCGTCGGCCTATACGAGCGCGACGGCTTTCTGCACGTCGATGCCGGCCGGCCGCGCTTTTGGGAAGCAGCCACGGCCGGCATCGACCAGAACTTCGCGAAGGAGAACGGGCGCGTGTTCGCGCGCACCGACTTCGATCGTTACGCCGATCTCGCCGGCGCCAGGGTGCGCCTCCACTCCGTGACCGCGCTGCCGATCGGCGTCCGCCGGGTGGCCCGCGTGGGCGACGCGCCGCTCGCCATTGCTCCGCTCGACGCCGCTATCCGCGCGGAGGGCGATTGCTGGCTGATCGCAGAGCCCGCTGAGCGCTACGAATTCGCCGTGGCCACGCCAGCAGCGCCCGCGGCGCGCGCGCCGATTCGGCTGGAAACATGCGCGCCGCGCATCGGCGCCACGCCGGAGGAAATCCTCACGAATCCAGTCGAACGACTCAGCGGGCACTGAATCAGAAGCTGTTACGTTGTTGCGCTGTCAGCTGTCACGGCCGAGGCGTTTCTGCCCGCATCACATTCCTATGCTCTGGTGCGTTCGGCGTCTCGGAACTGATCCCACCGCGAAACAGCTAACCGCTTAACAGCGTAACAGCCTATGGCGGCGCCTGGGCTTGACGGCCCGCGCAGCGCACGGCAACCGTTCCGCCAGCATGCCCGAGGTGGACACGAGCCCGGCGACACCGGACGCGCCGGGCACGGCGGCAACCGAGATGCCGGCTCCCGCCGCGCAACCCGTGCCACCCGCGGAGTGGGAGAGCTGGCCCGACGAGAAACTGCTCGATCTGCGGCTCTGTGATCTCGGCGTACGCATCCGCGGCAGCGAGCTCGAGGCGCGTATCCGCACCCTGCACCGGGAGCTGCACGCCGCGGGCCTCGTGCACTTCCGCCCGCACTTCTGGTTGTCGGACGAGTGGTACACACCCGACGGCGTGCCGGGGGTGGCGATCCCGTTCTATCTCGCCCATCCGCGGCTGGCGCGACTCGAGTTCGCGCAGATGCTGGAGGTGGAAGGCGGCACGCCTGACTGGTGCATGCGCATCCTGCGGCACGAAGCGGGCCATGCGCTCGACAACGCCTACCGCCTGCGCCGCCGTCATCGCCGCCAGCAGCTCTTCGGGCTCTCGTCCAAACAGTACCCGGAGCACTACACACCGCGACCGTACAGCCGCCGGTTCGTGCAGCACCTCGAGCCCTGGTACGGGCAGAGCCATCCCGACGAGGACTTCGCCGAGACGTTCGCGGTCTGGCTCACGCCCGATTCCCCATGGCGCACGCGCTATCAAGGATGGCCGGCGCTCAAGAAGCTCGAATACGTCGATGCGCTGATGCGGGAGATCGGCCCCATCCCGCCGCGCGTGACGGCACGGCGGACCATCGACCCGCTCTCCCGGCTGCGCAAGTCGCTGCGCGAGCACTATCAGGAGAAACGGCAGCGGTACGGCGTCGACTACCCCAACGTCTACGATCGCGACCTGCGCCGGCTCTTCTCCGAAGCCCCCGAACACCGCGCCAATCCCTCTGCGACGCGCTTCATCCAGCGCGTGCGCAAGGACGTGCGCACGCTGGTGGCGCGCTGGACCGGTGAGTACCAGTACACGATCGACCAGGTCATCGATCAGATCGCCAAGCGCTGTCGCGAGCTCGGGCGCCTGCGCCTCGCCGGCCCGTTCGAGCCAGCCAAGCTCGACTTCACCATCTACGTCGCCGTGCAGACCATGAATTACCTGCACAGCGGCCAGCATCGGGTCTGGCTGTGAAGAAACTGCGCATCCTCGCGCTCGTCCACGATGACCTCGTGCCCCCCGAGGACGTGACCGGCATCGATACGACCCAAGTCGACTGGAAGATGGAGTTCGACGTCACGGTCACGCTCAAGGGCCTCGGCCACGAGGTCCACAACCTCGGCGTCGGCGGCGACCTCGGCGTCATTCGCAAAGGCATCGATGACGTGAAGCCGCACATCGTGCTGAACCTCCTCGAGCACTTTCACGGCGTCCCACTCTTCGATCAGAACGTCGTCAGCTACCTCGAGCTGCTGCGCATCCCCTACACGGGCTGCAATCCGCGCGGGCTCATGCTCGCCCGCGACAAAGGTCTCTCGAAGAAGCTGCTGGCGTATCACCGGATCCCGGTGCCCGACTTCGCCGTGTTCCCTATCGGCCGCGCCGTGCGCCCGCCCAAGCGGTTGCGCTACCCGCTGATCGTGAAGTCGCTCACGCGCGAAGCCTCCACCGGCATCTCCCAGGCGAGCGTGGTGGAGGATCACGCAAAGCTGGTCGAGCGCGTGCGGTTCATCCACGACACGATCGGCACCGATGCGATCGTGGAGCGCTACATCGACGGCCGCGAGCTCTACGTCGGCGTCATCGGCAACCAGCGCCTCGAGGTGTTCCCGGTATGGGAGCTGTTGTTCACGAAGATGCCCGACGAGCTGTGGCACATCGCGACCGATCGCGTGAAGTGGAGCAGCGGCTATCAGCAGAAGCGCGGCATCAAGACGTCGGCGGCGAAGAACCTGCCCGCCGGCCTCGCCGAGCACATACAGCACCTGTGCAAGCGCATCTACCGCACGCTCGACCTGAGCGGGTACGCGCGCATCGACCTGCGCCTGGACGGCGACGGCAAGGTCTACGTGCTCGAGGCGAATCCCAATCCGCAGCTCGCCTATGGGGAGGATTTCGCGGAGTCCGCCGAGCGCGTCGGCCTGCCCTACCCCGACCTACTGCAGCGCATCGTGAACCTCGGCCTGCGCTGGCGCCCGGACCGCGCCGGGTGAGGCCCTCGAGCTGCGGTTACGCGCTCGCCCGGCGCTACAGCGCGCCCGGCGGCGCAGGTCGAGCACTGCCGGCTGCGGCCCTGCCCCGCTTGCCCAATCGGTTCGGCGGTTGACCCCCGGGCCGCGGCCACTAATGTGCGCCGCATGCCCGCCGATCCGATTCGCCGGTTTCAACGCTGGTATGCCGCCGCCCGACGTACCGCCATGCGCTTGCCCGATGCCATGGCGCTCGCGACCGTGGACGGCCGCGGCCGCCCACGCGTCCGCATGGTGCTGCTCAAGCAGGCCGACGAGGACGGGTTCGTGTTTTACACCAACGCGCGGAGCCCGAAAGGCCGCGAGCTGCTCACCACCGGCCGTGCGGCGCTGGTGTTCTACTGGGAGCCGCTGGCGCGACAGGTGCGGATCGAAGGGCGGGTGCGCCTGGTGGATCCGGCGGAAGCGGATGCCTACTGGGCCACGCGGCCCCGCCAAAGCCAGCTCGCCGCGCTGGCCTCCGCGCAGAGCGCGCCGCTCGCCAGCCGGGCGCTGCTGCTGCGCCGCTTCCACATCCTCGCGCGCCGCTATGACGGGCGGCCCGTGCCGCGCCCGCCGTACTGGACGGGCTTTCGCATCATGCCCAGCGCCATCGAGTTCTGGACCGAGCGGCCGTTCCGCCTGCACGACCGCGAGCTGTTCACGCGCACCGCGGGCGGCTGGAAGATGATGCGCTTACAGCCGTGAGGCGGCGATTGACCGTCGACCCGAGCTGTTGTTGAGACGTCTGACGCACCTGCCGCCAGGAGCTCGCCCCACACGACGATGCCACTGCGACGCCTGCTCACCGCGCTCGGCCTCCGACGAGGCGGTCCGCCCCGGAATGCCCCGCAGTTCCTCCAGCGGCTGCAAGAGCAACTGCGCGAGCTCGGGCCGGAGCGGCTCGAGTATCTCGCCGGCTTCGCGGGACAACTCGCCCGCGTCGCGCACATCGAAGGCGGCATTTCCAGCGCCGAGGCGGCGGTCATCGCGGCGAAGCTTCACGAGCGTGCCGGGCTCGCCGCCGCGGAGGCGGGAATCGTCGTCGAGCTCTTGCAGCACGAGTTCGACGTGCTGCGGTCCCTGCAGCCGTATTTGCTGAACCGCGCCGTCAACGCGCACGCATCGCCCGAAGAGAAGGGCGGGTTGATCGACTGCTTGTACGCGGTGGCGGTTGCCGATCACCTCGTATCCGAGGTGGAGGAACAGGAGATTCGCCGCGTCGCGAACGCGTTGCTGGTCCCACACAGCGTGCTGATGGAGGTGCGCGGCCGGTACCGCGACCGCATCGAGGCGCTGCGGCCCGTACGCTCCGGGCGAGCGTGAACGCGCCGCACGGTGTAATCCCGTGTAGCCGCGGCACCCGTGCCGCACGCCATCGCGCAGCGATGCCCGGCGGTGGGGCCGCAGCAATAGAGACGCAGAGGCGTCGGAGCACACACCGCCCCGCGGATACGCTCGGAACCTGGCAAACCGCCACACCCGACGCGCTGCACTGTGGCGCTACCGCGTTGACGCTAACCCGCGGAGGCGGCGCCGAGGATTTCGAGGCGCGGTGAATCTCGCGCCTCTACGGTGAATCATCAGGTGTCGTCCGGCGCCAGCGCGCCCCCGCCGGGCGTCACCAGCGCGAGCTCGACGTGCGGAGCGTAGCGTTGCAGCTCTTCGAGCGTGTGCAGCTTGTACGGCTTCGCGTAGCAGATGCGGGTGATGCCGGTATTGATGATCGATTTGAAGCAGTGAATGCACGGCGTGTGGGTCACGTAGATGGCCGCGTCGCGGATGGCGGTGCCGTTCTTCGCCGCTTGGGCGATGGCATTGATCTCGGCGTGAATGGTGCGGAAGCAGTTCTCCTCCCACTCACCGTCGGGCCGCTGCGACTTGTAGATCAGACAGCCGACGTCGAGGCAGTGCGGCAATCCGGCGGGCGCCCCGTTGTAGCCGGTTGCGAGAATGCTGCGGTCGCGCACGATCACGGCACCCACCTTCGCGCGCGTGCAGGTGGAACGCTCCGCGACCTCCCGCGTGATCGTCATGAAGTACTGCTCCCAGCTCGGCCGACCGCTCATACCCACACACCTCCAGCGGGAGCCGCGGGCGGTGCGGCGACCGGAATCGCGTCGGCAGGGCGGGGCGCGCGCGGCGCCGGACGCGAGAACGAGATCGGATCGGGCATGAACGTCAGCGCGAACAGCAGCAGCGTCGCCGCCACACCCCACCGGCGCGGGCGGTCTAGCGCCGTCAGACCGTCGGGCAATCGCGGATGGCGTACCCCGAGCACGGCCAGCAAGGTCGCCCACAACAGCCAGGACGGCGCGGCGCTGACGCCGAGGAACAGCAACGCCCCGACCGTGCCGAGCGAGATCCAGCGGTGCCAGCGCTCGCCGAGCGCCGCGTACACCACGTGGCCGCCATCGAGCTGTCCCACTGGCATCAAGTTGAGCGCGGTGACGAAGAGCCCCACCCAGCCGGCGAGCGCGATCGGATGCAGGACGATCGTCGCATCGTGCGTCGACACGCCGCACGTCAGCCATACGAGCGCGCGGAAGAGCAGGGAGTCGCCGAGCATCCATCCGGCCATCGGCGGCTCGCCGACGACCTGCACCTCCGAGAGCGACAATCCGAGGATCAAGGCGGGCACCGCGACCGCGATACCGCCCCACGGCCCCGCGGCGCCGATGTCGAACAGCGCGCGGCGCGTGCGCGGCAGGCTGCGCATGCGAATGAACGCGCCGAAGGTCCCGAAGAAGAACAGCGTGGGCGGCGCCGGAATGAAGTACGGCAGGGTCGCGTCGACCCCATACCGTCGCGACAACAGGTAGTGGCCGCACTCGTGTGCGAGCAGGATGCCCATGAGCGCGATGGCGTATGGGAGGCCGGCCACGAAGCCGAGCGGGTGCGCCCCCAAGTCGACGCCCTGCACGTGCGCGTTGGCCAGGGTGGCGGTGACGAACGTGGCGGCGAACAGGAGGATGTGGCGGCCGACTTTCGGCTGCCGCATGGCTACCGTGCGCGCGCTGTCATAGAGCGGATAGTCGCTGCCCAGCGCGTAGGGTCGCCCGCGCAGGCTGATCGGTTCACGCACGGCTGTCACTCAGCGGCAACCGTGACGGTCGTGCCGATACCCGCCCTCAGACGTTGCGCAGCGTCACCGTCGCGGACCGCGATTTCCACGGTGCCCCAGCTCGATATCACCGCCACCAGCTCATTCGGGCCGACGCCTGCGTACGCGGGACGCAGCGGTGCGGTCGCCATGCCGGCAACCCTAACGGAAAGGGTGTCAGTGCGGAAGGCGCCGAGCGCCTCGGCGGAGATATTGGTGAGCAGGTTGCCGAAGCGGTCGACGTAGATGACCTCGCCGCGCACGGCATGGGCTTCCACCACCGGTGCGGGCAGCGCCGCCGGTTGCAGGCCGAGCAGCGCAGGTCCGACGCTGGCGATCTCGGCGCCCCGCGCGAGATGCGCGGCGACCGGCGCGAACACGTCGCGGCCGTGAAACGTGTGCCCCACGGTCGGCCGGCAGAGCGCGGCGTTCTCGATCGCGTGCACGGCGCGCACGCCGAGGGCCTCGGCCGCCGGTGTGAGGAGCCCGTTGTCCGGCCCGACGAGGATCGCGCGATCGGTCGACACCGCCACGGCCTGGCGCGCCGAGCCGACACCCGGATCGACCACCGCGCAGTACACGGTGCCGTCGGGCAGATACGGTACTGCGCTGCGCAACACGAGAGCGCCGACGGCCACCGCCTGCGGCGGGACATCGTGGGTCAGGTCGATGAAGCGAACCCCTGGATGAATCCCGAGCGCGACGCCTTTCATGATGCCGACGTACGCGTCGCGGGTGCCGAAGTCGGTGAGCCAGGCGATCACACCGCTGGACATGGCTCACGCGGCTCCGTCCATGCGGCGCGGCGGTGTACACCCAACGCGCGCGGCGCCGCAGAGCAGAGGGGCGGCGGCGGACGCCACCGCTTCACGCGGCGATGCGGTAGGAGCTGCCTTCGATGAGGCGCTGCACGTCGCCGCTCCAGCCGCCGATCCACCGCTCGATGATCGCGTCGGCCGGGGCGCGCCCGCGCCGCACGTCCTGCTCGAGGCGCTCCAGGTACATCGACTCGTCGCGGCCTGCGCGGTCGCGATCGCCTTGCCGCCGCAGGCCTTCCATCGCGATCGCCACCAGCTCCTGCGCCAGCTCGGCGACGCGGATGCGGCGAATGCGCGCCTGCATCGCCTGGCGGTGCACCGCCCGCCACAGCTCGACGCGCTCCTCGAAGCTCCATGGTTTGACCAGGTCCCATGTCGCCTGGAGGCAGTCCTCGTCGTACATGAGGCCTTTCGCGAGCGCCGGCACCGCGAGCATGAGCGCAGGCGCCTGACTGTCCACGCTGCGCAGCTCCAGGTAGCCCTTGAGCCTCGCCTCGGGAAATAACGTGGTCAGGTGCGCGGCCCAATCCGCCATCGTCGCCCGGTGCTCATCGCGGCCATTGGCGAGGAACTGGCGGAACGTATACGCGGTCATGTCGTACCAGGCGCCGTCGCGCACGATGAAGTACATCGGCACATCCAGCGCCCACTCGACATAGTCCTCGAACCCGGCAGATGGCTTGAACGCAAACGGCAGCAGACCGCAGCGGGCGGCGTCGGTATCCGTCCAGATGTGGCCGCGGAACGACGCGTAGCCGTTCAGATCGCCATCCGAGAGCGGCGAGTTGGCGAACATCGCGGTCAGCAATGGGGCGATGCCCAGCCCGACGCGGAGCTTCTGCATCGCGTCGGCCTCGCTGCCGTAGTCCAGGTTGACCTGGACGGTTGCCGTCTGGGTCATCATCCGCTGACCGAGCGTGCCGACCCGCGCCATGTGCGGCCACATGATGCCGTAGCGGCGCTTGGGCACGCGCTCGAACTCGTGCACGCGCGTGAGCGGCTGCATGCCGAGGCCGAGAAAGGCGATGCCGAGCCGATCGCCCACGGTGACGATCTGATCGATGTGCTGCTCGAATTCGGCGGCGGCGCAGTGCACGTTCTCGCACAGCTGCCCGCTCAGCTCGACCTGACCGCCCGGCTCGAGCGTGATCGACGCTTTGTTCCCCTGCAGGGCGACCACGCGCCCGTCCTCGTCGAGCGGCTCCCAGCCGTAGCGCTCCGCCAGCTCGCGCAGGAGCGCTTCGATACCGCCCGGGCCCGAGAAGGGCACCGCATGGCCATCGGACCGCCGCACCGCGACCTTTTCGTACTCGGTCCCGATCCGCCATTGGTCGCGCGGTTTCGACGCGGAGACAAAATAGTCGATCAACTGGTCGCGGCGCTCGATGTCGGGCGACGCGCCAGCCTGCGCAACGTACTGAGACATGGCTGGACGGCGGGGGACTCTACTCCGGTCGGCGCGTCTGCGGCAAGCCTGTCGGCGCGGGTCACATCGTGATCCTGAGCCGCCGAATCTACCCACTGCATCTTTGGCCGGTAGAGCGGCGTCCTCGACCTCCGAGCTTCGGCGAAAACGCGTCCCTCGCCCCGGCACTTGCGACTCGGGCCGAAGCCCTTTACGGGAGAGCTCGTGGTATTCACATCGGCCGCGAGCACCCGGCGCGGTTTGCTGTTGTGCGCGGGCCTAGTCGCGGCGGCCGCCGCGGTCGGGTTTGGCATCGTGCGCAATGCGCAGCTCGATCCCGACGGGGTTCGCCAGGCGGTGCTGAGCTGGGGAACCTGGGCGCCGATCGCCTACATCGGCCTGGTCGCGTTGCGACCCGTGGTGCTCGTGCCGTCGGCGTTGCTGTTCATCACTGCTGGGGTGCTGTTCGGACCGATCTACGGAACCCTGTACGCGGTGACCGGCGGCGTGATCACCGCCGTTGCGACGTTTCTCCTCGCGCGCCGGCTGGGTGGCGAGTTCATCGCGGCCCGGCTGCCGTTTCGCGTGCAGCGGCTCGAGGCCGAGTGGGGCGCGGGCATGGTCGCACTGTTGAACATGATGCCGGGCGTGCCGATGACGGCGGTCAGCTGCGGCGCCGCTCTGGCGCGTGTTCCGCTGCCCCAGTACGCACTGGCCGTCTGCGCGGGGCTGACGCCGCGCGTGCTGGCTTTCTGCGTGTTCGGGAAGTTCCTGCTCGACTTTGGCGCGCCGCAGTTCGCCGCCGCGGGGCTGGCGATCGCGACCCTCGTCGCGCTCGCAGTGGGGTTCCGCCGGTGGGACAATCGTCGCTCCGCAGTGCGGGCCGGCGACGTGGAGCAAGCTTTGAAGGGCTCGAGGCCTTAGCTGGTACGGTTCGGAGCTCTGGCAGCTCCGAGGCAGCCGCGCCAAGCCGCCAAGCGCGCTTCGCGCTCGTCCGCGCCGGTGCGCGGATAGAATACCCCGCCCGAGCGCCACGCCGCGCGCAAATCGTCGACGCCGCGCCAGACACCGGTAGCGCTACCGGCCAGATACGCCGCGCCGAGCCCCGTCGCCTGCACGGTTTCGGGTCGTTCGACGGGATGCCCCAGGATGTCGGCCAGACATTGCACGAACACATCGTTGGCGGCCATGCCGCCGTCGATGCGCATGGGGGCATCGGCGGGTGCGCCGGCGTCGGCCAGCAGCGCCGTCAGCGCTTCGCAGGTGCGGAACGCGACGCCTTCGAGCACCGCGCGCACGATGTGCCCGCGCGTGCTGCCGCGCGAAAGGCCGCCGATCACAGCGCGCGCACCCGGGTCCATGTACGGCGTGCCGAGCCCCTGCAGCGCAGGAACGGCCCACACGCCCCCGCTGTCCGGTACCGACGCGGCCAGCGGCCCGGTTTCATTGGCGCTGGCAATGATGCCGAGGCCGTCGCGCAGCCACTGCACGGCGGCGCCAGCCGTCATCACCGCGCCTTCCAGACAGCAGCTCCGCTCGCCGCCGAGGCTCCACAGCACCAGCGGGTAGGCGCCGTGCTCGGAGAACACCGGTACGGCGCCGGTGTTGACGTCGATCATGGCGGAGGTGCCGAACGTGATCTTTGCGGTTCCGGGATGCACGGCGAGCTGCCCGAACATGGCCGCTTGCTGATCGCCGGCGACTCCGGCGAGCGGCACGGCGGCGCCGAACACGCCCGGGTCGGTGTGCCCGCACACGCCGCTCGAATCGACGATCCGCGGCAGCGCCGCCTCGGGCAGCCCGACGGCGGCGAGCGGGATCGCGTCCCAGGCGCCGCCGAGAAAGTCGTACAGGCCGGTGCACGACGCGTTCGAGTGATCGGTCACGTGCGTCCGGCCGCCGCTCAGTTGCCAGATCAGCCAGCTGTCGATGGTGCCGAAACAGAGCTGTCCGCGCGCAGCGCGCGCGCCTGCGTCGAGTTCGCGCACGATCCACTCCAGCTTGGTGGCGGAAGCCAGCGCGTTCATGAAGATGCCGTCGGCCAGCAGGGCCGCGACGCGGTCGGCGGTGCGCGTGTCCTGCCAACTGATGGCGGGATAGAGCGGGCGTCCGGTAGCGCGCTCCCACACCACCGCCGTCGCGCGCTGAACCGCGAGCCCGACTCCGGCGAGGTCCGCCGGGCGCGCCCCCGCGGCACGCAGCGCGCCGGCGCTCACGCGTTGCGTCGCCGCCCAGATCTGCAGCGGGTCCTGCTCCACCCAGCCCGGGCGCGGAAACGCCGCCGCGATCTCCTCGTATGCCGCCCCGCGCAGGGCGCCGCGCTCGTCGAACACCAGCGCGCGCACGCTGGTGGTGCCTTCATCGATGGCCAAGACAAACATCGGTCGCGGACAACTCAGCGCCGGCGGTCCCCATCGACCCGCGCGCCACTGGGGCGCGCGCGCGCACCGCGCCAGTGGAACGCTGCGCTCACGGCGCCTCCGAAGGCAGCAGCGCGCCCGGGTTCAGGATGCCGTTCGGATCGAGCGCGCGCTTCACGGCCCGCATCACATCCAGCCCGGCGCCATGCTCGGCGCGCATCCAGGGGAGGCGCAAACGGCCGACGCCGTGATGGTGGCCGATCGTGCCGCCGACGCGCAGGGTCGCGTCCATCGCCTGACGCCAGCAGGCGAGATAGGTCGATTCCGCATCCGCCGGGTGCTCCGGGCGCGCAACGAAGGTGAAATACAGGTTCGCGCCCTGCGGGTAGGCATGCGAGCTGTGACCGGAGACCACGACGAGATGCTTCACCGCGCGCACGGCGGCGATCACCTCCGTGTAGAGTGTGTACAGGCGATCCCACTGGGTGGCCACCTCGATCGTATCCAGCACGAAGCCGCGCGCGACGAACGACTGCAGCGACGGCACGTTGTTGCGCTCGCGGAGCCAATGCTGCACGGGCGCTTCGCCGACCGCTTCGCCGCCGTGCCCGCTGCATGCGTCGTGGCACGCCTCCGTCTCCGCGGCCGTCAGCGACGCCGGCCCTTCCGAGAGCGCGAGCAGGAGACAGCGATCGTCGTGCTGCCATTCTCCGAACGAGCGGCCGGTCTCGCTCGCATCGTAGAGCCGGAGCACCGGCGGCCGCCAGCCGGCGCGCACGATGTGGCGCATCGCTTCGAGGCCGGAGTGGAAGTCCGGGAACGCGAAGCACTGCAGGCGCCGGCTGTCCGGCAGTGGGAAGACCTTGAGCGTCGCTTCGGTGACAATGCCCGCGGTGCCCTCGGCGCCGAGAAACAGATGCCGCAGATCGGGGCCGGTGGCGCGGCGCGGCGCCGGCGGAACCCGCACCACCCGCCCGTCCGCCAGCACGACCTCCAACCCGAGCAGGATGTCCTCGATAGCGCCGTACCGGGTGGAAAACTGGCCGGCCGCGCGGGTCGCGATCCAGCCGCCGACCGTGGAGATGGCCATCGACTGCGGCCAGTGTCCGCTCGTGTAACCGCGCACCTGCAGCTCGTCTTCCAAGCGCTGGCCGTAGCGGCCCGCTTGTACGCGGACCTGCAGCGCGGTCTCATTCAGATCCAGCACCCGATCCATCCGGCGCAGGTCGACCACGATGGTGCGCGCGTCGGGCAATATGCCCCCGCACACGCCGGAACCGCCTCCGTACGGCACCACCGGCACGCGCTGCGCGTTGGCGTAGGCCAGCACGGTGGCGACGTCCGCGGCACTGGTCGGGTACACGATGCACGCCGGGCGCACGTCGAGGCGGCCTTCGTGCGCGCGCAGCAGCGCGAGCGGCCAGTTGTCGTGGGCGTGCTCGGCGAGCGCGGCCACGGACCACTTGACCCGTTCGGTGCCGAGCACACGTGCGAGATCCGCGCGCACGCGCTCGACCTCGGCCTCAGCCATGGAGCGCCCGCATCCGCTCACCGCCGCGCGCAAACGCGGTCAAACGGGCCGTGAGCGCCTCGTAGGCCGCGACCTCCCCGCGCCGGCGCTCCGCATCCCAGCCCAGCAATCGAGCCATGACGCCGGCCACCGCCGGAGCAGCGCCGCGTCCCATGTCGGGGGTCCACGGCAGCAGGCGCGCGCGGCGCTCGAGAACGTCGGTCAGGGTGAGCGCCATCTCCTCGCCGACGGCCATGTCCACCTCGGCGCGCGTCACCGCGAGCCCGGGGTGCAGTCGCTCGGCGAGCGCCGGCTCGATGGCCATGCGGGCGACCAGGTCCGCCGCCCGGCTGCCGACGAGCGCCACCAAGCGATCGATCACGTCGCGCGGCACGGCGGGCCAATCGCGGTGCAGACCTGCGGCATAGAGGTCGAGGGCATCGCCCGTCCCCCCACCGCCGAGCGGCGCGGTGGCGCTCGCACCGCGGTCCGGCGCGGACGCGCCCGCGGGCAAACGGGCCGCGGCGAGGTCGACCACCCGCCCGGCCATGCGGCGAAACGTCGTCAACTTGCCGCCGGCGACCGAGATCAACCCGTTGTCCGCCACCATCACCTCGTCCTGGCGGGACAGCTCAGCCGGCTGTTTGCCCTCCTGGTGCAGCAGCGGCCGCAAACCCGCCCAGGCGCTGACCACGTCATCGGGGGTCAGGGGTTCCGCCAGCGCGAACGCGCGATTGGCGGCGGCGAGCAGGTACAGCGCGTCGTCGAGCGCGATGTCCGGATTGTCATCCGGATGGGCATAGAATGCATCGGTGGTGCCGAGGTACGTAATGGCGCCGCGCGGGATCGCGAATACCCCGCGGCCATCGCGCGCCGGCATGACCACGATGTGCGACAGCCCGATACGCTCGCTGCACAGGCCGAGGTGAATGCCGCTCGTCAGGCGCAGGCGCGGGCCGCCGGCCTCCGCCCGCAGGCGCAATACGTCGACCCACGGCCCAGTGGCATTGATCACCACCTGCGCGCGCACGGCGAAGCGCTCGTCGGTGCAGGCGTCGCGCACTCGCGCGCCATCGATGCGCCCGGCGTCGATCATGAACTCCTCGACCTCGGCGTAGTTCGCCGCCACCGCGCCGGCCGCCGCCGCGGCCTTCACGACCTCGATCACCAGCCGCGCATCGTCGGTCAGGTACTCGTAGTACAAGCCGGCGCTGTGCAAGTTCTCCGGCCGCAACCGCGGCTCGAGGGCCAGTGCCTCGTCGCGGCCGAGCATGCGGTGGCGCTCGCCGTCGGCGACGCTCGCCAGGCGGTCGTACGTCCAGAGGCCGACGCGCATCTTGGCGTGCGCGCCGCGGCTGTAGATGGGCAGCAGCATCGGTGCCGGACGCGCGAGATGGGGGGCGAGGCGGCGCAGGACGTACCGCTCGGTCGCCGCTTCGCGCACTAGAGCGACGTCGCCTTGTTGCAGATAGCGCAGCCCGCCGTGGATGAGCTTCGACGAGCGCGAGCTCGTCCCGCTGGCGAAGTCGCGCCGCTCGACCAGTGCCACTGAAAGCCCGCGCAGCGCCGCATCGCGCGCCACGCCGGCGCCGGTGATGCCGCCGCCGATCACGAGCACATCGAAACGGCGCGACGCGAGCTCGCGGAGGTTGCGCGCCCGGGTGCGGAACGAAAATTCCGACGGAGCAGACATGTGCCGAATCGACTGTCTCACCGCCCGCGCGGCCCGTCAACGCACTGCGGCATGGATGGGGACCGCCAATGGCGGCGGGGATTACGCGCTGCGTTAATCGCGTGTAGCCGCGGGACCTGTGCCCGCACGGCATCGCGCACCGATGCCCCCGGGAGGGGGACGCGGCACGAGTGTGTCGTGTGTGGCGATGCCGCAGCCCATCAGCGCCGGCCCCCCGGGGGGCCACAGGTGCCGCGGCCAAACGAGCACGGCGGGCGAATCCGGGCTGCTTGACCGCGACCGCGCCCCCCGCTTTCATCGGCGGGTGACGCTCGAGGCAATCCTGTTCGATTACGGCGGCACGCTGGATGGACCGGCGAGCCACTGGTTGGATCGCTTCGTCGCCCTGTACCGCGCGGCCGGCATGGACATGCCCCTCGAACGGCTGAAGCCGGCCTTCTATGCGGCCGACGAGCTAGCCTATGCCGATCGGTCCGTCGCGGAGATGTCGCTCGCCGCGCTGATAGAGTTTCACGTCGGGGTGCAGCACGCCCGGCTCGGCATCGACGATCGCCGTCTGCGCCGGCAGCTGGTCGACGCCTTCGTCGCGGGGTCGGAACGCGCCTTGGCCGAGAGCCGCGCACATCTCGAACGGCTCGCGCCGCACTATCGCCTCGGCGTGGTCTCGAACTTCTACGGCAACGTGGCGCGCATCCTCGCCGACGCCGGCTTCGCGCCGTTGCTGGCGGTGGTCGCGGATTCGACGCACGTGGGCGCGATGAAACCGGATCGCCGCATCTTCGCGCACGCGCTCGCCGCGCTCGGGACCGCGCCGGCGGCGACCTTGCACGTGGGCGATTCGCACGAGCGCGACGTGTGCGCGGCGCACGCGCTCGGCTTGCGCACCGCCTGGGTGGTCGCGCCCGAGCGGCGCGGCGAATCCAACCGGGTCGCCGATTTCGTGGTCAGCTCGTGGCCCGAGCTGCTCGCGCATTTGGAATCTCCCGCGCGGACGACGAGCCGGGCATGAAAGCGGGATTGATCGCCGCCGGGCACGGCGAGCGCCTGCGCGGCGCCGGCATCGCCGCGCCGAAGCCGCTCGTGCGCGTCGCGGGCAAAGCGCTGATCGACCACGTGCTCGACGCGGCGGCGGCAGCCGGCATCGGCGAGGCGGCGTGCATCTTCAACGCCGAGCACCCCGCCGACGCCGTCGAGGCGCACTGTCGCGCGCGCCGCGGCGCTCCCCGCCTCGCGATCGTGCGGCGCACGACGCCGAGCTCGATGGAAAGCCTCTTCACGCTCGCGCCGCAGTTCGCCGACGGGCGGTTTCTGCTACTCACCGTCGACGCCCTCTTCGCGCCCCACGTGCTGCGCGCGTTTCTCGGCGCCGCGGAGCAGCTGCGCGACGCCGATGCCGTGCTCGCCGTTACCGATTTCATCGACGATGAAAAGCCGCTGTACGCCGCGCTCGACGCGACTGGACGCGTCACCGCGCTCGGCGACGTCGCCGCCGGCAGCCCGCTGATCACCGCCGGGTTCTACGTCTTCGATCCCCGCGTCTTCGCCGAGATCGACGCGGCGCGCGCGGTGCCGCTCACGGCGCTCCGACAGTTTCTCGCCCACCTCCTCGTGCGCGGATACGCGATCTATGGCGCGCCGATCGGCAAAACGCTGGACGTCGATCGCCCGCAGGACCTCGCCGCGGCGGAAGCGTTCGTGGAGCGCGGGTTCAGCGCGTGATCGATTTCCTCGGCATCGCCCGCGAGCGGATCTACTCGCCGGGAAAAGTCGACGACGATCGGGCCATTCTGGAGGCGGTCGCCGGCGAGCTCCGCTTGACGCATCGCGTCGCAGTGGTCAGCGCCGACGACCGCCTGCCCGCTGTCGCGCCCCCGACCGTCGTGTTCGCCATGTGTCAGGGGCCGGTCGCACTGGCGAAGCTGCGCGAGTGGGAAGCGGCCGGCGTGCGGGTGATCAACTGCGTCGCCGGCATCGAGAATGCGCACCGCCGGCGCATGCTCGCCGCCTTTGCCCGCCATGGGGTCGCGCACCCGGAGAGCGTGCTGGTGCCCACCGCCGCACCCGGAGCGCTGCCGGACTGGGTCGATGCCGGCGCGTGGCTCAAGCGGGGAGACGTGCACGCGATCGAGGCGGGCGACGTGCTGGCCGTAACGGATCGCGCCTCGGCGCGCACCGCGCTCGCCGCCTTTGCCGACCGCGGCATCGCGAGCGCTCTGCTGCAGCGCCACGCGCCCGGCAGCGTGATCAAGTTCTACGCGGTGTGCCGCGGTGCGTACTTCCGCTGGTTCGCGACGGCGGGCGCGCCGCGCCTGAGCGAGCGCGCCGAAGAACGCATGCAGCGCCTCGCCGAGGCCGGCGCCGCGGCACTTCAACTAGAAGTTTTCGGCGGCGATTGCGTTTGTGACGACCAAGAAAACTTATCGTTGATTGACTTGAACGACTGGCCTAGCTACGGTCGCTGCCGCTCCGAAGCGGCTGCAGCGATAGCCCTGTACATACGACGAGTGAGAACCCCGTGAAGACCGCCCCGCGCGCGACACCAAGCGCCGAACCCGTTCCCGGACCCAAGTCGCGCGCCACCTACACGGCCGAGCAGGCGTACATCGCTCCCGGCCTGCAGCGCATCGCGCAGCTCTCCGAGTTGACCATCGAAGAGGGCCGCGGCTCGACGCTGATCGACGCCGATGGCAACGAGTATCTCGACTTCTTTGCCGGCGTTGCCGTCGCCAGCCTCGGCCACTCGCATCCGCGCTACGTGAAGGCGATGCAGCGGCAGCTGGAGAAGAGCGTGGTCGGCAGCTTCACCAGCGCGCCGCGCCTGAAGCTGCTCCAGCTGCTCGCGGAGCTCACCCCCGGCGCGCTGTGCCGCACACAGCTCTACAGCGGCGGCGCGGAGGCCGTCGAGGCGGCGATTCGCCTGGCGAAGTCGTACACGAAGAAGTTTGAGGTCGTCGGTTTCTGGGGCGGGTTTCATGGCAAGACCGGCGGCGTCATCGGCCTCATCGGCGACAGCTGGAAGCAGAACTGGGGCCCGTTGCCGAGCGGCACCCACCTCGTGCCGTACGCGGACTGCTACCGCTGCCCATTCAAGCTCGAGTACCCGAGCTGTGGCATGGCGTGTCTCGACTTCGCGCGCGAGCAAATCAAGGTCGCCACCGCCGGCGCGATCGCCGCCGTGTTGGTCGAGCCGATGCAGGGCACCGCGGGCAACGTCATTCCGCCGCCCGAGTTCCTGCCCGGCGTGCAGGCGATCGCGAAGGAAAACGGTGCGCTGCTGATCGCCGACGAGATGATCACCGGCTTCGGCAGGACCGGGAAGATGTTCGGGGTCGAACACACCGGCACCGAGCCCGACGTGATGACGATCGGCAAGGGCTTCGGTTGCGGCTTTCCGGTCACCGGATTGATCTCCACCGACGAGGTCACGCAGTCGTTGCCGTTCGCCAAGCCGAGCTCGTCATCGTCGAGCTACGGCGGCAACCCGCTCGCAGCCACCGCGGCCCTGACCACGGTCGAGACGATCCTCGACGAGCAGTTGACCGAGAACGCGGCACGCGTCGGCGAGGTCCTGCTGAACGGCTTGCGCGCGCTGCAGGAGAAATACCCGTTCATCGGGGACGTGCGCGGCACCGGTTTGATGATCGGCATGGACCTGGTCAGGGATCGGCGCACCAAGGAGCCGCTGCCGAGCCCGGTCACGGAGGCGATCTTCATCGGCGCGCTACACCGCGGGCTGCTGCTGATGGGTTACTTCTCGCGCGTCCGCATCAATCCGCCACTGGTGCTGACGGAACAGGAAGCGCGCGACGGCGTCGCGATCCTCGACGAAGTATTCGCCGAAATCGAACGCGACGGCCGCTACCGGGCATGAGGCCGCGCCGCACGGCCCTCCTCGGATTCGGGCACGTCGCCGAGCACGGGCACCTGCCCGCGTGGCGCGCGCGCCGCGATTTCGCGATCACTGCCGTGGTCGAGCCCGACGGGGCGCGGCGGGAGCTCGCGCGAGCGCTATTGCCCGAGGCTGCCATCTACGCCGACGCGACGAGCCTGTTCGCGGCCGAAACTCTTGATGCGGTCGACATCGCCGCGCCTCCCGCCCTGCATGCGCCCCTAGCGGTCGCCGCGGCGCGCGCCGGTTGTCACATCCTGTGCGAGAAACCGCTCGCGACCGCACTCCCGGATTATCTCGCCATGCGCGAGGCGGCGCGCGCCGCCGGCGTGGCGTTGTGCACGGTGCACAACTGGAAGTACTCGGCGCAATTCGGGCGCCTGGCGGCGATGCTCGCGGGCGGCGAGGTCGGGCGGCCCACGCACATCCGCCTGGAGACGATCCGCACCGGCCGCGCCGTGAGCGTCGGCAGCGAGTGGCGCGGCGACCGCGCGCTCGCCGGCGGCGGCATTCTGGTCGACCACGGCTGGCACACGCTGTACCTCCTGCTCGCGCTCGCCAACGAGCGCCCCGAGCGCGTGTGGGCGCAGATCGAGCGCCGGCGCTACACCGAGGCAGCGGTCGAGGACACCGTCACGTGTCAGATCGAGTTTCCCTCGCTGCGCGGGGAGATCTTCCTCACCTGGGCCGGCGATGCCCGCCGCACGTGCTGGGAAGTGCACGGGTCGAACGGCATCGTGCGCTTGTCCGACGATCGCGGCGCGCTGCACCAGGACGGCGCACAGCACGACCTCGTGTTCGCGAGCTCGCTCTCGGAAGGGTCGCACCATCCGGACTGGTTCGGCGCGGTGATCGACGACTTCGCCGCCGAGATCGAGGACGCCGCGCGCCGCGGCCGCAACCTGGCCGAGGCCGAATGCTGCGTGCTGCTCACGGCGCTCGCCTATGAGTCGGGCGCGCAAGGCGGGCGGCCGCTGGCCGTCCCGGCCGAGCTGCCCGGTGTCGCGACCGCCGGCTGAACGCCGCCGCGACATGGACACCACCCCGGCACCGTGCAACTGTACGGCGGTCATCCTGCCGCCGGCCGCGATGAGCTTTCATCCCGTGGCCGGGCTCCCGCTGATCCAGCGCGTGGCGCTCAGCGCGCTGCGGGCCGGGTTTGATTCGGTGGTGGCACTGGCGCCGTTCGAGGCCGCGCGCCTGCGCGCGGTGTTCGCCCGCGACGCGCGCACCGCGGCGATCCCGGTCGTCGCCGATGCCCGGGACAGCCTGATCGCGACCGACCGCGTGGCCCTCGTTCCGTCCGACTGCGTGCTGACCACCGGCGCGCTGCAGCGCGTGCGGAGCGCGCACTTGAATGGCCGCCCCGTCGCCTTCGGCTCGGCGGGCGACGGCATCGTCGTCGGCCCGCGGGCGAGCTTGACGGCGAGCGGCGGCTGCGTCGCCTTCGAGGGCGCTGCGGAGCGCGGCGCCTTGGCCGGCGAGCTGTGCGTCCGGGTGTCGGACCCCGCCTCCGCCGCGGCGGCCGAGCGCGCACTGCTCGCCACACTCGGCTCGCCGAGCGACGGCCCGATTGCGCGCTTCGACCGCGCGCTCTCGACGCGGATCAGTCGCTATCTGGTGCGCACGCCGCTGCGGCCGAACCACATCACCACGATCGGCACGTGCACCGGTTTCGCGGGCGCTTGGGCGCTTGCGCAGGGCACCTACCTCTCCGGCGTGCTCGGCACGCTGCTGTTCTGGGTCGCCGTGATCATCGACGGCTGCGACGGCGAGGTAGCGCGCCTGAAGTTCCAGGAATCCCGGCTGGGCTATTTGTACGACATCACCACCGACAACCTGGTGCATGCCGCCATCTTCTTCGGCATCGGCGCCGGCCTGTATCGCGCCGATCCGACGCAGCCGTTCCTCGCGCTGGGGGCGCTGCTCGTAGGCGGGCTGATCTGCGCCACGGCCGCGACGATGACGTTGCTCGTGCCGGAGTCGCCGGCTGGACAGGCGCCGGCACGGACGGCGCGCGGCCGCTGGCGTCAGCGGCTGCTGCGTGGGTTCGAGGCGCTGATGAACCGGGATTTCGCCTACCCCTTGTTCGGCTTGGCGTTGCTGGGCCGCCTGGACTGGTTCCTCTGGGGCGCGGCGTTCGGCACGTACGTATACGCAGCCGCTCTCGTGCTCGTGTACCGATGGCGAGAGGCGGACTAGCACCGCGGTGGAGTCCGGCGCGCCGCGCCCGCTGAACCCGTTGGCGCGACCGCTCGCCACCCTCACGCCCATGTCGGACGGCGTCTCGCTCGCTGCGCCGCGCACTGCCGCGCGGCTGATGATGTGGATCGAGCGCGGCCTGCTGCTGGGCGGCGTAGTGCTGTTCGCGTTCCTCGTCGAGCGACTCGGAGCGGCGGACGTATGGGCGAACCTGCAGCTGATCGGGTGGGGCTTCGTCCTCGTCTTCGCGCAGGAAGGGCTCGCGTTCGTCTTCAATACCATCGGCTGGTCGTTCGCCTTCCCGAAGCCCCGCAAATGTACCCGGTTTTCGCAGCTCGTCGCCGCGCGCCTCGCCGGTGAGGCGATCAACAACGTGACGCCGACGGCGACGATTGGCGGCGAAGTCGTACGGGCGCGCATGATTACCGAGACCTGCGAGTCGCATGTCGCCTGGGCGTCGGTTGCGGTGGCCAAGTTGGCCCAGACCGCCGCCCAGATGCTGTTCGTGTTTACCGGGCTCGTCCTCCTCGTGCGCGACGTGGAGCTGCCCGCCGGCTATCGGCAGGGCCTGTATGCCGGTCTCGCCGCCATCAGCGCGGGGCTCATGCTCGGCATCGCTCTGCAGCGCCGCGGCATGTTCGGCGCCGCCGTGCGGCTGGCGACTCGTCTCGGCGTGCGCGTGCCCCAGGCGCTGCGCGAGCACGTCACCCGCCTGGATGCGGAAATCGCCCGGGTCTACGCGGAACCGAAGGAGTTCGCCGCCTCCATCGGCGCCTTTTTCGCCGGCTGGTGCATGGGCGCTGTCGAAGTGTACATCGTCATGTACTTGCTCGGCTTGTCGCCGACGTGGGGACAAGCCGTCACCGTCGAGGTGCTGTCCGTGGCTATCGATGCGCTCTTCTTCTTCGTGCCGGCCAAAGCCGGCGTTCAAGAAGGCGGGAAGGCGTTGATCTTCCAGCTCATGGGTCTCGACCCGGGCAAGGGGCTCGTGCTCGGCATCGTGCGGCGGTTGCGCGAGCTGAGCTGGTCGCTGGTCGGCCTGGTGGTGCTGGCGGTGCACCAGTCGCGCGCGCGGCGCAAACGGGCATGAGCGCGCGCCGCCAGCTGATCGTCAGCGCCGACGATTTCGGCATGTCGCGGGGCGTCAATGCCGCGATCATGCGCGCCCATCGCGAGGGCGTGCTCACGCAGGTGAGCTTGATGGTTCGCGGACGGGCGGCCGCGGAAGCGGTCGAGCTCGCCCGCAGCACGCCGTCGCTGAGCGTGGGCCTGCATCTCACGCTCGTGCAGGGATATTCCGCGGCACCGAGCGGCGCGGTGCCGCTGCTGGCCGGCGCCGATGGCCGCTTGCGCCGCGATCCCGTGTGGGCCGGCATGCGTTATTTTTTCACTCCCGGGGCGCGCCGGCAGATCGAGCGCGAGGTCGTGGCCCAGCTCGAGGCGTTCGCGGCCACCGGCCTGCAGCTCTCGCACGTCGACGGGCACTTGACGATTCACATGCACCCGATCGTGCTCGGCGTGTTGCTCGATGTCGCGACGCGTTACCGCATCCGCGCGATCCGCCTCTCGGGCGACCCGCTCGTCCCGGCGCTGCGCTGGGACGGGCGCCATCTGGGGCGCAAGCTGTTCGAAGCCGGCGTGTTCGGCGGGCTGTCCCGCTGGGCGCTGCCGCACGTGCGGCGCGCCGGCCTGCGCCATCCGGACCGGGTCTACGGCATGCACCAGAGCGGCCACGTGTCGGAGGACTACTGGTCGTATCTGCTGCCGGATCTGCCACCCGGAGTGAGCGAGGTATATTGCCATCCCGCGGTGCTCGACGATGAGGCGCAGCAGTGGCGGCCGGCCGAGTATGCCGGCGACGCCGAGCTCACCGCGCTCTGCAGCCCGCGCCTGCGCGCGGCGCTCGATGCCGCCGGCATCGAGCGCATCAGCTATCGGGATTTAGTGGAGCCGCGACAGAAATCTGGCCGCAACTCCTAACCGCCGAACCCGTCTAGCGCCGCGTTCGATCCCGGCCGCATGTCATAGACCTCGGCATAGTTGATGTCGCGGATCGACACGGTACCGACCAGGTGCCCGCGGCGACGGATGTCCGCCACGTCCTGCTCGGGGAGCCGTTGGCGCTGGCTGATGTACAGCACCACGTAGTCGGCCGCCTTCAGGTCCGGAATGGTGGTCCCGCACGGGAACGCGCTTCTGATCGCGTGGTACTTGAGCGCAATCTTCACGTCACAGCGCGGCGCCTCGCGCCGGCGAATCTGTTCGCCGGCGATCTCCAACCCCTCGCCCCAGCCGATGATCACGGCTCGCTCCGCTACGCGCGAACCGCCGAGCAGCGGATTGAAATACGCGAGCCCCCAAGGCGCGACCCACACCGCGTGCGCCACCGCGAGCGCGACGGCCAGGGCGCCGGCCGCTGGCAGCCAGCGCCACCGAGCGCCGAGCCGCGCGCGAGCGCTCCGCACGGCGACGTCGGCGCCGAGCCCGACGGCGAGCGCGACGAGCGGCAGCACTACGACCGCATAGCGATCCATCTGCTTGGCGGCGCAGGATAAGACCGCCATCGGCACCGCGGCAATCGCGATCAGGCTCAGGACATGCCAGCGCTTGTCGCGCATGAGCGCGAGCGGAAGCAAAGCCAGGACGCCGAGCAGAAACCACGGCGTCATCCGCAAGGGGAGCGCCACGGCGTAAAACAGCGGGCCGGGCGTACCCGTGATGTGGCCGAGGAAAAATGTCTGATGCGGTGTAAGCGCAAGCTCTGCGGTGTCCAGCAAGAAACGGATCTGGTGCACGGGATCCGCCCAGATCGCCGGCCAGGTGAGCAGCGCGGCCACGAACCCCAAAGCCGCAGTCGCGAGCAACCGGACCGCAACGCGCGGCTCGGCGCCGAGTGGACGGCCGTGCACCCGTCTGGCGCCGTGAAACAGCACGCCGGCCAGTAGCGCGGCAACCCCCAGCAGCAGCGGGAGCGCTGAGAGCTTGGTGAGCAACGCGCAGCCGAGCAGTGCGCCGCCGGCCGCAGCCAGCCCGCGCCGGCGATCGACGCGTGGCTCCGGGATGCCGAATGCCAGGAGCATGGCAAGCACACCGGCGGCGCCGAACAACCCGGTGAGCGCGTCGGTGTGGAATGCGGCCCCATGCGCGACCAGGAACGGCTCGGAGGCGAGCAGCGCGCCGGCCGTGATCGCCGCCACCGGGCCGGCCCATTGCCAGGCGAGAAAGGCAATCACGCCGACCAGCGCGGAGGTCGTCACCGCGACGCCGAGCTGGGCCCCGTGCAGCGCCTGCGGAGACACCGCGAACGGTTGCTGGCTGGGCGCGGCGAGCCCATACCGCACAGCGACCCAGCTCAGCGCTCGAGTGGCGTTGCCGATCCACATCGTGGTGACCCCCGGCATCGTCGCCTGCTGGCCGGTGGTCGCCGAAGCGGCGGCAAAATCCCGCCGCAAGATCGCGTCGCCGAACTGCTGCGTGCGCCGCATCCACAACGGCTCGTCCGCGGTCGAGTACCGGCCCGCGGTCTCGGCGCGCGGCACGAACGCGAGAATGGCCAAGGACGCCGCAACCAGCACGGCAGCGCGCCTCGCGACCTGTCCGGTGGTGGTCCACGGGGTCACGCGCCGGCACGCTGCAAAACACAGCGCGGGAAAGCAACCTGCGCGTGCGATCGGTAGTGGGTCCGTTTGCTTCTCGGCGCAGGCTGGACGGACGTGAACCCCGCACGCGGCAGTGGCATATTGCCACCATGCTGAAGACGCGGGTTCTGTTCCTCTGCACGGGCAATTCCGCCCGGAGCCAGATGGCCGAGGGCTTCCTGCGCCATCTGGCGGGCGGCCGCTTCGAGGCGGTCAGCGCTGGAATCAACCCAACCGTGGTCAACCCGCTCGCGATCAAGGCGATGCGCGAACTCGGAATCGACATCTCGGCGCAGCGGTCGAAGTCGGCGGGCAGCCTACTAGGCCAGCATTTTCCCTACGTCATCACCGTCTGCGACAAGGCCAACGAACGTTGCCCGATCTTCCCTGGCGTCGTGAAGCGGCTGCACTGGCCCCTGAGGGACCCGGCCGCCGCGACCGGAACCGAGGGTGAGCGCTCGGCGGTCTTCCGCGCCGTCCGCGACGAGATCCATCAGCGCGTGCGCGGGTTCATCGCTGCCCCTGCATGCAGCTAGCGCCGCAAACGGCTCGACGACGCCTCAAGCGTCCCCGCGATCCGGGTCCAGCTCGCCAAGCTGATCGGCCACATCGCCACCGGCAAGGTCGAGGATCAGCCGCCTCGTGGATCGAGCCCGACGGCGCGACATGGACTGCTGATCAGATCGCAGCGCTTCGTCAACCCAACATGTTCGACACAGCGACCGCACACGGACGCGAAAATATCCCGCACGATTCAAGTACGTGTCTCCGTGCGACGATTCCCGCTGCGCATTACAGACATCGGTCGATGTGCACCGAATTGAGAGATGGGCGCCTCTTAGCGGCGGCGGCGCCGACGCAGCTCGTCGAGCTGCATCTCGAGCGCCTTCTGCTGAATCGCGCGATCGCGCTCGGCGCGCTGCTCCGGCGTCATGCGATGGTTCAGATCTTCCCAGCGACGATACTTCGCCGCAGTGCGTGTCGCCGGCGCTGTCTGTCGGCGCACGGGCGGTGCCTTCGCCTTCATCGATGGGTCTCCTCCAGATATGCGAGCCACAGGCGCTCGGCGAATCGTACATATTGCCGAGCCACACCGCCGCATTCGACGCCTGCTCGACCACCAAGCTGCGCGCCATCAATGGCGGCAGCTTTATCACCAGCTTCTGGCGGCGCCGGACGAACTTACCTGCCCCCCTTCTCCGCCGCAGGCATAATCTCCTCCGTGTTAGGCCGGCTGGCGATGACTCAAACCAAAATGACCGCTACCCTGCGGTCGAGCGCTTTTCGAGAGCGCGGCCCTTGCGCTACGTTGCCGGCGCGACGGAGTGCAGCATCCATGCGCAGCGGAAAGACCAGCACCGGGGCCCCACGCGTACCAGACCTCGCGAGCCGGTGAGCATCGTTTGAATACCCGGGCTGACTCGACGCAGGTGCACCTCTCGGCCGTCGTACCGCTCTTCGACGAAGAGCCCACGCTCGCCGACCTCTACGAGCGCCTAACCCGAGTCTTGCGCGCGCTCGGGGCGCCGTACGAGATTTTGTTCGTCGATGACGGCAGCACCGACGGCGGCCCGGCGCTGCTCGACCGCCTGGCGAGCCAGGACCCCTGCGTGGGCGTGCTGCACCTGCGGCGCAACTACGGCAAGTCGGCCGCTCTCGACGCCGGCTTTCGCGCCGCGCGCGGGCGGGTCGTCGCCACGCTCGATGCCGATCTTCAAGACCCGCCCGAGGAACTGCCCAAGCTGCTCGCGAAGCTCGAGGAGGGCTTCGACGCGGTGAGCGGCTGGAAACAGGGACGGCGCGACCCACTGCGCCGGCGCTTGGCGTCGCGCGTGTTCAACGCCGTGGTGCGCCGCCTCGCGCGCTTGCCACTGCACGACCTGAACTCCGGGTTCAAGGTGTACCGCGCGGAGGCATTGCACGAGCTTCACCTATACGGCGATCTGCATCGCTACGTGCTCGTGTTGCTGGCCGGCAGCGGCTATCGCATCGGAGAAGTGGCCGTGCGCCATGCCCCCCGCCAGCACGGGCGTTCCAAATACGGTGTGGAGCGCCTGACCAACGGGTTCTTCGACCTGCTGACGGTGACGATGAACATCCGCTACCGCGCGCGCCCACTGCACCTGTTTGGTCTAGCGGGTCTCGGATTGGCGGGCGTTGGATTGGCCGTGCTGCTCTATTTGACCGTGCTGTGGTTCGTCGGCGAGGGCCCGATCGGCCACCGGCCGCTGCTGTTCCTCGGGCTGCTCCTCATGATGCTCGGCGTGCAGCTCATCAGCACGGGTTTGCTCGGCGAGCTGATCAACCGGCAGATACACCGCCAGGAGCCCTCGTACGCGGTGCGCAACTTTGCCGCGCCGGGCAGCGCGCGCGGTGCGGACTGAGCACTTCGAGCCGGCGCGAGCGGCCGGGCGCGGCGCGCGGCGCAGCGGGGACGGCCGGCTCGCCCCTGCGCGCGGCACTCACCGCGCCGACGTTTCGCCGCACGCGCACGCCGCGTCCTCTGCCACCTGATCGCCCCACTGCACCCACCCGGGCCGGCGATAGCGCGCGAAAAGCTCCAGATACGGGGCCGGGCTGCACGATTCCACCACCGAGTAGAGCCGCTCCGGCTTGCGGGAGTGAGCGCGCTTGCGCTCGCACACGATATTCACCTGACGCCGGCCCGGCCACTGCGTGCGCAAGGAACCGCGCACGCCGAACAGTACCAACTCAGTGACGTTGCGAAAGTAGAACCCCACGCCGCGCCCATCCGGCCCACCGTCGACGCGGATCTTGTACCAGACCAGATTCGCCTTGTACCGGAAGCCCCAGGCGGCCAGCACGTCCAACCCCCACGGGATCAGCGCATTCGGCACCCAGAGGTACAGATGCGCGCGCGCAGCGGCCAACCCGCCGACTGGTAGCGCCGCGATATCGGTGACGGACATCGTCGGGTAGCGATGCAGGCGGCGGTGCTCCGGGGCGATCTTCCCGGTGCGGTTCTGGAACCGCCACGGCGGATCGGCGAGGATCGTTCCAAACGGTCCGTGCAGGGCGGCCAGTGAATCGGTGAGCGCGCTCATCACCACCTCCCGCCTGCTCGTCGCCAGGCGGCGAGCGAGGTGTCGATGCCATGCGCAGCACCAATTGCCAAGCGGGCCGGCGCTGGGCGGGTCACGCGCGCCGATCAACCCTCGAGCTCGAATGGGAGCTGGTGCCGCTTCGCCGCATTACACGCGCGACAGGCGGGCACCACGTTGCCCTTGGTCGAGCGGCCGCCGCGGATGATGGGCACGAGGTGGTCCATGGTCAGCGACTTGGCCCCGACCTGGGCGCCGCAATAGTGACAGATGCCCGGCGCGCACCGGCGCTTCCACCATGGGGAAGCGCGCAATGCGCGCGCTTTGACGCGCTCGCGTTTGATCGCCGCGTCGTCGACTTCGACGAGAAACCCACCGCCGCTCACCGGCTGAGGCTACGGGAGCGCGACCGCGCGGCGCAAGTGGGCTTCGTTGAGCTCACGGAGCGTCACCCATGTGCGCCGTGGGGACTGGCGCGCTCGGGAAAAGACGACGGGAGCCCCGACCCATTCTGAACATCACGACCAACGGCTGCGGTGAACGCCGCAGTGAGAAGGGAGGCTCTGGTCCGGCAACGCGTCGGCGTCCACGCACGATTTCGGCGCTCACGCGAAGGAATGGTCGTCACCTGGGGAGTGACACGTGCTCGAGTGGTGACACTGGAGGGCGCCGCTCCCCAGCGTCGCGGCCATTGCCCTTCGCGACGAGCCTATCCGTTGGCGCTTTCCGCGGCCCGGCGCCGCGATCCGACAACAAGCGGGAGGGATGCACGCTCGTCTTTGAGGCCATTGCATGGCGCGCCATGGCAAGCGCGGAGAAGGGGTGCTCGCAATCTGCCGACCGCCTCACGCCTACCGGCCGGGCGGCGCCGTCGCGGCGGTGATCGCGATCTCGGCCAGCACGAAGTCCAAGCCCTTGTAGCGGCCGAGCATGCGCACGTGCGCGCCGGAGGGCGCCGTGCGGAAGCGGTCCAATTCGTCCTTGCTGCCGCGCAGCAACAGTTGTTCGGGATATTGCTCGCTGCGGTTGAACAGGCTCATGCCCTCGGCCTGCGCCGTCTGCGCGCGCACGACGCCGAAGCGGCGAACCACGTCTCCAGCGCGAATCTGAATCGTGCCAAGCGTGTCCGCGCCTTCCGCGGGATCGACGAAGCCTTCCAGGCGCAGATCCTGCCCGAGCCCGAACGGCATCGGCCCAGCGGCAGCCGGCGCGGCAGCCAAGACGAGCACGAGCGCGGCGCTGGCCACTGACTCAGCGCCGAGCCGTCGGCAACGAAACGCAGCCCCCAACCGCGGACGGCGTTCAGGGCGGATTGCATTCAAAGCGCAACCGGTCGTAATCCGCGCGCGTCGCGCCCGACACGCGCATCCGAATTTCCCCCCGGCCCGGGCCGCCGCCCGGCGGCCGCTCGACTACGAACGGGACCGGGCTGGAACAGGCATTCGCGCCCGTGAAGGGGAAGGCCGGCACTGCGAAAGCCAACGCCTCCGCGTTCGTGCGCTCGACGGTCCCCGGCGGCGCATCGAGGCGCGGGGCGATCATCGCAAGCTGCTCCAGCGGCTCCGGCACAGCGCAGTCGGCCAGCAGCGGATCGCGCATGTTCAAGCAGACGGACACGCCGAACGTACAGATGCCGGGCGTGGAGTCGCCGTCGCACAGCGGATCGTTGTCGGTGCAGGTCGCGGACGAATACGCGCGCGCGTCCACCGCCTCCGGCGGGAGAACACTGAATTCGAGCAGGCAGTCGCTGCGGCGTCCGCCGCCGCCGCGCACGAGCTCGGGCGCGCGCATCGCTGCCCCAAGCGCGGCAAACGCATCCACGCGGGGCGTGGTACGGCCGCTGCGCGGATCGAGCACGGGCGTGCCACTCTCGCCGAGCAGGGCGACGACCTGCTCCGCTCGCAAACCGGGCCGCGCGGACAGCAGCAGCGCCGCGGCCCCAGCTGCATGCGGCGCGGCCATGGACGTGCCGGACTGCATGAAGAGCCCACCGCCCAAGCCGTCCGAGATGATGTCGACTCCGGGCGCCAGCAGATCCATGCCGCCTTTGTTCGTGAAGCTCGCGATCATATCGACGTCGTTTACCGCGCCGACCGCAACCGCCCGCGAAACGCACGCCGGCGCGTTGACGGCGTTGGCGCGGCCGTTGTTGCCGGTGGCCGCGAACAACATCGCCCCGCGCTGCCAGAGCTGCTCGATCGCATCGGCGAACAGCTGATTGGTCGCGCACCCTTCCTGATCGCCGCAGTTGCGCTCACACCCCGGGGAGTACTGACCCTGGCTGACCAGGCTCATGTTCACCACCCGGACATCCGAACGCTCGGCGGCGATCCAGTCGAGCGCGGCGATCCAGTCGGAGAGAAACCCCCGGTTGCGATCATCGAGCACCCGCACCGCGAGCAGTTCGGCGCCGGGTGCCATTCCCACCGGCGCCACGCGACCGCGCGACAGCGCGATGCCGGCGACATGTGGACCGTGCGGGTCGGTGGTGGCGGCGCTGCCGGGGCCGGACGCGCGCGCTTCGCCGTTCGGGCAGCAGGGATTGCGCGAGAGGCCGCCGGAGATGCCACCGCGGCAGAAGCACTCCTCGTGCACGAGCGCATCGGCGATGTCGGGATGCGCCGCGTCGATGCCGTTGTCGACGATCGCGATCACGCTGCCCCTGCCGTCCACGCTGCGCGCGTGCACGCGCTCGGCGCGCACCTGCGGCACGCTGCCGCCGAGGGCGGCCGTGCCGAGCCCGTCCAGGTCGATGCGCTCCACGTCCGGGTTGCGCCGCAATTCGTCGAGCGCCGCGCGGGTGACCCGCGCCGCGAATCCGGGCACCGTCTGATACGCGTGCGTGACCTCTACGCCGTCGGCAATGGCGGCGAGCACGGCGGCGCGCCGGCGGCTCATCAGCGCTCCGCGTTCCGGAGCGGCACCGGGCGCCGGCGCGCGCAGGCGCACCACGACGGAGGCCTCGCCCAGGCGATCCGCATCCTCTTGGGCCGCGCCGCTGACCACCGCGCCGCCTGCCGGACACACGAGCAACAACCCGAGCACGGCCAGCGCGATGCAGCAGAGCATTCATCCATTACACGGGGGCGCCCGCGCCATTGCAACTCCGATCTGCGCGGTGCGGCGCGCTTTGCACCGCACGGCGGCGCGCGTTAATGCCCGCGGCGATGGCCACCGAGCGGTCCGCGATCGCCGTCCTGGGCGCGACGGGCTTCACGGGCCGGCTCGTGGCCCACGCCCTGCGCGAGCGCCGCGCGCCGCTGCTGCTCGCCGGCCGGAGCCGATCCCGGCTCGAAGCGCTGGCGCGCGCGCTCGGCGGGGCGGATTTCGCGGTGGCGCGCGTGGAAGACTCCGCCTCGCTCGACGCGCTGGCGCGGCGCGCGCGGGTGCTGATCAACTGCGCGGGGCCGTTCGTGGATCTCGGCGAGCCCGTCGTGCGCGCCGCCATCGGCGCCGGTGCGCATTACGCGGATACCACGGGCGAACAGCCGTTCGTGCACGACGTATTCGCGCACGATAGCTGGGCGCGAGAACGGCGGGTAGCCGTGATCCCCGCCCTGGCATTCGAGATCGCGCTGGCGGACTGCGCCGCCGCTCTGGCCGCGCGTGGCCTCGACGAGGTCGAAACGGTGGAGGTCGCTTACGCCGTGCGGTTCCACGCGAGCCAGGGCACCAAACGGTCCGCCCTGCGCATGCTCGAGCGGCGCGGGCTCGGCTACGGCGACGGCCGATGGGTCGAGGAAGCACCGGGGCATCACTCGGCCGTGGTCGAGCTGCCGCTCGGTCGCCGGGCGGCGGTGAGTTTTCCGGGCGCGGAGGTGGTCACGATCCCGCGCCACATCGCCGCCCGCACCGTGCGTGCGCTCATGTGCGTTCCGCGGGGGGTCGCGACCGTCGCACACGTGCTCGGGCCGGCGCTGCCGGCGCTCGCCAGCTCTCCGCTGGGCGCGCTCGCGCGACGCTGGCTCGGCAGCGGCACGGCCGGCCCGGACCTCGCGACGCGCCGCCGGGACACCTTCGTGATCGCCGTCGACGTGCGCGGCCGGCGCGCCGGATCCGCCGCGGCTCGTCGGGTCATGGTCACCGGCTGTGATCCATACGCCCTGACCGCCGCGATCGCGGCGCAGGGAGCCATATGGCTCGCCGGCGGCGAGCACCGCTGCAGCGGCGTGCTGTCTCCGGCGATGGCATTCGATCCCGCGCGCCTGTTGGATGCCACGACGTCAAACAGCGTGGTGTATACGGAATCGGACATGTGACGGCCATTTGTGAATTTCTGATGTAGCCGCGGCACCCGTGGCCGCACGGCTTCGCGCAGCAATGCCCGGAGCGGTGCTGCGTGCCGCCACCACCCCGGTTCAACGCGAAAGCCCGCGAAGGCGTTTCATCGCTTCGGGTACGCCGCGTACCGTACCGCCATTGCACGTGGACGCCGGCCGTGAAAGCGTCGGCCAACGCTCACCGCCATGGACCTCTTCTCCTCTCGCCGCATGGACCGCCCGCGCGACGCGCACCGCTCCATGGTGCTCGGGCGCAACGGCATGGTGTGCACGAGCCAGCCCCTCGCCGCCTTCGCCGCCGCCGAGGTCTTGCGCGGCGGCGGCAACGCGGTGGATGCGGCCGTGTGTGCGGCCGCGGTGCTGGGCGTGGTCGAGCCGTTCATGACCGGCATCGGCGGCGACTGTTTCATGCTCATCTGGCGCGCCGACGAACAGTGCCTGTACGGGCTGAACGGGAGCGGGCGCGCGCCGCGCGGCGCCACCTGCGCGGCGCTGGCAGCGCGCGGCCACACCGCCATGCCGAGCGAGGGTATACTATCGGTCACCGTGCCGGGCGCCGTGGACGCCTGGTGTGAGGCGCTGGCGCGGTGCGGAACGCGCCCGCTGGGCGCGCTGTTGCAAGCGGCCATCGCGTACGCCGAGGAGGGCTTTCCGGTTAGCGAGATCATCGCGGCGCAGTGGCACCTCACGGCCGGCGCGCTGCAGACACCCGACGGCGTGCGGGCGTTCACCGTCGAGGGCCGCGCGCCGCGCACCGGCGAGGTCGTGCGCTTGCCCGGCCTCGCCCGCAGCCTGCGCGCGCTGGCCGCAGGCGGCCGCGACGCGCTCTACCGCGGTGAGCTGGGCCGGGCGATGGCCGACTGTTCGCGCGCGCACGGCGGCTTTCTCGACGAGGCGGACCTGGCCGAGCATACCTCGACGTGGGTGGAGCCCATCAGTACCGCGTACCGCGGCGTGCGCTTGTGCGAGCTGCCGCCGAATGGCCAGGGCCTGACGGCGTTGCTCGCGCTGAACATCCTCGAGTGCTTCGATCCCGCAGCCCTCGCGGGCGAGCCGGATGCGCGCGTGCACGTGCAGATCGAAGCGCTCAAGCTCGCGTTCGCAGACCGCAACCGGTGGATCGCGGATCCCGAGCACGCCCGGATTCCCGTCGATGCGCTGCTCTCGAAGGACTACGCACAGGGCCGTGCCGCCTTGATCCGCCCCGACCGGGCATTGAAGCACGTGGCGCCGGGCGGCGTGAGCGCGGCGACCGACACCGTGTACGTGGCCGCCGCCGACCGCTTCGGCAATTTGGTGTCGCTGATCAACAGCCTCGGCCGGCCGTTCGGCTCCGGTGTGGTCGCCGGCGATACCGGCATCGTGCTGCAGAATCGCGGCGGCGGCTTCGTGCTCGATCCCGCACATCCGAACTGCATCGCGCCTGGCAAACGGCCATTCCACACGATCATCCCCGCAATGGTGCTGCGCGACGGCCGACCGCTGGTCGCGTTGGGCGTGATGGGCGCCCACATGCAGGCGCAGGGACACGTCCAATTGGTCCAACACCTGGTCGACGGCAGCTGCAACGTCCAAGAAGCGATCGAGCGCCCTCGCTTCAACTTCCTCGGCGAAGATCGCGTCGCGCTCGAAGCGCCGCTGCTCGCCGCCGCCCGCGAGGCGCTGGCGCGGCGCGGGCACGTGATCGAAGACGAATCCGCCGCCCGGGGGCACGGCAATTTCGGCGGCGCACAGGCAATCGCCGTCGATCCGGTGAGCGGCGTCTACTGGGGCGGTTCGGATCCGCGCAAGGACGGATGCGCAATCGGCTTCTGAGCGCGCGGTGGCCCGCAGCCCGTACATAGCCGCTCGCCGCTCTGACCGACGCCTGCGCATTCAACGCTTTGAACGTCGCCCCCGGCGAAGAGGCGCGTTTGGGGCGCGGCGGCCGGCACGAGTCCGGCCGCTACAGCGGGTCCCCGCTGCATCCCGCCCGCGCAGCGGGTTGATCAGGTGATCAGCGACACGCTCGGGCGCCGCTGCGCTCAGTAAACGGCGCACATCATCGGCAACGATGGCAGTGCCGCGCCGCGCGCATGCGGATTTGTCGGCCCCGCGCGAGCTCGTGGCATGGTTTCCACGGGCATGTGCGCGGTGCGCATTGGCATCGCGGTTGCTGTGAACAGACGAGCCCGCGCGACGCGCATGTCGCAAACCGTGATCGTTGTCGAGGATGAGATCGGCTTCAACCGCAGCGCCGCCGTGAGCGTGCGCGTCTGGCGCACCGCGGCCGGAGCGCGCGAGCGTTGGTTCGGCTACGCCGGCAGCGTGGACGCCCTCGCGCTCGGCGCCGTCATGCAGTTGGTCGGACGGCTGATGGCGGCGAATCCCGGCGATTGGACTGTTGAGTTGAGCGCAGCGGGCACGCCTGGCGATCGGCCACACGGCTCGACGACGGGTGTTCCCTGCCCGGTCGACGTCCGCGCGCTATTGGCACTGCTCGCATAGACCCACGGCTTCGCCATCGGCACACCGAGCGCCGATTGGCCGGTGGTCGGGCACGTGCTAGCCGTCCGCCACATGAGCCAAACGCGCGCGGTGTACACGGGTCGCATCATCACGGTGACTCTCGAGGAGGCCGTCCTGCCGAGTGGCAAACGGGTGGAGTTGGAGATGATCCGCCACCCCGGCGCGGCGGCGATCGTCGCGCTGGACGACGGCGATTGCGTCTCACTGGTGCACCAGTTCCGCCACGCGACGGGCGGATTCATCTGGGAAATACCGGCCGGCACCCTCGGCCGCAGCGAAGCGCCGGAGGCATGCGCCCGGCGCGAGCTGCAAGAGGAAGCCGGCCTGGTCGCGCAGCAATGGACGCCGCTTGGCCACATCTTCACCGCGCCGGGATTCTGTGACGAGCGCATCCACCTGTTTCTGGCGCGCCAGCTGTCCCCCGCGCCGGCCCAGCTCGATGCGGACGAGGAGCTGACCCCCGCGCGGGTTCCGTTGAGAGAAGCCTTGGCGATGGTGCGCCGCGGCGATATTTGCGACGCCAAATCGATCGCCGGCTTGCACCGCGCCGCGATCGAGCTCGGGCGGATCAGCTAGCGGCGCGCGCCCGAGCGCCTAGGCAACGGACGGCGCGAACTCGGCGGGGCGGCTGGCGGCCGCCGCGGCACTGCGGGCCATCGGCACCCAGAGCCGGAACCAGGCGCCCCGCGTCTGCGCGGCGTCAAGCGTGAGCTCGCCGCCCATCGCGGTGGCGATGGCGCCGGCGATGTAGAGGCCGAGGCCAGTGCTGCGGCGGCCGGCGACGTCGGTGCCGTCTTGAAACCGGGCGAACACCGTAGCCGCACGCTCGGGCGGAATCCCGGGGCCGCTATCGCCGACCACGGCGACGAGCCCGCCGTCCTCCGCCTCCACCCGCATCGTGATCACGCCATCGGCAGGCGTGTACTTGATCGCGTTGTCCAGCAGGTTCGCGAGGCAACGCTCCGTCTGCAGGGGATCGATCCACGCATCCGGCAACGGGCGCGCGAGCTCGAGTCGCACGTGCAGCCGTTTCAGCGCCAGCGCTGGACGGTATGCATCCACCAGATCTTCGACGATGCGGTCGAGCGAGACGCGCCGCGACACCACGCGCAGAGCGCGCGCTTCGATCTGATTCAACTCCAGGAAGTTGAGCGCGAGGGATTCCATCCGCTTCAAGCTCAGCACGACCTGCCCGGCCAACTCGCGCGTCGGCGCTTCTCCCTCGGGCAGGCGGTCGTACAGGAGCGCGGCCGACTGCATGGCCAGCCACAGCGGCTGTTTCAGGTCGTGTGTGACCGTGGACAGCAGCTCGGTGCGCGCTTGTGCGCGCTCGCGCGCTTCGGCCATGGCGCGCTCCCGGCGGCGCACGCGGTCGATGAAGAAGCCGTAAAACGCGCCGGTGAGCAGGAGAAACGGCAAGCGCAACAGGATCGCCGGGCGCATGATCTCCGCGACGCCATTCTGGAGGAACAGATAGCCGAGGTATGCCGCGGTGGTGAGAACCGGCGCCCAGAGATTCAGCCACGGGCGGTCGCTGATGGAGGCCAACAGGATGATGGTGAAGTAGAACACGAAGACGTCGGCTTCGACGTTCGGCGTCAGCAACAGCGCGCACGAGATCGCGCCGGTATCGACCAAGATGAGTGTGACGTCGAAGGCGGCGTGGCCGAGCAGGGGAAGCGGTAGGTACGCGATCAGGAGATTGCTCGCGATGTATGTGACCGCGAACGCGACCACCCCGGGCGGCGGCGCGCCGTCGGACGCGCTGAAGATCAGCAGGTAACTGACCGCGAGAGTCAGCCCGGTTCGCACCAGCACCAGAATGCGCCGGCGCTCGCGCAGCGCGGCGGCGTCAGCGGCGTCTTGTAGAGCAGCGGGTGAGCCGAGCGGCGGCGCGGCGGATGCGGCGTTGGGCGCGGACATGCGGTGACGGCGGTTATGCACGATGCGTGCCGCTGAATCCGAACTGGGGTCAGACCTAGCCGCACCGGCCGCATGCGAACTGACCGGTGAACCGTGCGTTGCCGCAGCACTGCCCGTGTGTCGAAACAATGACGCGCGGCGCCCGGCGCATTGACCCCCCCGCCCCCGCGGGATAGCGAGGGCCGCATGGACCTCACCTACAGCCCCGCCGAAGAACGCTTTCGCGACGAGCTGCGCGCCTGGCTCTCCGCCAACCCACCGCCGACCTCCGACCCGGCGGACTTCGACGCCTGGGTGGCCGAAGGCAAAGGGTGGCAACGCCGCTTGTACGAGGCTGGCTGGTGCGGCGTGCAATGGCCCAAAGCCTACGGCGGGCGGGGGGCGTCGCTCATCGAGCAGATCATCTTCCAAGAGGAGATGGCGCGCGCCAAATCGCCGCAGTTGATCAACTTGGTCGGCTTGACGATGGCCGGCCCGGTGCTGATCGCGCGCGGTAGCGAAGCGCAGAAGAGCCGCTACCTGCAGAAGATCCTCAGCGCGGAAGAAATCTGGTGCCAGGGCTTTTCCGAGCCGAACGCCGGTTCCGATCTCGCCGCATTGCAAACCCGCGCCGTGCTCGACGGCGATGAGTTCGTGGTGAACGGCCAGAAGGTGTGGACCAGCTTCGCGCACATCGCCGACTGGTGCATGCTGCTCGTCCGCACCGACCCCGAAGCCCCCAAACACAAGGGCATAACGTTCTTAGTCGTGGACATGCACAGCCCCGGCATCAGCGTGCGCCCGCTGAAGCAGATCACCGGCGAAGAGGAGTTCAACGAGATCTTCTTCGAAGAGGTCCGCGTGCCGCGCGAGAACGTGGTCGGCGAGCTCAATCGGGGCTGGGACATCGCGATCACCACGCTGATGCACGAGCGGCAGACGCTCACCTTCAGCCGCCAGCTCCAATCGCGTGTGGCGCTGGAGGAGTTGCTGAACCTCGCCCGGCGCTGGCCGGAGGACGAGCCGCTCGCCCGTCAGCCCCTCGCTCGGCAGCGCCTCGCGACGGCGGTGATCGAGAGCACCGCGATGAAGTACACGGCGCTGCGCAATCTCACGCGCGTGCTCCGCGGTGGCGTGCCGGGCCCCGAGGGCTCCATCGAGAAGCTCTTCTGGAGCGAGATGTACCAGCGCATGCTGGAGAACGCGCTGGCGATGACGGGCCCGTTCGGGCAGCTCATGACGGGGTCGCCGCACGCGCTCGACGAGGGGCGCTGGCCGCATCTCATGCTGTATTCGCGCGGCCGGACGATCGCGGCGGGCTCCTCCGAGATCCAGCGCAACATCATCGCCGAGCGCGTCCTCGGATTGCCGCGCGGGTAGATGACCGCGCCGCCGCCGCGCGTCGTCAAGGATTCGATGATCGGGCTGCGCATGCCCGACATCGACTTGTGGTCGGAGCGCGTCACTGTGGTGCTCGGTCAGAACCCGGGGCCGTTCACGGGACCCGGCACCAACACCTATCTGATCGGGACCGGCCGCTCGCGGTTGCTGCTGGACACCGGCCACGGCGTCCCCGAGTACCTGCCGTGGCTGGAACGCGCGCTGCAGGCGCGCGGCGCCGATCTGCAGGGCATCGTGCTGACACACGGCCATCCCGACCACATCGGCGGCGTCGCCGGCATTCGCGAACGTTTCGGACCGCTCGCGGTGGCGAAGAAGCCGTGCGCGGCCGTCGATGCCGGGCTCGACGTCGTGCCCGTCGACGAGGGCAGCGAGATCGAGACCGTGGGGGCGAAATGGCGCGCGCTGTGGACTCCCGGCAATGCCTGGTACCACCTGTGCTGTTACATGCCGGAGGAGCGTGCAATGTTCACCGGCGACTTCTTGCTCGGCGCCGCCACGACGGTCATTCCGCCCGACGGCGATCTCGGAGACTATCTCCAATCGCTGCGGCGACTGCTCACGCTCGATGTCGCGGTGATCTATCCGGCACACGGTCCGGCGATCTACCAGCCCGGCGCGAAGATCGAGGCCTATCTCGCCCACCGGGCCCTACGCGATCAGCAGATCCTGGCGGCGCTCGGCGCCAGCTCGCTCACGGTCCCGGAGCTCGTCGCGCGCATCTACACCGACGTGCCCGCCTTTCTGCATACCGCCGCGGGCATGTCGGTCAGTGCGCATCTGCGCAAACTGGAACGCGACGGAGCCGTGACGCGCGAGGGCGAGCACTGGGCCCTCCGCACCGGCTAGTCGCGCGGCGCGCCGTTGGTGCGCGACCCAGCCGAAACTGGTCTCCCCAGGCCGGCTAGCTCTTCTCCGAGCAGCACAGGCGCGTCAACTCGCGCACGTGTGCTGGCGTCGCATCCTCGAGGTGGTGGACGATGTCGATGGCTTTTTCCATCCGCTCCTTGCGCAGCGTATAGCGGGTTTCGCGGCGGAACTTGTCTTCGACGGCCTTGCGCCGGTCATCGAACGGGCGAGCCCCACTCCCGGCGGGCGCCTCTTGCTCCGCAGCGAAGCTGCGGCCGCCCTCGAGCTCGATGCGCACGCGCGCGCCGAGGGCCAGCTTGAACGCGTTCACATCGACCGCGACGAGATCGAAGAGATGCGCGGTGGCGCCGTCGTCACCGGCGATGCGCAGCGGCGAGCGCTCGCGCGCGCGGCGCGCGAGCTCGTCGTCGAGCGTGAGGCGGACTTTGCCGGCGGCCTCCCAGATGGCATTGCCGGCGATGCGGTCGCGCCCGAACTGTCGGGGCGAGAGCTCGCGTTCGACCAGCGCGGCCGCGACGGTCCAGGCCACCGATTGCGTCAGCGTCGACGGGAGCGATTCGGCACCGCGCACGTACGGCGCGGAACGCGCGTCCATCGCCAACGTGTGCGGACCGGCGCCGACGTGCACCGCGTGGACCTTGCGCGCATCGATGTGGTGTTGGCGGACGAGGCCGAGCACGCAGTCGACCGCCGCGCCGACGTAGGGCGCGCCGGGATAAACCGTGTAGCCGAGGCTCTCCGTCAGCCACACGGAGCCCAGACCGGAGAACGCACCCGGCAATGCGCGCTCCCCGAGTGACCGGAGCACGCCGCGCTCACCGCCGAGCACGTCGTGCGCCCCGCGCAGGCCATTGGCCGCGAACTCCGCCGCTTGTACGCCGAGCGGCGCCAGCATCGCCGCGGAGACCACCTTCGCCTCGGACCCGTAATATGCCGCCGTCGGCAGCGCGCTCGCATGCGAGAGCGCGATGCCGAGCGCGTGCTCGGTCTGCGCGCCATCGAGCCGCAAGAGCGATGCGCCGAGCGCGACTCCGCCGGCCAGGTGTACGGCGCTCGCCAGCGGTGGGTCTTCGACCACCAGCGCTGACGCGAGGCCGATCCGGCCGCCGACCTCGTTGGCCAGCACCTGCGCGAGCAGGAATTCCGGTCCGCCGGCGCCGAGCTTCTCTGCCACCGCAAGCGTCGCGAGGACCGCGGTCGCGCCGGTGTGCGCGCCGAACAGATAATCGTCGTAGTCGAGGGCCAGTGCCAGCGCGGCGTTGCCGACGATCGCTTCGTGCAGGCCGGTGCGCTCGCCCGAGGGGATGAGCGTCGCGTCCTTCCCAGTGGCCCAGTCCTTCACGGTGCGGGTGACCACGCGCCCGGCATCGCTGAAGTGCCCGGCGTGCACCGCCGCGATCATGCCGAGCACTTGGTTCTTCGCCTCCTCCGTGACCCGTCGCGGCAAGCTGTCCGGCTTGGCGCCCGCGATCCAGTCGGCGAGGGTGCGCGTGAGATTGTTACCATTCATGATTTTGATCCCAGTTGTATCGGGCAACTCTACCCGAAAGCCCGCGGAGCGCGCCAGCCCACTGCCTACGTGACTCAGGTACGGCACTGCAGACGGCCGCGGGCAATGATTATCACGCCCCCACCGTGACAGTGGAGTGTATTTATGTTTGCAATGTCAATTACGGTGCGCCGGTGTATACTTTTCCGTAACCTACGAGTCCGCATACATAGCGAGGGACACGCATGGCAGTTAAGCGAACCAAGAAAAGCGGGAAGCGCGGGCAAATCGGCACCGAGATCTTCGATCAGGTGGAGAAGCTCGTAGCCGCCGAGCAAGTGGGTCGCACCGAGGCTTTCCGGCGTCTGGCGCAAAAAACCGGACGGCAGCCGGGCACCGTAGCTGCGAATTATTACCGCGTCGCGCGCCAGCGCGGAGCCAAATTGGCCACCCGCCGGCGCGGCGGCGGCCGGCGCGGCTCGGCCACTAGCGTGGTGGTGAAGCGTGCGCTCGCCGCACTGGAGGATGTCACGGGGCTTTTCCGCAGGCTCGAGGATGAGATCACTAACTTGCGCAAGGAGAATCTACGCCTCGCTGCCATCCGGCGGCTGATGAGCCGATAACCATAGCCGCGGGTGCTTGACGTGCGCCGTTCGCAGCATAGGATGCGGTGCGTTTTCGGTTATGCGCCGTGTCATCATCTTTCTCGCCTCGGGTGGATTCGTAGGTTACATTCCGATCGCTTCCGGGACATTCGGTACGCTGGTCGGTATCCCGTTCTTCTGGGCGTATGCTGAAGCCCGGCACCTCGACGTCTGGCAATACATACTCATCTACATCGGCCTGATCGCGGCCGCCTGTTGGGTCGCCGGCCGCGCTGAAGCGCTGCTGAATGAGCACGATAGCCACAAGATCGTCATCGACGAGATCGTCGGCTATCTGGGCGCGACGTTGTTTCTCGCGCCGACGTGGGAGCACACGGTGCTCGCGTTCGTGGTCTTCCGGGCCCTCGATGTACTCAAGCCATTCCCCGCCGGCGCAATCGACGCGCACTGGCCCGGCGGCCCCGGGGTCGTACTCGACGACGTCGTGTCGGGATTGTACAGCAATGTGGTGACCCGCGCCCTGGCCCTGTGGTTGTTCTGACGTAGTGCGAGCGCCGGCGCGCGGGAGAGGAGACCCTGTCATGCGCGCCGTCATCATCAGTACCGGCGACGAGCTCACTACTGGGCGGACGCTCGATACCAACGCCAGCTACATCGCCGACCAGCTGGTCGCGATCGGATACGACGTCGTCAGCATGCTGGTGGTCGGCGACTATCCCGAACGGATCACCTGGGCGTGGCGCCAGGCGCTCACCGCCGCCGACCTCATCATCTGCACCGGGGGCCTCGGGCCGACCGCCGACGACCTCACCACGGAGACCGTGGCCGCGGTGGCGGGAGTGCCGTTGCGCATGGACGCCGGCATCGCCGATCTCATCCGGCGGCGGTTCGCGGCGATGGGCCGCACGATGCCGGAGAACAACCTGAAACAGGCGCTATTTCCCGAAGGCGCGACGATCATCCCCAACGCGCAGGGCACGGCGCCGGGCTATCGGCTGACCATTGCGACGGTCCACGGACCGCGGCAGTGCATCGTCTTGCCCGGCGTGCCGCGCGAGATGAAACAGATGCTGGCCGCTGAGGTCCTGCCGGCGCTGCGCGCGGAGCGCAGTGGCGAGCACGAGTACCGCAGTCACACGTTTCAGACGTTCGGCATCAGCGAGTCCGCGCTCGACGAGCTCGTCGCGGATCTCTTCGATCCGGCCGAAGCGCGCCTCGCATTTCGCGCCGCATTCCCGCAGATCTCTCTGCGAGTCACCGTGCACGGGGCGCCGCACGAGGTGGACCACCGGCTATCCACGGCGGCGGCGACGCTCCGCGCGCGCCTGGCGCCCTACTGCTACGGTGAAGGCAACACGACGATGGAAGCGGAAGTCGGTGCGCTGCTGCGCTCGACGGGCAGCACGGTCGCGGTGGCGGAGTCGTGCACCGGCGGTCTCATCGGCCATCGGCTGACCGATGTCCCCGGGAGCTCAAGCTACTTTTTGGCCGACATCGTCGCATACAGCGACGTGGTGAAGCAGCGCGTTCTGAACGTCAGCGCGGAGACGCTGGAGCGCCACGGGGCTGTGAGCCGCGAGACCGCCGAAGCCATGGCGCGCGGCGTCCGCAGTCTCGTCGGCGCGACGCTCGGGTTGGCGACGACCGGTATCGCCGGGCCGGACGGCGGCACGGCCGACAAACCGGTCGGCACCGTCTGCATCGCCATGGACGGTCCCGCCGGTACGCACAGCCATCGGTATCAGTTCTGGGGAACGCGCGACTGGGTGAAGCTGCTCACGTCGCAGGTCGCCCTCGATTGGCTGCGGCGCGTGCAGCTCGGGCAAGACCCGACCGAGTCGGCCTTCCTGCGCCGCTGATGGCCGCCGCGAAGCCGCCCGCGGGCGCCCAAATCGCGCGCGCCGCGGTGCGCCGCTCCGCATCGGCACGCGGCCAGGTGATCGCTGCGGCGAGCAGCGGCCGCGCGCCGGCTGCTCGAGGGCGAGCGGCACACGGCCGGGATACCGCCCGGAGTCGGTGATGGGACGACAAGGCGGCGAGTCGGGACGCGCGGGCCGCCCGGCCGCGCTCCGCGCCTTTGTCGCCGTCGAGCTGCCGCCGACCAGCCATGCGCGGCTGGTCGCGCTCAAGCGCGAGCTCGCGGAGATCGAGCCCGCCGTGCGGTGGACCCGCGATGAGGGACTGCACGCGACGATCAAATTCCTCGGCTCGACCGCCGCCGAGACAGTGGACGCGTTGCGCGCGGCGCTCACGGCGCCGATCGCGCGCGTGCCACCGCCCGCGGTGCGGCTGCGCGGGTTGGGCGCGTTTCCGCACGTCCACCGGCCGCACGTGTTGTGGGCCGGAATCGACTGTCCCGCCCTCGGCGAGCTCGCCGCCCGCGTCGACGCGGCGGCCGCGGGGCTCGGCTTCGCCTCGGAGACGCGCCCGTTTCACGCCCACGTGACGCTCGCGCGTCTCGATGGCGCGCGGTTCGGCGCCGCGCTCGACGCGTCGCTGCGCGCGCACTGGGAAGACGACTTCGGCGGTGGTGCGCTGCGCGAGCTGGTTGCGTTCCGCAGCGACTTGCGTCCCGGCGGTGCGCTGTATACGAAGCTGTGGACGATCCCATTCGGAGGCTAGCCCAGCGGGGCTGGAGCGGTGGTTTGCATGCGCGGACGTCATTGCGCAGGGGGCGGCGGCCCGCTTATCGAGCTAGGGGATCGCTGCCGCTCCGCCAGACCGCGGCGCAGCACTAGAAGGAGACCCTCATGACCCTCGACGCCAATCGCGAGCGCGCGCTCGATCTCGCCGTGAGCCAGATTGAGAAGCAGTTCGGCAAAGGCGCGATCATGAAGCTCGGCGACAATGCCGCCGCACCCGACATCCCGGTGATCTCCACCGGCTCGCTCGGTCTCGACATCGCGCTGGGCGTCGGCGGCCTGCCGCGCGGCCGCGTGATGGAGATCTACGGACCCGAGTCCTCGGGGAAGACGACGCTCGCGCTGCAGGCGATCGCCTGCGCGCAGCGCGACGGCGGCGTGTGCGCCTTCGTGGACGCCGAGCACGCGCTCGATGTGACCTACGCGCGCAAGCTGGGAGTGCGCACCGAGGATTTGCTGATCGCACAGCCGGACAACGGCGAGCAGGCGCTGGAGATCGCGGAGACGCTCGTGCGCAGCGGCGCGATCGACGTGCTGGTCGTCGACTCGGTGGCCGCGCTGGTGCCGCGCGCCGAGATCGAGGGCGAAATGGGCGAGCCGCAGATGGGTCTACAGGCCCGTCTGATGTCGCAGGCCCTGCGCAAGCTCACCGGGACCATCTCGCGCTCGCAGACGATCATGATCTTCATCAACCAGATCCGCATGAAGATCGGCGTGATGTTCGGCAACCCGGAGACGACGACCGGCGGCAATGCCCTGAAGTTCTACGCCTCGGTGCGGCTCGACATCCGCCGCGTGGGGTCGATCAAGCAGGGCGAGGCCGTCGTGGGCAGCCGCACGCGCGTGCGCGTGGTGAAGAATAAAGTGGCGCCCCCCTTCAAAGAGGCAGAATTCGATATCCTGTACGGTGTAGGCATCTCACGTGAGGGCGAGCTGATCGACCTTGGCACGGATCGTGGACTCATCGAAAAAAGTGGTGCGTGGTATTCGTATGCTGGCGAGCGCATCGGTCAGGGGCGCGAGAATGCCAAGGAGTTCCTGCACGAGCATCCGGAGCTGGCGGAGCAGGTCGACCGGCAGCTGCGCGCCCACTTCGGCATCGGCGGCGCTCCCGCGGGGGAGCCGGCACCGGCGCCCGAGGTGAAGAAGGCGGGAAAAGCGGCGTCGTAGCGCGGAGCCTGGGTCGGACAGCCCGCGCTCCGCGAGGGAGGCGGAAGCGATGGAGCTGAACGAAATCCTGGCCGAGGCGGTGCGCAATGAGGCGTCGGACGTCCTCCTGAAGGCGGGCGTGCCGCCGGCGTTCCGCGTCCGCGCGGATTTTCTGCCCCTCGAGGGGGCCGCCGCGCTCGACGGCGCGGCGGTCGAGCACATCGTCGACGGCGTGCTGGACGATCAGCACCGCCAGCGGCTCGCGCGCGATCTCCAAGTCGATCTGGCGTACGCCCACCCGACGCTCGGCCGCTTCCGCGTGAACGTCTTCCGCCAGCGCGGTTTTCTCAGCCTGGTCATCCGCGTCATCCCGACCCGGATCCGCAGTGTGGCCGAGCTCAACCTGCCGCCGGTCGTCGAGCAGCTGGCCACCGAACGGCGCGGGCTCATCCTCGTCACCGGCACCACCGGCAGCGGAAAGAGCACGACGCTGGCGGCGATCGTCGACTACATCAACCGCACGCGCCAATCGCACGTGCTGACGATCGAAGACCCGATCGAGTACGAGCACCACGACCGGTTGAGCTTCGTCAACCAACGCGAGATCGGCTCCGACGCCGTCGACTTTCCCTCCGCATTGAAATCCGCGTTGCGGCAGAACCCCGACGTCATCCTGGTCGGCGAGATGCGCGATCTCGAGACCATCGAGACGGCCATCCTCGCGGCGGAAACCGGCCACCTCGTCATGAGCACGCTGCACACGCTGGACGCCCAAGAGACGATCACTCGCATCATCTCCGCGTTTCCTGATCATCAGCGCGATCAGGCGCGGCTGATCCTGGCGAGCGTCATTCGGGGCGTGGTGAGCCAGCGCCTCATCCCGCGCGCCGACGGCCTCGGCATGGTGCCCGCGGTCGAGGTGCTGGTGGCCAGCGCGCGCGTGAAGGAGTACATCGCCGACAAGACCAAGACCCGCGACCTCCGCGACGTCATCGCCCAGGGGCACACGTCCTACGGCATGCAGACGTTCGACCAGTCCCTGATGGCCCTCTTTCGCAGCGAGCTCATCACCTACGACCAGGCGCTCGCGCACTGCTCCAACCCGAGCGATTTCGAGCTGAAGGTGCGCGGCATCGCCTCGGCCAGCGACGCGCGCTGGGACAACTTCGAGAAGCCGGCCGCCCACGCCGACGACCACATCGGCCTCGACATCGAACGCTTCTGAGAACCACCGGGGGGTCGGCCGTACGCTGTTGCGCTGCTCGGAGCACTCCCGACGCGCTGCGACCACTCTGAGCGCCGGCAGCTCACTGGCCAACAGCCCGTCCGATCCCAACTTGCAACCCTTGCCCCCCGCGACCCCTTAACCCGCCGTTCCTTCGATGGGTTCTTCCGCGTCGATGCGCAGCCAGCACGCCGCGGCGAGCACGTAGCAGACGGCGATCGACATCAGCGACGGCGTCCAGCCGCCCCAGTGCTCCAACGTCCAGCCCACCACCATCGGGCTCAGCGCGCCGCCGAGATTGCCGAACGTGTTCATGACGCCGCCGACGACGCCAGCGTGCCGGCCGCTGATGTCGAGGCAGGCGGCCCATGACGGGCTCACCCCGAAGGCGCCCAGGCCAGCGGCAGCGCCGAGGTACAGCGCGGAGGCGGTGCTCGACTCCACCAGCGCCGCCGCGCAGATCGCCACCGCCGCCAGCGGCTGACCGACCAGGCCCGGTATGCGCCGCCCCGTGCGCATGCCGAAGCGGCGCGACAGGCGGTCGCTCGCCCAGCCGCCGAACAGCAGGCCGCCGGCGATGGTCAGCAGCGGCAACCCCGCGAGCCAGCCGACCTGCGCGAGGTCGAACCCGCGCGCCCGCAGGAGATACGTGGGCAGCCACGTGAGATAAAAGTACCAGCCGTAGATAGCGAACATGTGCGTCCCGCAAAGCGCCATCAGGTTCGGCGAGCGCCACAACGCCGCCCACGGCACTTTGCCGTGGGGCTGCGGCGGGCCGCTGCCGATCACGCGGAGCTCCGCCGCGTTCACGCTCTGGTGCTCCTGGGGGTCGTCGCGGAACCACCAGTACCAGGCCACGGCCCATATCAGTCCGATGACGCCGAACACCATGAACGTGTGGCGCCAGTGCATCCACTGCAGCATGGCGACGACCAGCGGCTGGGTCACCGCGCCGCCCAAACCGCCCGCCATGAACGTGAGTCCGAAAGCGCGCCCGCGCTCGCTTAGGGGCAGCCAGCGCCCGAACGCGCGCGTCACGCTCGGAAATACCCCCGCTTCGCCCATGCCGAACAGCAAGCGGATCACCAGCAGCGAGGCAAAGCCCGCGGCCAATCCGGTGGCGGCGGTCATCAACGACCACCAGACCACGATGCGGGCCAGCATGATGCGGGCGCCGAAGCGGTCCGCCAACCAGCCGCTCGGCACTTCGAATAACGCATAGGCGAGCGTGAAGGCGCTGAAGACATAGCCCATTTGCGCGTCGCTGATGCCGAGCTCGGCTCGCATCGCCGGCGCCGCCATCGAGATGCAGATGCGATCGATGTACGCGATCGCCGTGACCAGCAGCGCAAACACGATCACGCGCTGGCGCGCGCGCGACGGCTCGCCACCGGCCGGGGAAAGGGCGGCAACGGACATCCGCCGGCTCTACGCAAGGGCGGAAGTGCTTGCAACACCTCGCGCGCTGCGGGCGCGTTGGCGATGTTCAATGATTGAATGCGCAAGGAGCGCAAGACGCTTCGGCATGAACCGCCTTCGCGTCTTCGCGTTCAACGGTCGGGGCGGGGTTGCGGTGCGCCGATGGGAACCCCTGCCTATTGAACGCCTGAAACCCATCTTTTAAGCCTGAACCGATGATGAGCGGCGCAGACATTCGGAGCAGCTTTCTCGAATTCTTTCGGGCCCGCGGGCACGAAGTCGTGCGGAGCTCCTCGCTGGTGCCCACCAACGACCCGACGCTGCTCTTCACCAACGCCGGCATGGTGCAGTTTAAGAACGTGTTCCTCGGCCAGGAGACGCGCGCCAACGCGCGCGCCGCGAGCGCGCAGAAGTGCCTCCGGCTCAGCGGGAAGCACAACGATCTCGAAGAGGTGGGGCGCGACGGCTACCACCACACGTTCTTCGAGATGCTCGGCAACTGGTCGTTCGGCGAATACTACAAGCGCGAGGCGATCCGCTGGGCCTGGGAGCTGCTCACCGAGGTCTGGAAACTGCCCAAGGCGCGGCTGTGGGCGACCGTGTATCGCACCGACGACGACGCGGATGCGCTCTGGCGCAGCGAAACCGACATCAATCCCGAGCAGATCCTCCGCTTCGATGAGAAGGACAACTTCTGGGAGATGGGCGAAACCGGGCCTTGCGGACCGTGCTCGGAGATCCACATCGATCGCGGTCCGGACGCCTGCGACAAGCGCGCCGTGCCCGGTCACGTCTGCGCCGTGAACGCCGGCTGTGCGCGGTATCTCGAGCTGTGGAACCTGGTGTTCATCCAGTACGATCGCCAGCCCGACGGGTCCTTGGTTGACCTGCGGGCCAAGCACGTCGACACGGGCATGGGCCTCGAGCGCGTTGCCGCCGTGCTGCAGGGCGTGCAGTCGAACTACGACACCGATCTCTTCCGCCGGCTGATCGCCTTCGTCGAGCAGCACTCGGGGCGCCGCTACGGCGCCGATGAAGACACGGATCTGGCGATGCGCGTGATCGCCGACCACAGCCGCGCGCTCAATTTCATGATCGCGGACGGCGTCGTGCCGAGCAACGACGGCCGCGGCTACGTGCTGCGCCGCATTCTCCGCCGCGCGGCGCGCCACGCGCGCGTGCTCGGCTTCGACCGCCCGTTCCTGTGGAAGATGTCCGAGCCGGTGCTCGCGGTCATGGGCGAGGCGTATCCCGAGCTCGCCGAGCGGCGCGGCTACATCGAAGGGGTCGTGCGCGGCGAAGAGGAGCGCTTCGCGGAAACGCTCGACCGCGGTCTCGCGCTGCTCGCGCAGGAGCGGGAAGAGCTGCAGCGCAGCGGACAGGATACGCTGGCCGGCGACATCGCCTTCAAGCTGTACGATACATACGGATTTCCCGTCGACATGACGGCGGACATCCTGCGCGACCATGGATTGGGCCTCGACCAGGAGGGCTTCGCGGCTGCGATGGCCGCCCAGCGCCGGCGCGCGCGCGAAGCGCGCAAAGCGGCGGGTGACGGCATCATCGTCGGCAGCCGCGAGTCGTCGCGCTTCACCGGCGACGGCATCTACGAGATCGAAGCGCCGATCACGGCGCTGCTGATCGACGGCGAAGAGCGCGACGAGGTGCGCAGCGGCGACACGGTGCACGTCGTCACGGCCGAAACCCCCTTCTACGGCGAATCCGGCGGTCAAGTGGGAGATCGCGGCGTGATCGAAACCGACGACGGTGCGCTGATCGAGGTGACGGACACCACCAGGCCGCGCTCGGACCTGACCGTCCACATTGGCACGGTCGTGCGCGGCGCGTTGCGCACGGGGCAGACGGCGCGGCTCACCGTCGACCGCGAGCGCCGCGAGGCCACGCGCCTCAACCACTCCGTCACCCACATCCTCCACGCGGTGCTGCGCCGCACGCTCGGCTCACACGTGCGCCAGGCCGGCTCCCTGGTCACGCCGGAGCGGATGCGCTTCGATTTCAGCCAGCCGGCTGCCATCGACGATAACACGCTCACCCGCATCGAGGACGAGGTCAACGCGCACATACGCGAGAACGCCGAGGTGTACACCGAGGAGATGGCGTACACGGACGCCCTCAAGGCCGGTGCACTGGCTTTCTTTGGCGACAAGTACGGCGATCGCGTCCGCGTGGTCCGCATGGGCGAGTTCTCCACCGAGCTCTGCGGCGGCACGCATGTCCGTCGCACGGGCGACATCGGCCTGTTCAAGCTGCGCGGCGAGAGCGGCGTTGCCGCCGGTACGCGGCGCATCGAGGCGATCACCGGCGTCGGCGCGCTCGAGGCGGTGCGCGCCTCGGAGCAGTCGCTGCGCCGGCTCGGACACCTGCTGCGCGGCAGCGAGGACGCGCTCGCCGAGCGGGTCGAGCGCCTGCTCGCGCAGCAACGGCAGCTGGAGCGGCAACTCCAACAGCTGCAGCGCCAGATGGCGGGAAACCAGAGCGGCGATCTCGTGGCGCGCGCGCAGACCGTGAACGGCAAGCGCGTGATCGCCAGCGCGGTGGACGACGCCGACCCCAAGCGGCTGCTCGAGCTCGCCGACCAGCTTCGCGAGCGGCTCGGGTCGGGCGTGGTCGTGCTGGCGAGCGAACAGGACGGCCAGGTGCGGCTCCTCGCCGCGGTCACCAAGGACCTCGCCGGTCAGGTGCATGCCGGCAAGCTGATCGGCCAGATCGCGCCCATCGTCGGCGGCAAAGGCGGGGGCCGCCCGGAGCTGGCGCAGGCGGGCGGCTCTGATCCGTCCAAGATCGGCGACGCGCTGGCGCGCGCCGTGGAGCTAGTGGGGCAGTGAGCGGCACGTCCGAGGCAGCCGTCGAGGGCAGCGTCGAAGTCCAGTTCGACGACCACCACCGCTTTCACGAGCTCCTCGGACACCACGACGAGCACGTCAAGACGGTCGAGCGCGCCCTGAGCGTGCGCATCGGGCTCGGCGACCGCACACTGATCATCACCGGCGACGCGATCGAGCGCGAGCTCGCGGCGCGCGTGCTGAAGGAACTCTACGGCCTGCTCGAGCACGAGTATCCGATCTACGCGAGCGACGTCGATTACGCCGTCCGCATCCTCAGCCGCGACCGCAACGCCAAGCTGAAGGACATCTTCCTCGACGCCATCTACATCACCGCACACAAGCGCGTGGTGACGCCGAAGAGCGTCGCGCAGAAGGCGTACATCGAGGCCATCCGCGCCGACGACATCGTGTTCGGCATCGGCCCGGCCGGCACCGGCAAGACCTACCTCGCGATGGCCATGGCGGTGGCCGCTCTGGTGCGCGAGAGCTTCGCGCGCATGATCCTCACGCGCCCCGCCGTCGAAGCGGGCGAGAAGCTCGGGTTTCTCCCCGGCGACTTGGCCGAGAAGGTAAACCCGTACCTGCGGCCCCTCTACGACGCGCTGCACGACATGGTGGATTTCGATCGCGCACAGCGCATGCTCGAAAAGGGCGCCATCGAGGTCGCCCCGCTGGCCTTCATGCGCGGCCGCACGTTGAACGATTCCTTCGTGATCCTCGACGAAGCGCAGAACACCACGCCCGAGCAGATGAAGATGTTCCTCACGCGCCTGGGCTACGGCTCCAAGGCCGTGATCACTGGAGATGTCACGCAGATCGACCTGCCGTCCGGCAAGCCGTCGGGACTCAAGCACGCGATGCAGATTCTGCAGTCGATCGAGGGCATCCGCTTCTGCCACTTCAGCGAACGCGACGTGGTGCGCCATCGCCTCGTGCGCGACATCATCAGCGCGTACGATCGAGCGGAGGGCGGCGAGACGCCGACATGACCGCCGGCCCCAGGGTGGCGGTTGCCGCGCGACGGCGGCTTCCGGGCGTGCGCGCCGCCGACGTGCGCCGCGACGCCGCGCGCGTGCTCGCGCTGCTCGGTGCGAGCGGCGAGCTGAGCGTCGCACTGGTGGGCGATGCGGAGTGCCACCGCCTGAACGCCGCCTATCGCGGCGTGGACCGCCCGACCGACGTGCTCGCCTTCGCGTTGCGCGAGGGCGCCGCGCCGGGGGTGCACGAGGACGTGCTCGGCGACGTCGTCATCTCGATCGACACCGCAGCCCGCCAAGCCGCGGCGCGCGACATCTCGGTCGCCGACGAGGTCCGCATGCTGCTCGTACACGGCATCCTGCACCTGCTCGGCTATGACCACGAACGTTCGCCGGCCGAGGCGCGGCGCATGTTCGCGAAGCAGCGCAATGTGCTGCGGAAGCTGCACGATCCAGCGTAACGCCAGCGGCTAAAGGGGTACGGGCCAGCGTGTCAGGGCTCCGAAGTTCTCACCCTCACCCCCTTAAACCCCCTACCCCGTACCGCTTCCCCCCTGTCAGGCAGCGGCACCGTCGACCTGCCATCGCAAAGCCGCTACAGTCCGCCGGCATGGCCGTCGAACTCAATGGACTGAGAGAGCGCTACGCCACGCTGCACGAGCGGGTGGACGCGTTCGGGAGGTATCTTTGACCTCCCGGGTCGAGAGGCGCGGATCGAAGAGCTCGACGCGGTCGCGGCGGTGCCGGACTTCTGGAACCAGGGAGAAACGGCCCAAGCGGTCCTCCGCGAGCGCGCGCAGCTGAACGCGCCGCTCGCGAACTGGCGCAAGCAGCGCGCCGCCCTCGAAGAGGCGGAGTTCTATCTCGAGCTCGCCGCCGAAGGTGATGCGGACTCCGCCGCTGAAGCGGAGAAGACGCTAGCTGCGATCGAGGACGCGCTGCACCACATGGACCTCGAGCGGCTGCTCGGCGGCGAGCACGACGCGGGCGGCGCGATCATCACCCTGCAGGCCGGAGCCGGCGGCACCGAGGCCCAGGACTGGGCCGAGATGCTGCTGCGCCAATACCTGCGCTGGTGCGAACGGCGCGGCTACAAGACGGAGATCGTCGACTATCAACCGGGCGAGGGCGCCGGCGTCAAGAGCGCGTCGGTCACGGTTGATGGGCCGTACGCGTACGGTTACTTGAAGAGCGAGGTCGGCGTGCACCGCCTGGTGCGCATCTCGCCATTCGACGCCAACGCGCGGCGCCACACCTCGTTCGCCTCGGTGTTCGTGTTCCCGGAGATCGACGACGACGTCGAAGTCGAGATCGACGAGAAGGACCTGCGCATCGATACGTATCGCTCCAGCGGCGCGGGCGGCCAGCACGTGAACAAGACCGACTCTGCGGTCCGCATCACCCACCTGCCGACCGGCATCGTCGTCGCCTGTCAGAACGAGCGCTCGCAACACAAGAACAAGGCGATGGCGTTCAAAATTCTCCGCGCGCGCCTGTACGAGCTCGAGCTGCAGAAGCAACGCGAGCAGATCGACGCACTGCACAAGACCAAGAAGGACATCGCCTTCGGCAGCCAGATCCGCTCGTACGTGCTCCATCCGTATCGCCTGGTGAAGGACCACCGGACGGGCAAGGAGATCGGCAACGCCGACGCCGTGCTCGACGGCGACCTCGACCCATTCATCGAGGAATACCTCCAGCAAACCGCCGGCTCCGGCGCGGCCTGATCGCCCGGGGGCGCATTTTCGCCCGACTTTCGCCCCGCCCGGGCCCGTGGTATGGCCCCGCGCCATGCGGGATGTGCTGCACGGTTATCTGCTCGAGCGCCCCTCGGGCGCGAGTCCGCGCGAGCTGCTGGACCTGATCTTCACCAGCCCGCGCACGGACCTCGAGTTCGGGCCACGGTTCCTGCAGACGCTGCTCGGCGCCGATCCGCGCTTCGCCTTCGCCCCCGATACCGGGCGCTGGATCGCCACCGCGCACGCCGCCTTGGCGCAGCCGCTGGAAGACGTGACCTTCGTCGTCGTCGATCTCGAGACCACCGGCGGCATGCCGGCACGCGGCCACGCCATCATCGAGATCGGCGCCATCAAGCTGCGCAATGGCGAGGTCGTCGCGCGCTTCGAAACCTTGGTGCACCCGGGCCGCCGGCTGCCGCCCTTCATCACGGCGCTGACCGGCATCGCCGAGCACATGCTCGCCCAGGCGCCGCACATCGATGCGGTGCTGCCGGGTTTCATCGAGTTCACCGCCGGCGCCGTGCTCGTAGCGCACAACGCTGCGTTCGATTTCTCTTTCCTCGATGCCGCGCGCCGGCCGCTCCGGGGCGACGCCTTCGAGCAGCCGCAGCTCTGCACGCTCCGACTGGCGCGCCGCCTGCTTCCGCAATTGCCCCGGCGCTCGCTGGATGCCCTGGCCGGGCACTTCGGCATCCCGCTCGTGGACCGGCACCGGGCGTTCGGCGATGCGCGCATTACCGTCGAGGTGCTGTTTCACCTGCTCGAGCTGGCCCGCCGGCGCGGGGTGTTGCGCCTCGGCGAGCTGCTGGACTTCCAGCACCGCGCCAGCGACGGCCGGCGCTTCCTCTGCCGGCTGCCACGCCAGCGCGTGGCCGCGCTCCCCGACACACCCGGGATCTACCGTTTGCTCGGCGAGGACGGACGACTCTTGTACGTCGGCAAGGCGAAGAATCTGCGCCGGCGGGTCTCCACCTACATCACCAACGCCACCGCGCACCGCGGCAAGGTGCTCGATCTGATCCGCCACGCCTGCGACGTGCAAGTCGAGCTCGCCGGCTCCGAGCTGGAAGCCGCGCTGCGCGAAAGCGAAGTGATTCGCCACGAGCGGCCGCCTTACAACCGCCTCGGCAAGCACCTCCCACAGATCGCCTTCCTCAAGCTCACCACGTCGGATCCATTTCCGCGCCTCGCCGTCGTGAGCCGCATGACGACCCGCGCCGGCCGTTACTTCGGTCCGTTCCGCAGTCGCGCCTCGGCCCTTCAGGCGCAGTCGCTGATCGCGCGGCTCTTTCACCTGCGCACGTGCGCGCCGCGCCTGCGCCCGGGCCCGGAGCAGACGCCGTGCCTGCTCGGTCAGACGAACGCGTGCAGCGCACCCTGCGCCGCCCGGGTCGATCCCGATGCGTACGGCGCGCAAGTGGCGGCCGCGGTCGCCTTCTTCGACGGCGAGATCGGTGCTGCCGAGCGCGAGCTGGCGCGCCGCCGCCAGGCGCATAGCGAAGCGCTCCGCTTCGAGGCCGCCGCGCGCGCGCAGCGCGACCTCGAGCTCGTACGCCGCATGCGCCGCCGGCAGCGCACCCTGAGCTGGATCGTCGCGCAGCAGCATTTCGCCGTCATGCAAGCCGCGGCGGACGGCTGCCGTGTCCTGCTCTACGGCGTGACCCACGGCCGCCTGGCCGCGCGCGCCGCGGCCGCCGACGCAGCCGGGCTCGCCGCGTTCGCGGCCGCCTTGCAGGCCGCGCTGTGCAACCCGCGCCCGCGCCCGCTGGCACCGGAAGACGTAGACGGCACGATCATTCTGGCCGCATGGCTGCGCGAGCGAAACGAGAGCGACGGCTATCTGTTTCCGGTGGCGGAAGGTGAACCGATCAGCGCGCACCTCGCGGATTGGACCGCGGCCCTGCACGCCCTCCTGAACCGCGCCGCAGTTGAGTGAAGTCCGCAGCCTGTCACTCTACCTGCCTATCGCCGGGTATGGCGTGACCGCGGCAAGGTGGCGTCGCCGCGGTCATCGGCGTACCAGCGGAAGGTGCGCCGCCACCGCAGTAGACCGAAGACCACCGCCCGCTGATGCAGCCGCGGAACCCGTGGCCGCTCGGCAGCGCGCAGCGATACCCGGCGGCGCGACATCACACAGTCTGTGCAATCCGCGCAGCGTCGCGGTCTCCCACTTCCCAGCCCAGCACGGCGCCCGCGATCGGCGCCGTGAACGCGATGCGATCGCGCGCCGGATCTGCCTCGTCTACCCCGACGATCTCGATGTGCCGGCCCGAACCGGCCTGCGGTCCGCCCACAGATGGCAGCGTGATCGGCGCGCCGAAGCGCACCGTATCGCGCGGCTGCCGTGAGGAATCCACCAGCTCGGCCGTAGCGAGGCGCGCGCTCAGCTCGCTCATGTGCCGACCCGCGATCGGCAGACGCCGCCGCCGGCGCGCGCGGCGCTGACGCCTTGCCGCTCCGCCTCGAGCTCCGTCAGCTCGGTACGCAGCAGCGCGAGACACGCGGCGCAACGCGGTTCGGTACGCTCACCGGCGACGGCACGCGCGGCGCGCCGATCGGCTCGTCCCAATCGTCGTCCTTTGCGAACGCCTTGCTCATGCCGTCGAGCCTAGCACGGACCCCCGGCCGCCCTCTGCCGCAGCGTTCACCGCGCGGGTCGCCCGGCCTTGTCCGAAGCGTGTTCCGGCGCGAACTGCCTCGCTGGTCAGCTCCCGGCCGCGAAGGGCGGGGACGGCGTCATCGGCGGCGACCCCTTGCATCGCCGGCCGTGTCGGCCGATGAAAATTCCATGATCGACCGTGCGAAGCGCATTCAGCTGGTGCGTGGAGACATCACAGAGCAGGATACCGATGCGATCGTGAACGCCGCCAACACCACGCTGCTCGGCGGCGGCGGCGTGGATGGCGCGATCCACCGCGCCGGCGGACCGGAGATTATCGCCGAGTGCCGCCGCCTGGGCGGCTGCGCGACCGGTGAGGCGAAGATCACCAGCGGCGGGAGGCTGAACGCGCGGTACGTCATCCACGCCGTCGGGCCGGTATACCGCGACGGCCGACATGGTGAAGCCGAGTTGCTCGCCAGCGCGTACCGGTCCAGCCTGGCGCTCGCTTCACAACACGGCCTGCGCAGCGTCGCGTTTCCCTCGATCAGCACCGGTGCCTATCGGTACCCGATCGCCGGCGCCGCGCGTATCGCGCTCGGCGCCGTCGCCGACTACCTGAACGCGCACGCCGAGATCGAGCTCGTGCGCTTCGTCCTGTTCACCGAAGCCGACCTGGCCAGCTACCGGGAAGCGGCGAGCGAACTCCTCCCCTCCTGATTGAGCCGCGGCACCTGTGGCCGCTCCGCATCGCGCAGCACTGGCCGGGGAAGGCCCTGGGGGCGTGTGGAACTACACACCCGATGCGGCCAAGTGACGTCGCGCCAAGTGCATGGGCGCCGCGCCGTCCGACGGGTGGCGCTCCGCGCCGGGTGCGGAGCAGGTCCCGCGCCTATCAGGGGGCTGCAGCGCTGCCTTCAACGACGAAGCCCATGTCTTCCACCATCGCGTGCGCCGCGCGGTACTCTTGGCCGGGTGTAGTCAGGTAGCCGTCGACGAACAGCGAGTTGGCGGCGAACAGGGCCAGCGGACGGAACCAACCCAGGTTGAGCTCACTGCCGCCGGCCATGCGAATCTCGGCGGCGGGGTTGGTGAGCCGGAAGAGGCAAAGGGCGCGCAGGCAGCGCATGGGCGTGAGCGCCCGCGTCTCCGCGAACGGCGTCCCATCGATCGGGTGGAGGAAATTGACCGGCAGCGAGTCCACGCGCAGCTCGCGCAGCGCGAATGCGAGGTCCACGATGTCCTCATCGCTCTCGCCCATGCCGATGATGCCGCCTGAGCAGGTGGAGAGGCCGGCACGCCGCACGTTCTCCACCGTGCGCAGGCGGTCGGCGTAGGTATGGGTCGTGCAGATGTTCGGATGATGGCTCGCGCTGGTGTTCAGGTTGTGGTTCACGAAGTCGATCCCAGCGGTCTTGAGCGCGCGCGCCTGATCCTCCTCCATCAAGCCCAGCGACACGCAGAGCTCGAGCCCGGGGTGCTCCGCCTTGATGCGCCGGGCGGCAGCGGCGAAGCGCTCGATGTCGTTGCGACTCGGGCCGCGGCCGCTGGTGACCATGCAAAAGCGCCGCGCGCCGGCCGCGACGGCCTTGCGCGACGCGGCGAGCAGCTCATCGACGGCGTCCAGCCGGTAGCGCGGAATGTCGGCCTCGGATACCGCCGACTGCGAGCAGTAGTGGCAATCCTCCGGGCAGAGACCGCTGCGCGCGTTGCGCAGCTGGCAGAGCTTGACGCGCCGGCCCCAGTGTCGCTCACGCACGCGCCCGGTGGCGCGCAACAGGGCCGGCACGTCGCCGTCCGCGGCGCGGAGGATGCACAGCGCCGCTTCGCGGTCGATCTCGCCGCCCGCGAGCACCAGATCCGCGAGGGCGTCTGCCCAATGACGCGACGCGACCGCGTCGCCGGCGACCGTCTGCGTTCCCATTCGGCCTCGGCTACCAGTCCTCGGCGCGCGGAATCAAGCCGGCGGGTCGAGGGGCGTTACGGCGGTCGGGGTAACCGGTTAGCCCGCTGCCTTGATGTGCTGCGCGCGCGGCGCGTACTGTGCTCCGATGGGTCTCAAGCAAATTCGCCGGCTGCTGCGCGACGCGCTCGGCTTGATGCCCACACTCGACCTGCACGGGCTCGGTGTGCAGGACGCCCTCGGTGAGACGGAGCGCTTTCTGAGCGAAGCGCAAGCGCATCACATCCCTTCGGTGCGCATCGTCTACGGCAAGGGCCACGGGAGCGCCGGCGGCCGCGGCGTGCTGCGCGAGGTCGTGCCGCGCTGGCTCGACGGCGATGGCCGGCGATACGTGCGGCGCTGGGAGCGCCGCCCGGATGCGTCCGGCGTCGACGGCGGCGCGATCGTCTGGGTCCGCGCGCCGCTGGAGCAACAGGAGTGACAACGGCAGGCTATTGGCTGCTAGGGGGTTACGCTATTCGCTGTGAGTCCGATGCGCGCGTGCTCCTCCTTCGGGCCCTTCCCGTCCGGGCGCGCCGCGCTGAGCTACGTCACACTCAACCCGCTGCAACCGCCGCGGCCACGATCCGGGGCAGCTCACTCGGATGATCGATGATGATGTCCGCGCCGGCTTCGCGCAGCTCGACCGCCGTGCGCAGGCCCCAGCTGCAGCCGACCGTGCGCGCCCCGAACGCGCGGCCGGTGGCCACGTCGATGGCGCTGTCGCCGATCATCCACACCCGCGGCATCTCCGCACCGACCGCGGCGACGACGTGCGCGAGTGTGGCGGGATCGGGTTTGCGCACCGGCAGCGCATCCCCGCCGACGACGGCGGCGAAGTAGCGCGCCGCAGCGAGGCCCTCCAACTGGCGCTGGAGAAAGCCGGTCGGCTTGTTGCTCAAGACGGCCAGCGCGTGCGCGCCCAGCGCATCGAGCGCGGCCCCCATGCCGGGATAGAGCGCGGTCGTGTCGAGGCAGCAGCGCGCGTAGTGCTCCGCGTAGCGCCGCACGAGCGCTTCGAGCCGCGCTGGCTCAGCGACCCCGCTGGCCCGGCGCACCAGCGCCTCGGCGCCGCGGCCGATCCAGGCCCGCACCTGCGCGCCGTCCGCCTCGGGCAACCGGTTTTCGCGCAGGGTGAGGTTCAACGCGGTGGCGATATCGCGCCAGGAGTCGGCGAGCGTGCCGTCGAAATCGAATACCAGTAGATCGCGCGACATGCGGCGCAGCGTATCAGACCCGGTCTCCACCGCGACGCGGCTCCGCCGCCCGCGCCGCACGCCGGCAGCAGCGCCGCGGGGCGCGTGGAGACCGCGGCCATTGCGGTTGCCTCCGGCGCCGGCGCCGCTACCATGCGGCGCGGTGAAAGCGGTGGGGCAGGGGTCGGCCGCGCGGCTGGCGCGGACGCGGCTGCGCGGGGCAACGAAGGCCAAAAGGGTGCGCCCGCGCGCGCGCCCCGGCTGGCCGGAGTGGAGCCGCGCCGCCGGTGAGGCAATCGCGCTCGGCATCACCGCGTTGGTCGCGGTGATCGCGGCGCTCAGCCGCTTCGCGGAGTGGTTCGTGGGCGCCGGCCTCTGGCGCCACCTGCTGCCGTTCGCCGCCGCCGTGCTGGTGCTGGCGATCGCCACCGGCGCTTGCCTGTCGGGATGGCTGGCGGTGCGCCCCCGCCTCGCCGCGCGGCTCAAGTGGGCGCCGCTGGCGATGGCGCTGGCGATGGCCTGCGCGGCCGGGTGGTTTGCCGCACGCCCGGCCTTCTGGCGGGACTTGCGCCATCTCCAGGTTCTGGTCGGCGGGCAGGCGGCCGCCGCCCGCGCCGCCATCGGCCACCAGGTGTTCGCGGCATATCGCCGCCTCGCGCGCCCCGACGTGGAGCGCATGTTCGCGCGCGCGCAACCGTTCAGCCCGGCGATCCACGAAGCCGCCGTCGCCTTCGGCCTCGATGCCGACCTGCTGATGGGCTTGGCCGCGGCCGAGTCGTCCTTCGCCCCGCGGCGCAGCGCCGATGGCGGGCGCGGCCTGTTCCAGATCACCGTGGCGCCTGCGAGCGCGCTGCGCGCCGCACGAGCGGCGCTTTCCGCCGAGCAGATCGACCTCGCCGACGACCGGCATAACGCGTTCGTCGGTGCCGCGGTGTTGCGGCGGTACCTGGATGAAGTACGCGGCGACCTCTTCCTCGCCCTGCTCGCCTACAACATCGGGCCCGCGAACGGCGGACTGCGCGCGATCATGGAGCGCTACGGCGCGCGCGACTTCGTCACCATCCAGCCGTACCTGCAAGCGCTGCCGCGCGACTATCCGATTCGCGTGCTGTCCAACGCGCTCGCCTATCGCCTGTGGCGCACCGGCGGCGCGCTGCCGCCCTATGAGGAGGGCGACAATGCACAGCAGGTGCAAGCCGCGGGCATCCCGGGGATGCCCTGAGGGCGTCCAGGCGCATGTCGCCGAGCGCCGTAGCCACCCGGGAGATCCCACTTCCGCGGCGCCACGGCGCGCGCGCTGGGCGCATCGGGTAGTCAGCGGCGTGGACGCGTTGCGCGGCCGCGCCAAGCCGCGTATGGGCGTTGCGGGGGAGGCACTCATGGCACCAGCGCCGCCGCGTGGCACCTGGCTCACCGTGTGCGCGGTCCTGTTCGTGCTGCTCGGCATCTCGAACTTGCTGAAGCCGTTTCAGATGGGCGGCGAGGACGTCGGTTTCGTCCTCTTCGGCACCCGCCTCCGAGGAGTGGCCAACGCCATCGTGGGGCCGCTGTTGGGCGTGTACCTGCTGATCTACGCCCACGGCATCTGGACCATGCGCCGCTTCGCGCTCGGGATGGGACACGCATACGCGGCGTACGTGATCCTGAACCTTCTGCTCTGGCACTTGAACCGCTCCACGCCCCGCACCCCCGCCGAGACGGCCGTCTGGATCGCGTACGCGGCGGTGGCGATCGGGGTCTCCCTGGGCGCCGCCATTGCGCTGACCAAGCGCAAGGCAGAGCTGCGCTGACCGCGGCGCACGGGCACACTTGGACGCGGCATGCGTATCCTCCGCGCTCTGCTCACCTTCGGCTTCGCGCTCGTCACTGCGATGGTGGTGGTTCTCGCGTTGGCCGTTCACCTCGCCGCGACCGGCCGCAGCCTGCCGGTGCTGCGCGCGGTGGTGGCCACCGTGGGTCGCGCCTTCGAAGGGCAACGCACCGAGCTGATCTCGCTGCGGCTCGCGCTACGGCCCGCCGAAGGCGTGTTGTCCGGCCATGCGTCGCTCACCGTGCGCGCCGAAGCCGATGGACGGCGGCGCCTGTTCTTCCTCCTGAACGACGGCCTGCAGATACGCGGCGCGTTCCGCGAGCGCGATGACGGCACGCGTACCCCGCTCGGCGTGCTCCGGCTGGGGCTGCTGAGCGTGATCCAGCTACCCGAGCCGCTCGCCAAGGGCGAAGCGGCGCGCATCGGGCTCGCGTATTCCGGCGCGCTGCACAGCGCGTTGAGCGGTGGGGGCGCCGTGGTCGAGCGCGACGACGTGGTCGTGACCGCCGCCGACCTTTGGTACCCCTCCGACGTCCAGGGCGGGTTCAGCGCCGACGTGGAAGTGCTGCTGCCGCGCGAGCTGACCGTGGTGCACAATGGCCGCGACCTGAGCCGTGTCGAGCAGGGCACCAGCGCCACCGTGCGCTTCGCCACCGATCGGCCGGTGAATGGGCTGGGCCTGGTGGCCGGCCGCTATCGCGCATCCGAACGCGACGTCGGCGGCCGCCAGTACCGGCTGCTGCTGGCCGATGGCGTCGAGATCGATGCCGACCGCACGCTCGAAGCGATGGCGGTCGCCGAGCAGGGGCTGTCTGCGCACTATGGACCCTCCGGTTTTCCGCGCGCCACGCTGTGCGTGCCGCGCCGCGTGGATCGCGGCTTCAACGATGGCAGCGGAGTGATCGTCGTGCCGCCGCGGTACTTCGCGGACGGCTACTACGGCTTCGAAACGCTCGCGCACGAGCTCGCGCACAACTGGTGGGGAGCGACCGTTGCCGAGCGTTGGCTGGACCCCGGCAGCGGCGGGGCGTGGATCGTGGAAGGATTCGCCCAGTACTCCGCCTGGCGGGCGGTCGCCGAGCGCTTCGGCGAGACGGCGTTGGTGCGCACGTTGGCCCGAAACTTCTTCGATCCCGATGCGACGCGCGCGGTCGCGGAGATGTCGACCCTCGACAACGTCCTCGATCCGCAGACGCGGGCGACGATCTATCAGAAGGGCGGCTACGTGACCTACATGCTGGCACAGCTGCTCGGGCCCGAGCGCTTCGATGCGGCAGCGCGGGCGTTCATCGACGAGTTCCGCTACCGCGGCGCCACCGACGCCGATCTCGAGCGCGTGTTCGCGGCGTCGTCCGGGCAGGACCTGCAGCCGTTCTTCAGCACATGGGTGCGCTCGAATACCGCGCTCGATCTTGCGCTCGAAGCGGGCGAAGGCTCGGCCGTCGTTCGCAATCTGCGACCGGCGCCCGCGCCGTCCCCGCTGGCGCTATGGCGCTTCGCCCCGGGCGGTGAGATCGAGCGGGCAGAGACCGCCGTCGGCCAGACGGTCCCGCTCGGCGATGCGCAGCGCTTGATTGTCGACCCGCAGGCCGCGACCGCGGACATGTTCCGCAGCAACAATCAGCTGCCGCGCCGCGACGCGCCGCGCGTCGTTGCCGCTTCGCAGCGGGGCGAAGTGATGGTCGTCGAAGGCGAGCCGGTATCCTGGGAACCGGCGACGATCCGCATCGTCGACCCGAACGGCCGCACGCTGCACTCGTGGGTCATCGACCGGGGTGTGCTCGGCGATCCCGCGTGGACCGCCGACGGCACCCGCATCCTGGCCGTGGAGAGCGCGCGCGCCGGTCGGCCGACGCTGCTCAGCCTGAACAGCGCCGATGGCGGGCGCAAGCAGCTCGGCCACGACAGCATTGCGGCCGGTGACGCGGAAGGCACGCTGGTCGCCCGCGGTGGACAGCTGATCCGGCTCGCCGGCGGGGAGGAGCGCGTGCTGGTCGCGCATGACGACGGCCGCATCGTGGCGCCGCTGCCGGCTCCGCGGGGCGGCGGCATCGCCTACATCCTGCTGCGCCGAGCCGATATGGAGCTCCGCCTGCTCGATCCCGGCCAGGCGCTCAGCCGCGTGCTCTTCACCTGGCCCGCGGCACGCGTGCGCTGGCAATGGGCTCCGGACGGTGCGCGGATCTTCGCGGCGCTGCCCGGCACATGGGACTGGCAGCTCTGGGAGCTCCCCGCGGACGGCAGCCCGCCGCGCGCGCTAGTCGAAAACGCGGCGCGCCTCGCCGACTTCGCCGTGTCGCCCGATGGACACCGCCTGGCGGTGGTTGCGCAGTCCGAACCCGGTGCAGCCGACGAACGGGCCGAAGTCTTCGCGCTCGACGTCCGCTCGAACGAGGTCCGCCGGTTCGACCTGGGCGGCCGCACCGCGCTCGGCGCGACCTGGCTCTACGCCAACGCCCTCGTCCTCGTGACCGCCGACGCCGCCCCGGCCACCGTTCCGCAAGCGCGAGAGCTGCAGCGGCTCAATGTGGACGATGGAACGTTGGAACCCTGGGGGAGGTAGGGCGGCCCAGCTCCATCAGGGCATCAGGGTTAGCGTTAAGGGGTTAGGGCTCAGAAGCTCGGCTGCTACCTCGTGGAGTCCCGCGCGGCGTGGCGTGCGAACGTCCTTCTCCGCAAAACCCCTGACCCTTATACCGTGCCTTAAGCGCCTTCCCGCTCCCTCGGGGTCTCCAAAGTGGGGAGCGGCGGCAGGTTGCGCACGTCATTCGAGATCTGATCGACGATGGCGTCGACGATGTTGCGCATCGTCACCACGCCCGTCGGGTGGCCGTCGGCATCGACCAGGGGAATGCGCCGGAACCCGCCGTCGCACATGCGGTTGAGCGCGTAGCCGATGCCGTCGCCGAGCGTCAGGCACTCGGGGTCGGGCGTCATCACCTCGCCGACCGGTGTGGTGGCCGCATCACGGCCGAGGCCGACGACTTTGCGGAGCACATCGCGCTCGGTGAAGATGCCAACCAGCTTTTCCCCGTCGACGATCAGCACACAGCCGACGCGGCCCTCGTTCATGACCTCCACCGCGCGCAACACCGTGGCGCTCGGAGCCACGCAGATCGGATCTTTGAGCGTGGTCAGCGAATGGATCGGGCGCTTCGCGATCACCGCACCGAAACGCGCCGCCTCCTCCGCGCGCTCTTCGGCGATGTCTTCCTCTTCCTCGATGTGCTCGTCCATGGCGTTCGGAACGCGTCGGCTCCGCACTGCCCGCGGCGGTGGCGTTCACGCGGTGACGCTCTTGTGGCACGCTGCCCGATGAGCCCGCAAGTCGGTACCGCCGCGGCGATGCGTGGATACGCGGCGGCTCACTTCCGTTGTCGCCAGGACGTGCTTGCCGTGGGATTCATTCGTTCAGCCGTACTCGAAGCGGTGGGCCTCGGCAAAGAGCGGCGCGGTTTGCGCCCGGCCGCGACAGGAGCGGTGGCCACATCGGACCGCTGCCCAGCGCGCGTGTCGCCCACGCGGTGTCCGCAGGCGTAGCGATTGGGCAACGAGCGACGGGATAGCGCAGGTCTGTCCCGTCGTTTTGGCCGGGAGGGGCGCGCTTGTCCGAAGCCGGCCGACCTCGCTAAGACAACTGGGCGATGAGTACCGAGGGCGCGCCGGCGAAAAAGAAAGCCGCGGACATCGATGTCCTGCGGTGCCTCAACCCGGAGTGCCGGTGGATGCTCGCCTTCGAGGTCAGCCCGGGCAACGTTCTCAACCCGGATCTGCACTGGATGGCCGACGCGAACGGCGACACCCGCTATTTCCCCTGTCCGAGCTGCCGCGGGCGCAACATCGTCGAGGAAGTGCGCGACGCGGCCGGAACGCTGCGCCATGCGGTGACGCGGTACGAGGCGGACGCATGACCGCCGACCAGCACCGCGCGCGGTACTCCGGCTCTCCGGGTGCGGATGCGCCGGCAAGCTCCTCTTCCGCCGCGGCCCAGGTCGATGATCTCGAACTCATCCCCCGCGCGGTGCGCGACAAGCTCGACCGCACCGGCATTAAGCTCCGCCTGCGCGAGTGGTCGCTGCTAGCCCGCGAAGAGCGGCAGCGGCTGGTCGATGCGCCGTGCCAGTCGGCAGCCGAGGTCGCCAGCTATGCGACCCTCCTCGACCGCATGGTCCGCGCGCGCAGCGGCAGGCTGCCCGACCGCTTGCCTCCGCGGTGAAATCCCGCGGCCTTCCGGCCTCTGCAGTGGCTCGGCAACCAGCGTGAAATCACTCGTCCGCATCGCCAACGCCGGCGGGTACTGGGGCGACGATCCGGAGGCGCTCCGCCGGCAGGTGACCGGCGGACCGCTCGATTATGTGACCATGGATTTCCTGGCGGAAATCACCATGGTGATCCTGCAACGCCAGCGCGCTCGGGATCCCAAAGCGGGCTTCGCGCGCGATTTCATCGAGCACCTGCAGCTCGCGCTGCCGCCGATCGCAGAGAGCGGTGTGACCGTGATCGTCAATGCCGGCGGCATCAATCCGACCGGCTGTGCCGAAGCGGTCGAGGCGCTCTGTGCGCGCGCAGGCGTCGACCTGCCGCTCGGCATCGTGGACGGCGATGACCTGCTGCCGGAGCTCGCAGCGCTCGAGGCTGCCGGCGTGCAGCTGGACCATATGGACGGGAGCCGCCGTTTCGCGGAGATCCGCGGGCGGGTCGTCGCGGCCAACGCGTATCTGAGCGCCGCACCCGTCGTCGCGGCCCTGCGCGGCGGCGCCCGCATCGTCATCACCGGGCGCACCACAGACGCCGCGCTCATCCTCGCGCCACTCGTGCATGAGTTCGGCTGGGCGTGGGACGACTGGGATCGGCTCGCGGCGGGCATCGCCGCCGGCCACATCCTCGAGTGCGGGGCGCAGGCCACCGGAGGCAACTTCACGGATTGGCAGCGCATCCCGTCCATGCTCGACGTCGGCTACCCCATCGCCGAAGCACGCGCCGACGGGACGTTCGTCGTCACCAAGCATCCACACACCGGCGGCGTCGTGAGCTTGCGCACCGTCACCGAGCAGTTGCTCTACGAGATCGGCGACCCGCGCGCATACGCAACCCCTGACGTGGTCGCAGACTTCACGAGCCTGCAGCTCTCGCTCGACGGGCCCGACCGCGTGCGCGTCTCCGGCGCGCGCGGCCGGCCCGCCCCGCAGAACCTGAAGGTATCGGTCGTGTACCAGGCCGGCTATCGCGCCGTCGGCACCGCGCTGATCTCGGGTCCGAACGCCGTCGCCAAAGGCGAGCGACTCGCGGAGATGCTCTGGCACCGCCTCGGGACCGACTTCACCGATCGCCGTGTCGACTTCATCGGCCACAACGCGTGCTGGGGCGGTGCCGTGGCCCCCGCGCACGAGCCAAACGAGATCATCTTCCGCGCCGGTGTGGCCGACGCCGATCGCGCCAAGATAAAGCGGTTCGCCGACCACTTGCTCGGCTTCGCGCTGCAAGGGCCGCCCGGTCTCGGCCTCTTCGGCGGCCGCCCGGACGTTCAGGAAGCTTTCGGCTTCTGGCCGGCGCTGGTGCCGCGCGACCGCGTGACCGCGCGCGTCGCCCTTCGCCATGGCGGCGAGCAGGCGGTCCAGGAGGTGCCCCTGACGCTACCCGCGGCGCCGCCGACCCGCGCGCCGGACGCGGCGCGTGAAGTCGCCATCGAGGTGGCGGACGGCGAGCGCGCGGCGCGCACCAGCCGCGTACGCCTGCAGACGATCGCGTACGCGCGCTCCGGCGACAAGGGTGACCACGCCAACATCGGCGTCGCCGCGCGCTCTCCGCAGGCGTACGGTTTCCTCCGCGAAGCGCTCACGGCGAAGCGCGTGCGCGCCTTCTACCGCGATCTCGTCCGCGGCCCGATCGAGCGCTACGAACTCCCCAACCTGTTGGCGTTCAACTTCCTCATGCAGCACGCGCTCGGCGGCGGCGGTACGCTCTCGTTGCGCGTCGACCACCAGGGCAAGACGCTCGCGCAAGGCCTGCTGGCGCTGGAGCTGGACGTGCCCGAGGACGTGCTCGCCTCAGTGGGCGCGTGACTACCCCCTAAGCATCGAGGCGCCGCGCCTGGCAGAATCCTCACGTCCGGGCGCGCTGGCCGAACAGGATCTTGCGCGCTTCCTCGTCGGGGCCGCCGCCGGCGGCGTGGGCTTCGCGGATTTCCTTGCCGACGTCGTAGCCGCGTTGCACCGCCGGGCGCTGCTTCATGCGCTCGAACCAGTTCCGCATATTCGGAAACTCATCGAGAGATTGGCCCAAGCGCTCGTACGGGGCCACCCACGGCCAGGACGCCATGTCGGCGATCGAATACTCGCCGCAGATGTAGTCGCGGCCGGCCAGGCGCTTGTTGAGCACGCCGTAGAGGCGGTTGACCTCGTTGCTGTAGCGCTGGATCGCGTAGGGGAGCTTCTCGGGGGCGTAGATGACGAAGTGGCCCGCCTGCCCGCTCATCGGACCGAGGTTGGCCATCTGCCACATCAGCCACTCGGTGACCTCGACCCGACCGCGGAGGTCGGTCGGCATGAAACCCCCGGTCTTGTCGGCGAGATAGAGCAGGATCGCGCCGGATTCGAAGATCGATACCGGTCGCCCGCCGCCGGGCGGCTCGTGGTCCACGATCGCCGGCATGCGGTTGTTCGGGCTGATGGCGAGAAACTCCGGCGTGAACTGCTCGCCGCGCCCGATGTTCACCCATTTGACCTCATACGGCAGGCCCATCTCCTCGAGCGCGATGCTGATTTTCCAGCCGTTCGGCGTTGGCCAATAGTAGAGATCGATCATCGGTCCACCCCGCATGAGCGCCGCGCGACGCGGTGCGTTTCGCTTTCGGTATTGGAGGGAATGCCGCAGCTCTTATCGGCGGCAAGGAACTCCGTCAACGCCGTGCCCGTGCAATCGCGAGACGCGCAGCTGCGCGCAAGGTGTTTCAGCGTTGGCATCTTCGCGGCTGCGGATCGGAGCAGTCGACACCACCACTTCTCGGGACGCTTGCACCGTGGCGCCATAGCAAGGGGATGAGGATCATCGATCGCTCGGCGCCACCTGCCCGGGTGCCGCGCTCCTGGATGAGCACGGCACTCACCAGGCCCTGTGCGGCGGCAGCGGCTCGCCGTTTGGGTCGAGGGCGTTCAGCACACGTACGTGCCGTCGACGCAGTCTGCAGGGGCGGTCCAGCCTGCTCCTTGCCGAGTTGCGTGCGCGCTGTGCTGGCTGCATCGCCAGGTTGCTCGGGGCTTTCGAGCGCCATTGCGACCGCGGAGAATTCGCTCGGACCGCGGATTCGATTTCATCGGCCGCATGACGGCGCCTTCAACGGGCTGCTACCCCCGAGGCAACCGTGCCAGCGGGCAGATAGCCCGCGGCGAGCTCGGCGTACGACCGCACCTGCTGGTCGATCCACGCCGCATCGCGGCCTAGCTCCTCCGCGATCAGCCGGGCGGCCAGCGGCGCGGCCTCGATCGAGGCGCGCGCATCGAGCAGCAGCGAGCGCGTGCGGCGCGCGAGAGCATCTTCGAGCGTGCGGGCCATCTCGTGGCGCGCCGCCCACGTGATCTGACCGCGGTAATAGGGCAGCCGGTCGTGGAGCAAGGCGCGGCGCGCCGGTTCCTGATCGAGAAACGCTTGCACGTCGGCGGCATCCGAACCGTACATCTGCATGTGGCGCGCGCTGGGCAGGGTGGGATCGGTCGGGGCGAGGCAGCCGTGCAGGCGCAGATGCTCGGTGACGCACGGGCGCTCGGGCAAGCCGCCGACCGCGACCGCGTCGTCCACGGTGTCCTGCGCCATCTTGCGGTATGTCGTCCACTTGCCGCCCACGATAGTGACCAGCCCGCCCGGGGAGATCACGACCACGTGCTCGCGCGAGATCGATTTCGTCGCCAGCGCGCCGTGGACCGGCTGCACGAGCGGGCGCAGGCCGGCGAAGTAGCTGAGCACGTCCGCCTCCGCAGGCGCGCGATTCAGGTAGCGCGCCGCGTTGCGCAGGATGAAGGCGACCTCTTCGTCGAGCGGCCGCGGCTCGATCGCGGGCTCCGCGACGGGCGTGTCGGTGGTGCCGATCAGACAGCGATCCTGCCACGGGATCACGAACAGCACGCGTCCGTCGTCCGTCTGCGGCACCATGATCGCCGTATCGCTGGGTTGAAACCGGCGGTCGAGCACCAGGTGCACGCCCTGGCTCAGCGACACCATGGGCTCGCTGGCGCGATCGTCGAGACGCCGCACGGCGTCGGTGAACGCGCCGGTGGCATTGATGACCACTTTGGCGCGGAGCTCGCGTTGCCGGCCGGTCTCGCCGTCCACCGCCATGACGCCGCGCACCATTCCACCGGCTTTCAGCAAGCCGACCGCGGCCATGTAGTTCACCAGCACGGCCCCGTGATCGGCGGCGGTCTGCGCCAGCGCCAGCGCCAGGCGCGCATCGTCGAACTGCGCGTCATGGTACATGGCGCCGCCGATCAGGTGTTTCGTTTCCACGTTGGGAATGCGCTCGATCGTCTGCTTGCGGTTCAGCTGGCGCGACTTCGCGATGTTCAGCCGCCCCGCGAGCACGTCGTAGAGCTTGAAGCCGATGCCGTAGAAGGGCCCCTCCCACCACTTGTAGCGCGGCACGACGAACGCCAGATCGTGCACGAGGTGGGCGGCGTTGCGGCACAACAAACCGCGCTCGCGCAGCGCCTCGAGCACGAGCGCGACGTTGCCTTGCTTCAAGTAGCGCACGCCGCCGTGCACGAGCTTGGTGCTGCGGCTCGAGGTGGCCTTGGCAAAGTCGTACTGCTCGATCAACAGCGTGCGATAGCCACGCGTCTGCGCATCGACGGCCACGCCGAGGCCCGTCGCCCCGCCGCCGATCACGATGACGTCCCACGGCTCGCCGTCGAGCCGTGGGATCATGCGCTCGCGCTTCATCCCCGCGCCGCCCGGGCGCGCGGTGTCATGTCGCGCCCGGTCCGCGCAGCGTAGGAAACAAGCCGTGAATCCCGTCGGCCATAAACTGCACGGCCATCGCCACCAGGATCATGCCCATCAAGCGGCTGACGACGTTCACACCCGTGCGCCCGAGCAACCGCAGGAGAGCGTCCGAGTAGCGCAGAAAGGCCCAGCAGAGCAGCGCGTTGGCGACGATGCCGACTACCAGCGTGCCCCAGAGGTGCCATGCCATCGCCTGGTGGTCGAACACGATCACCGTGCTCAGCGAACCGGCGCCGGCGAGGATCGGCGTGCCAATCGGCACGATTGCGATCTCGCGCCACTGCGCGGCCTCCGCGGCTTCGGCCGGCGTCGTCTTGGCGCGACTGACCTCGCCCTGGAGCATCGACAGGCCCATCAGGAGGATGAGCACGCCGCCGCCCACCTGGAAGGCGGGCACGGTGATGCCGAAAAAATGGAGCATGTCCTCGCCGATGAGGAGTGCCAGCATCAGCGCCAGGAACACGGTGGTCGCGGCGAGCAGTGCGACGCGCCGGGTGGTCTCGGCGGTCGGCGCCTGGACCATGGCGAGGTACAGCGGCACCGCGTGCACCGGGTTGAGGACCGAGAACAGCGTGACGAAGAAGCTCAGCCCGAAGCCGAGCACCGTAGTGCGCTGCATGCGCGAGTGGCGGCCGCCCAAGCCGGCGCGCTAGGGCTGTAACACGGAGGGATCGTACCAGTAGCGCTCGCGTACGATCTTGCCGTTCTCGATCTCGTGGACGGCCACTTCGTGAAGCTCCACGGTCTGCCCGCTCTCCGCCAGCGTCATCCGGCCGTCCCACTCGATCACGATCGTGCTGCCATCCGCCAGCACGGCGCGCGGGATCAACAAGGCGCTGCTCACCATGCGGCGAAACATGTCGAACTTGTCCCTCAGCGCCTGAATGCCGACGGTCGGCGGACTGCTCGCCTCGGTCGACTCGACGGCGTCGTCGTAGAGCGCGAGCATCGCCCCCTGATCGTTCGACAGCGTGACGTCCACGATGTGCCGCGCCAGCTTGCGCAACTCGGCATTCGCGTCGACCGCAACCGCGCGCGTGGTGACCGCGCGGCGCGCTGGCGACTTGGCGACGGGGTTTTTCGCCCGTTTGGCCGCCGTCCGTTTCGCCGTGCGCTGGACCTGCAGCGCCTTGCCGCTTCGCATGCCCATGCTGACCTCCCGCGGTGGCGGGCACCATGGACTCGAAGCGCATGCGACGTCAAGGCGCGCGACCGCGGCGCCGTCCACCCTCGTCCGTGGCGTATCGCGCGGCCGTATGGCTTTATGGCCGCATCGGAGGTCCGCCAGTCGTGTATCGGGGTGAACAGGGCGCAGCGACCCGCGCGCGCGTCAAGCGCGGCGCGCGCACATTGGTCGTCATGGCATTGCTGGCGGGCTGCTCCGAGCAGATCCCCATCCACGTCCAACCCAACCCGCTGGCGAGCTTCGCCGATTATCACACCTACGCGTGGATAACCGCGCCGCCGACGCCCGCGCCCGGTGCACCGGAGACCGGCAGGGAGGTGTTCGGCTGGCGGGTCGAGAATGCGGTGGACACGGCGTTGAAAACGCGCGGGTACCTGCTCGACGAGCGCCAGCCCGACCTGCTGGTCCGCACGCTGACGACGATCGAGGAGCGCTATGCGGACACGATCCAGGGCTACCAGCACTACCGCAACGCCGGCGGTGAGCAGCCGCTGTTCAGCGCCTTTTCCCTCGGTTACGAGGAAGCCACGGTGATCGTCGAACTGTATGACGCGCAAACGCACGCGCTTCTCTGGCGCGGCAGCACCGCGATCGCGATGGATGCGAAGCGGCGCGCCGACCGCGCCGCGGCCGGCGTGGCCGAGATGTTCAAGTCGTTCCCGGCCCGCCAGGGATGAAGAGCCGGGTCGGGCAGGCTGTTCGCTGTTCCGCTGTTACGGAAGTACACGAGCTCGGGCGGTCGCTGCGAATCTGAGCCGGCCACTGCACATGACTCGACATCCCTTGCCAGCGTGCCGCAGGGGCATTCTGCCGCACAAACGTGTCGGCCAGGTCCTCAGAGAGTTGTGTCAGCGATATCCGCGGGCCCCCAAACAGTAAGCGCCCAAGCGCGTAACAGCCCGTGATCCTGCGTTACGCCGTCCCGGCGTGAATCGCCGCCGGCGCGCCCAGCGCCGCAGCGAGCAAGGTGCGGGTGTACTCCGCCTGCGGCGCGGTGAAGATCTGCTCAGCAGGGCCCTGCTCGACCACCACGCCGTCCTTCAGCACCACGATGCGATGGCTCATCGCGCGCACGACGCGCAAGTCATGGCTGATGAACAGATAGGCGAGCCGGTGACGGGCCTGCAGCGTGCGCAGCAGGTCGACGATCTGGGCCTGCACGGACACGTCGAGCGCCGAGGTCGGCTCGTCCAGGATGAGGAGCGCCGGCTTGAGCACCAGCGCGCGGGCGATGGCGATCCGCTGGCGTTGGCCGCCGCTGAACTCGTGCGGATAGCGATGGCGCGTCTCGGGATCGAGGTCGACTTCGCGCAACGCCGCGGCGATGAGCGCCTCGCGCTCGGCGTGGTCCGCGCCGATGCCGTGCGCGCGCAGTCCCTCGCCGACGATCTGGCCGACCGACAGGCGCGGGTTGAGTGAACCGTACGGATCCTGAAAGACGATCTGCATCTCGCGCCGTAGCGGCCGGAGCGCACCGCCGCGCAGCTCGCCGAGCTCTCGGCCGTCGAACAGCAGCCGGCCCTGACTGTCGACCAAGCGCAGCACCGCCAGCGCCAGCGTCGTCTTCCCCGAGCCGCTTTCGCCGACGATGCCCACCGTCTCGCCGGCCCGCACCTCCACAGTGACGCCGTCGAGCGCGCGCACGTGGTCGACCGTGCGGCGCAGCACGCCCTGCTTGATCGGATACCAGACGCGCAGCGCGTCGCAGCTCAGCACCACCGGCGCGGCCGGCGGTACCGGCGCGGGGACGCCGGAGGGCTGCGCGGCGAGCAGGCGCCGCGTGTACGGGTGGTGCGGCGCGCCGAACACAGCCGCCACTGCACCCTGCTCGACGATTCCGCCCGCCTGCATCACGCACACGCGGTCGGCGATAGCGCGCACGATCGAGAGATCGTGCGTAATGAACAACATGGCCATCCCGAGGCGCTGCTGGAGCTCTTTCAGCAGCGCGAGCAGCTGCGCCTGGATGGTGACGTCGACCGCGGTGGTCGGCTCATCGGCGATCAAGATGTCCGGCTCGTTCGCCAGCGCCATGGCGATCATCACCCGCTGGCGCTGTCCGCCGGACAGCTCGTGCGGGAATGCGCCGAGCCGGCGCTCTGGATCGGGGAGCCCCACGAGGCGCAGCAGCTCGATCGTGCGCGCGCGAGCGGCCGCCGCGCCGAGGTCGCCATGCACGGCCAGGCTCTCGCTGATCTGGCGCTCGATCGTGTGCAGCGGGTTCAGCGAAGTCATCGGCTCCTGGAAGATCATCGCGATGCGATCGCCGCGCACGCGGCGGAGCGTGTCCCCCGACGCGCCGACCAGCTCGACGCCCTGAAACCGGATGCTCCCGCTCGGGTGGCGCGCGTGCGGGTAGGGCAGCAACTGCAGAATGGAGAGCGCGGTCACCGATTTTCCGGAGCCGCTCTCGCCGACCAGGGCCAGCGTCTCACCGGGTCGCAGGTCGAACGACGCGCCGACCACGGCGTCGACCGCGCCTGCGCCCTCGCCGAAGCGGACGCGCAGGTCGCGCACGCTCAACAGCGTATCATCCGCCGGCTCGGCGGCGGGCGCGCCGGCGGCGGGTGCGGGCTGGCGGCGCGGCATCCGCCGCGCATCGCCGGGGCCCGCCGGTACCGCGGCCAACGTCCTCCGCGGGTCCAGCGCATCCCGCGCGGCTTCGCCGATGAACACCAGCAGCGTCAGCATGGCGGCGATGACCGTGAAGCCCGTCAGGCCGAGCCACGGCGCTTGCAGGTTGTTTTTGCCCTGCTGGAGCAGCTCGCCGAGCGATGGCGATCCCGGCGGCAGTCCGAAGCCGAGGAAATCCAGCGCGGTAAGGGTCACCACCGCGCCGCTGGCAATGAACGGCAGGAAGGTGAGCGACGAGGTCATGGCGTTCGGCAGCAGGTGCCGGAACATGATGCCCGCGTCGCCGACGCCGAGGGCGCGCGCCGCCCGCACGTAATCGAAGTTCCGCCCGCGCAGAAACTCCGCGCGCACGACGCCGACCAGGGTCATCCAGCTGAACAGCAGCAACAACCCGAGCAGCCACCAGAAACTCGGGGTGACCACGCTCGCCAGGATGATGAGCAGGAACAGGGTCGGCATACCCGACCAGATCTCGATGAAGCGCTGCAGCAAGAGGTCGACCCACCCGCCGAAGTAGCCCTGCACCGCGCCGGCGGCGATGCCGATGATCGAGCTCAACACGGTCAGCGTGAGGCCGAACAGCACGGACAAGCGGTACCCGTAGATCAATCGCGCCAGCACATCGCGCGCCTGGTCGTCGGTGCCGAGCCAGTTCTGCCAGGTCGGCGGCGACGGCGCCGGTCCGGGGAGGTCGCGCACGATGGTGTCGTAGCTGTACGGAATGGGCGGCCAGACCATCCATCCGTCCTCGCGGATAAGCCGCTGCACCTCCGGATCGCGGTAGTCCGTCGCCGTTTCGAGAAAGCCCCCGAACGTGGTCTCCGGGTACGCGACGAACACGGGCGTATAGAATCGCCCGGCGTAGCGGACGAGCAGCGGCTTGTCGTTGGCGATCAGCTCGGCGCCGAGCGCCACCAGGAGCAAAGCGACGAAGATCCAGAGCGACCACCACCCGCGGCGGTTGGCGCGGAAGTTCGCCATCCGGCGCCGGTTGAGTGGGCTCAGCGGGAGCGCGGAGCGGCCGGCTGGCGGAGAGGGTCGGCCCTCGGCGGGCAGTGCGTCCCGGCTGCCGGGCACCGGGGCCGGTTTGGCGTCGGCGAGGTGAGAGCTCATCGGCGTTCGAAGTCGATGCGCGGATCGACGACCACGTACGTGAGGTCCTCGATCAGCTTCGTGATGAGGCCGATCAGGGTGAAGCAGTAGAGGGTGCCGAAGATCAACGGGTAGTCGCGCGACACGGTGGCCTGGAAGCCGAGCAGGCCGAGCCCGTCGATCGAAAAGATGATCTCGGTGAGCAGCGCGCTGGTGAACAGGATGCTGATCAACGCGTTCGGAAACCCGCTGATGATGATCAGCATCGCGTTGCGGAACACGTGGCGGTAGAGCACGCGCCGCTCGCTCAGCCCTTTGGCGCGCGCGGTGAGCACGTACTGCTGATTGATCTGGTCCAGAAACGAGTTCTTGGTCAGCAGGGTGAGGCTCGCGAAGCCGCCGATGACCATCGACAGCACCGGCAGCGTGAGGTGCCAGAAATAGTCGGTGAGCTTGTGCCAGAAGTCGAGCTCGCTCCAGTTGTCGGACACGAGCCCGCGCAGGGGGAACCACTGGAAGTAGCTGCCGCCGGCGAACAGCACGATCAACAGGATCGCGAACAGGAAGCTCGGAATGGCATTGCCGACGATGACGACGCCCGAGGTCCAGACGTCGAAGCGCGAGCCGTCGCGGACGGCCTTGGCCACGCCGAGCGGGATCGAGATCAGATAGATGATGAGCGTAGTCCACAGGCCGAGCGACATCGACACCGGCAAGCGCTCGAGCACCAGGTCGATGACGGAGCGGCTGCGGAAGAAGCTCTCACCGAAGTCGAAGCGCAGATAGCGCTCCATCATCAAGAGGAAGCGCTCGTGCGCGGGCTTGTCGAACCCGAACTGGCGCTCGAGGTCCTTCACCAGCTCCGGGTCGAGCCCCTGAGCGCCGCGGTAGCGGCTGCTGCTGGCGCCGGTCGCCGGCGCCGCGCCGCCGCCTTCGCCGAGTCCCCCGGAGACGCGCGCGGTCGCGGACACCGCCGTTCCCTTCAGCTGCGCGAGTAGCTGCTCCACCGGTCCGCCGGGGGCGGCCTGGATGATGGCGAAGTTGAGCAGCATGATCCCGAACAGGGTTGGGACCATCAGCAGCAAGCGGCGCGTGATGTAGGCGAGCATGGTGCGTTTAGTGCGACGCGGCGCAGGCGCCGAGCACGGCGCGCGCCTCGATGGCGAATTCCGCGCGGCGCGCGCCGGCGCGGTCCCGCGTGTGGCTCTGTTCTCTCACGTGCCCTTGCGGCGCGCCGCGAGCTGCGCGGCCTTGGTTGGATCCCACCACCAGGTCTCGAGCTGCACGCCCTGTGCGGGGATCGTGCTCGGGCGGCCGAACTTGTTCCAGTAGGCGAGGCGGTCGTAGGCGATGTGCCAGTTCGGCACCACGTAGAAGCCCCACTGCAGCGCGCGGTCGAGCGCCTGGGTGCGCGCCACCAAACTCGCGCGGTCCGGGGCGGCGATGACGCCGTCGACCAGCCCATCGATTACCGGATCGGCGAGTCCCAGCACGTTCAGGCTGCCGGGCTGATTCGCGTAGGCGGAGGTCCAGAACGCCCGCTGCTCGTTGCCGGGCGACTGCGACTGCGGCCACACCTGCATGACGACGTCGAAGTCGAAGTTGTCGACGCGCTTGCGGTACTGGGCGGGATCGACCGTGCGCACGCGCGCGGTGATGCCGAGGCGCTCGAGGTTCTTGGCGAACGGCAGGGTGATGCGCTCGTACGCCGGATCGACGAGCAGGAACTCGAACTCGAACAGCTTGCCCTCCGCGTTAACGAGCTTCTTGCTCTTCGGGTCGACCGACCAGCCCGCGGCTTTCAGCAGCTCGACGGCTTTCCGCAGGTTGTCGCGCAGATTGCCCGAGCCGTCGGTCGCCGGCGGCTGGTACTCGGTGGTGAACACCTCGGACGGCAGGCGGTCGCGATAGGGCTCCAACGCCTGCAACTCGAGGCCGGCGGGAACTCCGTTCGCCGCCAACTCGGAGTTGTCGAAGTAGCTGCGCGTGCGCGTGTACTGGCCATAGAAGAGGGTCCGGTTCGCCCATTCGAAATCGAAAGCGTAACCCAGCGCCTGCCGCACGCGCCGGTCTTGGAACAGCGGCCGGCGCAAGTTGAAAGCGTAGCCTTGCATCCCAGCGGGGCGATCGTGCTTCGCCTCCTCCTTGCGGAGCCACCCCTGCTCGACGGCGGAGCCGTCGTACGCCGTAGCCCAGTCTTTCGAAGACGCCTCCAGCCGAAAATCATATGCCCCGGCCTTCAGCGCCTCCAGCGCGACCGTCATGTCGCGGTAGTAGTCGTAGCGGATCACGTCGAAGTTGTGCTGTCCGCGGTTCACCGGCAGGTCCTTGCCCCAGTAGTCAGGTACCCGCCGGTAGGTGTGCCAGCGGCCGGCCTCGAACTGGTCCAGCTTGTAGGGGCCGCTGCCCAGGGGAGGCTCCAGCGTGGTCGCCTCGAAGTCCTTGCCCTGCCAGTAGTGCTTGGGCAGCACCGGCAGTTGCCCGAGGATCAGCGGGAGCTCGCGGTTCTCGCCCGGCTTGAAGGTGAACTTCACGGTCCGGTCGTCGAGCTTCTCGCCGCCGGCGACGTTGCCGTAATATGCGCGGTAATACGGTTGCCCCTTGGTGCGCAGCGTCTCGAAGGTCCACAGCACGTCGTCGGCGGTGACCGGTTTGCCGTCCTGCCAGCGCGCCTCCTTGCGCAGGGTGAACTTCACCCAGGAGCGATCGGCGGGCGTCTCGACCGTTTCGGCCAGCAGGCCGTACTCGCTGAACGGTTCGTCGGCTGAGGCGGTGAGGAGCGTATCGTAGATGCGCGTGATGCCGTCCGCCGGGTTGCCCTTGATGATGAAGGGGTTGAAGCTGTCGAAAGTCCCCAGCCCGTACAGGCGAAGCTCGCCGCCCTTGGGGGCGTCGGGATTGACGTAGTCGAAATGGGTGAAGCCGGGCCCGTACTTGAGATCGCCGTGCATGGCGATGCCGTGCCCCTTGGTCGTCCCGCTGTCGACTGCGAGCGCGGCAGAAGCGAGCGACGAGAGGAGAAAGAGCAGTCCGAGTCGGATCAGTCGTGGGCAGCAACGCATAGCCGGTAAGTCTACCCGATTCGCCCGCAGTTTGCGCGCACCCCAGCCCCGCGCCGATTGACGGTCCGGTGCCGGGATTGCGGCGCGGCGGGACTGGCTGGACAAAATCGGCGCAGCGCTCATAGTTCCATCAGAAACAACTTCCCCATCGCATTACTCCGTAGACCCGTGGCGCTCGGTCGCGCCGTGCGCCTGGCGCTCCTGCGCGCAGCGGGCGCACGGCGCGCGCGCGAATCCGGCGTTCGGCCAGCGCTGTGCCAAGAGGAGGGCTGAGAATGCCTGCCCAAGAGCAGTTCCTGGTGCTTCCGGAACAGGCCGGAGAGCTGCCGGATTTCCTCGACGGTTCGATCTACTTCGTGGGGACCGCGACCGTCATCATCCGCTACGGGGGGTTTACGATCCTCACCGATCCCAACTTCCTGCACGCGGGCGATCACGTGCATCTCGGCTATGGGCTCACGGCTAAACGCCTCACCAACCCCGCCTTGAGCATCGAAGACCTCCCGCCGATCGATTTCTGCGTGCTCTCCCACTACCACGGCGATCACTTCGACCAGCTCGTGGAAGAAAAGCTGCAGAAGGATTTGCCGATCATCACCACCGAGCACGCGCGCGCCGAGCTCGCCAGCAAGGGCTTTACGGCGGCGCGCGCGCTGGACACCTGGGACGCGGTGACGGTCCAGAAAGGGGGCGCGGACGTGCGCGTCACCGCGATGCCGGGCAAGCACGGACCGGCGATCGCCGCATTGCTGCTGCCGCCGGTCATGGGGAGCATGCTCGAGTTCCGCCCCGGCGGGGAGACCACCGCGCTCCGGTTGTACATCACCGGCGACACCCTGGTGCATGACGACCTCCACCAGATCCCACGGCGGTATCCGCACATCGACCTCGCGCTCTTCCACCTGGGCGGTACGCGGATCGTCGGCATCTTGCTGACCATGGACGCCGAGCAGGGCGTGGAAGCGATTCGGATCATCAATCCGCGCGCGGTGATCCCCATCCACTACAACGATTACGAGGTGTTCCGCTCGCCGCTCGAAGACTTCAAACGCGCCGTCGAAGCGGCTGGGCTCGCCGGTCGGGTCCGCTATCTGGCACATGGGGAGCTGTACGCATTTCGGATGCCCGAAAGCCGCATGGGCGCGTCCGCGCCTGACTCACCGGTGAGTATCCCGGCCTGACCAGACCGGCGGCGCGCTTCCTGTGTAGCCGCGGTACGTATGGCCGCACGGAGCCCCGCCCGGGCGGGTGATGGGTTGCTGCGCCCCGGCACAGGTCCGGCGGCTACACTCGATCGACTCAATCGCAGCGCACGCGCTCGCGGCGGGTAGGTTTGACAGCCCGCGCCGGCGCCGATAGCGGCACGGCGGTGCAGGACGTCGGCGCGATTCTCGCCACGGTACGGCGCTACTGGGGCTTCGACCAGTTGCGCCCCCTCCAGCAGGCGGCAATCGCCGCCGGGCTCGAGCGGCGCGATGCCCTGGTAGTGCTGCCGACCGGCGGCGGCAAATCGCTCTGTTACCAGGTGCCGCCTGCCGTGGCGGGCCGCACCGACATCGTGATCTCGCCGCTCATCGCGTTGATGAAGGACCAGGTCGACGGATTGCGCGCGAACGGCTACGCGGCGGCGGCGCTCCACAGCGGCATGCGCTTCGAAGAGGTGCGCGAAGTCGAGCAGGGCCTCGCCGACGATCGCTTCCGTCTGCTCTTCGTCGCCCCGGAGCGGCTCCTCGCGCCGCGCTTCCTCGCCTGGCTCGAACGCGCCGGGGTGCGCGATTTCGCCGTCGACGAAGCGCACTGCATCAGCCATTGGGGGCATGATTTCCGTCCCGAGTATCGGCAGCTCGCCGAGCTGAAAGGCCGCCTCACGGCGGCCAGCGTGCGCGCGTTCACAGCGACCGCCACCGAGCGCGTGCGCGCCGACATCGCGGCCCAGCTGCGGCTCGCCGATCCGCTGGTGCTGGTAGGCACGTTCGACCGCCCGAACCTCACGTACCGGGTGGTCCCGCGCACCGACCTGCAGCGCCAGGTGCTGCAGGTCATGCGCCGCCATGCGGACGAAGCGGCGATCGTCTACTGCCTCACTCGACGCGACACCGAAACGCTGGCCGCGCAGCTCGCCGCGCAAGGCCTGCGGGCAGGCGCCTACCACGCCGGCATGGACCCCGAGGCGCGGCGGCGGACGCAGGAGGCGTTTGCCGAGGAACACCTAGACATCGTCGTGGCGACCGTCGCGTTCGGCATGGGCATCGATCGCAGCGATGTGCGCTGCGTCATCCATACGGCGCTGCCCAAATCGCTCGAGCACTATCAGCAGGAGACGGGCCGCGCCGGCCGCGATGGGCTGGAGGCGGAGTGCACGCTGCTGTACTCAAGCGGCGACGTCGTCCGCCTCGAACGCTTGCTGGAGCGCAGCGCGGGCGAGGCGGCCGCGCGGCGGGCTGAGCAGCCCGCCGGCGAACCCGAGCCGGGGAACGGCACAGCGGCCGAGGAGGCGCTCGAAGCCGCGCGCGGCTTGTTGCGCCACATGCAGCGCTTTGCCTCCGGTCTCGCCTGCCGGCACAAGACCCTTTCCGAGTACTTTGGGCAGCCGTACGAGCGCGCGAACTGCAGCGCCTGCGACGTGTGCCTCGAAGAAGTCGAGGGCGTGAGCGACGCGACCACCGCTGCGCAGAAGATTCTCTCGGCCGTGGCCCGCGCCGAGGGCTTCGGCGTGACGCACATCGTCGACATCCTGGCCGGCGCGGACACCGAGCGGGTGCGCGCGCGCCGGCACGACCAGCTCAGCACCTACGGCCTCATGCGCGGGCTACAGCGCGCCGGTGTCACGGCGATGGTCTACCAGCTCCTGGATCAGCATCTGCTCGAGCGCACCGCTGGCGACCGCCCGGTGCTGCGCCTGAATGCGGCTTCGTGGGAGGTGCTGCGGGGTCGGCGGACCGTGCAGCTGGTGCAGCCGAAGATCAAGTCTCCCGCCGCGCAACTGCGCGCTGGCGGCGAGTCGTGGGAGGGTGTGGACCGCGAGCTCTTCGACTCCCTGCGCGGTTTGCGCCGGGAGCTCGCCGCCGCGCGCGGCGTACCGCCGTACATCGTGTTCAGCGATGCCACGCTGCGCGATCTCGTACGCCGCCGGCCGCTCTCGCTCGACGCCTTCGCGCAAGCGTACGGGGTCGGCGAGCGCAAGCTACACGATCTCGGGCCACTCTTCGTGGATCACATCCGGCGCTGGATCGGAGCAGCGAGCGGTTAGGATCGACCGTTTACCGCACAAGCGCGGAGATCGCCTGCTCGCAAATGAACTGTACCCCCTCTGGGCCTCAGCGCCTCTGCGGGTGATACGTGCATTCTGCCGGCTCGGCTGCAGGGTGATTTCGAATTGCAACGCCGCGATCTCCTGTACGCGCGTATCCACCGTCGCGAGCGGCTGCAGTGGGCGGGCGCGCGATTTGCAGCGCGGGGAGCATGACCGCATGCCTCTCACTTCGACCGCAACGCCACGTGCGCCGGGCACTGATGCTCGCGTCGCTCAGCTGCATCGCGTGGCCCGCGAAAGCATCCGGACAGCAGACGATCTTCAATGTCCCGTCGCCGGACGTGCTCGACGCCGGTAAGTTCTATCTGGAGACAGACCAGTATTTTCGGCCGTGGAAGACGGAGAGTGGCCGCGCGGCCAACTTTTTCGTCCGCGGCGTGGCCGGGGTGGGGTACGACGTGGAGGCGGGGATCAACACCGGTCCGTTCGATTACATCCATCGCAACAACCCTTTCATCGACGCCACTGTGAAGTGGCGACCCGTCTCGCTCGAGTTCGGGGGTAAAGAGCAGCAGCCCGGGGTATTCGCGCTGTTCGGCGGTACGCAGGTCGGGGTCGGCTTGCGCGCCGACGTAAAGGGCGATGTCCGCAATTTCAGCTACGGGGCCGCCTCGGTGAGGGTGCCTGGCTTGGGAACGCGCGTTGGAGTCGGACCGTACTTTGCGACCCCTTACGTGTTCGACAACCATTCGCGCGGCGGCGCGCTCGCCACGTTCGAACAACCGGTGCAGGGCGTCGATGGCCTGGTGCTGGCCGCGGACTGGTTCTCCGGGGACGGCGCCCTCGCTTCACCGGGAGCGATCTACTCGACGGGTCCGTTCGTCTTCTACCTGGCCTACGGTCTCGCGAACACCGGGCGCAAGGACGACCTCGTCACGTTCGAGGTCGGATACTATTTTCCGTGAGCCGTGAGCAGCGAAGCAAGCCGTGAACAGCGAAGGTCGACTGGGCTCTGACGTTAAGCTGTTGCGGTCGCGACACGGCCAATCGCCTCGTGCGCGCGTTCTCCATCACAGCGCCACGGTCGAACAGCCGTGTCGGACCTCTTTATCCCCTATCCGCTCAGTCCCTCGTAACGCCTGCGCTTGCGCCACAGGGTGGAGGCGTCGATGCCGAGGATGCGCGCGGCGTCGTCCAGGGTGGGCTGGCGCGCGATGACGCGCAGGATGTGCTCGCGCTCGATCGCCTCGACCGTGTAGTCACCGCCCAGCTCGGGCGCAACGGCGGACCGCGCGGCGATGCGCTCGGGCAGTGCGGCCGGCTCGATGACCTGACCCGGCCAGAGAATCAATGCGCGCTCGATCGCGTTGCGCAGCTCGCGGACGTTCCCCGGCCACGGGTAGTCGCGCAGCGCCGCCGCCGCGTCGGGCGACAGGGTTTGGGTTGGCCGTTTGGCGGCGCGGGCGAAAAAGGCGAGAAAGCCTTCCGCCAGCGGCAAGATGTCCTCGCGCCGCTCGCGCAGGGGGGGAACGCGCAACTCGAGGACGTTCAGGCGGTACAACAGGTCTTCCCGAAAGCGGCCGGCGCGAACGTCCGCTTCCAGCGCGCGGTTGGTGGCGGCGAGGATGCGCACGTCGGCGCTGCGTGTGACCGTGTCGCCGACGCGCTCGAATTGCCGGTCCTGCAAGAAGCGCAGGAGCTTGGCCTGCAAGCCAGGCGAGATTTCGCCAATCTCGTCGAGGAAGAGCGTACCGCCGTCGGCCGCCCCGACGCGCCCGATCTGGTCGCGCACGGCGCCGGTGAACGCCCCGCGCACGTGGCCGAACAGCTCAGAGGCGAGCAGCTCCTCGGATAGGGTTGGACAGTTCACGACCACGAACGGCCGGTCCCGCCGCGGACTGGCTTCATGGACGCGCCGCGCCAGAACGCCCTTGCCGGTGCCGTTTTCGCCGCGGAGCAGCACGGTGGCATCGCTCGCCGCCACGCGTGGCACCACGTCCAGTACCGCGCGCATCGCGGGTGCCGCGGTATCGAACCTGACCTCCGGCGCGGCGCCGCGCAGCTGCTGCTCGACGTCCGCGAGCCGCCGCGCCAGCTGCCGCCGGGTGGCGAGCTGTTCCACCACATGGCGCACCTGGACCGGCGTGAACGGCTTCGGCAGGTAGTCCCAAGCGCCGCGGCGAATCGCCTCGACCGCGGTGTCGATGGTGGCGTATGCGGTGATGATGACGATCCCCAGGTCGGGGCGGGCGGCGAGCAGCTCAGGCAGCAGGCCGAGCCCGCTGGTTTCGCCGAGACGGAGGTCGAGCAACGCGATGTCGTACACCCGGCTGGCGACGGCGGCACGCGCCGCCTCGGCGGTAGCGACCCCAGTCACGCGACACCCGATCGCCTCCAAACACATGGTCAGCGTATCGCGGATGTTCTTTTCGTCATCGATGACGAGCACGTCGAGCGACATTCCGATGGGCGGTTGTATGGGCGTCATCTGTGGTCGGCAACCTCTAATGCCGTGGCCGCCGGCATCATCCGGTCCCTGATTATCACGCGGCTATGCACACGCGGCACGGCGGCGGCATCGTGGGCAGACGGGATGCCTGCGGCAACGGCGCGGACACCGCGTCTCCAAGATCGTGGATCGTCGCACGCCCCCGTACGACCGCGAGCGCGCTCGCTGCCCATTCGGAGCGAGCGATGAAAATTGGCCACGGCGGCGTTTCGCTGGTGCGGGTGCTCGCCATCACAGAGTATCGGGCGGATGCGGCTCGCCACGGCGCACTGGGCCTCAGCCAACGGCTGCGCGCGCGTCTTCGTGGGCCAGCGGAATGGTGAACCAGAACGTGCTGCCGCGCCCGAGTTCGCTATCGACGCCGATAGTGCCGCCGTGCGCCACGACGATCTCGCGGGCAATCGAGAGGCCCAGTCCAGCGGCGCCCGGTTCCATCCGACCTTGTGCGAATTTCTCGAAGATGTGCTTGCGCTCGTCGGCAGGAATACCGGGTCCCTGGTCGATGACCGAAAAGCGTATGCGGCCGTCCTCGGCGCGCGCGCACAGCTTCACCTCGCCGCCTTGGGGCGAGTGGCGAATGGCGTTTCCCACGAGGTTGGCGAACACGACCAGCAACCGCTCCTCGTCGATGTCGACTTGGGGCAAATCGGGATCGATGGCGGCGGACAGTTCGACGTTATGTGCCTCCGCTGCGGTGCGCTGCGCCTGGAGCGCGTCGACGAGCAACGAGCGCACCGCCACGCCGCGGCGGCGCAGCGCCACGGCGCCGCCCTGGATGCGCGCCAGGTCGAGCAGCTCGTCGACGATGCGCTGCAGCCGCTCGCAATCATCGCGCGCCGCGTACAGGAGGTCCGCCTGCCGTTCGCTCAGCGGGCCGGCGGCCTGTTCCAGGCACAGGTGCAGAGCCATGCGCAGCGAGGTCAGTGGCGTGCGGAATTCGTGCGCCACGGTGGCGACGAGGTCGTTCTTGAGCTCATCGACGCGACGCAACCGCGTGATGTCCTGCAGAAGCACTGTGGCGCCAGTGATGGTGCCGCGCTCGTCGTACACCGGGGTGGCCCGGGGCAACAGGTAGCGATCGTCACCGGCCCCTGACCGCAGCCGGACCGCCTCGTCAAAGCCGCTCGGCAGATATGCTCCCTTGCCGCCGAGGACGTGTCCTCGGGCGCGTTCGATGACTTGCCGCAGGTCGGGCTCGAGCCGGGCCAGCGGCGCCGCGCTGGCCGCCGCGCCCGCTCCGAGCAACGCTTCGCCGGCGCTGTTGACGATCAGGACGTCGCCTGCGGCATTGAACACGACCACCGCGTCCGGCAGGCTGTCGATGGCCGACTGTGCCGATTGCTGCGCCAGCAAGAGCTCACCGAGTGAGCTGCGGCGGTACCGGTCGAGGCGGTCGGCCATGCTGTTGAAAGTCTCCGCGAGCTGCGCGAGCTCATTCCGCCCGGCCACCCCGACGCGGGCGCCGAAATCACCGGCGCCGATGCGGTGCGCAGCCATCCGCAGGGCGTCCAGCGGCTGCAGGAGTCGGTCGGTGAGCATGACGGACAGTGCGATGCCCGCGAGCAGCGCGAGCAGCGAGGCGCCGAGGATCGTCGCGCCCATCTGCTCGGCTTCCACCGCCGCGCGCTCGCTCTTGCGCACCATGGCGTCCTGGTTCAGCTCGAGGATCCGGTCGACCGCCGCACGGACGGCGGTGAATGCCGGCTCCAGACTCGTGAAATACTGCTCCAAAGCCGCGGCGGGCGGCAGGGCGCGGAGCGCATCGAGACGCGCGCGGTAATCGCGCCAGCGCGCCTGCAACGCAGCGGCCGCCTCCGCTTCGCCCGGCTCCGTGACGTTGTCCAACTCCACCGCGAGCTCGCTTTCGAAGCGCGCCTGGGCGCCGTCCATGCGCGCCGCGTCCCATGCGCCGCGGCCGACCGCGTAAAAGAGCACCGCACGGTCCATGTCGTATAGGGCCGCGGCCATGCGCTGCGCGGCGAGCACGCTGCGATAGTTCTCGTGGAGGATCGCATGCGTATTCGCTCTGAGCGCATCGGTCGTGCGAACGGCGAGCAGGGCGAGCAGGATCAGAGCGGCGGCGAGCGGGGCGATGGCGAGAAATACCTTGCTGCGGAATTTCACGCGGTGCCCTCCTCCGCGGCGAGCGCTACGATGTGCAGGTCGAAGTCCGAACCTTCGCGCAGCATGCGATGGAGGAAGGTTCGCCCCAGCCATTGGCGCCACGGGGGGTGATGTGAGCTCCCCATCATGATGTGCGTGACGCCATGGGTGCGGGCGAAATCGAGGAGCGCGGGCACTGGGTCCGCGGCTTGCAGGCGGCGCACGTGCGCGCCGAGCTCGCGCGCGCGCTCGAACGTATCGATCAGAAGCCGCTGCGCTTCCGAGCCGATGCGCGTAGCGCTCTCCGCCGGCGTCTGCACGTACACCGCATACCAGTCGGTGTTGAGGCGCGCGGCGAGGCGGTACGCGCGCCGAAGGAGCGCGGTAGCACGGGGGGACGCGGACGCGATGCAGACCATCACTTTCCCGCTCGTATCGCCCGGGCTCGGCGCGGCGTCCGCCGCGGTCGCGGCGCGCGAGTCGAGGCGTTCGGCGACCTCGCGCAAGGCGAGCTCGCGCAAGCTGGAGAGCTTGTCCTCCTTGAAAAAGTGCGCCAGCGCCCAATTCACTTTGTCTTGGTCGTAGATCTTCCCGGCACGGAGCCGCTCCAGCAGGTCCTCCGCGTCGAGATCGAGGTTCACGACCTGGTCGGCCTGGCTGAGAAACGTATCGGGCACGGTCTCGCGGATCACCACTCCGGTGGCGCGCTCGACGACGTCCTTCAAGCTCTCGAGGTGCTGAACGTTGAAGGCGCAGATGACGTTGATGCCCGCCTCGACGAGCTCGAGCACGTCCTGATAGCGCTTGCGGTGGCGCGCATCGGGCGCGTTGGTGTGGGCGATCTCGTCGACCACTGCCACCTGGGGACGGCGGGCCAACACGGCGTCGAGGTCCATCTCCTCGACGGCGAGGCCGCGGTACTCGGCGCGCCGGCGCGGGACGACCTCGAGGCCTTCGAGCAGCGCCGCGGTATCCGCGCGGCCGTGTGTCTCGACGAACCCGAGCACGACATCCACCCCGCGCTTCTTGAGCGCGTGCGCCTCCTCGAGCATGCGGTACGTCTTGCCGACACCCGCTGCGGGACCGATGTATACTTTCAGCCTGCCGCGCTTGGCGCGCTCGACCAGCTCGAGGAAGTCCTCCGGACGCGGGCGCTGTTCTGTCATGCGCAAGCCAGCGTGACGCGCTCCTTCAGGATGGCCGTCCGAATTGGCGATCCACTGCGAGGTTGAGCAAGAGCACGTTCACCCGCGGCTCGCCGAGCACCCCGAGCGTACGGCCGTTGACGTTCGCCTCGACCACGGCCCGCAAGCGCTCCGGCGCCACGCCGCGGGCCCGCGCGATGCGCGGGATTTGCCAGAATGCCGCGTCGGGCGACACATGCGGATCGAGCCCGCTGGCCGAAGCGGTCACCAGCTCGGCAGGGATCGGACCGGGCGCGTCGGGATTGGTCTCCCGGAGGCGCGCACTGTCCGCGGTGACGCGATCGCGCAGCTTCTGCGAAGTCGGTCCCAGGTTCGATCCCGACGACGCCGCCGCATCATAGCCGGCGCCCGCCGCCGACGGCCGCGGCCAGAAGTAGGCCGGCGACGAAAAACTCTGACCGATCAATTCGGATCCGACGACGCGGCCATCACCGTCGCTGATCAGGCTGCCACCCGCCCGATGCGGGAAGAGCACCCGGGCAAGTCCAGTCATGAGAAACGGATACACAAGACCGGTGAGTAGCAGAGTGACCGCGGTCGCCCGCAGCGCGATGAGTGCCTGGCTCATGGGCGTACCTCCTAAACCAGCCCGATTGCGGTCAGCGCCATGTCGATCAACTTGATACCGATGAACGGCGCGATCACTCCGCCGACGCCGTAGACCAACAGCGACCGCCGCAGGAGGGCGGCGGCGCCCAGCGGGCGATACCGCACGCCGCGCAGCGCCAGCGGGATCAGCAAGACGATGATGACGGCGTTGAAGATGACCGCCGAGAGTATGGCGCTGAATGGCGAGCTGAGGTGCATGATGTCGAGCGGCTTCACCTCGGGATACGCGGCCAGAAACATCGCCGGCACGATGGCGAAGTATTTGGCGACATCGTTGGCGATCGAGAACGTGGTCAAGCAGCCGCGCGTCATCAGGAGCTGCTTGCCGACCTCGACCACCTCGAGCAGCTTGGTCGGGTTCGAGTCGAGGTCGACCATGTTGCCGGCTTCCTTCGCCGCCTGCGTGCCGGTGTTCATCGCCACGCCGACATCGGCCTGCGCGAGCGCCGGGGCATCGTTGGTGCCGTCGCCGGTCATCGCCACCAGCTTCCCCTTTTGCTGCTCGGCTCTGATCAGCTGCATCTTCGCTTCGGGCGTCGCCTCCGCGAGGTAATCATCCACCCCCGCCTCGCGCGCGATGGCCGCCGCGGTGCGCGGGTTGTCGCCGGTGATCATCACCGTCCGGATACCCATGGCGCGAAACCGCGCAAAGCGCTCCGCGATGCCCCCTTTGACCACGTCCTTGAGGTGAACGATGCCGAGCAGGCGGTTGCCGTCGCAAACGGCGAGCGGCGTACCACCCGTGTCGGATATGCGGTGCACGATCGTATCAAGGGCCGGCGGCGGCGCGCCGCCGAGCTTGTGCAAGTGGGCGAGCACGGCGTCCACGGCCCCTTTGCGGATGTGCCGGCCGTCGAGGTCGCAACCGCTCATGCGCGTCTCGGCGCTGAAGCGGATGAAATGCGCGCCGATCTCGCTCACGTCGCGGCCGCGCAGGTTGAACTTGTCCTTGACGAGGACCACGACCGAGCGACCTTCCGGTGTTTCGTCCGCGAGGCTGGCGAGCTGCGCCGCTTCGGCGAGTTCGCTTTCGGTCACCCCGGCTACTGGGATCAGCTCCGTTGCCATACGGTTGCCGAGCGTGATCGTGCCGGTCTTGTCGAGCAGGAGCGTATCGACGTCGCCGGCGGCTTCGACCGCGCGCCCGCTCATCGCCAGCACGTTTTTCCGCAGCAGCCGGTCCATGCCGGCTATGCCGATGGCGGAGAGCAGGCCGCCGATCGTGGTCGGGATCAAACACACCAGCAGCGCCGTGGTGACGGTCACCGAGAGAGCCACCCCGGAATAGAGGCCGAGTGGCACCAGCGTCGCGCAGGCGATCAGAAAGATGATCGTCAAGCCGACCAGCAAGATGTGCAAGGCGATCTCGTTCGGCGTCTTCTGGCGCCGGGCGCCTTCGACCAGCGCGATCATGCGGTCGAGAAAAGACTTGCCGGGCTCGGCCGTAATCCGCACGACGATGCGGTCGGAAAGCACCTTGGTGCCGCCCGTCACCGCCGAGCGGTCGCCGCCGCTCTCGCGGATCACGGGCGCCGACTCCCCGGTAATGGCCGATTCGTCCACCGAGGCGATGCCTTCGATCACGTCGCCATCGCCCGGGATGACCTCACCGGCTTCCACCACGACCGTGTCACCCGCGCGCAGCTGCGAAGCCGGTACGCGCTCTTCCCGCCTCCCGACCAGCCGGCGCGCCGTGGTCTCCTTGCGCATCTTGCGCAACGCCGCCGCCTGCGCCTGGCCGCGGCCCTCGGCCACCGCCTCGGCGAAATTCGCGAAGATGACGGTGAACCAGAGCCACGCGCTGACGCCGAAGGTGAACCAGGCCGGCGCGGCACCCGGAGCCGGGGCGACCAGATCGCGGAGGCAGATCAGCGTGGTGACGAGGCTGCCGATCTCGACCACGAACATGACCGGATTCCTGGCCACGTGGCTGGGCGCGAGCTTGCGCAAGCTGGCGATCGCCGCGCCGCCCAGAATTTGCCGATCGAACAACGACAGCTCTCTCGCTTTGCTGGCCATCTCTCCTCCGCGGCTTAGAACCGCCGGCCGGTCGAGGCCGCAAAGTGCTCGACGATCGGTCCCAGTGCGAGCGCCGGGAAAAACGTGAGCGCGCCGACGATGACGATCACGCCGACCAGCAGGACCACGAACAGCGCGCCATGGGTTGGAAAGGTACCCGCCGACGGCGGTACGACCTTCTTGTTCACCAGCGATCCCGCAATCGCCAGCGCTGGGACGATCATCAGAAACCGCCCGGCGAGCATGGTCACACCGAGCGCCGTGTTGTACCAGGGGGTGTTGGCGTTGAGGCCGGCGAATGCCGAGCCGTTGTTCCCAGCGCCGCTGCTGAAAGCGTACAGTATCTCGGTTAAGCCGTGCGGGCCGGCGTTGTTGAGCGACGACACGCCGTACGGCGCCACGGCGGACCACGCGCTGAAGGCGAGGATCACCAGTGGAAAGATAAGAATGTAGAGCGTGGCCAGCTTGACCTCGCGCTGCTCGATCTTCTTGCCGAGGTACTCCGGGGTGCGCCCGACCATCAGCCCGGCGATGAAGACGGACAACAGGACGAACATCAGCATGCCATAGAGCCCGGCGCCGACGCCGCCGAAAATCACTTCGCCGAGCTGGATATTGACCAGCGGAACGAGGCCCCCCAGCGGCGTGTAGCTGTCATGCATCGAGTTCACCGCCCCGCACGACGCGCCGGTCGTGATGGTCGCGAAGAGCGCCGAGTTGGCGATTCCGAAGCGGACCTCCTTGCCTTCCATGTTGCCGGCGCCCTGGTCCACGCCGAGCCCTCGCATGACGGGGTTGCCCTGCGCTTCAAAGTGGTAGGCGGCGGTTACGCCGGCCAGAAACAACACCGCCATCGCCGCGAGCAGCGCCCAGCCCTGACGCTGATCGCGGGCCATGCGGCCGAACGCGTACGTCAGCCCCGCGCTGATCCCGAAGATCAAGCACATCTCGATGAAGTTGGTCAGCGGCGTCGGGCTTTCGAACGGATGCGCGCTGTTCGCGTTGAAGAATCCGCCGCCATTGGTGCCGAGCTCCTTGATCACCTCCTGCGACGCCACCGGCCCCATCGCAATCGTCTGTTTCGCGCCCTCGAGCGTCGTCACCTCGACATACGGGCTGAAGTTCTGAATGACGCCCAGGGAGACCAGCAGCAGGCCGACGGCGATGCTGATCGGCAGCAGCACGTAGACGATGCCGCGCAGGAGATCGACCCAGAAGTTGCCGATACCGCGTTGGCCGCGTGCTGCCGGCGGGCGCGTGATGCCCCGCGCCAATGCGATCGCGACGGCGATGCCCGCTGCCGCCGAGGTGAAGTTGTGCCACGCCAGCCCCGCCATCTGCGTGAGATGGCTCATGGTCGCTTCGCCGGCGTAGCCCTGCCAGTTGGTGTTGGTGGTGAAGCTCACCGCGGTGTTGAACGAGGAGTCCGGGCTCACGGCGCCGAAGCCCTGCGGATTGAGTGGCAGAAAACCTTGCAGGCGCTGCAAGGCGTACGTCACCAGCACGCCGAACATGCTGAAGAGCAGCAGCGCCAGCGTGTACTGCTTCCAATCGTGCTCGCGCGCCGGATCGACGCCGCAAGCACGATATACCCAGCGCTCGATGGGGCCGAAGACCCGCGGCAGCGGCTGCCGACCGCCCTCGAACACCCGGTGCAAATAGACGCCGAGTGGCTTCGTCAGCGCCAGGATTACGGCCGAATACAGGAGGATCTGGAGCCACCCCGCAGCCGTCATCACGGGCCCTCAGAATCGCTCTGGGAAGAGCAGCGCGTAAATCAAATAGAGGCCTAGCAGCACGGCCAACACGGCACCGAGGAGGTATTCCAGCTGCATGTACTCGCCCCCCTCTAGAGCCGATCGCAGCTGAGGGTGTACAGCCACGCCGCGGCGAAGAATCCGACAGTCACACCGATAAGCACGAGATCTGCCACTGCGCTCCCTTCCGATCGAGGCCAAGGGAGCAAGTTCAGTACCACTCGCAGGACGTTATCAGCGTTTGCGCGCCCGAGGTGGGATTCTTGCAAATCACAACCCGGACGCGGTCGGGGCGTGCGAAACGCCAGCACGAGAAAACCGGTGCCCCTCCACCCGACACCCGTGGCACACGGCGGCGGCGTAGCGCTGGGGCCAGAGCGCCGGCGGCGGCGGAATCTCGCCGCCGGCGAGGGCGTGGCATGAGCGGCGACTTATATGCCGCCGGGCCCCGGATTCGACGGCCAATCGGAAGCACCGAGACGGCGCCGCGCCCGTGCCCGACCGCGCGTGCCGCCTTCAGTCCATGATCCGGCGCGCCTCTTTGCCGATCTCTTCGATGCGCTCGCGCGCCGCGGCGAGCATCGGCAGGTGCGCTGACAACGCCTGCTGCTCGCCTTCCTCGGCGAGAAAATTGGTCTCGACGCGGATGCGCTCCTGTTCGGCTTGCATGCGCCGTGCGATGTCCGCCAGGCGCGCATCGAGCACGGCGCGCGCGTTCCGGTGGGCGGCTTGCACCACCTGATCCCACCACGCCGCCTGCGCGGCCAGGTCGTGCAGCACCCCGACGCGCTCGAGCGCGTTCAGACCGGGCAGATACCAGCGGTTCCATACGACCCGGCGCAGCAACCGAGCGTGGCCCGTGCGCGCCTGCGCGATGCGTTCCGCCGGCGCCAGCTCCGCCGGGCGCACGTTCCGCGGCTCCGCGGCCGCTGGCGCGGCGCTGGCGCCGAAGCGCTTGGCCGCATCGCGCAGTGCCTCGGTGGCGGTCCGCGCGGCGGCGCCGCACGTCTCGGCAAACGCCGCGGTGGCGGCGGCGACGGCCGACTCGAGCGCCGGCGCCTGACCGCTGCGCACCCAGGCGCGCCGCGCGGCCCGTATCGCCTTGTGCAAGGTCTCGGCCGATTGCGCCGCGGCCGCCTCGCGCCGTTGGCCTGCGGCGGCGACCGCTGCCTCGTATTCCGCCAATTGGCTGCGCGCTTCGGCGGTCTTCGCCTGCGCGTCGCGCTCCACGAGGTGGAGTCGCTCCCGCACCTCATTCAGCCTGGTTTCCAGCGCGCGGCGCCGCCCGCCGAGCGCGGTCTGCGCTTCCTCTATCCAGCTCGCCGCGCGCTTTCCGGCCTCGCGGAGCGCGGTTACCTCGCGCTTGCCCGAAGAGGCAAACCGGCCGACCGCGGCAGCGAAATCCGGCAAGCCCGCGTTCGCGAGCCCCGCCGCATCGCCGGACTGCTGGGCGCGAAACGCCGTGCGCGCATCCACGAGATGCAGCTCGTGCGCGCCCGCGACATCAGCGCGCAGCGTCTGGGCCTGACGGTCGCGTTCGGCGGCGCTCAGCTCTGCACATGCTCCGTCCAAGTTCCAGACCACGAACAGCTTGCCGATGTCGGATTGCAGGCCCTGCACCAGCGCGCGCGTGGCTTGGGTGAACAGCGCGGGATACCGCACCACGACCACGACCGCGTCGAGCGAGCGCAGCGCCTCGGCCGTGACGCTGTCGAAGCGCACGTCGGAACCGACACCGGGAGTATCCACGAGGTCGACCTGGCCGCCGAGCCGCAGCAGGTCGGCCTCGGTCTCGACGACGACTTCGGTGGCATCGCGCACGCCGGTCCGCATCATCTGCGCCAGCTCGGCGAGCGATTCGACGCGGTTGGCGCCGACCTGCCAAACCGTGCGCGACCCGTACGTCACCCGCAGCGGCATCGAGGTGAGCGGATCGAAGGCCACCGGGGACAGCTCCCGGCCGGCGAGCGCATTGATCAACGTGGATTTGCCGGCCTTGACCTCACCGTAAATCGCGATCCGAATGCGGCGGCGGGCGAACTCGGCCAGCAACGCGTCGAGATCGCCGAGGCGGCCTTTGGGCAGCAATGCCGCATGCGGCGTGAGCGCTTGATGGATGTCGTTCAGCGCTTCGTTCAGGCTGGTGGCCAGCACCCCGTAGGCGCGGCGGACCGCGTCGTCGTCGCTCTCCTGCATCGCGTATGCTCCGTCCCTCGATGGCGCTGGCACCACGTTCGCTGCTCCCCAGCCGCGTCGGAGCGGCCGCGAACAGGATCGCCTCAGCGCAGTTCGGCAGACATACGGTGCACGTGCAGGTGCTGCAACCAGCACCAGGGCATTCGCACTCAGGGCCCCGCGGGGGATGCCGCCGCGGCTCCCGCGGCGGTGCGCCGCACGCCGAGGACATTGGGGATCGGCAACGCGAGGGAATTCTCGATGCCCGCGAAGCTGCTGCCGTGGCTGCCCACCACCTCGATTTGGCGGCCGCCGGCATCGATGTACAGCTGCGCTTCGGGCCCGCCCTCCACGTACATCGTCTCGCGCAAGCCGATCGGCAGCGCGAGCAGCGCGTTGACCAAATCGTGCGTGCTCAGCGGCGCGCGCATATGGATGAACAGCGCGCGCCCGCCGTCGTCCATGCCGACCGCCGCACTGCTCCAGGCCTGGGGTTGTTTGCTCCAGACGTTTACCCGCTGGCAGGAGATCATGCGGATGTTCTGCACCATCGCGCCGTAGCGGTCGCGCACCCCGTTCAGGTCACGGCAGGTGCGGTCGACGATCTGGACGGGCGGCACGCCGTCGTCGAGCCGATCGAACAGCAACACGGCGTTGTGTTTCGACACCCGTGCATTGTTCGTATGGCGGCGCGACCGCATCAGCGAGACGCTGGTGCGGTAATCGGCCTGGTACAGACTGGCGTTTATCGCTGCCACCAGGCCATGGCTCTGAGCCCATTGTTTCGCGGTCTGCAGCCCTCCGTCGGGAGATGCCGAAGCGTTCAAGAGCTCGAGGCTGAAGCGGGTCGGGTCGATGCGCAGCAACCGGATGCGCGAGTCCCCTGCCGGTGCTGCGATGGGCGAGAGCACCTCGGCGTACTCCAATCCGGGCTCGAGCTGCTGCCACTCGACCGCCGCGCCGGGCTGGCCGACCCCGCATACGCCGAACACCGCGAAGCACAGTCCTAGGACCGTTCGCCGTCCCGCTCCTCGGCTCATCACGCCACCTCCGACGATAGCTCCGAGCGGCGCGCTGTTCCAAACCGCGAACAACCTGCCCTGCATCGAGCCCGCCGAATGGAATGTCAGATGGACCCACCGCCGCCCCTATGGTAGACCCCTCAAACTGCAGCTCCCATGTCGGTTCCAGCCTATCGTGTTTGGCTCACTGGAGCGCTGGCGCTGTGGCTGTCGGCTTGTGCGGCCCTGCGCGAGCCGCTCGAGCCACCACCGCCCGGCCAGATCCTCGAGCTCGGCGCGGCGGAGACGATGACCGTCGCGACGCCGGCCGAAGCCACCCCGCTCGCGCATTTTCTGGCGGGCACGCTCGCCCTGCACGGCGGCGACCAGGCTGCGGCCACCGCGGAGTTCGAGGAAGCGGTCCAAGCGGACCCGCAGTCGGCAATCCTGCGCCAGCGCCTGGCCGGCCTGTACGTGCGCCAGGGGAAGCTCGCCGAGGCGCTCGAGCAGTGCCAGGCTGCGGTGGACGCCGATCCGCACGACGTGGAGAGCCGGATCATGCTGGCCGACATTCTCTCCACCTTGGGCCGCGACGACGAGGCGATCCGCGAGTACGAGGCCGTGCTCGATCTCGATCCCGACCAGGAACAGGCGCGCGTCCTGCTCGGCATCCTGTTCGCCAAACAGCGGGATTTCACCCGCGCCGAAGCGGCGCTCACCTATCTGATCGAACGCGATCCGGGTTCGTTTCTCGGTTATTACTACCTCGGCCGTATCTACGCGGCGTCGCAGAACTACGCGCGCGCCGAGGAGTCGTACAAGACCGCGCTCCGCCTCAACCCGAACGCGGAGCCGGTGCTGATCGACCTCGCCTTTCTCTACGAAGCCACCCAGCGCTCCGGAGAGGCGATCGCGCTCTACGAAGAGATCCTGCGGGCCAACCCGCGCCGCGCCCACATTCGCCGGCGCCTGGGCGGGCTGTATGCGCGACAGCGGAAGTTCGACGACGCGCTGGCGCAGTTTCGCGAATTGGAAAAGGGCGATACCGATCCCGACGACACGCGCACCAAGATCGGGCTGATCCTGCTCGAAACCGGCGATTACGAACGCGCCGCGCACGAATTCATGCTCGTGCTCGGCGGCGCGCCGGACAATCACCGTGTGCGCTACTACCTGGCCTCCGCCTACGAGCAGAGCGGGGACACCGACCGGGCCATCGAGGAGTACCAGCGGGTCGGGCCCGATCACGAGTGGTTCGTCGACTCGCAGCGCATGGTCGTCCACCTGTTGCAGCAGCGCGGCGACTCCGCCGCCGCGGCAGCCGCCCTGCAGCGCGCGATCGAGCTCAAGCCCGACGAGGAGGAGCTGATCGACGTCCAAGCCGTGTTGTTGCGCGAACAGGGCAAGCTGCCCGAGGCGATCGCGCTGATGGAGCAGCTGGTCGTCAAGTTCCCCGACAACGACCGTTACCACTTCTCGCTCGGAGCGCTCTACGACGAGAACAAAGAGAAGCCGCGCGGCATCGAGCAGATGCGGCGCGCGATCGAGCTGAACCCGCAGAACGCCGCGGCGCTCAACTATCTCGGGTACACGTACGCCGAACAGGGGGTCAATTTGGACGAAGCCGAGGCATTGATCCGCCGCGCGCTGGCGATCAGCCCGAGCGACGGCTTCTACGTCGACAGCCTCGGCTGGGTGTATTATCAGCGCGGTGACTACGGCACCGCCATCCGCCACCTCGAGGAGGCGGTGACCCTGACCAACAACGACGCCACCATCGCCGAGCACCTCGGCGACGCGTACATGAAAGCCGGTCGCCCCCGCGACGCGCTGCGCGTGTACCGCGACGCCCTGGGCCACGCCACCGAGCCCGACCAGACGCAGCGGTTGCGGGGCAAGATCGACGATCTGCAGCGTACTGAACAACGCCAAGGGGCTTCGTAGATGCGTTCAGCCATCGCGGTGCTCCTGGCCGTGGTGGCGCTGACCGGTTGCACCGCTCGCCCCACCCCGCGACCGGCAACCGGACTGCCCGCTGCGCTGCCCGACGCGCGCGAGATCCGCGCCGCGCTCGCCGAGCGCCGCTCCGCGCTGCACGGGCTGCGCGCCTGGGCCGGGCTCGACTATACGTCGCCGGAGGAATCGCGGCGCGCCAAGCAGTTGCTGGTGGCGGAGCGGCCGGACCGCCTGCGCCTGGAGGTCTTCTCTCCGCTCGGCGCGGTATTCGTGCTGACCGCCGCCGACGGCGCGCTCGCCGCCTATGACCGCTCCGCCTCCACCGTCTACCGGGGCGCGGCCTCGGCGGAGAACCTGCGCCGGTATGCGCAGGTCGACCTGCCGGTCCCGCTCGCGGTCGACCTGATGCTCGGCACGCCCCCGCTCGATCCGACCGCGACCGCTGACGTGACGGCCGACGACGGCGCGATTCGGCTGCGTGCGGATCGCCACGACGGGGCGCAGGTGATCTGGCTGTCGCCCGCGCTCGATCCATTGCGGTACGAGACGCAGGACCGCGACGGCCGCGTCGTCTTGCGCACGACCTTCGAGGGCTGGACGGCAGTGGACGGCGCGCGCGTCCCGAGCGAGGTCAGCCTGGAGATGCCGGCGCTGCAGCGGAGCCTGCTCATCGAACTGCGCGACATCGAGGTGAATCCAGTGCTCCCCCCCGCGCTCTTCGCGTTGCAGACGCCTTCGAACAGCCGCGAGGTTCGCCTCGACGGGGCGGCACCGTGAAGCGCGTGGCGGCGGGCGCGATCGCAATCCTGATCGCGCTGGCCGGTTGCACGGACGAGCCGAGCGCGAGCGACGTCGCGCCGACGCCCGTGGGAGCCGCGGACCCACCCCGCATCGCGCGACCGCAACACCTCTTCACGGCGACGATCGCGGATCCGAAGACGTTCAACCCGATCATCGCCACCGACGCCGCTTCGCGAGCGGCAGTGTGTGACGTGTTCGATACGCTGGTGCGGCTCGATCCGCGCAGTGGCGAGATGCAGCCCGCGCTGGCCGAGAGCTGGTCCTTCGATACGTCCGGCACGACCCTGACTTTGGCGCTGCGCCGCGACGTGCGCTGGCACGACGGCGAGCCGCTGACGGCGCGCGACGTCGTGTTCACCTTCGAGGCCTTGTACAGCCCGCAGGTGCCGAACCCGCTCGCCGCGTCGTTGACCTTCAACGGACGGCGCATGGCGCTCACAGCGCCCGATCCGCACACGGTTCGCATACGCGTCCCGCATCCGTTCGCCCCGCTGCTCACCTCGCTCGCAGTGCCGATTGTGCCCGCGCACCGGCTCGAACCCGCGCTGCGGAACGGCACCTTCGCGCAGCAGTGGGGGGTGGACGTGGCCCCGCATGCGCTGGTCGGCAGCGGTCCGTACCGCCTCGAGCGCTATGAGCCGGGGCGGCTGATCCATCTGGTGCGCAACGACGGCTACTGGATGCGCGACGACCGCGGCGGCCCGCTGCCGTATCTCGCCGAGCAGACGATTCGCCTCGTTCCCGACCAGGACACCGCGCGCCGCGCGTTTCTCGCCGGCGAGACGGACATTCACACGCCCAGCCCGGAAGAGGTGCGCGGCTTGCTCGCAGCGCAGGCGAACGGCGCTTTCGCGGTCCACGAGATCGGCGTCGACCCGGGCATGTTGTTCGTCGCCTTCAATCGCAATCCGGCGCACTACAAGCAGAACGGCCGGGCCAATCCGCGCTTGTCGTGGTTCACCGACGCGGCCTTTCTCCGCGCACTCGCGCACGGCATGGACAAGGCGACCATCGTCGCGACTGTGTTGGACGGCTTCGGCGAGCCCGCGGTCTCCTTCGTCTCGCCCGCAAATCACCGGTTTTTCAACCCGTACCTGGCCGACTATCCCTACCATCCGGCGCGCGCACGGGCCCTGCTCGAAGAAGGCGGCTACCTCGACCGCGACGGCGATGGCATCCGCGAGGACCGCCACGGCCACGCGCTCGAATTCGCGCTCGCGACCAATGCGGGCAACGGCGTGCGCGAAGAGATCGCCCGGCACCTGCAGCGGACGTGGCAGACGGAGCTCGGGGTGCGCGTTCACCTGCAGCCCTTGGCGCCGTCGGTGCTGATCGACAAGCTGCAGTCGACGTTCGACTGGGATGCCATGCTGATGGGGTTCACCGGAAGTATCGACCCGTACGACGCCGCGAGCCTCCTGCGCTCGAACGGCCCCCTGCACGTCTGGCACCCTCACCAGACCCGCCCGGCCACGCGATGGGAGGCGGAGATCGACGAGCTACTCGATCGCGCCGCGCGCTCGCTCGATCTGGAGCAGCGCCGCCGCGCCTACTGGCGCATCCAGGAAATCCTGCACGAGCAGCTGCCGATCATCCAAACCGTGCGCCCGCGCCGCTTCAGCGCCGCGAGCAATGCCCTGCAGAACTACGAGCCGACCGTCTGGGGCGTGTCGCGCCCGGAACGCATCCGCTTCGTGGAGTAGGCGGTAAGAGGCGTTACGGAGTCAGGGGCCGGAGCTGTTAGGCTGTTCGCTGTTAGGGTCTGAGTTTGCACGAACCCATGTCACCCGCGCGCAAGGCCGAGATGCCCACGACCGAGATTCCTGTTGACCTCAAACGGTAGCCGCCAACAGCTAACAGCTGATCAGCCCCCCTAACGTCGCTTCCCGCCCCGTGCCGCTGCTCGACATCTCCGATCTGCGCACTAGCTTCCCTCTCCCGCACGGAGAGGTGCGCGCGGTGGACGGCGTCAGCCTGTCGATCGACGCCGGCGAGACGCTCGGGTTGGTCGGTGAATCCGGTTGCGGGAAGACCGTGCTGGCGCTGTCCGTGCTGCGCCTCGTGCCGGCTCCCGGGCGCATCGTCGGCGGCAGCATCCGGCTGGCCGGTCGCGATCTCGGACAGCTCGGCGAGCGCGCGATGCGCGCCGTACGCGGGGGTGAGATCGGCATGGTGTTTCAGGAGCCGATGACGGCGCTCAACCCCGTGCTGTCCGTCGGCGATCAGATCGCCGAGACCGTGATGCTGCACGAGCGCGCCAGCCGGCGCGCGTCCAGCGCCCGCGCAGTCGAAATGCTCCGCATAGTGGAGATGCCCGACCCGGAGCGTGGTGCCAATGCCTTCCCGCACCAACTGAGCGGCGGCATGCGGCAGCGGGTGATGTTGGCGATTGCGCTCGCCTGCCGGCCGAAACTGCTCATCGCCGACGAGCCGACGACCGCGCTCGACGTCACCATCCAAGCCCAGGTCCTCGATCTGCTCGATGCCCTGCAGCAACAACTCGGCATGGCGGTGCTGCTGGTGACGCACGACCTCGGCGTGGTGGCCGAGCGGGCGGATCGCGTCGCGATCATGTACGCCGGCCGTATCGTCGAGGGAGGCTCGGCGGCGGCGGTGTTCTCCGCGCCGCAGCACCCGTACACACGCGGTCTGCTCGCCTCGATCCCGCGGGTCGGCGCCCCGCGGCACCGCCTGGAGGCCATTCCGGGCGCCGTCCCCGACCCGCTGCAGCTCCCGAGCGGCTGCCGCTTTCGCGACCGCTGCAGCGACGCGATCGCCGCGTGTGCGGAGGTCGACCCCGAGCTCGTCGAAGCGGCGACCGATCATCGCGCCGCCTGCATCCTCGTGCGTTCCGGGAGTGCGGCGACGCCATGCGCGCGCCCGCGGGACGCGGCGAAAGCGTGAGCGTGTCGCTGCTCGACGTGCGCGATCTGCGCAAGGAGTTCACCGTGCGCCGCGGCGTGCTCCGGCGCGCAGGGGCGGTGGTGCGCGCGGTCGACGGCGTCTCGTTCGACATCGAGCCGGGCGAAACGCTCGGCGTCGTCGGCGAATCCGGCAGCGGCAAGTCGACGCTCGGCCGGCTCGTCTTGCGGCTGATAGCGCCCACGGCCGGGACCATCCGGTTCGCGGATCGCGATCTGCTCGGGCTCGATCCGCGCCGATTGCGTGAGACTCGGCGCGCAATCCAGCTGGTCTTCCAGGATCCCTTCGCCTCGCTCGATCCGCGCCTGCGCGTGGCCGACATCGTGGGCGAGGGCCTGGCCGTCCATGGTCTGGCGCGCGGCGCGGCGCGGCGCGAGCGCGTCGTCGCGCTTCTCGAACGAGTGGGATTGCGCGCCGAAGCCGCCGAGCGCTACCCGCACGAGTTCAGCGGCGGCCAGCGCCAGCGCATCGGCATCGCGCGCGCGCTCTCGCTCGAGCCGCGTCTGATCGTGGCCGACGAGCCCGTGTCGGCGCTCGACGTGTCCATTCAGGCCCAGATCCTCAATCTGCTGCAAGACCTGCAAGAGACACAAGGCATCGCGTACCTCTTTATTGCGCACGACCTGCGCGTTGTGGAACATATCGCGCGGCGAGTCGCGATCATGTACCTCGGCCGCATCGTCGAGTTGGCTGAGAGTAAAACCCTCTATGCGGATCCGCACCACCCCTACACGCGCGCGTTACTCTCGGCGGTTCCGAGCACCGACCCCGCGTCGCGGCGCGAGCGCATCGCGCTCCGCGGCGAGGTGCCGAGCCCGGTCGACCCGCCACCGGGTTGCCCGTTCCACCCCCGGTGCGCCTATGCCGAAGCGCGGTGTCGGCACGAGGTCCCAGCGCTGGTCGGCACGGCCGCGCACAAAGTGGCCTGCCATGTCTTTCCGATCTGAGCGGGGGCACTGAGCCGTGGCCATCTGGCACCGCCGCGCGGGCCGGTTGCCGGCGCCGCCGCCACCGGCCCGGCGCGCGGAGCAGGCGCCGCCTGAGTTCCTGGCGCCGCCGCCACCCGTGCGCGCCATGCTCGACCGCGAGTCGGAGGTGAGCGGCAAGCTGAGCTTCACCGGGCCGACGCGGATCGACGGCGCGCTGCGCGGCGAGGTGCGCGCCACCGGCATGCTGATCATCGGCGAGACCGGCTACGTCGACGGCGTGGTGCGCGCCGTCTCGCTGCTGCTACTCGGCCGCGTGGAGGGCGAGGTGGTCGGCGCCGACCGCGTGGAGATCGGCCCCACCGGCGTGCTCAGCGGCCGGGTCGAAACGCGCGCGCTCGTCGTCCGCGAGGGCGGAACGCTCCAAGGCGAGTGCCGCGTGACCGCCGCGCGCGCCACCGTGCACGTGCTGCGCCCGCGCGAGCTTTCGCCCGATCAGTCGGCGGCGGCGCCAACCGGCGCGGCGCGGCCCCGCGGCCGCGACTCCCCCTAGCGCTTCTCGCTCTTCTCGGCCCGCTCGCTCTTCTCGGCGGTGATGCGGGCGGCCTTGCCCGAGCGATCGCGGAGGTAATACAGCCGGGCGCGGCGCACGTGCCCGCGGGTCACGACCTCGATCTTGTCCAGCCGCGGCGAGTGGAGCGGAAAGGTCCGCTCGACACCGACGCCGTACGACACCTTGCGCACCGTGAAATTCGAGCGAATCCCACCGCTGCTCTTGCGAATCACCACTCCGGCGAACACCTGGATGCGCTCTTTCTCGCCCTCGATAACCTTCACGTGCACCTTGACCGTGTCGCCGGGCTTGAAGTCCGGAATGTGCTGTTGCAGCTGTTCGCGCTCAATCGCCTCGATGGGATTCATGGCCACCTCTCGTGGAACGGGGAGTCTGGCGAAGCCCGTGACTTACCGGGTCCCTCGCAGGCGGTCAAGAATGATGGCGGCAGCCGAGCGCACGGACAGGTGGTTGTACGCGGTGGGACCGTCGATCGGCTCGAGTCGCAGGTCGGCCCGCGCCATCACCTCCGGCGCCAGCCCCCAACCGGTGCCGAGCAGGATCAGGTACGGGTCGCCGCCGGCGTCGAGCCGGGCGCGCAGCGCGCCAAACTCGATCGAGCCCGGCGCCGAGCGCGCGGAGGTCGCTACCACCAGCGGCCGCCGGCCGCTCTCGCGCTCGACCGCGACCAGCACGCCGTCGAGATCGGTCTCGATCTGCACGAGGGCCAAGGCCTCCTTGCGCGTCACGTTGTAGGTGCTGCCGTAGCCGGCTGCCCAGTGCTCGAGGATTTTCTCCGAGAGCGCGCGCAGCGCGCGCACCGGCGTGGCGACGTAGAAGCGCCGCACGCCGTACGTCGTCGCCGAGCGCGCGATGTCGTGAATGTCCATGTTGGTGACCGCCGTCGTGACGATCTGGCCGTTCTTGTCGAGCACCGGGTGGTGCAGCAGGGCGACGAAAAGATCGGCCATGGCGGTGGATTCTCCGGGGTTCGTGGGGCGGGGGCGCCGAAGGGGGCGGCGGTCTTGCGGGTCACGGCTCCGCGTCTTCGCGCCGGCGCGTCGGATCGGCCGCGCCGGCGAGCTGCTCGAGGTAGCGGCGATCCTCGTCGGTCAGCACCGCGCGCGCGAGCAGATCGGGCCGGCGCGCGAGCGTGCGGCGCAGCGCCTCTTGCCGGCGCCAGCGCGCCACCCGACCGTGATCGCCCGAGAACAACACCTCGGGAACCGCGGCGCCGCGGTATTCGGGCGGGCGGGTGTACTGCGGATATTCGAGCACGCCGTCCGCGAACGACTCCTCCTCGGCAGAGCTCGCGCAGCCGAGGACGCCGGGCACCAGCCGCGCGACCGCATCCATGACCACGATGGCCGCGATCTCACCGCCGGATACGACGTAGTCGCCGATCGACAGCTCCTCGTCGACGTAGGCGCGCACGCGCTCGTCGACGCCTTCGTAGCGGCCGCAGACCAGCGCGAGCGCGGGCCGCGCCGCGAGCGCGCGCACGCGCGCGGCATTCAGCACCGCGCCGTGCGGCGTGAGCAGCACCCGGTGCGGTCTGGCGGGGCCGTCGCCGGTCGCTTCGATCGCCGCCACCAGCGGCTCGGGTTTCATCACCATGCCCTGCCCGCCGCCGTATGGTGTATCGTCGGTGACCCGGTGTTTGCCGGTCGCGTAATCGCGGATGTTGTAGAAGGCGAACTCGATCGCGCCGCGCTCCTGCCCCTTCTTCAGCATCGTCGTCTGGATCACGGAGCTGAACAGCTCGGGGAACAAGGTCACGATGTGCAGGCGCATCAACCGCGCTCGTCCAACAATCCCGGCAGCGGGTGCACGACGAGGCGGCGCGCCGAGATGTCGAGCTCCGCGACGACGTCGGCGATCACCGGGACCAGCACCTCGCGCGCGCCGTCGCGGACGACGCACACGTCGTTGCTGCCGGTGACGAGCATCTCGCGCACCGTCCCCAGGTGTTCACCGCTGGTGGTCAGCACGGTGCAGCCGAGGAGGTCGGCGTGATAGGCGGCGTGCGGGCCGGCGGGCGGCAGCGCCGCGCGCGGCACCGCGACCGCGCATCCGACGAGCGCCTCGGCGGCGTTGGCCGAGTCGACGCCGTCCAGCTGCAGCAAGATGAACCGCTTGTGGCGGCGGACGCCGCGGACGGCGCGCTCTTCCCGCCGGCCAGCGCCGCGGATCAACGTCACGCTCGGCAAGCGATCGACGGTGTCGGAGTCGGGGTTGTGCGCGAGCAAACGCACTTCGCCGCGCAAGCCGTGGCGGTTTACGATGGTCCCGAGCTCCACGAGCTCGCCATCGCACTGAGGAGGGCGGTCGGCCGACGCAGGCGGCCGCCGGGTGGGCGCCATCGCGGTGCCCGGTTATTGCTCTTCGACGATTTCGAGGACGACCTTGCGGTTCGTTCGCGACGCGGCCGCGTTGAGGATGGTGCGAATCGATTTCGCGGTGCGTCCTTGCTTCCCGATGATGCGGCCCAGATCTTCCTTCGCCACCCGCAGTTCAAGGACCGATGCCGTGTCGCCCTGCGTTTCTTTCACCTCCACCGCATCCGGGTTGTTGACCAGCTGGCGCGCCAGGTACTGGACCAGTTCTTTCATGGCGTCTCTCCGGACCCTCCTTCAGGCGCAAGCTGTACGCCGCTCTGCTTGATCAGCTGAGCCACGGTCGCGCTCGGTTGCGCGCCGCGCTTGAGCCATTCCGCGAGTCGATCCGCCTTGAACTCGATGCGCGACGGGCTCTGACGAGGATCATAGACACCGACTTGTTCCAACCGCGCGCCGTCGCCGGCGTGCCGTTTGTCTGTGACCACGATGCGGTAAAAGGGGCTTTTCTTGCCGCCATGACGAGCCAAACGGATGACTGCGGCCATATTGAGTCTCTACTCCTCTCCCTGGGGTGTGGCAATCAACCCAGACCGGGCGGCATGCCTTTACCAGCAAAGCGCGCCACCTGTTTCATCATCTTCTTTGTCTGCTGGAACTGTTTGAGAAACTTGTTCACATCCGCGACTGAGACACCGCTGCCCGCGGCGATGCGGCGGCGGCGGCTGCCATTGATGATGGCGGCGTTGTCGCGCTCTTGCCGAGTCATCGAGTTGATGATCGCCTCGGTGCGTTTGAGCTCGGTCTCCGCGGAGGACATGTCCATGCCCTTCGTGAGCTTCTTCATGCCCGGGATCATGTTGAGCAGCTCGCCGACTGCGCCCATGCGGCGCACCGCGCGCAGCTGATCGCGAAAATCCTCCAGCGTGAACTCGTTGCGGCGCAGCTTCTTCTGCAGGGCCGCCGCTTGCTGCTCGTCGTAGACCTGCTCGGCGCGCTCGATGAGCGTCAGCACGTCGCCCATGCCGAGGATGCGCGTGGCCATGCGGTCGGGATGGAAGACCTCGAAGGCGTCGAGCTTCTCGCCCAGCCCCGCGAACAGGATGGGCGCGCCGGTGACCGCGCGCACCGACAGCGCCGCGCCGCCGCGCGCGTCGCCGTCGAGCTTGGTCATGATCACGCCGCCGAGCGGTACGCGGGCGTGGAAGCCCTTGGCGACGTTCACCGCGTCCTGGCCGGTCATCGCGTCGACGACCAGCACCGTCTGGTGCGGCGAGACGGCGGCGCGGATGCGCTCGAGCTCGGCCATCAACTCGTCATCGACCTGCAGGCGGCCGGCGGTGTCGAGCAACACGACATCGCACGCGCGGTTCTTCGCCGCAGCCACGCCTTCGCGGCAGATCTCGACCGGGTCGCTATCCGGCCGCGTCTCGTGGACGGGCACGCCGACCTGGGCGCCGAGCGCGGCCAGTTGGTCGATGGCGGCCGGGCGGTACACGTCGGCCGGCACGAGATACGGCTGGCGCTTTTTCTGCGCCTGCAGCCACAGCGCGAGCTTGGCGACGGTCGTCGTCTTGCCTGCGCCGTTCAGCCCCACCAGCATCAACACCACCGGCGGCGTCGCCGCGAGGCTCAGCTCCGCCGCGCGCTCGCCCATCAGCTGGGTGAGCTCCTGGCGGACGATCTTGATGAAGTGCTGCTCGGGCGTCAGGGTCGCGAGGACGTCCTGCCCGAGGGCCTGGGTGCGCACGCGCTCGGTGAAGTCGCGCGCCACATCGAGCTGCACGTCGGCCTCGAGCAGCGCGAGGCGCACCTCGCGGACCGCATCCTCGATGTTATGTTCGCTGATCTTCGCATGACCGCGCAGCCGTTTTACGGTCTGCTCGAGCTTATCGCTGAGCGTATCGAACATACGTGGGAAGATGCGCCGGGCGCGGGCGAAAACTCGTTACCTATAGGTCCCGACAGGGGTAGTCAACGGACCGGCCGGTCAGCGCGCGCTGGCGCAGGCCGCGGCGGGTCGCGTTACGGCATGCCCGCCGGGGCCGGGCCCGCCGCCCTCGGCGCCGCGGCCGAGAGCTTGGCCCGCGCTTCTTCGAGTTGCCGTTCGAGCTCCTTCTTGTCGCGCTCGATGAGCGTAATGCGACTGCGCTCCGTGTCGCGCTCTTTCACCAGGCTCTGCGTCCGTTCGGTCAGTTCATCCACTTTGTCCTGCAGAGCGGTGGCGTGCCCCCAGCGCTGGTATCCGAGGAACAAGCCGGCGAGAAAAATCACCAGGGCCAGCACGCCGCGTTGCGCCAATTGCCAGACCTTGTCGCGCAGTTGCGCATCGAGGGCTTCGGCTTCCGTCTGCTGCATGCGACTCCTCGCCCGCCGGCGTGCGGCGCGCGCGCCGCACCGGTTTCCTTACCACAGCCCCGACCGGGCACAAATGCGCGCATGCAACCCACATGGCCGCCGGACTCCACCGCCACACTGTCCGACTGTAGCCGCCGCCCCTGTGGCCGCGGCATCGCTCCGCGATCACCGGGCGGGGCGCGGCGCACCGGGCGGCGCTTCACGCCGCGGTACGGGCACAGGCCCCTAACCTCTCAGGGCCTGTTTGACGGCCGGCCGGGACAGCGCCAGCGTCGGTCCCCGACCGAGCGCGCTCATCTGCCCCGTGCGTTCGGGCAACACGACGTAGCCGTAGAACAGCGCCGCGGCGAGCAGGAACGGGACGCGCATCAGCAATGGGCTCAACCAGCCGGAGTCCGTGCCCGAGAACAGCACGCTGAGCACGCCGATCAGCGCGGCGCCGATCCCGAGCAGCACCAGGTTCTCGATCTTCGCCGCCATGATGAGGATGAAGAAGAAGAACAGGAAGAACTCCTGGCTGGCACGCGACACCAGCAACACGGCGGAGACCATGGCGGTGTCGGTGACGAGGATGGGCGCCTGCATACCGGCATCGAAGAACGTGAACGGCGGGACGGTCCCCAGATACAGGTTCGACATCAAGGCCATCGCAACCAGCAACGCGATCGGGGTGGGCGAGGACTGCTCGGTTTCGAGGAAGCCCACCGCACCGGTGACGAAAATCAGCGCATAGCGGCACAAAAGAAACCGCTGCTTGCGCGCGATGGCGTCGGCTTCGCGAATCATGTCTCGGCAATCCGAGAGCAATTCGAGTGCCCGCGGCCAATGGCTATTGTGGCGGTCGGCGGGGCGCGCCGGCCCGGAGGTCGACTGTTGCAGAGATACGGAGTGACGCAACTGCAACCATTCGCCTGCGCTGCTCCATGCGGGCACGCACCGGCGATGCTGTGCACAGAAGTACCGATTTACCGGTGTCGAACGGTAGCGGTGACGTGTCAGGGGGCGGGTGGCCCACTATCCGACTGTAGCCGCGGCACCCGTGTCCGCGCGACGCCCGGGGCGGGCGCGCCATCCCCGCGGCAACACCTTGAAACCCGGTACGGCGCGCGTGCATCTCCGCAACGGAGGAGGTATCCGGATATCTGCGATGCAGACCACGGTTGGTCAGGCTCCCCAATCGTCGATGTCGCTCGTGGCCAAGGCCGCCATCGCCGCGGTCGCGCTGGCGGCAGTGATCGCGCTCGCGCGCGCGGGCGGCGCATACATCCCGCAGTTCGCGCGCTGGGTCGATGGCCTCGGCGCCTGGGGGCCGGTGGTGTTCATCGCCGGCTACGCGCTCGCCGTGGTCGCCTTCGTCCCGGGTTCCATCCTCACGTTGGCAGCCGGCGCGATCTTCGGGATCGGCCCCGGGGTGGTCTACGTGTTTATCGCCGCCGTGCTCGGCTCGTCGGCGGCGTTTCTGGTCTCGCGCTATCTGGCGCGCGCGGCCATCGAGAAGAAGCTCGCCGCGAATGCCCGCTTCGCCGCGATCGACCGGGCCGTCGGTGCTCAAGGCCGGAAGATCGTGCTCCTGTTGCGGTTGTCGCCGGTGTTCCCATTCACGCTGCTCAACTATGCGCTCGGGCTCACGCGCGTGCGGTTCGCCGACTACCTGGTCGCGGCGGTGGGGATGCTGCCCGGCACCTTGCTCTACGTATACTACGGCAAGCTCGCGGGCGACGTCGCGGCGCTGGCCGGCGGGGCCCCAGTCGAGAAGGGCTCCGCGTACTACGCCGTGCTGGCGATCGGCCTGGCCGCGACGATTGCGGTCACCTGGGTGGTGACGCGCACCGCCCGCCGCGCGCTCGCCGAAGCCACCGCGGGCGACGTGGTCTAGGCGATGTTTGTGCTGGAGCCGCAGCACCTCTGGTCGCACGCATCGCGGAGCGATGCCCGGGGGCGGGGCGCGGCATCACACGCGCACCCCAATCCATGTGGCGTCGACACAGCTCGGCGCGCTATCCAGCCGAGCGGCCACGGGCGCCGCCGCTACAGCGGAGAAACCCGCTTGTAGGCGGCGGCGAGAAGAGTACCCTGCGGCAATGATGCACCAACAGCTCGCCGCTGCAGCGCTATTCACCTGGCTCGCCATGGGCACCGCCATCGCCCAGGAGGAGTTCGGCCGACCCATCGGCGAAGACGACGCGCCGATCGACGGCGCCATCGTGGGCGGAGAACCGGTCGGCAATGCGCCGGTGGGTGGAGCGATGGTCGACGGCGCGCCGGTCGGCGATGGTCCAATCGGCGGCCCGATGGTCGAAGGCGCGCCGGTCGGCAACGCCCCGATCGACGGCGCACCGGTCGGCGGCGCCGCCGTGGGCGAGGAAGAAGACGACGCGGCGGTGGGAGGCGATACGCTGTACTGAGCGCTGCGCCGCGGTGCCGGCGTTCGCACCGCGCGATCGTTTTGGATTGCCCCAGCGCGCGCGCTCGGGCACGGTAGAGGGCGATGCGTTGGTTGACGCTGCTCGCGGTGCTCGCCGCCGCTCCGGCCGCGGCGCAATACTGCGTCGGCGATTGCGACGGCGATGGCATGGTGAGCGTCGCCGAGCTCATTGCCGGCGTGCGCATCGCGCAGGGCAACCTCGAGCTGTCCGCGTGCCGGGTCTTCGACGTGACGCCCGACGGGACGCTGCGGATCGACGAACTGGTCCGCGGCGTCGGCTTCGCGCTGACCGGCTGCGCGCCCACGCCGACGCCGACCGACTCCCCCGAGCCGAGCCGTACGCCCACCGAGTCCGACACGCCGGCCGCGACCGCCACCGCGAGCACGACGCCCACGATTCCACCGGTCGCCGGCCGCTGGCGCGAAGAGGTCCTCGGGCTGAAGTCGTCGAGCTGCGACCAGGTGCTCACCGATGAGTTCGCCGCGCAGCTCGTCGATCGCGGACCCTGCGAACAGCTGGTCGAGAGGAGCGGCGAGACCGGCGTACGCGTGACCGACTGCACCGACCAGGCGATCGATGGCGAGCTCGACCGCGACGGCACGATCCGACTGATCTTCCCGCCGAATTCCGACACGGTCGAGGACTGCACGGTGACGCTCGCCACTCGCTCCGCGATCCCGGCGGCGATCAGCCCGACCACCGCGAGCTACACGTTCCAGCTCTCGTTCAGCGGCGCCTGCGAACTGGATGACTGCGCGATCGACGCCGAGGGCACCTGGACGCGGCTCGAGTAGCGGTCAGCGCAAGCGGAACATCAGCCCGAGCACGACGGCGATGATGTGCACCGTGTCCCGCCAGGGCCGGTAGTGGCTGATGCGCACGTCGGCCGGCGGGTAATACGCCGCGACCGGTACCGAGCGAATCTCGAGCCCGGCCCGCGCCGCCCGAATCAGCACTTCGGTCTCGAAGGCAAACCGCTCCGACCGGCCGCCGATGGCGAGCGTGGCGGCGGCTGGGTACACACGGAAGCCGGATTGCGAATCCGCTACGCGGGCGCCGCAGGCGATCTCGACCCAGCGGTTGGCGAAGCGGTTGCCGAATAGGCGGAGCGCGGTGACCTCCTGATCGCCGACCTGACGCGCGCCGATCATGATCGCATCCGGCGCCGCCGCGGCGGCGGCGAGCAGGACGGGAATCTCGCTGGCCAGGTGCTGCCCGTCGCCGTCCATGGTCAACACGTGCGTCACGCCGCGCGCCGCGAGCCATTGCATGCCCGCCCGCAGCGCCGCGCCCTTGCCGCGGTTGACCTTTTGGCGCAGCACCGCGGCGCCGGCAGCGGTGGCGCGCGTCGCGGTATCGTCCGCCGACCCGTCGTCGACCACCAGCACGCGGTCGACATGGGCGCGCGCCGCTTCGACCACGCCGGCGATGGTCGGCGCGCAATCCAGGGCCGGGATCAACACCGCGACTGCGGGCGTCGGTCGCGCGCTCGCCATCCCGCGCCACCATATGCAGGGCGCGCCGCGCTCGCCAGACAGGCGGGCTCCCGCGCCCCACGCGGCGAGCGCGCACACGCGCATGCCACATGGCGGGTTTCCGGACCCTGTGCTAGCCGCGAAGCACATGGAGGATATGCGCGCCGCCTTGCACCGCGCTCGCGCGGCGCTGCGCTACGACGGGCTTTGGTGGCGGCACTGCGCGTACCTCGGCAGCGCGTATGGTCCCGAGTGGTGGAAGCGCGGCTCGCCACCCGTGATCGCCACGATCATCTTCGCGTTGATCGGTCCGAACCGGCGCGGCGCCGCCGCCAACATGCGGCAGGTGTTGGGAACCGCGGATCCGCTGCGCGCACACGCCGCGGCGCTGCGCGTGTTCGTGGAGTTCGCGCACTGCCTGTCCGAAACGCTGGAGAGTTTCAGTCCGCGGGAGCAACCGGTCCGCATCGAGCTCCCCGCCGCCGACCTGATCGACCGCGCGCTGCGAGACGGCCGCGGCGCGGTGCTGGTCACCGGCCACCTCGGCAACTGGGACATCGCCGCCAAGGCCCTCGCCGACTACGACCGGCCGATCAATCTCGTCATGGGCCGCGAGCTCAACCACACTACGCGCGAATACGTGCGCACGGCCCGCGAGCGCGCCGGCGTGCGCGTGATCTACTCCGACACCTCCGCGCTCGCGGCCTTGAACATGGTGCGGGCGCTGCGGGACAACGAGCTCGTCGCCATTCAGCTCGACCGGCGGCGGGGCCACCGCGGCGTTCACCAGATACCCTTCTTCGGCCGCCCAGCCGCGTTTCCGACCGGTCCGTTCATGCTCGCGCGGATCACCGGGGCGCCGGTCATCCCGGTCTTTGCGCCGCGGCTCGGTAAGCGACATTACGCGATCCGGTACGGCACGCCCGTCTCGTTGCCCCGCGAACGGCCCGAGACCGCGGCCCTCGGCGCCGCGATGCGTTCAGTCGTCGCGGACTTCGAAGCCGTCATCCGCGAGTTTCCTCACCAGTGGTTCCAGTTCACCCCGTTCTGGCCCCGCGGCGCAGCGTAGTCGTTCACGTGTCGGAGTTCGTGCCGCTTGGGGCGAAGGCAGGCGATCCGCGCCTCGGCGCCGCTGCGGTAAATTCCGACGGCTCAGCTTCCGATCGACCGTGCCAGCTCGGCTTGGATGCGCGAGCGCACCAGGTCGCGCAAGCTGGTGCGGTCCTCGAACGTCAATCCCGCGGTGGGAATCGGGTCCAGAATGACCAGCTCCGCCGTGCCCGGCAGGATCGACAGGTACTTCCCCTTCGGCATGATCTGCGTCGTGCCTTTGCACACCACCGGTACCACCGGCACGCCGAGGTGAATCGCCGCGACGAACGCGCCTTTGCGGAACGGCAACAGCGTACCATCGCGACTGCGCGTTCCCTCGGGAAAGATCACGAGCGAGCCGCCCTCGAGCCTCGCCCGGTTCAGCCGCTCGATGGCGGTCAGCGGATCGTCCCGGTCGATCGGGATCATCCCCATCGTGCGCAGCACGGAGCCGAGAATCGGTTCCGCGAACATCTCCTGCTTGGCCGCGAATCGCGTCACGCCGGGCAATAATCCCAGGAGCGCCGCAATGTCGAAGTGGCTCTGATGGTTCGGCGTGAATATGTATGGCCCCTTGCCGAGCCGCTCGAGCCCGCGCGTGCGCACCCGCACGCCGCAGAGGCGCATCAAGTTGCGCGCTTGCACCTTGGCGAAGCGCCATGCCAGCGGTGGACTGAGGTGATACAGGCCGATCGCCACGGCGCCGGACGAAAATAGCATGGCGCGAAACAGGAGGCGGTTCACCACCACCCGCGCGCGCGCCGGCTCTCTCACGGCGGCTGCGGTGACCTCGCCCCCAGGAGACATGCG
>JBFXHX010000012.1:0-117094 GCA_050176585.1 Binatia bacterium
GGCCGAACACGCTGCCGCCGGTCAAGAGCACGCCGTGCACGTGGCGGGGGTCGACGCCTTTGGTGAGCTTGAAGATCTCCGTCTCGCGCGTACAGGGGGCGCCACCGCGGATGGCGACGGCGCCGATCGCTCCGCGTGGGCAGAGCACCACCGTGCATCCGGTCGCGCCGATTGGATCGGTCCAGTGGCCGATCAAAACGCGCCCGTCACCGCTCGCTACTAGCGCGCTCACCGCCACCACCCGATCGCGTCGCGCGGCCATCGACGCCGCGCGGATATCCCCATCGCGCCCACGCCGGCATTCAAGCGGCTGCGTGCTCCAATGACAACCGCCCAGCTGCCATGTCTAGCGTCCGACTTAGCTTCGCCACCGCACACGGCATCGCATCCCAACCCCACACCGGCAGTTTGTAACATGCTCGTGCAAGTTCGCCCGGCGCACCCGTCTGCCCAGATCGCGGATCTGGAGCGCGCGATCGACGGCCCGTTCCAGCGCGTATGGCGCTCCCAGTCGCCCGTTTTTCCGCGCGGCCACTCGCCGTTCGCGCTGGCGCGCGATGCCGATGGCGTGACGCTGCGCGCCGAAATCCCCGGCGTCGAACCCGACGCAATCGACGTCCGCGTGGAAGGCCGTAAGCTGGCCATGCACCCCGAACGCAAACCCGAGGCCCGCGAGGGCGGCTGTCCAGCTCGTGCGCGAGCGCGCGTACGGAAGGATCGCGCATGCGTTCCAGCTGTCCGACGATCTGACGCGGACGCGTGACCGCCGAGAGCCGCACCGGAGTGCTCACCGTGCGCATACCCAAGCGCGCCCCGGCCAGGCCGCGGCGGATCGACGTCGCGGGCGGCTGAGACTCTGCGCCCGCACGTGACGTCCATAGAGAGCCCATCACCATGCGCAACGAAGTGACCGATAAAGCCGCGGAGCGCGCGCACCGGCGAATGCCCGCCGTCGAGATCTGCGCGGACGCTAACGCCCTCTACCTCTCAGCGAAGGTTCCGGGGCTCGCCGCCACGAGCACCCGTGTGACCGTCGAGGACGGCGTCCTCACCGTGCGCGGCCGCGTGCAGCAGCCCGAACCGGCGGGGGCGGTGACGGAGTGCGCGCGCCGCTTCGCCCTGCGCGATCCGGCGCGGTACGACACCGCGCAGATCAGCGCGAATCTCCGGCACGGCGTCCTCCAGGGGTCCGGCTCCCCAAGCGAGCAGCTGCTCAGCCGCGCGACATTCCGGTGACGATGCACTGACCGCGCGGGAAGTATGCGCAGGGTGGCGGCGATGAGCCGCCGCCCTCCCCCCTCGGGTGCGCGCCGAGGAGTGTGGTAGAGTCGTGAATATGGATGCGCCTATACCGCTCGACGCCGATCCTTCGGATACCAGCGCCTGGCTCGAATCGTTCGATACCGTTCTCGACAGCGAGGGCCCTCAACGCGCCCGGTACCTGCTCGGCCGCTTGGTCGAGCGGGGCATCGCGGCCGGCATTGCCCAGCAATCGCCGGCGAGCACGCCATACATCAACACCATTCCCGCGTCCCAGCAGCCCGTCTACCCTGGCGACCGGCAGATCGAACGGCGCATCCGCAGCCTGATCCGCTGGAACGCCATGGCGATGGTGGTGCGTGCGAACCGCACGTACTCCGGCCTGGGCGGCCACATCTCCACGTACGCCTCGGCCGCCACCTTGTTCGAGGTGGGGTTCGACCATTTCTTTCTCGCCAGCCGTCCGGGTGGGCTGGCGGGCGATCACGTGTATTTCCAGGGCCACGCGTCACCGGGCGTGTACGCCCGCGCCTTCCTCGAGGGGCGGTTGTCCGCCGCCCAGCTGCATGCCTTTCGCCGGGAAATCAGCGAGCGCGGATTGCCGTCGTATCCGCACCCCTGGTTGATGCCGAACTTCTGGGAGTTCCCTACCGTCTCGATGGGACTCAGCCCGATCAGCTCGATCTACCAGGCCCGTTTCAACCGCTACCTGCGCGATCGCGGCATACACGAGACCGATGGCAGCCGCGTGTGGGCGTTCATCGGCGACGGCGAGACCGACGAGCCGGAGACGCTCGGCGCGATCACGCTGGCGGCGCGCGAGCACCTCGACAACCTGATCTGGGTCATCAATTGCAACCTCCAGCGGCTCGACGGGCCGGTGCGCGGGAACGGCAAAATCATCCAGGAGCTGGAATCCGTGTTCCGCGGCGCCGGCTGGAACGTCATCAAGGTGATCTGGGGCGACGACTGGGACCCGCTGCTGGCGCGCGACCGCAACGGCCTGCTGGTGCAGCGCATGGGCGAGGTGCTGGACGGCCAGTACCAGAAGTACATCGTCTCCTCCGGCGACTACATTCGCCAGCACTTCTTCGGCGCGCATCCCGAGCTGTTGGCGATGGTCGCGCATCTCACCGATGCGAAGCTCCGCAAGCTGCGGCGCGGCGGCCACGACCCCGAAAAGGTCTATGCCGCCTATCGCGCCGCCGTCGCGCACCGCAGTTCGCCCACCGTGGTGCTGGCCAAAACCATCAAGGGCTATGGGCTCGGCGAGGCGGGCGAGGGCCGCAACGTCACGCATCAGCAGAAAAAGCTGAACGAGAAGGAGCTGCGCGAGTTCCGCGATCGGTTCGGCATCCCGGTGGCGGATCGCGACCTGCTCGAAACACCCTTTTATCGCCCGCCGGACGACAGCGAGGAGATCGAGTACCTGCTCGAGCGCCGCCGTCAGCTCGGCGGGTTCCTGCCGAACCGCCGCGTGCGCGCCACCCCGCTCTCGCCGCTCCCGCTCGAGTGGTTCCGCGAGTTCCTCGACGGCACCGGCGAGCGCGAGGTGGCCACCACGATGGCCCTGGTGCGCCTGCTCCAGCACCTGATGAACGACAAGACGATCGGCCGGCTCATCGTACCGATCGTGCCGGACGAGGCGCGCACCTTCGGCATGGACGCACTGTTTCGCAAGTTCGGCATCTACTCGCACCTCGGCCAGCGCTACGAACCGGCCGACTCCGATGTCGTGCTCTACTATCGCGAGGCCACGGACGGGCAGCTGCTCGAGGAGGGCATCACCGAAGCCGGCGCGATGGCCTCCTTCATCGCGGCGGGCACCTCGTATGCCACCCATGGCGTGACGGCGATCCCGTTCTTCTTCTTCTACTCGATGTTCGGCTTCCAGCGGGTCGGCGATCTGATTTGGCAGAACGCCGACGCGCGCGGCCGCGGATTTCTGGTCGGCGCCACAGCCGGGCGGACGACCCTGGCCGGCGAAGGCCTGCAGCACCAGGACGGACACAGCCACCTGCTCGCCAGCGTCGTGCCGACGGTGCACGCCTACGATGCGGCGTTCGCGTACGAGTTGGCGGTCATCGTCCAGGACGGCCTGCGCCGCATGCACACCGAGGGCGAGGACTGCACGTACTACCTGACCGTCTACAACGAGACATACCCCATGCCGCCCATGCCCGCGGGCGCCGCCGAGGGCATCCGCCGCGGGTTGTACAAATTCAAGCCGTCGGCGCGGGAGGACGGCCCGCGCGTGCACCTCTTCGGCAGCGGCCCCATCCTGCGCGAGGTGCTGAAGGCACAGGCGCTGCTGGCAGAGCGCGGCGTCGCCGCCGACGTGTGGAGCGTCACCAGCTACAGCGAGCTGCGCCGCGACGCGCTGGTGTGCGAGCGCTGGAACCGCCTGCATCCGAGCGCCGAAGCCCGGGTGCCGTACATCACCAGCCAGCTCGCGGATGAGCCGTGGCCGGTGATCGCCGCCAGCGACTACATGAAGGCCGTTCCCGACCAGGTCGCGCGCTTCGTGCCGAACGGCATCGTCCCGCTCGGCACCGACGGATTCGGCCGCAGCGACACGCGCGACGCGCTGCGCCGCTTCTTCGAGGTCGATGCCGCCGCGATTACGGTCGCAACGCTGTCGGAGCTCGCCCGCCGCGGCGAGATGCCGGTCGAAGCGGTGGAGAAAGCGATCGCCGAGCTCGAGGTCGACGCGGAAGCGGCCGACCCGGCGACGCGCTGAGCGCCCCCTGTAGCCGCCGGACCTGCGCCAGCCCCCGGCCCCGTTCCAATGGGGGCATTTCAACGCGAAGGCTCAATCGAGCAGCTCGACCGCGTCCGCGGGTAGCCAGCCGCGCCGGCCGTCCGCGCGGCGCACTTGCAACCAGCCGTTGCGGGTCTCGAGCACGTCGACGCCCGCGCCCGGGGTGACGATGAAATGCTCGGTACCCGTCGCCGAGGGCTCGAAGCGCGCCGGGAGGTCTTCGTTCGCAATCACCACTGCGCGTGAGGCGGACTCGATCTCGACCATACGCCGCCCGAAGCTCAGCCCGATCGCGAGTGCCAACACACTCGCCGCCGCGGCGACATAGCCCAGCGCGCCTCCGCGCCTGCGCCCGACCGCGTAGCGCAGGGCCAGCGCGGCCCACAAGGCGAGCCACGCGATCAGGAAAGCCGACGCCAACTCCGCGCCGGTCGCACGCGCCGCAAGCGGCGCGATGATGCGCCGCCAGAGCGGCGCCGCCGGCTCCTCCAGTTGGGCCTGCTCGCGGGCGAAGCTCAGGTTGGCGGCGACATCGGGATCGCGCGGAAGGAGGCGCGCGGCGCGCTCGTAGTTGGCGAGACCGCGACCGAGCTCGCCGTTCTTCATGTACGCATTGCCGAGGTTGAAGAACAGCGCGCCGCTCTCCCAGCCAGCGTCGCGCACCGCCTCGTACGCCCGCACCGCGTCCGCGTAGCGGCCGTCCGCGTACGCCTGATTGCCGGCGAAGAACTCCGCTTCCGGCGGGGCTTCGGCGTACGCGCGCGCGCCGAGCGCCGTCGCCAAGGCGACGCCCACAGCGAGGCGGCCGAGATTGCGCGACAACCCGCGCGCGCGCTCGAGCCCATCGACGATCTCCAGGGCGAGCGCGAGCGCCGCGTCGCGTCCGGTGCTGGTATTGCCGCCGGCGTAGCGGGCCTGCTCGATGAGCGCGAAGAAGCGCCGCGTGCGTTCGCAGAGCGCCTCTGCGGTGCCGTTCTGGCTCAGGCGGGCGATCACCGTGTCGCGCTCGACCGCCCCGGGCGGCAGGTCCAGCCGCGCGGCCAAATAGGTCGCGACCGCGCTCGACAGATCGTCGTAGAACCTCTCCGAGCCGGTGGAGGCGGCGCGCATCGCCGCGAGCGCGCGCCGGGCCTCGCGCGCCGCCGCGCGACGTCGCGCCAGGCGCGGATCGGCCGCGATGCGAGCGCGCCGGCGCGCGAACCCGACGACGGCCAGGAAACCCAGCGGCGGTGCGGCGACGGCCGCGGCGAGCCAACCGCCGCGGTACCAGCGCTCGCCGCGCTGGAACGTGCCGGGCGCGTCCTTGATGTAGACGAGATCGCGGCCGAGCGGTGCGTCGGCCTCGGCCCGCGGCGGCAGTTCCGGCTGCGCATCGAGGACCTGCGCCTTGCCGGCCGCACCGGGGCGCACCTCAATCGGCGTCGGCCCGCGCTCGATGACCTGGTAGGCGCGCTGCTCGGGGTCGAAGAAGGTGAAGCGCAGGGCCGGAATTTCGCGCACGTCGGCGCTCTTCGGTATGACCACCTGCTCGAAGACGCGACGGTCCGCGCCGTCCTCTCCGCGCACCGGCTGCGGATCGTAGCGGCGGAAGCGGTCGTCGGCGGGTACCGCTGGCGCGGTCACCGCGGCGAGGTTGCCGACCCCGGCGATCTCCGTGCGCAGCGTGATGGGGTCGCCCGCTTCGAGCTCGGTCGGTTGCGCGGAGAGCGTGAACGTGAAGCGCCCCACCGCGCCGCTGAAGTCCTTCGGCTGCCCTTCCTCGGGGAGCGGCAGCACGTCGAGCTGCACCGGCTTCGCGACCACTTCGAGCTTTTGCCAGTCGCCGCCGAAAAATTGATCGAACAACGACGCGCTCTGCGTCATCGCCGTCATCGCCATCGTGGTATGCAGCTCGATCGTCCCCGGCTGGATCGGTGTCAGCGTCGTGCGCATGCGCAGCGCGGTGTAGCGCCGGCCATTGATCACTTCGCTCCCCTGGTCGGGCTCAGGGAACTTGTCGACGGTTACGCCCTCGGCGTGGATCACCGGAAACTCCACGTCGCGGACGCGCACGTCGCCCGCGTAGAGCGTCACCCCCACCTCGACGCGCTCGCCGACGTAGATCTCCGAACGCGCCGGCTGGACCACCATCCACATCGACTGCGGATTGCCCGCCAGCTGTGGGTGCTGGCGAGGCCCCGCCGCCGGCCCCACGCGCATCGCGATCGGCACGGTCTCGTACCGCTCACCACCCACCTCGACGGCAAAAGGCCCGAGCGTGAACTCCCCTTGCCGCTCGCCAACCAGCCGGAACCGGTGGGTCACGCGCGCCGATATCTTGCCGTTCACGAACGACACCTCGGTCGACGGACCGGCGTATTGCACCTGGAAGCTGTTTGGCTCCACCACCGGGACCGGAGCATTCTGCGCACCTTCGATCGCGATCGAGAGCAGGAAGGGCTCGCCCACTGCGACCTGGCGGGCATTCACGCTGGCGCTGACCGAGACAGGCTCGGCTGCCGGGCTGGCGTGGACGCCCAGCACGAGCAGTAGCGCGAAGATGGCGCCGGCGGCTGCAGTGCGCGTCGAAGCCATGTTCGCTCACCAGTCCTGCGCCGGATCGCCGACGCCGGCAGCTCCCACCGGCCGCTCGATGTCCAGCGGACTCAGCTCCTCGTTGCGGGCGGTGTCGAGCACCGCTCGCGCCGCTCGTTCTTCCGGGCTGCGCGGCGCCGCTTCCACTGCGGTTCCCCCGCCCGGCGACCCCTCCTTCGCGTCCGCGTCGCTGGGCTCGGCTGGAGCCGGCTGCTGCCGAGCCTGTTCCGATGGCGGCTGCTCCTGCTCGTCGGACGCTGGCTGGGGTGGAGGCTCAGCACCGGGCTGTTCTTCGCTCCGCGGCTCCGATTCCCGCTGCCCCTCGCGCGGCTGCGGTTCCGCTTGTGCCTGCTGCTCCGGCTGCCCGCCCTGCTGCTGCTCCTCTGCCTCTTGCTGCTGGTCCTGCTGTTGGGCTTGCTGCTGATCGCGCTGCTGCTGTTGCTCCTGTTGCTGTTGCTGTTCTTCGTCGCCCTGCTGTTGTTGCTGCTGCTCTTGCTGCTGTTGTTTCGCCTGATCCTCGAGCTTCTGCTTGAGCTCGGCGATCTTCCGCTCGACGAACTCGTGGTTGAACTTCGCGTCGGTATCATCCGGGTCGGCGACCATCGCGCGCTTGTAATCCGCGAGCGCCGCCTCCCAACTGGCCAGCGCCGCCTGCGCATCGCTCTGCTCGGCGCTCGCGCCGAGCCTATAGCGCGCGTTCCCGGCGTTGTACGCCGCGCGGGCGATCCAGGTGGGCTCGCCACTCGCCGCCACCTTCTCGAACGTCTGAATGGCATCGGCGTACTTCTCTTGCTTGTAGAGCGCGGTAGCCAGGTTAAACTGCAGCTCGACCGAGCCCGGGGCATCGATCAGACCCTCGCCATACTGGCTAGCGGCGGCCTCGTACTGTCGGTCCGCATAGAGTTGATTCCCGTGCGAAGCGTGATCCGCGGGCGGGTCGAGCCAGCCGACCAGGAGCGGGAGACAGAGCACGAGCGCGAGGGCCGCGGCGGTTTGTGCGCGCACCGGCAGAAAGCGCCGCCAGCCGTTTGCCCGCCCGGTCCGCGCCTCGCGGCGCAGCGGCACCAGCGATTCGAGGACCAGCGCGAGCAACGCGACCGCCAGCGGCAGCTGGAAGCGCTCTTCGTATCGGCGCTCGAGCGCGCTCGCGACCTCGCGGCGCTCCATGGTCGCGATGTGGTCGCGGAACACCTCGTCCAAGCCGAGCGACGGCCCGAGGCCCTGCACATAGGCGCCGCCGGTCGCCAGCGCGATCTCCTTGAGCGGCGTATCGTTGAGCCGCGACTTGACCACGCGTCCGCCGCGATCCTTGACGAACCCATCGGCGCCGAGTGGGAGCAACTCCCCCTGGCTCGTGCCGATGCCAACGGTGAAGATTTTCACGCTGCGCTCGGCGGCGCGCGCGGCGGCCGCTTTGACGTCGCCCTCGTGATCCTCGCCGTCGGTGATCAGGATCAGCGCTTCGTATCGGCCTTGCCGGGCCTCGAACCCCTCCAGGCTCGCGTCGATTGCGCGTGCCAGCGCCGTACCGCCGCGCGGAATGATGCCGACTGCGAGCGAGTGGAGCGAGCGCCCGAATGCCGCGTAGTCGAGCGTCAGCGGGCACTCGAGGAATGCGGTGCCAGCGAACGCGACCAGCCCGACCCGATCGCCCTGCAGCAGCGGCAGCAGGTCGAGGACGGCGAGCTTCGCGCGCTCTAGGCGGTTCGGTTTCACATCCGTCGCCAGCATGCTGCGCGAGGTGTCCAGAGCCACGATAAGATCGATGCCCTCGCGCTTCATCTGCTGCCAGTGGAAGCCCCACTTGGGACCGGCGAGCGCCAGCGCGATCAACACCAGCGCCGCGACCCGCAGCGCCGCCCGCCACCACGGCCGGCGGCCGTCGAGATCGGGGGTCAGGCGCGCGACCAGCGCCGCTTCGGCAAACGCCGCCAGCGCAGCGGCGCGCCGGCGCAAGAGCACCACGAGCAGCGCGCCGAGGGCGAGTACGGCTGGAATCAGCCAGAAGAAGTGCGGGTCCCGCCAGTGCATCAGCGCCGCCAACCCTGCGGGCCCGATGGCGAGGAGCGGTGAGCTCGAACGATATTCACGGCAGAACTCGCAACCAGGTGTGCGCGAGCAACGCCTCGCCGGCGAGCAGCAGCAGCGCCGGAAGTGCGAGCCAGACGTACAGCTCGTAGAACTCGAGATACTGCAAACCCTCCTGCGGCGTCCGTTCGAGCTGGTCGATGTCGGCGTACACCTGCCGTAGGGTTTCGGTATCGGTGGCGCGGAAGTATCGGCCGCCGGTCAGCTCGGCGATGCGCTTCAGGGTGTCTTCGTCGATGTCGACCGGCATGTTCACGTACACCGTACGGCCGAATGGATCGGTGCGCGGATACGGCGCGGCCCCATGGGTGCCGGCCCCGACCGTGTAGACGCGGTAGCCGAGCGTCTTGGCGGCGGCGGCGGCGGTCAGCGGCGGCACGTTGCCCGCGTTGCTCTGCCCGTCGGTCAACAACACGATCACTTTGCTCTTGGCCTCGGAGCCGTCGAGGCGCGCCACCGCCGTGGCCAGCGCCGATCCCACCGCGGTGCCGTCCTCGATCATACCGACGCGGGCCCGGCCGAGATTCGACAGCAGCCAGCCGTGGTCAAGCGTCAGCGGCGCCTGCGTGTATGGGCGCGCCGCGAACAGCACCAGGCCGACGCGATCGTTCGGCCGCTGTTCGAGGAACTCGCGCACGACGGCTTTCACCGCGTCGAGCCGATTGGTGCGCTCGCCGTCCAGGCGGAAATCCTCCGCCAGCATGCTGCTCGAGACGTCGACCGCAAGCATGATGTCGATCCCCTCGGAGCGCACCTGCGTGGCGGCCTTCCCCAGCTGCGGCCGCGCCAAGGCGACCACCAGCAACGCCAGCGCGATTAACCGCAGCGCCGGCAGCAGCCATCGCCACCGGGCGCGCCGGCCCGCGCCGAGCGCGCGCAGCGCGTTCACCGCGGGGTAGCGCACGGCGGGCGGCGCCGCGCGGCGGCGCCCGAGCACCACCCACGGGACGGCGGCGAGGAGCAGGAGCGCCCACGGATCATGCAGCTGCACGCGGCACCTCCGGGGTGGTCGAGTGCACGAATTCGCGCGCGGCTCCATAGGCGCGCTCGCCGTCCGTCGCGGCGGGGCGGTAGCGCGCGAACTTCACCAGATCCGCTTCGGCGAGAAAGTTGCCGAGTTGGCCGCGCTGCGACGGCGTGAGCTGGGGGTTGCGCTGCGCCGCCTGCAGAAACTCCTCGGTGGTCATCTCTGGGGCGCGCAGATGGAAACGCGCCTCGAGGTAATCGCGCACGATGCCCGAGAGGCGGACGTAAAACTCCTCGTGTTTGCCCTCCTCCAGCAGGCGGGCGGCGTGGAGGCGGCTCAAGGCCTCGAGCGCGATCTCGTGCGGCGGGCGCGCGATCGCCTCCGGCGCGCGGCGCGGCCGGTTGAGCCAGCGGTAGAGGAAGGCGATCACGCCCAGCAACAGCAGCGCGGCCACGCCGATCCAGGCGAGCGCTCGGTAATCGCTCGGCACCGCGACCGGCCCCTTGATGTCACGCACATCCGTCGCCGGGGTGGCACCCGGCGGTTGCACGAGGCTCTGGACGGCGACCGCTACGTCCGGCGCCGTCGCCGCCTGGGGCTCGCCACCGCCGATGCGATACTGCACCGTGGGGCCAGGAATCGCGTGCTCGCCGACCGCGTAGGTGACGAGCGTGAACCACCGCTCGAGCACGGCTCGCCCACCGACCTCGCGCTTCGGTGCGTCGTCGAAATTCACCACCTGGAACGCGCCGATGCGACCCGCGAACGAGGGGATCGCGAGCTCGGCGGTGGGGTCGGCGGTGATGCGCAGCGTGTAGCGAACCGGCGTGCCGATCATCACCGCACGGGGCTCCACGCTCGCTTCCACGACCACGGGTGGGCGGGCCAGCTGGGCAGCCGACGCCGCGGCGAGCAGCAGCGCGCAGAGCCCGGCCGCGGCGGCAAGCCGGGCGCGCAAAAGTTGCGCGAGCGTCGTCATCGCCGTCGCTCGCGTTCGCGGAAGAAGCGCAGCAGCGCGCGGGTGTAGGGCTCGTCCGTGCGCACCGCAACCGCATCTATGTTCAAGCGCCGCAGCGCGCGATCGCGCTCGGCGCGCTCCTGCGCCTGGCGGCGCGCGAACTCGGCGCGCAGCCACGGATCACCGGTGTCGGCGATCCAGCGCTCACCGCTCTCGGGGTCCTCGAGCGCCACGAGGCCGACGGCCGGCAGCTGCTGCTCGCGCACGTCCTCCAACACGATCGCCACCACGTCGTGGCGCCGGCGCGCGACCTTCAGCGGGCCACGCAGATCGGGCGCCAGAAAGTCGGAGAGGAGAAAGGCGACGCAGCGGCGCGGTACGACTCTGTCGAGATGATCCAGCGCGAGCGGAATGTCCGTTCCGATGCCCTGCGGCGCGTGGTTCAGGATCTCGCGAATCACGCGCAGCACGTGGCGCGTGCCCTTCCGCGGCGGCAGCGCCAGCTCGATACGGTCCGAGAAGACGACCAGCCCGACTTTATCGTTGTTGCTGATCGCCGAGAACGCCAGCAGCGCCGCGATCTCCGCCGCCAGCTCCTGCTTGAACTGCCGGACGGAGCCGAAGCGGGTCGACGCGCTGGCGTCGACCAGCAGCATGACCGTCAGCTCGCGCTCTTCGGCGAAGCGCTTGACGTGCGGGATCCCGGTCCGGGCCGTGACGTTCCAGTCGATGGTGCGCACCTCGTCGCCGGGCTGGTACTGCCGCACCTCGGCGAACTCCATCCCGCGGCCCTTGAACGCGCTGTGGTATTGGCCGGCAAAGAGGTCGCTGACCAGGTGGCTGGTGCGGATTTGGATCTTCCGCACCGTGTGCAGCTGCTCACGCGTCAACATCGCGCAGCAACGAGTGCTGAGCGATGCGGACGGGTCGATATGGCGGGCGCAGCCGCCGGTGCAATTGCCTGTTCACGGGGCATCGCTGCGTTAGGGGACGGGCAGCCCGTCGAAGATGCGCTGTACGACGGTGTCGGCCGTGACGTCCTCGGCTTCTGCCTCGTAAGTGACGGTGATGCGATGGCGGAGGACATCGGCGCCGATGGTCTTCACGTCCTGCGGCGTCACGTAGCCGCGGCCGGAGATGAAGGCGTACGCCTTGGCCGCCAGCGTCAGGCATAGCGTGGCGCGCGGCGAAGCGCCGTACTGGATGTACGGGCTGAGCTCGAGCTTGAACGCCTGTGGCTCGCGTGTCGCCACCACCAGATCGATGATGTACTCCTTCACCTTCTCGTCGACGTAAATCGCATCCACCAGCGCGCGCATCTTCACCACGTCGTCGACGGTGGTCACCGGCGAGATACGCAGATCGGGCGCCGTGCTCGCCATCCGATCCAGGATCTGCCGCTCCTCCTCGCGGGAGGGGTAGCCGACCGACAGCTTGAGCATGAAGCGATCGACCTGCGCCTCGGGAAGCGGATAGGTCCCCTCCTGCTCGATGGGATTCTGCGTCGCCAGGACGAGGAACGGCGACGGCAGCGCATACGTCTGCTCGCCGATGGTCACCTGCCGCTCCTGCATCGCCTCCAGCAGCGCGCTCTGGACTTTGGCCGGCGCGCGGTTGATCTCGTCGGCGAGAATCAGGTGGGCGAAGATCGGGCCGCGCTTCGTCGTGAATGCGCCGTCGCGCGGGTTGTAGATGAGCGTGCCGATCAAGTCGGCGGGCAACAAGTCGGGGGTGAACTGAATGCGGTGAAAGCTGGCGTCGATCGCCTGCGCCAAGGTCTTCACGGCCAACGTCTTGGCGAGCCCGGGCACGCCTTCGAGCAGAATGTGCCCGTTCGCGAGCAAGCCGACCAGCAATCGGTCGACGACGTAGCGCTGGCCGACCAGGACTTTGCCCACCTCCTCGCGCAGGCGGTACACGAATGCCGACGCCTGCTGCACGTGCTCGTTCACCGCTCCGACATCTCTCTCCATGCGGTCACCAATCGCTTCAATCGTTCAGCGTTACCGACCGCTCGGTGGGGGGTCAAGTCTGCGGAGCGCGGCGCGCGCGGTCAGCGCCGTGCTGGTGATCGCGCGCCCAGCAGCGCTGCCAAGGCCGGGAGATCCGGCAGAACGTAGGTCGGCGCCGGCTCCACGGCGGCCGCCGCATCGCGCGTGATCCACGCCGCGTCCATCCCGATGGCGATGGCGCCGACGATGTCCTCGGCGTGATTGTCGCCGACGAACAGCGCCTGCGCGGGCGACACGTCGAGCTGCCGCAACGCGCTCGTGAAGATCGACGCATGCGGCTTGCGCCGGCCGAAGTCGGCCGAGATGACCGCTACCGCGAGTCTGCGCTCCGGATCGAAGCGGGCCACCACCGCGCGCGCGGTCGGACCGTGATCGAAGTTCGAGATCACGCCGAGGCGGTAGTGCGCGGCCCAGTCGGCCAGCAGAGCGCGATATCCCGCCGGCATTGCCGTCTGCAGCTCGAGCTGATCCATGTGCGCGGCCGACAGCGCTTCGGCGGCGTCGAGATCCGCGACGCCCAACCGGGCGAGGGCGCGGCGGAAGCGCTCCTGTGAGGGCACCTCGTAGTACTCCGGCGGGCGCTCGGCGGCGAGCTCCCGCGTGACGGCCCACAGCGCGTCGCGCAAGCGCGGGAGCTCCACCCCGGGGCAGGCGCGCGCGAGCGGCGCGCGCAGCCATTCCAGGTCGGGATCGGGCGGGACAGTAAAGTGTACGAGGGTCCCGAAGAGGTCGAAGAGGATCGCCCGGTAGCGCCCGCTCACAGCTGCACGCCCGACCCATACCGCGACAGCCGGCGCTGACCGCGGACGGACTCCGCCAACTGCGCAGCCAAGAGCCCGCTCAACGCGAGGGTGCAGATCAGCACCGCCGCATTGAGCTGCACGGCGCGCGTGTGCAGCTCATCGAACTCCTGCCGCGCCGCCGGCGTTGCCGCGGCCCCGTGGAGCTCGCCGCGCAAGGCGCTCGCGCGCGGCTGAATCGCGATCCCGGCATAGAGCGACGCCGCGAGCGCGACCAGGCTCACCAGCGCGGCAATCGACCACTGCCCTGCGTTCGCGCTCCAGCGCCGCAGCACCATCGCGGCCCCCGCCGCCACGGCGCCGCAAGCGCAACCGACCATGTAATAGGCGGGGAAGATGAGCCCGATGGCTCGCCCCGCCTCCTCGACCGGCAGATTGCCGAACAGGCGCGGCGCTACCGCGAAGCTGAAGAAGACCGTTTCGCCGAGCCACACTGCCAGCGCGACGACGTACAGCCACAACACGATCCACGTCATCGCGCCGGCGTCTCACTGCAGCGTGAGGTAGGCCCCGCCGGGGAGCCTCTGCCGGCCGGCGAAGCCGTCCTCGAACGAATGCCAGTGCGAAATCTCCTTCTCGCCGTACTGCCAGCAGAGGAGACCGATCTGACCATCGATTCGACTCGGGAAGTCGACGAGCCCCAGCTCGAGCCCCTTGAACTGACCCCCATAATCTTCGATCTCGGTGATGCACCGTTCCAGCTCGGCGACGAGCTCGCGCAGCTCCGGCCGCTGTTCGAGCACTTCGTGGAGTTCGATCGCCGGGGCCGCGCTGCCGCGCGCCGCGGCCGCTGCCTCGAGCGCGCTACGGAGCTCCAGCGCGTTCCGCTGCATGCGCGCCATGATGAACTCGAGCCGTGGAATCAGCGCGTCGACTTCTTCCACCGTGAACAGCCGCCCCTCGTCGTCCATGCCCCTCCGTCCGCGACGATCAACCATGTCAATTTGCCGGCGCTTGGGCAACCTCGGTTGACGGGGGTAGTCAACGGGTTATCTTCGACGCCGCCATGGGTCGGTCTCCGTACGGCTGGGACGAGGACATCCAGCGCCTGGGGGAACGCGTCGACGACTTCTTCGACCGCGTCTTGGGTTTGGCGGCGACGCCGCGCTACGGGTTGCAGCAGACTTGGCGGCCGAGCCTCGACATGTACCGCGTGGAGGACGGCTTCGCGGTCATCGCGGACCTGGCCGGCGTGGACGATGGAGACCTGCACGTGTCGGTCGACAACGGCCGACTGCGGATCGCCGGCGCGCGCCGGCCGGCGCTGGCCGGTCCGTCCGCCGAGCCGCTGCAGCTCGAGATCGATTACGGTCCCTTCGAACGCGTGATCGCGCTCCCGGTCGGCGTCGATGGCGATCGCATCACCGCCGAGTTTCACGACGGCCTGTTGGTCGTGCATGTGCCCATGCGCGACCCGGGGCACGCCGTCCGCGTGCAGGTCGCCACCCCGGATAGGGAGACCAGAGGCACCGATGAGTGAACAGGAAGAGCAACAGATCAGTTCGAAGGACCGCGTCTTCGGCTTCGAAGAGGACCTGAGCGGCATCAGCATTCCCGAGGAGCTCCCGGTGCTGCCGCTGCGCGGCGTCGTGGTGTTCCCCTCCGCGATCGTGCCGCTGCTGATCTCCCGCGGCCCGTCGCTGAAAGTGGTCGAAGCGGCGCTCGCCGGCGACCGCCTGCTGGCGCTGGTCACGCAGAAGAGCCCGGACGAGGAGACCCCGTCCTCGGACGGCCTCTACACGCGCGGCACCGCGGGGCGCATTCTGAAGATGCTGAAGTACCCGGATCAGAGCGTGCGGATCCTCGTCCAGGGCCTGCGCCGCGTCGATCTCGTCCGCTTCACGCAGACCGAGCCGTACTTCCGGGCGCAGATCCGCGAGCTGCAGGACGAGCGCGAGCCGTCGCCGGAGCTGGAGGCCATGCAGGCGCACATGGTCAACCAGTTCGCGAAATTCGTCTCGATGATCCCCTACCTGCCCGATGAGTTGCAGGTGGTGGCGATGAACATCAAAGATCCGGCCAAGGTCAGCGACCTGATCGCGTCGAACCTGAACATCGCCGTCGAGGAGAAGCAGGCGCTGCTCGCCGAGCTGTCGGTGCGCCAGCGGTTGGAGCGGCTGGTCGCGATCCTGAACCGCGAGATCGAGCTGCTCGAGCTGGGGCAGAAGATCCAGTCGCAGGTGCAGGACGAGCTCACCAAAAACCAGAAGGATTTTTATCTGCGCCAGCAGATGCGGGCGATCCAGAAAGAGCTCGGCGAGGGCGACCCGCGCGACAGCGAGATCGAGGAGCTGCGCAAGAAGCTCGAAGCCGTCAACCCGCCCGAGGACGTACGCAAGGTCGCGGAGAACGAACTCGAGCGACTGCGCATCATCCCGGTCGAGTCGGCCGAGCACACCGTCGTCCGCAACTATCTCGAATGGCTCGTGAACCTGCCGTGGTCGGTCTCGACCGAGGACAACCTGGACATCCGCCATGCCCGCTACGTCCTCGATGAGGACCATTACGACCTGGAGAAGATCAAGGATCGCATCCTCGAGTTTCTCGCCGTCCGCAAGCTGAAGAACGACTCCAAGGGTCCCATCCTCTGCTTCGTCGGCCCGCCGGGAACCGGCAAGACCTCGCTCGGGCGCTCGATTGCGCGCGCCCTCGGACGGAAGTTCGTGCGGATCTCGCTCGGCGGCATGCGCGATGAAGCGGAGATCCGCGGACATCGGCGCACGTACATCGGCTCCATGCCGGGCCGCATCATCCAGAGCCTGCGCAGCGTCGGCTCGAACAACCCGGTAATGGTGTTCGACGAGATCGACAAGCTCGGCATGGATTTCCGCGGCGATCCCGCATCGGCGATGCTGGAGGTGCTCGACCCGGAGCAGAACTACACCTTCCAGGATCACTACCTCGACGTCCCTTTCGATCTCTCCAAGGTCCTGTTCATCACCACCGCCAACCAGCTCGATCCGATCCCGGCGCCGCTGCGCGACCGGATGGAGGTGATCGAGCTAGCCGGCTACACGGACGAGGAGAAGCTGCAGATCGCGCGGCGTCACCTGATCCCGAAGCAGATCGCCGAGAACGGCATCAGTCCCGAGCAGGTGGTGTTCACGGACGAGGGCTTGCTGTTCCTCATCCACCACTACACGCGCGAAGCGGGCCTGCGAAATCTCGAACGCGAGATCGGCAGCATTTGCCGCAAGGTGGCGCGCGCGATCACCGAAGGCGATACCCAACCGGTCATCGCCACGCCCGAGAAGGTGCGCGCACTGCTCGGACCGGAGCGCTTCTTCGCCGAGGTGACCGAGCGGATCGACGAGCCCGGCGTCGCCGTTGGCCTGGTGTGGACGCCGATGGGCGGCGACATCGTGTTCATCGAGGCGTCGAAGATGGCCGGCAAGAAAGGGATCATCGTCACCGGCAACCTCGGCGACGTGATGAAGGAGTCGGCGCAGGCGGCGCTCAGCCATATCCGCTCGCGCGCGCAGCGCCTCGGCATTCCGCCGGACTTCTTCGAGACTACGGACATCCACATCCACGTCCCCGCCGGCGCGGTCCCGAAGGACGGCCCGTCCGCCGGCGTCACCATCGCGACCGCGCTGACCTCACTGCTCACCGGCCGCCCGGTGCGCCACGAGGTGGCGATGACGGGTGAGATCACGCTGCGCGGCAAAGTACTGCCGGTCGGCGGCATCAAGGAGAAGGTGCTCGGTGCGCACCGCGCCGGGATCAAGACGGTGATCCTGCCCAAGCGGAACGAAAAGGACCTCGAGGACGTGCCCGAGATCGTGCGCCAGAGCATGGAGTTCAGCTTCGTCGACACCGTCGATCAGGTGCTCGACCGGGCCCTGCAACCGGCGCCCGCCGAGCCACTGCGCGCGGCATCGGGCCAGGCCTGAAGGGTCGCCGCCACCGCGCTGTTCGGAACGCCCTCCGCCGCGGCTGACCAAGTCGCGCGGCGCAGCTGTCGGGCCGCGGCTCGCCTCGACGTGAAGCGGGCCGCCGCTCACGACATGCGGTGCGGTAGGCCCGAACTCACGCGCGGCCGAAAGTCGGATCACACCGGACGCACGTCCCGCTTGGTGCTTGCCAGGGGCACATACCTTGCTCCTAACGTCGCGTTTACTCGTTACAGAAAGAGAATCGCATGCAGTTCAGCCGTGTAGGGTGGAGTGGGGTCGTGGCGGTGGTCGCGGTCTGTGCGTTCGTGCGCCCGGGCTGCGCGGAGACGAATCCCGCGCCGCCCGGTACGGTGGAACCGGGGAATCTCCCCATAGAAATGGAAAAACCGGCTCCGCTCGATCGCGGCGAAATCACGTTCACGATCGGCGCCGATTTCGCCACCGCGTATTACTTCCGCGGCATTCGGGCCGAGCGTAACGGCGTGGTGTTTCAACCCTACGGCACGCTCAACTTCCTCGCGTACGAAGACGACGACGGCAATCTGCTGGACTATGCGTATCTGAGCCTCGGCACCTGGCACAGCTTCCATTCAAAGAAGTCGTTCGCGGATGGAGGCCCGAGCAGTTGGTTCGAAGCCGACGTCAGCGTCGGGCCGACCTTCGGCTTCGCGCAGTACTTTGTCGGCAGCGTGGCGTGGGCAGCCTACATGTCGCCCAACGGCGCGTTTTCTACCGCGCACGAGTTCACGCTGAACCTCGCCTTCAACGACAGCGAGTTCCTCGGCGGCTATGCCCTGCAGCCGTCGATCGGCTTCGGGTACGCGCTCATCAGCGCGGGTTTCGGCGTGGCCGAGGGCGGTGTGTACGCGCAACCCGGAATCAAACCCAGCACCGTGTTGTTCAAAGCCACCGCCTGGCCGGTGACGGTGGCCGTGCCGATCTCGGTCGGCCTTTCGCTCCACGATTACTACGCGCCTGCGCAACCGGACGGCGATTTCGAGACCTTCGGCTTCTTCAACCCCGGCCTGATCGCCAGCATTCCGCTCGCCTTCATGCCGGCGCAGTACGGACTCTGGAGCTTCAGCATCGGCGTGGACCTGCTGGTGCTCAGCGACACGTTGAAAGCCCTGAACCGTGGCGACCGCACGACGTGGGTCGGCAGAACCGGCCTGCTGATGACCTACTGACGCGGCCGCGCCGACGAGCGGGCGAGATCCGGCGCGCTCGACGAGCTCGCGCGCGCGCCATAGGTACGACCCTTCCACGCCGCGCCGCGCCCGCGGTGATGACGCCACGCCGAGCTGATCGTCATGGCGGTGTAGAGCGCTGCCGAGACTGGAAGCACCAGTGCCCAGGCGGGGCCACACGAGAGATAAGTCACCATGGGGAGATACGTGCGGATCATCGCCGCATACGCCGCGGATCCGAGGAGGACGGCGCTCGCCGCTCCGCTGAGCGCCGCGATCGGAAGCAGAAAGACGTACAGCAGCCCGAGCACCGATCCCGCGAGCGCGAGCGGGCTGTGGCGCAGCTGCGTGTAGGCGCTGCGCGCGACCATGTCCCAGATACCCCGCAAACCGGCGTAGCCGCGCGTGGAACACACACCCGGATCGTACCCCAACCATAGCCGGCCACCGGCGGCCTTGCAGATCCGGGCGAGCGCGCAGTCGTCGATGACGGCATCGCGGATCGCCGCGATGCCGCCAGCGCGCTCGAGCACGGCGCGCCGCACCAGAATGCAGCCGCCTGCGGCGCCGGCAGTGCGCGAGCGATCGTCGCGCGTGTGCGCGAACGAGTAGAGCGCCGCGAAAAAATACGTGAACGCCGGGATCAGGAGCTTTTCCCACGCCGTGTCGCAGCGCAGCCGCGCCATGGCCGAGACCAGGTCGCGGTCCTCGCGCTCCGCAGTCGCGAGTAACCGCGCCAGCACCCCGTCGCCGTGATGGATGTCCGCATCGGTCAGCCAGATCCATTCGGCGCCACGCGCCGCCGCGGCTTCGATGCCCTGCGCTTGTGCCCAGACTTTGCCCGTCCAGCCGGGCGGCAACTCGAGCGCGGTCAATACCGTCAGGCGGTCCACAGTGCCCGCGGCCGCCGCTATGCGCCGCGCCACGTCGGCGGTGCCGTCGCTCGAATGGTCGTCGACGAGCATCACATGCACGGCAGCGCCCGTCTGGGTGAGGAGCGCACCGAGCGTCTGCGGCAACTGATCGGCCTCGTTGCGGGCGGCGACGACGGCCACCACCGAACGGGGGCCGGCGGGCGCGGCCGGCGCGGGCGCGAGTCGCGGCTCGACGCGCCAGCGCCGGCCGAACAAGGCGTAGCCCACCCACACCACCGCCAGCACTGCCACGGCCACCGTCATACGCGCGCTCGTTGTCTCAGAACCGCGCGCCGAGGTCGAGCCGCCCGGATGCCCTGCGCCGCGACCCACCGCCCATCGCCAGCCGGTCGGCAGTATGCGATACGCTCCGCACGCGTGGATTCCACTTGGCGGATTCGGATGACCGCGCGGGGGGGCGCGCAGGGTTCGCGAGCGGCCGACTCGGCGTAATCGCGGCGGTATCGCTGCTCGCGTGCGCCGCGGTCGCGAGCGCATGGGCGCTCGCCCATTTGGAGTGTTGGGCCGAGGACGAAGCCGGGACGCTGTGGCAGGCGTCCGACATCTTGGCCGGACGCGTGCACAGACTCGGCTTGGTGAGCAGCACGGGCATCCGCAACATGATCGGCGCCCCACTGGTCGCCGTGCCGTTCGCGTGGCTGCCCGACCTGCTCGCGATCTCGCGCGCCCTGTCCGCCGTGCATCTCGCCGCGCTCTGCCCGCTCGGATTGTTGATCGGGCGAACGCCGATCGAAAAAGTCCTGGCCGTCGCGGTGCTGTGGTTCAATCCGGCGCTAGTGCTCAGCTCGTTCAGCCTCTGGAACCAGTACCTCGCGCGTTTGGCGTCGGTAGCGATCCTCGCGCTGCTGCTGTATCTCCTGCTGGAGCGCGGCGGCGCCAAGCGCCGCGCGCTCGCGGTGCTCGCATACGCCGCGCTGGCGTTGCTCCAGCCCGCCATCCACCTCGTCCATTTCCCCGATCTGGCGATCCATCTCGTGCTGCTGTTGGCGGTGTTGCGGATGCGGCCCGCACCGCTGGACGCGCGGCTGATCAAAGGCGGCGCAATGCTGTTGGCATTCATCGTGCCGCAGCTCTACGGGCCGTGGTGGTTCGACACCGCCGGGCGACTCGACGCGGGAGCCCTGCGCACCGTGACGCTCCTTGCCGTGGCCGCCGGCGCAGCGATCGCATTGCTCGCTTGGTACGGACCGGCGCGCGTCGTCGAACGCGGGCGCGCGCTCCGCCAGTGGCCCGCCCTCGCGCCCCTGGCAGCCGCGCTCTTCTGCTTCACCCTTCCCGCCGTGCTGTTCTTCTCCTTTGCCGGCGCGCAGGTCGTCCGCCGGCTGCTCAAGTCGGAGCTGCCAGCGATCTTCGGCCTGCTGGTCGTGCAGGTCGCGATCGCCGTCGCAGTGCTGCCCCTCCTCGCTGCGCTGTGGGCCGCGCTGCGCACCCGCCGGGGCGCTCTCCTGACGGCGCTCGAAGGCGATCGCGCCCCCATCGCGGCGCTGCTGCTCGGCTACGCCGCGTTACTCGTGGCCGCGCGCCTCGCGCTCGGGGTGATGCCGTGGTCACGCGGCGATCTCTGGGTCTCGCTGACGCCGGCATTTCTGGCGTCAGCGCTCGTGCTCCTGCAAAGCCATGGTCGGCTGTACCGGCCAGTGGCGGCGCTCACCGCAGGCGCGGCGGTCCTCCTGCTCGGATGGCTCGCGGTGAACGGTCCGGGCGTGCGCTATCGGCAACTCTATACGGCGGTCGTCCCCGCGAGCGAGATGCGCGAGGCGATCGACTGGATCGCCGCCCGCCACCGCGCCGAGGCGGGCGGCGACCAGGTCGACCTCGGCTACGATCTCGGCACCGGCAAGGAGTGGATCCCCAGACGCGTTACCCGGCATCCGGCCTTCCGCTGGTACTCGATCGGCCGACCATACGACTGGCTGCTGCGCCGCCGCCACGGGCTTGCGAACCTCCACGAGGGAGAGGTGGACCGCATGCGCGGCGAGGACTTCCTGCTCAGTTTTCGCGATCAGCCGCCGGAGTCCGCCGATTGGACCGAGATGAAATCGTTCGACCGCCTGGTGGTCTGGCGACATCGATAGCGCACGCGTGCGCGTGGACACGCGCGGCGCGGCTCGTCGGCCGTTTTCGCGCACCACGGACCGCGCGAAGTCACCGCTCGGCGACGAAGACCTTCATCGGCGGCGGCGAGAGCAGGTCATCCCAGTAGCCGGGCGGAAACGAAGACCGCCCCTGGGGAGAGACCTCGAACAGGTGCCAGGCCGGATTCCGAAAGCCCGCGTCCGCGAGGATCTCGAGATACGTCTCCGGCCGCCAGTAATAGTTCGTGATCGAGAAGTTTCGGCCCTCTCCGAGGAGGAACTCGCACGTGACCTCGGCGCCCTCGACGTACGGCGACGGGCCGATCTTCAAGAATCCGTGGCGCGCGAAGTCGCGCGTGCCGGTGACGCCATCGTCGTTGTACTCGTTGACGCCCACCAACCGACCGCCGGGGCGCAGGTTCGCATACATCACATCGGCGAACCGGCGCAGCTCCGCGCGCGTGCGCGCGTAGTTGAGCAGATAGGCCGCCACGACCAGGTCGAACTCCCCGATCACGCCGAGCGCGCTCACGTCGGCGTGCAGGTATCGACAGCCGCGCGGCGCTGCCGCTTCCACGCGCCGGCCGAGCGCGACCATCTCCGCCGATGCATCGACCCCCAGCGTCTCGGCCGCGCCCGCGGCCATGAAGCGGCGGCTATAGAATCCGTCCCCGCAGGCGAGATCGAGCACGCGCGCGCCGCGCACGTCGCCCGCCCATCGCTCGACCGTGTACGCCTCCAGATGGACGCGGAACGGGGCGGTCTTGACCTCCGAGTAGAGCTCGCCGATCGCGTCGTACTCTGCCATCCCCCCTCCCACCGCTCGGAACCGACGGATCAGCGCTGTCGCAGGACGGCGGCGCGGCCGCCGCGGTACTCCGGCGCGCCGGTCGCGCTCGGGCAACCCGACTGCCGCGCCCGGCGCCGAGCGAATCGAGGCTGGCCGGTCGGCGTGCGTCGGGATCGGGCGCGCCCAGTCCGCGCCCTGGCCCAGCGCGTCTCGGTCGACCGCTCGGACATCACCCTGCACACGACCGGGCGATGTGATACGCTTGCGCGCCGATGTCAACTGCTCGACTTGACTCCCCCCGCCCTGGGCTTAGGGTGAGCGCGGCACCGCCGAGCGCAATTCCGCGCCTGTTTGAACGCGCCGAAGGAGACGAGATGCCACTGTCCGTCAGTGAAGCGAAGGCCCTGCTCTGGAGCTTGGTGCGCGGGATCGACCGGAAAGCCGATCTCAGTGTAACGACCGCCAGCGGCGATACGCCCGGCGTATGCGCGTTGATTTCGTTGCGCGATCGCAAGACGACGCTGATGATTCCCACCCGCGACCTCGAGTCCGCCCTGCAAACCTCCATGCAGCGCACGCAGCTGCGCACCACCCTGAAGCGCGCGATCGACCGGATGAAGTTCACCGCGCTACCGGTCGCGAGCACGAAGATCGCACGCGGCCCGGCGATCGAGGGCGGGTTCTTCCGCGCCCAGCCCGGCGGGCGGGGAGGCCGCCGCTAGCCGCCGACCCCGCGGATCGCCTACCGGGGCGGGCCCGCTCGCTTAGCGCTACGGGCTGGCGGGCAGATCGGTCCGCCCCATCAGGAACTTGTCGACGCCGCGCGCGCACTCGCGGCCTTCCCAGATCGCCCACACCACCAGCGACTGGCCGCGCCGCGCATCGCCGCAGGCGAACACGCCGCGCTCGCTGGTCGCGTAATCGCTGTCGGCGGCGATGGTGCTCCGCTCGTCGGTATCGAGCGCCAGCTCCTTGATGGGGCCGTCGTGCTCGGGGCCGAGGAAGCCGAGTGCCAGCAAGACGAGATCGGCGCGCAGGCGAAACTCGCTCCCGGGGATCTCGCGCATCTGCGGGCGGCCGTTGCTGCCCGGAATCCATTCGAGGCGGACCGCTTCGAGCTCCGTCACGGAGCCGTTGCGGCCGAGAAACCGCTTGGTGTTGATGCTCCAGTCGCGGATCACGCCTTCTTCGTGCGAGCTCGACGTGCGCAGGATCATCGGCCAGTACGGCCACGGCATGTCGGGCGTGCGCGATCCGGGCGGTTCGGGTAGCAGCTCGAACTGGTGCACCGATGTCGCGCCCTGGCGGTTGGACGTGCCGAGGCAATCGGAACCCGTATCCCCGCCGCCGAGGATCACGACGTGCTTGCCGGTGGCGGTGATCTGGTCGCCGAGGACGTCTCCGGCGACGATTTTGTTCTGCTGCGGCAGGTAATCCATCGCCAGCACGACGCCCTGCAGCTCGCGGCCCGGCACCGGCAGATCGCGGGACTTGGTCGCGCCAATGGCGATCACCACCGCATCGAAATCGCGCCGGAGCTGGGCCGTCGTGACGTCGAACCCGACGTTGACCCCGGGTCGAAACGTCACGCCTTCGGCTTCCATCTGGCGCAGGCGGAAGTCGATCAGGTGCTTCTCCATCTTGAAGTCGGGAATGCCGTAGCGCAGGAGACCGCCGATGCGGTCATCGCGCTCGAACACCGTGACGAGATGGCCGGCGCGCGCGAGCTGCTGTGCACAGGCGAGGCCGGCCGGTCCGGACCCGACGACCGCGACGCTCTTGCCGGTCCGTTCGGCGGGGGGCATCGGGAGCACCCAGCCGACCTTCAACGCGTGATCGATCGTCTGCTTCTCGATCTGCTTGATCGTGACCGGGTCGTTGTTGATGTTGAGGACGCAGGCCTCCTCGCACGGCGCCGGACAGATGCGTCCGGTGAACTCGGGGAAGTTGTTCGTGGAGTGCAGCCGGTCGATCGCCGCCTTCCAGCGCCCGCGATAAATCAGGTCGTTCCAATCGGGGATGAGATTCCCGAGCGGGCAGCCCTTGTGGCAGAAGGGGATGCCGCAATCCATGCAGCGCGCGCCCTGCCCCTGCAGCTCGGCGTCGTTGAACTTGCCCTCCAGCTCGCGCCAATCCTTCAGGCGCTCCGCCACCGGGCGCCGCGGCGGCAGCGCCCGCGGAAGCTCCAGAAAACCGGTGATCTTTCCCATCGCTCTCGATTGCCCGTCCCGTATCGCGCGTCGCCTGCGGCCGTGCCCCCGCGAGGGGCGCTTCGGCGCTAGGCGCGCCGCGCTTCGTTACACACTCGCCAGCCTAGCCGCGTCGGAATCGAGGTGCTGCTTGGCGAGGATCCGGCGGTATTCGGTCGGCATGACTTTCACGAAGCGTGCGATGCAGTCCTTCCACCCGGACAGAATCCGCCACGCCACCGCGCTCTGCGTCAGTTGATAATGGCGGTGGATGAGGTCCTTCAGCCGATCGGCGTCGCGCCCGTCGAGCGCTTCGAGCTCCACCATGCCGTTGTTGCAGCGCACCGCGAAATCGCCGTCCTCGTCGAGCACGTAGGCCACGCCCCCGCTCATGCCGGCGGCGAAGTTGCGGCCCGTCTTGCCCAGCACCACCACCTGCCCGCGCGTCATGTATTCGCAGCCGTGGTCGCCGACCCCCTCCACCACCGCCGTGGCGCCGCTGTTGCGCACGGCGAAGCGCTCGCCCGCCATACCGCGCAGGAACACCTCGCCGCCGGTGGCGCCGTACAGCGACACGTTACCGACGATAATGTTCTCCTCCGGCACGAAGGTCGCACGGGCGGGCGGCACGGCGACGATCAGGCCGCCCGACATCCCCTTGGCGAAGTAATCGTTGGCATCGCCTTCGAGGTGGACGCTCAATCCGGTCGCCATGAACGCGCCGAAGCTCTGCCCGGCCGAGCCGGCGAAGCTGATGCGAATGGTCTCCGGCGGCAGGCCGGCCTCGCCCCATCGCCGCGACACCTCGGCCGACAGCATCGTGCACACGGTGCGGTTGGTGTTGCGGATCGGCAGCGCGATCTCGACGGCAGTGCCGTGCTCGAGCGCGGGCCGCGCCAGCTCGATCAGCTGGTTGTCCAGCGCCTGCTCGAGGCCGTGATCCTGTGTGGTGACGCAATGCGTCGCGACCTCCGGCGGCACCTCGGGCCTGTGGAGGATCTGCGTGAGATCCACGCCTTTGGCCTTCCAGTGCTCGATCGCGTCGCGCGCGTCGAGGCGATCGACGCGCCCCACCATCTCGTCGATGGAGCGGAAGCCGAGCGCGGCCATGTACTCGCGCAGCTCCTCGGCCACGAACAGCATGAAATTCACGACGTGCTCGGGGCGGCCCTCGAACTTCGCCCGCAGGACGGGATCCTGCGTGGCGATGCCGACGGGGCAGGTATTCAGGTGGCACACGCGCATCATCACACAGCCCGATGCGACCAGCGCAGCGCTCGCGAAGCCGAACTCCTCGGCCCCGAGCAGGGCGGCGATCGCGACGTCGCGGCCGGTCTTCAACTGCCCGTCGGTCTCCACGCGAATGCGGCCGCGCAGATCGTTCATGACCAGCACCTGCTGGGTCTCGGCGAGGCCGAGCTCCCAGGGAATGCCGGCGTGCTTGATCGAGGTGAGCGGCGATGCGCCGGTGCCGCCATCGTGCCCGCTGATCAGCACGATGTCCGCCTTGGCCTTGGACACGCCCGCGGCAACCGTGCCGACGCCGACTTCGGCGACCAGCTTGACGCTGATGCTGGCGCGGTTGTTCGAGTTCTTGAGGTCGTGGATGAGCTGCGCGAGATCCTCGATCGAGTAGATGTCGTGGTGCGGCGGCGGCGAGATCAGCCCGACCCCGGGCGTCGAGTACCGGATGCGCGCGATGTACTCGTCGACCTTGTGGCCCGGCAGCTGTCCGCCCTCGCCGGGCTTCGCGCCCTGCGCCATCTTGATCTGCAGCTCGTCGCAGTTGACCAGGTAATAGCTCGTCACGCCGAAGCGGCCGGACGCCACCTGCTTGATCGCGCTCCGCCGCGAATCGCCGTTGGCATCCGGGCTGAAGCGCACCGGGTCCTCGCCGCCCTCGCCGGTGTTCGATTTGCCGCCGATGCGGTTCATGGCGATCGCGAGGTTTTCGTGCGCTTCGCGGCTGATCGAGCCGAGCGACATCGCGCCGGTCTTGAAGCGGGTGACGATCCCCGACGCCGGTTCGACCTCCTCGATCGGCACCGGCTTCGACGGCTTGAATCGCAGGAGCCCGCGCAGCGTGCACAATTCGCGGTTCTGGTCGTCGACCAGCCGGGAGTACTCCTTGAACAGCGCGTAGCTGCCCTTGCGCACCGCGTGTTGCAGCTTGGCGATCGACTCCGGGTTGTACATGTGGAACTCGCCGCGCCGCCGCCACTGGTAGTGACCGCCCACGTCGAGATCGCCGTCGAGCGCCGGTGAGATCGCGTAGGCGTGATGGTGCCGCGCTGCGCACTCGGCGGCGATGACGTCGAGCCCGATGCCGTCGATGCGCGAAGGCGTCCAGGTGAAGTACTGCTCGATGACGTCGCGGTTCAGCCCGATGGCTTCGAAGATCTGCGCCCCGCGGTAGCTCTGCAGGGTCGAGATGCCCATCTTCGACGCGACCTTGAGCAGCCCCTTGGTGATGGCCTTGATGTAGTGCTTTATCGCCTCATCCGGTTCGACATCTTTCAGGATGTGGGCGCGCACCATGTCGACGAGCGTCTCGAAGGCCAGGTACGGATTGATCGCCGCGCAGCCGTAGCCGACCAGCAGCGCGAAGTGCATGACCTCGCGCGGCTCGCCCGATTCGAGCGCGATGCCGCAGCGGGTCCGCGTGCCCTCGCGGATGAGGTGATGATGCACGGCCCCGACGGCGAGCAGGCTCGGGATCGGCGCATGCTGCTCGTCGATGTCGCGGTCCGAGAGCACGAGGATCGTCGCCCCCGCGGCCACCGCCTCCGCGGCGCGCGCGCAGAGCGCGTCGAGGGCCGCGCGCAACCCTGCCCCGCCCTCGGCGACCGGGTAGCGGATCGGCAGCGTCACCGCGCGGAGCACGCCGCGGCGAATCGCCTTCACCTGCGCCATCTCGGCGTTGGTGAGGATCGGCGTCTCCAGGCGGAGCTGGCGGCAGTGCTCCGGCGTCTCCTCGAACAGATTCTCCTCGGCGCCGAGCGTGGTGACGGCCGACATCACCAAATCCTCGCGGATGGGGTCGATCGGCGGGTTGGTGACCTGGGCGAACAGCTGCTTGAAGTAGTTGAACAGCGGCTGCGGCTTGTTCGAGAGCACCGCCAGCGGCGTGTCGGTGCCCATCGAGCCCACTGCCTCCTGGCCGTTGATCGCCATGGGCGCGAGCAGCAGCCGCACGTCCTCGAGCGTGTAGCCGAAGCACTGCTGGCGGCAGAGCAGATCGTCACCGGGTTCGACCGACGGCACCTGTTCCGGCGGCGGCAGGTCGGACTGGCGCACGAGGTTGAGGTCCAGCCAGGTCCGATAGGGATGGCGCGCCGCCATGCCCTCCTTCAGCTCCTCGTCGGCGATGATGCGGCCCTGCGCCGTGTCGACCAGGAACATGCGCCCCGGTTGCAGGCGGTCCTTGTGCAGGACGTTTTCCGGCGGGATGTCCAGCACGCCCACCTCGGAGGCCATCACGACGAAACCGTCCTTAGTGACGACGTAGCGCGAAGGGCGCAGCCCATTGCGGTCGAGCACCGCGCCGATGACCGTCCCGTCGGTGAACGCGATCGAAGCCGGGCCGTCCCACGGCTCCATGAGCGACGAGTGGTACTCGTAGAACGCCTTCTTCGCGTCGCTCATCGTCTCGTGGTTCTGCCACGCTTCCGGAATCATCATCATGACGGCGTGCGGCAGCGAGCGGCCGGTGTGCGTGAGCAATTCGAGGGCGTTGTCGAACATCGCCGAGTCGGAACCGTTGGGCTCGATGATCGGCAGAATCTTCTGCATGTCGTCGCCGAACAGCGGCGAGGCGAACTGCCCCTGGCGCGCATGCATCCAATTGATGTTGCCGCGCAGCGTGTTGATCTCGCCGTTGTGCGCGACGAAGCGGTACGGGTGCGCGCGGTCCCAGGACGGTAGCGTGTTGGTGGAGAAGCGCTGGTGCACGAGCGCGAGGGCGCTGGTGAGGTCGCTGTCCACCAGGTCGAGATAGAAGGCGGGAATCTGCTCCGGCAGCAGCAACCCCTTGTACACCAGCGTGCGCGAGGACAGGCTCGGCACGTAGAAGAACTCGCGGTCGTTCAACGCCGACTCGCGGATGGCGCGCTCCACGCGCTTGCGGATCACGTAGAGCTTGCGCTCGAGCCCGACCGGATCGGCGGTGCGGCGCCCCTTGCCGATGAAGATCTGGCGGATCACGGGCAGGTTGCTCTGCGCCAGCCGCCCGCAGCGGCTCGCGTCGACCGGCACCGTCCGCCACCCCAGCAGCCGCTGGCCCTCCTCGCGCACCACCTTGGCGAAGGTCTGTTCGCAGTAGTTGCGCTCGCGCACGTTCGGCGGCAGGAACACGAGCCCGACGCCGTACTCGCCGACCGGCGGTAGCGCGATGTCGATCGCCTCGCACGCCTTGCGCAGGAAGCGGTCGGGGACTTGGATGAGGATGCCCGCCCCGTCGCCGGTCTCCGGATCGCACCCGCACGCGCCGCGGTGGGTGAGATTCTGCAGAACCGTGAGGCCCTGGCGAATGATGTCGTGCGACTGGGCGCCGGTGATGTTCGCGACGAACCCTACCCCGCAGGCGTCGTGCTCGAACGCCGGATCGTACAGCCCCTGCTTGCGCAACCGTCGCATCGTCGCAATCCCGCTCACCGGCCCGAACCCGCGTGCACCAGCCGGGTCAACGCGCGCCGCGGCTGCCGCCGCTGGGGCGGCGTCTCGGCCTGCACGAGCAGCTGTCGCTCCGTATGCGTCGACAGCACGACCATGGTCTCGGTCCGCGACACGCCTTCAATTGCGCGCAGATGGCTGATCAAGGCCTCGAGCGAGCCGGTGTCGACGGTCTTGACCTTCAGCAACAGCGTGTACCCGCCGGTCACGTGATGGCACTCCAGCACCTCCGGCCACGAGGCGATCTTCTCTTCCACGGCATCGATCCCGCTCGGCTGCGATGTCTGCACGCCGATGAACGCGGTGATGTCACAGCCGAGCTTGCGCGCGTCTACCAGAGCGCTGTAGCCGAGGATCACCCCACCCTCTTCGAGCTTCTTGATCCGCTCGATGACCGCGGGCGCGGATAAGCCCACCTGCTGGCCGATCTTGGCCAGCGGGGTCTTGCAGTGCTCCTGGAGCAGGGCGAGGATCTGAATGTCGATAGTGTCGAGCTCCATCTGCTGCGGTTCTGATTTCATTGGGAATACCTGCCCGCTACTTCAGTCAGCTGCGCAAATCAATCACTTCTCCGAATGAAATTCTGCCAAGCGTGCAAATCGCAGAATGACCGTCAATTCAGCTCGTACGCAATCGACCCGCCTGAGGGCTGGAGTTACACGTCGGCGCGTTAGGGATTAGGTCCAGCAGTCATACTTCAGGCCCGCTGCGGCCCTACCCCGAAACCTCCTAACCCCCTAATCGCCGACGTTTATCCCCAAGAACCAATTGATCGTTTTCTGCAGGCCTTGGCGCAGCGGGGTGCGGGCGCGGAAGCCGAACAGGCGCTCGGCCCGCGTCGTGTCCAGAGAGCGGCGCGGCTGGCCGTCTGGCTGGCTGGCGTCCCAGACGATCTCGGGGTCCATGCCGAGCAGTTCGCTGATGCGGCCGACGAGCGCGCGGATCGAGATCTCCTCGCCCGAGCCGAGGTTCACGGGGTCGGTGCCGTCGTAGCGCTCGGCGGCGAGCAGAATGCCTTCGGCGGCGTCTTCGACGTAGAGAAATTCGCGCGTGGCGGCGCCGGTACCCCATACGGTTATGGCGGGCCGCTTGCCTGCCGGGGCGCAACGCCGGGATTGAACGAGCTTCCGAATCAGGGCCGGAATGACGTGCGAGGTCTCGAGGTCGATGTTGTCGCCCGGGCCATAGAGGTTCACCGGCATGAGGAAGATCGCGTTGTAGCCGTACTGGGCTCGGTATGCCTGCGCTTGCACGAGGAGCATCTTCTTGGCCAGCCCGTACGGCGCATTGGTCTCTTCCGGATAACCGTCCCAGAGCGTCTCTTCGCGGAACGGCACGGGGGCGAACTTCGGGTAATCGCACACCGTCCCGAGGGCGACGAATTTCGGCACGCCGGCGCGCCACGACTCGTGCATGAACTGCGTGCCCATCAACAAATTGTCGTAGAAGAACTCCGCCGGGCGTTCGCGGTTCGCGCCGATGCCGCCGACGCGCGCGGCGAGATGCACGGCGAGATGCACCGGGGCGCCGCCGCGGCGCGAATCCGCCAGAAGGCGGCGAATCGCCGTGAGGTCGCGCAGATCGTAGTCGCGGCTGCGCGGCGCGATGATCTCCGCGGCGCCCCGTGCGCGTAGCGCCGCGACCAGATGGGTGCCGAGAAACCCGGCCCCACCGGTCACCAGCACGCGTTTGTCAGCCCACCAAGTCACCGGTGCGAGCCGCTCCAGCGCGGGGGCGAGAAGGCACGCGCGCGGCGCCCGTGCACGGCAGCCGGGCGCTGGCGTGGGCGCGCGCTGGCGCGCAATGCGGAAACGCCGTCGCCGCGGCGTGTCATGCCGCCGCGCGCTCCTCGTACGCGTCGAGCAGCGCGGCGCCGAGGACGCCGGCGGAGTCGCCGAGGCGGTTGCGCAGGATCGGGGTACGCAGCTCGTCGTTGAACACGTAACGGGCCACCGCGCCCACGCCCGCGACGTAGAGCTCGTCGATGTTGGAGAGGCCACCGCCGAGAACGACGGCGTCGGGATCGAGGATGCTGATGACATTGCCGAGCGCGTGGCCGAAGTGGTCGAGGAACTCTTCCAGCACCGCGCCGGCCAGCCGTTCGCCGGCGCGCGCGCGCCCGACGATCTCCTCCATGGCGGCCGGCGCGCCGCCGCGCTCGCGATAGCGGCTTTCGACGGCGGGACCGGCGAGCAGCGTCTCCACGCAACCGCGCCCGCCGCAGTAGCACGGCCGTCCAGCCGGCTCGATTCGATGGTGGCCCCACTCGCCGGCGATGTGTTGTGGGCCGCTCCACAGCCGGCCATCGATGACCAGGCCACCGCCGACCCCAGTGCCCATGATCACCCCGAACACCAGCCGCGCGCCCTGCCCCGCTCCATGGCGCGCCTCGGCGAGGGCGAAGCAGTTCGCATCGTTCTCCACCCGCAGCGGGCGCCCGATGCGGCGGGCGAGATCGCCGGCGAGATCGGCGCCGTTGAGGCACGTGGTGTTGCAGTTTTTCATGCGGCCGCTGCGACTCGACACGGCGCCCGGCGTGCCGACGCCGATCGAAGCGCAACCGGGTGCTCGCGCCAGAAGCGCGCAGGCGAGCTCGCCCACCCGATCGACGATGTGCGCGTACCCGCGCGCGCTCTCGGTGAGCACGCGCTCGCGCGCGACTACGCGACCGTCGGCATCGTCCACCACGACGCCCTCGATCTTGGTGCCGCCGAGATCGATGCCCAGGCGGAGGGGCATGCGCGCCATGTGGCAAGTTCCGGGCCGCAGCGCAATCGCACGCGCATCACAGGCCTTGCACGCGGGCGCGTATGGTGCTCGCAGTTCCCGTCGGCTATAAAGCCGGGGTTCATCACCGCCCGTACCCGTCAGGGAGGAAACTCATGTCCAGCTCCGCCGGTCGCACGCTGCTCATCGTGGCCATTCTGGTCTCGGCCGTCCTGTTGGCAGCGGGGAACATCCTCTGCCACGCCCTCGTGGTGCAGGAGCTGACCGGCACGGTACCGCCCACCGGAGATGGCACCATCGAGCGCGCGATCCACTCGGTGGGTCAACTGCTGGCGCAGCGGCCGCAGTTCGTCTGGTTCTTCACCGGCGCGCCGCTGGCCATCGGCGTGATCCTGGCCATTCTCGCCGCGACCCTCGGGCGTCCGCAGGAGAGCGCGCGCGCCGCCGCCCCGGCGCCCGCCGCCGCTCCGGATGCAACCGCAGATGGCGCGCTGCGGATGCTGGCGCTGCTGCAGCAGGAGGGCCGGCTGATCGACTTCCTCGAGGAGGAGATCGAGCCCTACTCGGACGCCCAAGTGGGTGCCGCGGTCCGCGCGATCCACGCCGGCTGCCGCGAAGCGTTGCACAGCCGCATGGACATCGCGCGCATCTTCGCCCAGGAAGACGGCACCAGCATGGAGGTGCCGCCGGGCTTCAATCCAGCCGAGGTGCGCCTCACTGGCAACGTACACGGTCAGCCGCCGTTTCGCGGCGTGCTGCAGCACGGCGGCTGGCGCGCCACGCACGTGCGCCTGCCCCGCACCGCCGGCGTCGACCCCGCCGTTCTCGCGCCCGCGGAGGTGGAGGTCGCGTAACACCAGGGGCCGGCCCGGAGAGCGGCGCGCGCGACACCCGTTGCGTTCGGGGGCGTGCGTGTTCAGGTTCGAGAGTCATCATGGCAGCGCGGTTCGTCATCGGCATCGACCTCGGCACCACCAACAGTGTGGTCGCATACGTCCCGGTCGATGCCTCGGCGCCAATTGCCTTGCTGCCGATCCCGCAGCTCACGGCGCCGGGCACGGTCGAAGCGCGCGCGCTCTTGCCGTCGTTCTGTTATCTGCCCGCTCCCGGTGAGCTGCCGGCCGCGGCGCGCCAGCTGCCATGGGGCAGCGCGGACGCCGTTGTGGTGGGCAGCTTCGCCCAGGCGCGCGGCAGCGAAGTACCGGACCGCGTGGTCGCCTCGGCCAAATCCTGGTTGTCCCACGCCGGCGTGGATCGCCGCGCGCCCATTCTGCCGTGGGGCGCTCCCGAGGATGTACCGCAGCTCACGCCAGTGGAGGCCTCGGCCCGCTATCTGGCGCACATCGCCGCGGCGTGGAACGCGGCTTTTCCCGCCGATCCGATCGCCGAGCAGGACGTGCTGCTCACGGTGCCCGCCTCGTTCGACCCGGCCGCCCGTGAGCTCACGGTGCAGGCGGCGGCCGAGGCCGGGCTGCCGCCGGTCACCTTGCTGGAAGAGCCGCAGGCGGCGCTGTACGCCTGGATCGACGCGAGCGCGGATGCCTGGCGCGAGCAACTCCGCCCCGGCGAGTCGCTGCTCGTGTGCGACGTCGGCGGCGGCACGTCGGATTTCAGCCTCATTGCGGCGCGCGACGAAGCGGGGCAGCTCGGCCTGGAACGGATCGCCGTCGGCGACCACATCCTGCTCGGCGGCGACAACATGGACCTCGCCCTCGCCTACCGCACCCGCGAACGCCTCGCGGCCTCCGGCACGGCGCTCGACGCGTGGCAGCTGCGCGGGCTGGTCGCGAGCTGCCGGAGCGCCAAGGAGCGGCTCCTCGCCGACCCGGGTGAGGAGAGCGTGGCGGTGAGCATTCTCGGCCGCGGCCGCAAGGTCGTCGGGGGGACGCTGCGCGCGGACATCGAGCAGGAAGACGCGCGCGGCGCGCTCCTCGACGGCTTCTTCCCGCGCTGCGCGTCCGCGGATCGCCCGCTCGCGCCTCGCCGCACGGGTCTCCAGGAGCTCGGCTTACCCTACGCCGCCGACGCGGCGATCACCCGTCACCTCGCGCAATTTCTCGCGCGCAACGCCGCGGCCGCCTCGCCCAGCGCCGTGCTGTTCAACGGCGGCGTCATGCGCGCGGCGGCGCTGCGACAGCGCCTGCTGCAGGTGTTGGCGGAATGGTATCCCGAGCGCCCGCTGCGCGCGCTGGAGGGTTTCGATCCGGAGTACGCGGTCGCGCGCGGCGCCGCGTACTACGGTCTGGCGCGCCGCGGCCGCGGCGTGCGCATCCGCGGCGGCACGGCGCGCACGTTCTACATCGGCGTGGAGACCGCCATGCCCGCCGTTCCCGGCCTGCGCGCGCCGATCAAGGCGCTCTGCGTCGTGCCGTACGGGCTCGAAGAGGGCAGCGCCGTCGAGCTACCGGCGCAGGAGTTCGGCCTGGTGGTCGGCGAGCCGACCGAGTTCCGCTTTCTCAGCTCGGCGACGCGCGGCGACGATCGCCCGGGCACATTGCTCGAGGTATGGGGCGAAGACGAGCTGGTCGAGCTGCCGCCGCTGCAAACCGCGCTCGACTGGGCCGGACACGAAGGCGCCACCATCCCCGTCCATCTGGAAGCCGACGTGAACGCACTGGGGGTGCTCGAGCTGTGGTGCGTGAGCCGCGACGGCCAGCGCTGGCGGCTCGAGTTCAACGTCCGCAGCCGATGACCAGGCGAGTGCACGCGCCAGCGCGGCGAGTCGCGGGCGCCACGGTCCACCGGAGCGGGCTGCCCGCGCGGGGCCGTTGAAGCAGGCAATGGCAGCGCGCTACATCGTCGGCATCGATCTGGGGACGACCAACTCGGCGGTGGCCTACGTCGATGCCGCGTCAGCCGAGCGCGCGATCCACTCGCTCGCAATTCCGCAGCTGGTCGCCGAGTCGGCCGTCGCCGATCGGCCTACGCTGCCGTCGTTCCTCTACGTCGGCGGTGAGCACGAGCTCGCGCCCGGCGCGCTCGCGGTGCCGTGGGATCCAGCGCGCGACTTTGCGGTCGGCGAGTTCGCGCGCGCGCAGGGCGCGAGGGTGCCCGGGCGGCTGGTCTCGTCGGCGAAGTCGTGGCTGTGCCACGGCGGCGTCGACCGCGAGAGCGCGATCCTGCCGTGGGCCGCGCCCGACGACGTGCGCAAGCTGTCCCCGGTCGAGGCGTCGGCCCGCTATCTCGCGCACGTCCGCGAAGCCTGGACGCAGCGGTTCCCGGATGCGCCGCTCGAGCAGCAGGACGTCGTGCTGACCGTTCCGGCCTCGTTCGATGAAGTCGCGCGCGAGCTGACCGTGGCGGCGGCCGCGCGCGCCGGCTTGCCGCGCGCCACCTTGCTCGAAGAGCCGCAAGCCGCGTTCTACGCCTGGATCGGCGCGCATGCGGACGATTGGCAGGCGCGGTTGCGCGCGCACCGCCTGGTCCTGGTGATCGACGTGGGCGGCGGCACCACCGACTTCAGCCTGATCCGCATCGAGCCGCAGGGCGACACGCTGGCGCTCGAACGGCTAGCGGTGGGCGATCACATCCTCCTCGGCGGCGACAACATCGACGTCGCGCTGGCGCGCCTGCTCGAACCGCGGCTCGGCGAGCGGCTCGACACCCAGCGATGGCAGGCGCTGACGACGCTCTGCCGCGCCGCCAAGGAGACGCTGCTGGGAGACGAGCCGCCGCCGGAGGTTCCCATTCGGCTGGGCGGCCGCGGGCGCGCCGTGATCGGCGGCTCTGCGAGCACCGCGTTGGCGCGCGATGAGGTGGAGCGACTGGTCCTCGACGGGTTCTTTCCCCTGGTGCCGGCGGATGCGCGGCCGCGCAGGACACCGCGCGCGGGCCTCCAGGAGTGGGGGTTGCCCTACGCGGCCGAGGCGGAAGTCTCGCGCCATCTCGCGGCGTTTCTCGCCCAGCACGCGGGCGATGGCGCGGACGGCGACGCGGCGCTCGGCTTTCCCGATGCGGTGCTGTTCAACGGCGGGGCGCTCACACCCCCGCTGGTGCGGTCGCGCCTCGGCGCGCTACTGGCGAGTTGGCACGGCGGGCGGGAACCGGCGGTGCTCGAGAGCCCGAATCTCGATCTCGCCGTATCGCGCGGCGCGGCATACTACGGCCTCGTGCGCCGCGGCCTCGGCGTGCGCATCGGCGGCGGCAGCGCGCGCGCCTACTACCTCGGCCTGGCCGCTTCGGACGAGCTGCCGCCGGGCATGGTCGACGTCGTCTGCCTGGCGCCGCGCGGCATGCGCGAAGGCGAGACCGTGGAGATCACCAGCCCGACGTTCACGGTGCTGGCGAATCGGCCGGTCAGCTTTCCGCTGTTCGCATCCAGCACGCGCCTCGGCGACGCGGCCGGTGCGGTGCTGCGCGCGGAGCGCGAGTCGCTGCACGAGCTGCCGCCGATTCGCACCGTGCTGCGCTTTGGCAGGAAGCTCGCCGCCACCGAGTTGCCGGCGCACATCGGGGCCGGTCTCACCGAGGTCGGGACGCTCGAGGTGTGGTGCCACTCGCTGAGCACCCAGCACCGCTGGCGGCTGCAGTTCGCGCTACGCGAAGCGGGGCCGGGCGACGATGAGGAATCGCCGGCGGAGAGCGGCAGCGAGCTGGCCGTCTCCGCCGAGCGCCTCGCCGCGGCCACGGCGGCAATCACCGACGCCTTCCCAGCCGACGGCGCCATGGGCGGCGACCCGCTTGGGCTGATGCGCGCGCTGGAGAGCGGGCTCGACGCGGGCAGGGATGCGTGGCCGATCGCCGCGATCCGGCCGCTATGGGATGCGCTCTTCGCCGGCGGCGCCGCGCGCGGCCTCAGCCAGGCACACGAAGCGCGGTGGCTGAACCTGTGCGGTTTTCTGCTCCGGCCGGGTTTCGGCCACGAGCTCGACGAGTGGCGGATCCAGCAGCTCTGGAAGCTCTACTCACAGGGCCTGCGCTTTCCGCGCGCCGTGCAATGCCGCGTCGAATGGTGGGGCCTCTGGAAGCGCATCGCCGGCGGGCTGAGCCGCGCCCAGCAGCAGGAGCTGTTCAATCAGACGGCACCGTTCCTCGTGCCGCGCTTGAAGTCGCGCGCGAAGGAGAAGCGGTCGCTGATAGGCCCGCAGGAGCTCCGCGAATACTGGCAGTTGCTGGCCAGTTGCGAGCGGCTGGCCGCCGAGGCCAAGGCGGAGCTCGGCGCCGTGCTCCTGCCGGCGGTGGTGCGGGGCAAGGCCACCGACGCGGAGATCTGGGCCCTCGGCCGGCTCGGCTCGCGGGCGCCTTTCGCCGGACCCCTCAACTGCGTGGTCGCGCGCGCGACGGTGGAGTCCTGGGCCAGCGCGCTGCTCGAGGTGGAGTGGCCGCGCCCATCGACCACCGCATTCGCCTTGGTGCAACTCGCGCGCGCGGTCGGCGATCGCGAGCGCGATCTGGACGAGGGCCTCCGACACCGCCTCGCCGAACGGCTGCGCACACTCCCGCATGGCGAGCGCGCGGCGCGCCTCGTGACCGAGGTGGTACCGCTCGAAGGTCAGGAGCGCGCGCGCATTCTCGACGAATCGCTGCCGGTCGGGTTGCAGCTCGCGCAATCGGAGCACGCCGATGCGAGTGCGTGATGGCAGATGAAGTGCGCGGACGGCCGCCCATGCGCGTGTCAGGCGCGACGACGGCGGCGCGGTTCGCCGCGCCGGCGCCGGCCGGTGACGCCGGCCGGCAGTAAATGGCGCCGCTCGTCGTCCGCAGCCGGGTGCCCAAAGACCTGGCCGCCGTCACGTCGATCAATGCGGAAGCGGAGGTAGACGCCCGCCGCGCCGGGCTCACCGACGCCGGCGTCGCGCGGATCTGGCGGGCGGTCGAGCGCCTGTACGAGTCCGGTATGCATGCGGCGATCCAGCTCTGCATTCGGCGGCACGGGCACGTCCTGATGGACCGCGCGATCGGGTATGCGAGCGGCAACGGGCCCGCCGATCCACCGGAGGCGCGCAAGCGGCTCGCCACGCCGGCGACGCCGTTCAACATCTATTCGGCATCCAAGGCGGTCACGGCCATGGTCATCCACTTGCTGGACCAGCGCCGGATGCTGCGTCTCGCCGACCGCGTCTGCGAATACATCCCGGAGTTCGCCGCGCACGGCAAGGACGCAATCACCATCGAGCAGGTGCTCACGCATCGCGCCGGCATTCCGACCTTGCCGCGCGAGGCGTTGCGGTTGGAGAATCTCGGCCACCTCGCCGCCGTGGTGCGTATACTGTGCGAATCGCCGCCGACCTGGCAGCCCGGGCGCCTCGCCTATCACGCGCTCTCGGGCGGATTTCTGCTCGGCGAAGTCGTCCGCCGGGTCACCGGCCGGTCGATCGATGCCGTGCTCGCCACGGAGATCCTGGAGCCGCTCGGCTTTCGCTGGATGCGCTACGGCGTGGCGGCGCGCGACGTCGCAAAGGTCGCGACCAGCTACGCCACGGGGCCGCCGCTGCTCCCGCCGCTGTCGACGCTCGTCCGTCGCGCGCTGGGCATGAGCATGCGCGAGGCCGTGGCGCTCACCAACGACCGCCGATTCCTCACCGCCGTGGTGCCGGCCGGCAACGTCATCACCACGGCGGACGAGGCCAGCCGTTTCTATCAGTTGCTGCTCGACGGGGGCCGGCTGGACGGCGTCGAGATCTTCGCGCCGCGCACCATTCGCCGTGCCGTGCGCGAGCAGTCGTACATGGAATTCGATCTCACGCTGGTCCTGCCGCTCCGCTACGGCCTCGGCTTCATGCTCGGCGCGCGCAAAGTGAGCCTGTTCGGGCCGGACACGGAGAAGGCCTTCGGGCACCTGGGGCTCATGAACATCCTCACCTGGGCCGACCCCGAGCGGCAGCTCGCGGCCGCCTTGATGACGAGTGGCAAGTCCCTGATCTACCCCGAGCTCTACTATCTCCACGATCTCATGCGGACGATCGGCCGCGAGTGTCCCAAGACCCGCCGGCGCGCGCGCTGAGCGCAGCCCACGTCGCGCAGTGTCGGCGCCCCGGCGCACCTGTCTTTGCCGCGCGCGCGCCCCTGCGCTACGAAACTGCGATGAGCACACGCACGCGGAAGTTCTGGGGCTGGGGATACGAGGGCGAAGGACCGACGGCCGAGGAGCAGCAGCGTCTCGCGGAGACGCTGGCTGCGCGCTTCGGCATCGAGGTCCCGACGGCGCAGCCGCCGCCGCGCATTGCGGAGCTGAACCTGCGCGCCCCGCGCGTCGCGCCGCCGGCCGCGCTGGCGGGCCTGTGCACGAGCGACCCGCTCGAGCGCGCCGGGCACACGTACGGCAAGTCGTTCGGCGATGTCGTGCGCGCGTTCGCGCGGCACTTCGGCAACCCGCCCGACGTGGTCGCTTTTCCGCGCAGCGAAGCGGACGTGATCGCGCTGCTCGACTGGTGCACGGACGCACGGGTCGCGGCCGTACCGTACGGCGGTGGGTCGAGCGTGGTCGGCGGCGTGGAGGGCCCGCGCCGCGGCGATTACCGGGGCTGGGTATCGATCGACCTCGGCCGGCTGGACCGCGTGCTCGAGATCGATCGCGAATCGCGCGCGGCGCGCATCCAAGCCGGCGTGCTGGGCCCCGCGCTCGAAGATCAGTTGCGCCCGCACGGGCTCACGCTGCGGCATTATCCGCAGTCGTTCGAGCTCTCAACGCTCGGCGGCTGGATCGCCACGCGCTCGGGCGGACACTTCGCCACGCTGTACACGCACATCGACGACTTCGTGGAATCGCTCCGCGTGGTCACCCCGCACGGCGCGGTGGAGTCGCGGCGCCTACCCGGATCCGGCGCCGGACCGAGCCCCGATCGATTGTTCATCGGCTCCGAGGGCATCCTGGGCGTGATCACCGAGGCGTGGATGCGGCTGCAGGATCGGCCGACGTTCCGCGCCGCGACGTCGGTGACCTACGCGGACTTTTTCGCCGCCGCCCGGGCGGTGCGCGCGATTGTGCAGGCGGGCTTGTACCCGGCCAACTGCCGCCTGCTCGACGCGGGCGAGGCCTTGCTCAGCGGCGCCGGCACCGGCGCGGACTCGGTCCTGCTGATCGCGTTCGAATCGGCCGACCACGAGCTGGACGCGTGGATGCATCGCGCGGAGGAGCTCGCGCGGGCGCACGGCGGCCGGCTGGCAGACGGTGGAGGCGCAACGCGGGGCCAGGAGACCGGCGCGCGCGAAGGCTCGGCGGGCGCCTGGCGCGCTTCGTTTCTCGGCGCGCCGTACGTGCGCGACGCGATCGCCGGTTTGGGCCTGATCAGCGAGACGTTCGAAACCGCGATCACCTGGGATCGCTTCGAGGGGTTCCACGACGCCGTGCTACGCGCGACACAGGACGCGGTGCGCCGCGTGTGCGGCGGCGGCACCGTGACCTGCCGCTTCACGCACGCGTATCCCGATGGCCCGGCGCCGTACTACAGCATCGTCGCACCGAGCCGACCCGGCGATCAGCTGGCGCAGTGGGCCGAGATCAAGGCGGCGGCGTCCGAGGCGATCATCGCCGGCGGCGGGACGATCACGCATCACCACGCGGTGGGCCGCGACCATCGCCCCTGGTATGACCGCCAGCGCCCGGACGGCTTCGCCGCCGCCTTGCGCGCCGCTAAGCGCGCGCTCGATCCGGCCGGTATCCTCAATCCCGGCGTATTGATCGATCCCTGATCAGACGCGCGAGCCGCGAACGGGGACGGCGGAATGCCGGTAAGCGGGCGCCGTGGTTCGAGGGTGCGGTCCGGCGACACCGCGCGAGGAGCGCCGGGTCTCCGCGCCGCAGGCGTGCGGCGGTGACGGCGATGGACGCGCGCGTGTGGCGCACGCTGATCGTCGCCATGGCGGTTAGCGGGGCTTTTCTCTACCTCGCGTTTCGGGACGTACCGCTGGGGGATCTGCTGGCGGCGATCCGGCGCGCCGACCCCGCGTGGTTGGCGCTCGCCGTGGTGGTGAGCCTGCTCATCATGATTATGCGCACCTGGCGCTGGCAGCTCGAGCTGCGGCCGCTGGAGCGCGTGCCGTTCCGCCGTCTGTGGACGATCACCGCCGTCGCCTACCTGGCGATCAACCTGCTCCCGGTGCGGCTGGGCGAGGTGGTGCGGCCCTGGCTCCTGGCGCGGCGGTCATCCGTGTCGTTCGCGAACGTGGTGGGCATCCTGGTGGTCGAGAAGACCATGGATGCGCTGGTCACGCTTTTCTACATCCTCGCGGGTCTCTCGACCATCGAAACCCTGCCCGCGTGGGTGCGCACCGGAGCGAAGTTTCCCGCCGCGCTCGCCGCGGCGCTCGTGACGCTCTCGGTCTTGCTGTACTGGCGCGGCGAAGCATTCGTCGACGGCTGGCTGCTCCACCGGCTGCCGGCGCGACTGGGGACGGCGGTGAGACGCGTCACCGGCGCGATCGTCGCCGGCATGCGGGTGCTGCCGGACGCGCGGCTGTTGCTCGCGGTGTTCCTGGTATCGCTCGCGCTGTGGTTCCTCCCCATCTTGTCGAGCTACATCGTCGTCCGCGCTTTCGGCCTCGACGTGCCGTTCAGCGCCGCGGTCGTCGTGTTCATCTTCATCGGCTTCGGCACCGCGCTGCCCAACGTGCCGGGGATGATCGGCCCGTTTCAGTACGCGTGCATCCTCGCGCTCGGCCTCTTCGGGGTGGACCGCGTCGACGCCCTCGCCTACGGCCTGGTGTTGAACGCGATCCAGTTCCTCACCCTGCTCGCACAGGGCCTGATCGCGTTGCCGCTGGTCGGCGTGCGCTTCGCCGACCTCAAGCGGGCCGGACGCGAGGCGGGATCGCCGGCGCTGGGCGGCACCGACTGAGCGGCGCGAGCGCTCGATCGTCGGGCACGCGCGCGGGCGCCGCGCCCGACTAGAACCAGCCGTCGTCTTCGTTCTCGTCCGGCGGTTCCTCGGCCGATTCGGGCTGCACGATTGGCGACTGCGCTTCGAGGTGCGCGGTCATCGAACCCCAGAGCTGATCCATGCCGCGGCCGGCCAGCTCACTGGCGGTCAGCCAATGCGGCCCGGGTTCCCAGAACTTCGCGCGCTGAAACCAGCTCGGATCCGCTGATGTCTGGGTCTCATCGAAGACGCCACGCCAGATTTCGGCCCCCGTCCCGGCATTCAGCAGTCGCATCTCGAAAGCGACGGACGCGCCCTGCGTCGCGCCGTGCGCCGTGCCGACGCGCGGATCGAAGCGGTTCACCTGTCCGGTGATCACCGCGTCCGCGCCGAGCGCGGTAGCCAGCGCGAGCGCGCGTTCCGTCTGCCCGACGGCGCGGCGGAGCTCGGGCGTGGCCAGCGTATCCTGGACGACCAGATCGGCGACGAAGCGGTACTCGGTCTGGCTGGCTAGCACGCGGTAGAGCTGCGCGGTGACGAGATCGCCGGCCTTGGGCTCATGGCGCTGCTCGCCCTTGTCGGCCGCCGGAGCCGTGTCGAACGGCAGGACGACGATCAAGCGCGTGGGCACCTGATCGGTGGTCTCCTTCCGGAAGTATCCACAAGCGCTGAGCGCGACGACCAAACTGAGAACGCCGGCCCGAGCGAGGACCGCCGCCGGTCTCACCCGACGATCCTGACGCCCAGCTCACGCAGCTGGCGCTGGTCGACCGAGCTCGGCGCGTCAGTCATCAGGCACACGGCCCGTTGGGTCTTCGGAAACGCGATGACGTCGCGCAGCGAGGTGGCTGCGCAGAGCAGCATGGCGAGGCGGTCGAGCCCGATCGCCAAGCCGCCGTGCGGCGGTGCACCATACGCTAGCGCATCGAGCAGAAAGCCGAACCGCGCGCGCGCCTCGTCGGCGGTCATGCCGAGCTGATGGAAGACGCGCTGCTGCAGGTCGGGGCGGTGGATACGGATGCTGCCGCCGCCGAGCTCGACGCCGTTCCAGATGACGTCGTACGCCTTGGCGCGCAGCGTGTAGGGAGCGGACTCCAGGCGCTCGACGTCTTCGTCCATTGGCGCCGTGAACGGATGGTTCACGGACACCGCCCGTTTCTCCTCCGCCGAGTACTCGAACAACGGGAATTCGGTCACCCAGGCGAGCGCGTGGCTGTGCTCGGGGATCATGTCGAGCTGGGCCGCGAGCTTGAGGCGCAAGTGCGACAGCGAATCGTTCACCACCTTGGCCTGGTCGGCGAGGAATAGGATGATCCCGCCCGGCGTGGCGCCGGTCGCGGACTCGATGGCGCGGCGCTGCTCGTCGCTGAGGAACTTCGCGATCGGCGATTGCCAGCCGTCCGGATTCAGGCGCGCCCAGGCTACGCCCTTGGCGCCGAATGTGGCCACCGCATCCGGCATCGAGTCGAGGTCCTTGCGGGTGAGCCGCCCGCCGTCGGGCACGAACAGGGCTTTCACCACACCGCCCTTTTCGGCCGCCTCGCGAAAGACGCGCAGCTCGGCGCCGCGGACGAGCTCGGTGATATCGGCGAGCTCGAGCCCGAAGCGCAGGTCCGGCTTATCGCTGCCGAAGCGGCGCATGGCGTCGGCGTACGTGAGGCGCGGGAACGGCACCGGGACTTCGATGCCGCGCAGCGCCAGCACGCGGGTCAGCAGCCCTTCGATCAGCGTGTAGATGTCCTCCGGCTGGACGAACGACGCTTCGATGTCGATCTGGGTGAACTCCGGCTGCCGATCGGCGCGCAGGTCCTCGTCGCGGAAGCACTTGGCGATCTGGTAGTAGCGGTCGAGCCCGGAGACCATGAGGATCTGCTTGAACAGCTGCGGCGACTGCGGCAGCGCGTAGAAGCTGCCGCGGTTCACGCGGCTGGGCACCAGGTAGTCGCGCGCGCCCTCCGGCGTGCTGCGCGTGAGAATCGGCGTCTCGACCTCTACGAAGCCCTGCTCGTCGAGGTAGCTGCGAATCGTCGCGGCGATGCGGTGGCGCAGCATGAGGTTCTGCTGCACCGTCGGGCGGCGGAGGTCGAGGTAGCGGTATTTCAGGCGCGTGGCCTCGGCGACTGCGCTGCCCTCATCGATCGGAAACGGCGGGGTGTCCGCTTCGTTGAGGATGCGCAACTCGGAAGCCAGTACTTCGACGTGCCCGGTGGCGAGATTCGGATTCACGGTTTCCGGCGTGCGCGCCTGCACCGTGCCCTGCACCGCGATGACGTACTCGCTGCGCAGCGCGCCGGCGCGCGCGTGTGCCGCTTCGGCGTGCTCCGGGTTGAACACGACCTGCACGACACCCGTCCGATCCCGGAGGTCGACGAACACCACACCGCCGTGATCGCGGCGCGAGTGCACCCAGCCCATCACCGTCATCGTGCGGCCGACGTCGGCGGGCCGGGGCTCGCCGCAATATACCGTCCGCCGCCAGTCGCCCAGTTGATCGAGGCTCATGCGCGCTGCTCCACCGCCGGCTTCGAGCTGGCGAGCGCGGCCCGCAGGTCCGCGGCGCTGCCGTCGAGCGCCGCCACGTGCGGCAGATCGCGACGCTCGGCCATGTCGCGCACGGTCAGCCGGCCGCTGGCGATCTCGTCCTCGCCGACGATCACGACGTAGCGCGCGCCCAGTTTGCCGGCGTGGCGCATCTGGCTCTTCAAGCTGCGCTCACCCGGCTCGACGTCCACGCGGGCCCCGGAGCGCCGCAACCGCCGCGCCACCGCGGCGGCGGCGGGCTCGGCCGCGGCGCCGAGCGGCGCGATGACGAACTCCGGCGCGGACGGCACCGCGGCGTCCTGGGCGGCGCCTACCAGCGCGAGCCGCTCCACGCCGAGCGCAAAGCCGACGCCGGCGATGTCGGGCCCGCCGAGGTCGCGCACCAGGCCATCGTAGCGGCCGCCGCCTCCGAGCGCGTTTTGCGCGCCGAGCCCCTCGGCGATCACCTCGAACGCCGTGCGGCAGTAATAATCGAGACCGCGCACCATGTACGGCTGCAGGCGCGGGCGCACCCCCTGCGCTTCGAGCAGCGCGAGCACGCGCTCGAAGTGCACCCGGCAGGCTTCGCAGTAGTGGTCGATCATGCGCGGCGCGCCGGCGCGGATCGCCGTGCACCCGGGCTGCTTGCAGTCGAGCAGCCGCAGCGGGTTCTGCTCCAGGCGCCGCTTGCAGTCCTCACAGAGCTCATCGAGGTGCGCGCGCCCCCAGCTCACCAGCGCTTCGCGGTACGCGGGGCGGCAGGCGCGGCAGCCGAGCGAGTTGATCTGCACCAGGGCGCCGGGGATGCCGAAATCGGACAGCAGGTCGTACAGGAGCAAGAGCACCTCCGCATCCGCCGCGGGGTCGTCGCGGCCGAGCAACTCGGCACCGATCTGCGAGAACTGGCGCAAGCGCCCCTTTTGCGGCCGTTCGCGCCGGAACATGGGACCGAAGTAGTAGAGCTTGGCGACGGGTTCGGTGGCATGCACGGCGTGCTCGACATACGCGCGCACGACCGATGCGGTCCCCTCGGGGCGCAGCGTCAAGGCGCTGCCATCGCGATCCTCGAACGCGTACATTTCCTTTTCGACGATGTCCGTCGTCTCGCCGATCGAACGCGTGAACAGCTCGGCGCGCTCGACGATAGGAAGGCGGATCTCGTCGAAATTGTACTGTGCGAAGATCCGGCGCGCGACCGCCTCAAGCGCCGCCCACCGCCCCGACTCACCCGGCAGGACGTCGTGAAAACCCTTGACTGACGCGACTTTCATGCACTGAACGCGCTTGAATGAGGAATTTCAAGCGGGTATCAAAGGGGGTACCCCAAGTCAACGAAGCGCCGACGCTCGTGGTGCTTGGTATCGTGCGGCGGGGTGGGGGTAGATCGAGAGGCTCGTGCCTGGACGAACCGTATCCGCGCCAGCACCTACGCGTGCTCCGCTGCGCCACTTGGTGATCGCAGTAGGCGCGCTGGCCGCTTGTGTCCTGGCTGCCGCCGGCGCGCGGCAGAGTGCAGGACAGGCGGACCCCGTGCTCGACCGTTTCAACGGCTTCGAGAGCGGGGGGCCCGGAGAGTATACGGCCGTCGGCTCGCCCAGCGGCTCCGCGTTTCACCGCACCGATGCGGCGGGAAAGTTCGGCTTGCAGACAGCCGCGGCAAGTGGGGCGAACGAGTACGTGGAAGTCGCGGCGTCGCCCTTGGCGACTTTCACCGATGCGGTGTGGGCGTGCCTCGAATCCGCCCCCAGCGTGACGCGGCGCGTGCGCACGTGGTTGAGCGACGGCGAGCCGATCATCGAGCTGGATCTGCTCCCGAGCGGGCAGCTTCAGCTCCGTGTGGAAGGGCAACCGATCGGCAGTGCGAGCCCGGAGCTCACCAGCTGTCCACAATTTTCTTCGCTGTTCGTGGAATACCGCGCGTCGCCGGACGGCATCGCGGCCGGCGATGCCGTGCTGCGGGTGAACGGCTCGCCTCATCAAGGCCAACACCTGGCGACCAGCGCCATCGATGCCGTGCGGCTCGGCCCGGATAACGCGGAAGCCAGCGCTGTGGAGCTGGTCTGGGATGACCATGCGCTGGTCGCCGAGGATCGCTTTCCCACCCAGTTTCGGATCGTCGGCGTTGTACCGGTTGCGGCTGGCGCGGCGGACACCGGTTTTCTCGAAGAGTGGAGCTCGAACGGCTGTGACGAGCCGTCGGATTGCGTCGATGAACAACCGCCGGACGGCGATACCACGCATCTCTCCACTGCTACCGCCGACGCCACCCAGATGTTCTGCTTCGCTAATGCGGGTTCCGCCGGCGTTTATGGCAACATCCTCGGGGTCCGCCATTTGGCCATCGGCCAAGGGGAGAGCGCTGCCGCGAGCGTTCGGTTGCGACTGCGTACGAATTCGCCTGCTTGCGGCGGAAACGGTGAAGGGTTGTCCGCATCGGTCAGCCGGACCTTCGCGCCTTCGTACGGCGGTTCCGTTCGGCTCGACATCACGAACCCCACGGTCGGAGCGTACTGGACGCTCAACGACTTACAGCGTACCGCATTCGTGCTCACGCGCGCCGGCGGCGCCGGTGCTCGTACTACGCAGGTGATACGCGAGGTGGCGTTCGACGTCTTCGATTTCCCCTCACCGACACCCACTCGCACGCGCACCTTCACCCGCACGGCGACATCTACCGGCACCGCGACCCCTACCCCGACGCTCACCAACACGTCGACCGCAACACCGAGCTCCACACCGACGAGGACATCAACCGCAAGTTTCTCTTCTACGCCAACCGTGACGCCGACGGTCACCTCGACCGCCACCCGCACCGCCACGCCGAGCAATACGTTCACGGCTACGGTAACCCGCACACCCACCGTGACACGGACGCCTACGCCGACCGCGATCCTGCGCTCGCTGGTTCTCATCAACGGGTTCGAGGGCGGGTGGGTCGGCGAGTATCGGGCAATGCCCTCGAACACCAATGCCGCGATCAGCGTTCTCGCGCGGACCGGTGAGTTCGCGCTCGAAGCAGCCACTGCACAAGCAGCACAATATGTAGTTGCCACCTTGCCAACGCCCGTCGCCACTTTTTCGGACGGCATCTGGGCCTGCTTCGCCAGCACCATCGGCGGCTCTCCGCTGCGCGTCCGCCATTGGTTCGGCACGGTAGCGCAACAGTCCGTGGTCGAGCTGCTCGTCCTGTCGAATGCGCAGCTGCAGCTCCGCGTGGGGGGCAGCGGTGGGGTGTCCGGCAACTCGGCCCAACTGCTCTCTGCGTGCCCGGAATATACCCACCTCGAGGTGCAATACCGGGCCGCGAGCGCCGGCGGTACGGCCGCGCTGCGCGTCAACGGCTCCGTGCAGGTCAGTTTGACGCATCAACTGAACAGCCTGGTGAAAACCACCCACATCGGACCGGATGCGGGATCGTTTCCGCCGCGCCTGCGCTGGGACGATCACGTGTTGGCCGACGCCGCCAACTGGCCCGGCGACCTCGGCATCATCGCGCTCGCTCCAACGGCCGAGGGCCATTACGACGCGTCATGGTTCGGGACCGGTTGCAGCGGCGCCGGCGATCAGGCCTGCGTCGGCATTCCGTTGAACAGAGCGAGCTGGTTGGAGTCGCGGTTTGCCGACAGCGAGCAGAGCTTCTGTTTTCAGCAGGATCCCCGCGAGCTCGGCCTCAACGGCCCCATCCTCGGGGTCAAGACGCTGGTCGGCGCGGTCGATCTGGGCGACTCCGACCGGCCACACGGCATTTTTCAGCGCACCGGCGCCTGCGCGGAGCCGGATGGAACCGATCTGCCCGCGCGGACTTTCGACAGCAGTCTGGCCTTCGCCGGCCATGCCCGTCTCGACGAAACGAATCCGGCTACGGGGCTGAAATGGACCCCCGAGGACATCGCCGCGACCGAGTTCGGCATCCGCCACGGCGGTGGCGAGCAGATGACCCGCGTCTCGCAGCTGGTACTGGAGGTCGTATTCGATCGCGACCCGCCCACCCCGGTTCCGACCGCGACCGCAACGTTGACCGCATCCCGCACGCGCACCCACACGCCGACGATCACCGCGACGCCTTCTCAGACGCCAGCCGGCCCGACGCCGACGGGCAGCGCCACCGCGGCGGGCAGCGCGACCGCCACGCGCAGCGCGACCGCGACCCGCACCGCCACAGCCGAGACGGCCGTGGATACGGCGACACCGACCGTGAGCCGGACGGCGACGTCGACGGCCACCCGGTCGGCGACCTACACCCCATCGGCCACCGACACGCCGCTGGCCAACGCCACTCCGACCCCCACCGACACCCCGAATGCCACCGCAACGCGCACGGTGGCGCCGAGCGCCACCCCGCTGGCGACCGACACTCCGGAGCCGACCGCGACGGTTTCGGCCACGATCATCTCGACCGCGACGCCGACAGTGCCGGCCAGCGCCACGGCGACGATCACGCCCGGTGGCGCCACGCCGACGCGCAGCGCGACCGGGACGGTGACGGCAAGCGCGAGCGCAACGGCTACCGCCACCCGAACGGGCCCCACGCCAACGGTGACGAACACGTTTCCGCCGCGCGGCGATTACATCGTCGCCATGGGGGCGAACACGTGGGAATGCACGGCGGAGCGGATGGTCAATCTCGGCTTTTCCACCGGCCAGTTCACGTTCCAGGACCTCCAAGAGGTGCAGGATCCGGTGAGCCGGAATCGGCAGTTTCTCAGCGTGTACGTCAGCCCCGACCTCGACGAAGACGATTTCGCGCGCCTGCAGGCGATGTCCGCCCCCGGCGGCTTCATCGAGCGCTTCGTCTCGATCGGTGGTCTCGCCGTCATCAATGTCGCGACCGCCGGCAACACCGTGCGCGACAATGTCGCGCCGGGCGGCGTGGACTACCGCGCACCGGCCGCGGCGGGCAACACCGAGCGGATCGCGGACCAGCTCCATCCGTACATCACCGGAGAGGGGTACGGCGGCTTGACGTTGGGCGAGTCTTCTTTCAGCCAGTGGGGACCGACGGATCGAGGCTTTCTCGACGATTTGCCAGCCGGCGCGCGCGAGATCGTGCGCAATGCGAGCGGGCCGACACTGGCCGAATATCACTATGGAGCCGGGCGCGTGATCGTCAGCACGCTCACGTACTGCACGCCCTCGCAGCCGGCTTCCATCGGTCGCGCGCTGGACAACCTGCTCAAATACGGCCGCTTCTACGAAGGCGGCGCGCAGACACCCGCGCCGACGGTCACGTCGACACCGACGCCGACCGAGACGCCGACCGGCCAGGCGACCGCGACCGGGACCCGCACGCGGACGCCGACCCGCACGGCGACCCCGACCGACACCGCCACACCGGAAAGCACCCCCACGCCTACGCCGGTCGCGTGTGTCGGCAACTGCGACGGGGAAGGCGCCGTCGAGGTCAGCGATTTGGTGCTGATGGTCAACGTGGCGCTCGGGAACGAGTCAGCGAGCGCATGTCCGGCGGGTGATGCGGACGGCAACGGCGAGGTCACCGTCGAGGAGCTGGTGAGCGCCGTCAACAATGCCCTGAGCGGTTGCCCATCCGGCGGCTGAGTTTCGACGACCCAAGGGCATCGGCGCCCGATGCCATTCCCGGCGCACGCCAGGTTCGGCGTAGCCGCGGGACCTATGCCCCACGGCGGCTCGGGAGCCACCGCCCGGAGCCGGTGGCACATGCCGAACCGCCCCCTCCGGACATCGCCGTGCGATGCCCTGCGGCCACAGGTGCCGCGGTTACACCGGATCGGGCACGAAACGCGCCCGCAGCGGGCGATGCTTAGGGCCGGCGGGTGCCGAACTCGGACGTGATGGGCTCGCGCGCTCGCGGCGCCCCGGTGAGCTCGACATAGCGCAGGAGATCCCGCTCCAGATCGCGCACTTTGCGCATGATCTCGTCGCGCAGGACGCGCGCCTGAGGCTTCGGTTCCACCAGCGTATACTGCTCGCTCGCGATCGTGCGGTACTTCTGCTCGTCGCGCTTGCTCGCCGGACCCGAAATGCCGAAGTCGGTCGCTTCGAAGGCGATCACGGTGTCTCCGTCGGGTTGGTTGCCGAGGGTAAACGACGAGATCAGTCGAACGTGCTCTTCGTGCTTCGGTGAGGGTATTGGGGTCGGCACCACCGGCCCGATGACTTGCATCACCGGACCCGGCTGCTGCGCGGCGCCGGCGATCGCGATCAGCGCGATGAGTACGGCGGCAGCAGTTAACGTTGCGCGCATCTATCTCCTCCGGGTGGGTGGCGCGACTCAGGGCGGATTGAGCGGGGTGCGGACGATGATCTCGGCCGTGTTGCCGGCATTGCCGGCGACGTCGATCAACTGGACCTTGAAACGCGTCTGACCCGGTTTCAGTGAAAGCTCCATTCCCAGCGCGGGAGCGGTGCAGTACTGCAAGGTGCTCCGCACCGGATCGCTCGGGCGGTTCCGAACGTAAGCGAAATTGCCGAGCTCGTCGAGCGTACACGCGGTCTCGCTGGTCGCGTGCACGTCGAAGCGGCAGGCGAAATCGTTGATCGCATCCACCACCATGGGGTCGGAGCTGTGTTCTAGGCTCGGTACCGCCGGCACGCCGCCAATGGTGGGCGGCGTGTCGTCACACACGGTCGGGCTGCCGTTGCCGAGCGCCCGATCGGCTAGCACCTGCAACGCCGCGGCACCGGCGCAATTCGGCGCGTCCATCGTTCCGCACGAGGCCAGGGGACGGTTGCTCGTGCCGGGGCGGCCTTCCACCACCATGATGAAGCTCGAACGGGTCGGCCAGTCGAAGATCGGGAGGCCATCGGGAGACTGCTCGGTCGGCGTGCGCACGCGATTGTCCGCGGTCGCTAGGCCGAAGAACGTGATTTCCGGCCCGACCGGGCGCGGCACGGTCGGGGTCGGTGTGCGCGTCGGCGTGCGCGTGCGCGTGGCGGTGGGGATCGGGGTATCGGTGCGGGTCGCCGTCGGCGGGCTCGTCAAGGTCGGCGTACGGGTGATCGTGGGCGTGCGCGTCTCCGTGACCGTGCGCGTCGGCGACGCCGTGCGCGTCGGGGTGATCGTCCGCGTGTGTGTGCGCGTGACCGACGGCGTGGAGGTGTTCGTCGGCGGTCGGGTGAACGTCGCGGTGCGACTCGGCGTCGCCGTGCGCGTCGCGGTCTGCGTCGGCCCTGGCGGCGAGGGGGTACGGGTTCTGGTGTTGGTGCCGACGGCGGTCGCCGTGCGCGTTGCGGTCTGCGTCGGCCCTGGCGGCGAGGGGGTACGGGTTCTGGTGTTGGTGCTTACGGCGGTCGCCGTGCGGGTGGGCGTGGCAGTCGCGGTGCCGGGTAGCGGCGTGATCGCGCTGCGGGTCGCCGTCGGCGTTTGAGTGCGCGTAACCGTACCAGTGCGCGTGGACGTCGCACCGGCAGACGAGGTCGGCGACGCGGTGATCCGCCGCGTATTCGTCGCCGTCGGCGTGCGGCTCTGGGTGCGCGTACGGGTCGGTGTCGCCGTGCGTGTCGCGGTGCGGGTGAACGTGAACGTCTGGGTCGCGGTGGGCACCTGCGTGGGCCGCCGGGTGTTCGTGGGTGTGTCCAGTGGACCGGTCGCGCTCGCCGTCGCGGTGGCGGTGCGGGTCGTCGAGGCGCTGCGGCTCGGCGACGCCGTCGGCGTGCCGGGCTCGGGCGTGCCCGTCGAGCTCGGCGAGGCGGTGGGCGTGCCGGGCTCGGGCGTGCTGGTCATTGTCGGCGTGTGGGTACGTGTGCCGGTGTGGGTGTCGACCGGCGTGTGCGTGGCGGTCGGCAACGTGCCGGTCGGCGTGGGCTGGGTTGGCGTGATGGTCGGCGTAGACGTCGCGGTCTCGACGATGATGTCGGTCGCGGTGAGCGTCGGCTCGCTCGTTGCCGTCGCGGTCGGAGCCGGAGGCGGGAGCAATTGCACCAGAGCGATGACGTCTGCTGCGGTCACCGCGCCGTCGCGGTTGACGTCCGCACCAGGGCACGCGCCGCTCATCGCGAACAGCTCGCCGATCAGCGCCGTCACATCCGCCTGATCGACGCGCCCGTCGCAGTTCGCATCGCCGCGCAATTCGCCGCCATTCACCCGGTATGCTGCGACGAGGAGCGCGACGCTGAGAAACCCGCTGGCGATGCGCCAGCGACGAGACCGAGGCCGTTCCGCCCGACGGGTGCGTTCACCCAGCATGTAGTCCTGGAGGTCTGCGCATGCGCCGCGGCGCCCGCCGTTCGTACGGGGCACACATGCTCGTTGACAACCCCGGCACTCTACGCATTCGCTCTGGCATGGTCAATTCGCGATCACTCACCAGTGCATCCGCTGGCGCAGCACGCGGGCCTGGGCGCGGCTCAGTTCGACTTCCGACGCCGCCGGATTGCGCATCACCAACTTGAAGCGGCCGCCAAACCACGGCGAGATAGCTTTCACGTGGTGGAGATTGACTAAGCGCGACTTGTGCGCGCGGAAGAACACCGCGGGGTCGAGCCGGTCCTCGAGCTCTTTCAATGTGAAGTTCGTCCCGTAGCGCTCGCCGGCGGTATGTGCGTAGACGAGGCGGTACTCGACTTCGAACCAGAACACGTCGGAGGTGGGCAGCACGAGTATCTGGCGGCCCTTCTGCACCGGAATCTGCACAGCGTACTGATCATCGCGGCCGAGCGCGCGCACGAGCTCCTGCAGATCGATGGTGGCGGCGCCGCGCTCGCGGCGACCGCGGACGCGCCGCACCGCCTCGCCCAGCCGGTCGCGCGAGATCGGCTTCAGCAGATAGTCGGCCGCCTGGACCTCGAAGGCTTTGATCGCGTAGCTGTCGTAGGCGGTTGCAAACACCACCTCGGGCCGATGGGTCACGCTGCGCAGGACGCTGAAGCCGTCCATGCCCGGCATCTGGATGTCGAGCAGCACCAGGTCCGGGCGGCGCTCCTCGATGAGCTTGACGGCTTCGGGCCCGTCGGCCGCCTCGCCGATCACCTCCACGTCGGGAATCGCGCGCAGAAAGCCGCTCAGGCGATCGCGCGCCAATTTCTCGTCGTCGACGACTAGTGTGCGGAGCATCACGCGGCCCCTGTCGTGAGCGGAATGCGCAGCGACACCGTCGTCCCGTCGCCGGGCCGGCTCGCGACCACGGGCACATACGCGGCCCCGTACAGGCGCAGCAGCCGGTCGCGCACGTTGCGGAGCCCGACGCCGCTGTCGAAGATCGCGCGTTCATCGCGCAAGCCTACGCCGGTGTCTTTCACCGCGAGATGCAGATCGCGTTCGTCCACATGGGCCTCGATCGTCACCTGCCCGCCGCCGATCTTGGGCGAGATGCCGTGTTTCACCGCGTTCTCGACCAATGGCTGCAGAATGAGGCTGGGCAGCAATTGTGCGCGGGCGCGCGCGTCGATGTGCTCTTCCACCCGCAGCGCGTCGCCGAACCGCGCGCGTTCGATCTCCAGGTAGGACTCGGCGACGCGGAGCTCCTCCGCCAGCGGCACGAAATCCGCCTGCGCCCGGTGCAGCAGGTATCTATAGATGTCGCCGAGCCGCTCGACACAGGCCTCCGCCTTCACCGGATCGGTGGCGATGAGCTGGGCGATCGAGTTCAGGCTGTTGAAGAGAAAATGCGGGTTGACCTGGGCGCGCAGGGCCGCGAGCTGCGCAGAGATCGCCAGATTGCGCAGCTCCTCCTGGCGGTTGTGCAGGCGCCGCAGCCGCCACCAGTACTGGTTGAAGCCGACGACGCAGATGATCACCGTCGGCACGATCGGGATCAGGGTGAACACCAGCGGCGCCTGGCGGAGCGCGTAGGCCGGGATGGTGACCGCGATATCGGGCCCGCCGTAGGGGAACAACACGGACGGCTCGGAGAGCAGGAGCGCCCGCACCTCGGTGAGCGCCACCGACAGCGCCGTGTACGCCAACGCCGACACGGCCGCCTGTGCCCCCAGCCGCTTGCCGGTCGGCAACGCGTCGAAGCGCGGTAGCACCCGCTCCCACAGGAGTTGGGTCAGCATCGAGTAGACGAGCGTCGCGACGATGATGAACGCGGCACTCGGCAACGACCGCATCAGGGTGAAGTTCCACAGGCTGCTCTGGAGCCCGATGCCCAGGCCGCTGCCGTAGATGAAGATCAGCTGCGACCGGCGCGCGCTGGCCGCGCTTTCCGCCGCCGAGCCCGGGTTGGCGTCGGCCCATGCGGCCGCGTCGTCGGCGCGGCGGACGGCGGTGTCCCGGGCAGTGATATCGTACGAGCTCATCGCAACGGCTGCGGTCGCTCCGCCATAGTAGGCAAGCCGGCAATTCTTTGGGAAGCATTTTTGCTCGCTCGTATGGCGCCGCTGCGTCCGAGAACCGCTGAAAGGCGCGCGCACCTCGCGGCGCGGCGGACCGTAGTGGCTGGCGGCGCGGCGCCGGTGCTACAGTGCGCGCATGGCTGAACAGGACCCTCGCGAGTTGACCGGCTGGCCCGTGGTGCATCAGTTCTTCCGCATCGATCGAGCCCGCTGGCATGGGCTCTCGCCGGAGCGCCGCGCCGCGGCGATCGAGGAGCTCACCGCGTACCTGCGCCGGGTCGGCGCGGAAGAGGGGTTGCAGTTCGTGCCGCTCGCGGGCGTCGCGAAATCGGATTTCGCCTACATGGCGGTTCACCCGGAGCTCAACCGCCTCCAACAGCTCGGCCAACAGCTGCTGGCGACCCTCTTCGGGACCTGTCTGCATCCCGTCTATGCGTTCCTGTCGATCACAGAGGTCAGCGAGTACATGAGCACGCAGGCCGACTGGGCGAAGCAGTTGCGCGAAGAGCAGCACCTCGACCCGGAATCGTCGGAATTTGCCAAGAGCCTGGCGGCCTTCGGCGCGCGCATGACCGCGTATGCGCGCGCGCGGGTACACCCGCAGCTGCCGACCGACATGCCGGTGGTGTGCTTCTACCCGATGAGCAAGGCGCGCGGGGAGCAGCGGAACTGGTATGCCCTGCCGTTCGAGGAGCGCAAGAAGCTGATGAGCGGGCACGGCGCGACCGGCCGCAAGTTCGCCAGCCGCATTCTGCAGCTCATCACCAGCAGCACCGGTCTCGACGATTGGGAATGGGGCGTGACCCTGTTCGCGCGCGACCTGCAGAGCATTCGCGACGTCGTTTACGAGATGCGGTTCGAGGAAGGCAGCGCGCTGTACGGACAGTTCGGTCAGTTCTACGTCGGGTTGCGGTTTCAGACGGACGCACTGCAGGAGACCTTGCAGCTCTAGAGGGCGCCGCGCCCACGCAGCTCTAGAGGACGACACGCCCACCGCGGCCGAGGTCGGCACAAGGCCGCTTTCTTTTTCGGCCGCGCGCGCTAGATACCCCGCATGCCGAATGCGAGTGATCTCCGCCGCGGCGGGCGCGTCGAGCTGGACGGCGAGCCGTACGCCGTCCTCGACGTCCATTTCCAGAGCCCTTCCGCGCGCGGCGCGGCCACGCTGGTCAAAGCGAAAGTGCGCAACCTGCGCACGGGCAACGTGTTCGACCGCACGTTCAAAGCGCAGGATCGCATCGTCGAACCCCAGGTCGAGCTGCGCGCCGTCCAGTTCCTGTACCGCGACGATAGCGGTTTCCACTTCATGGACGGCGAGAGCTACGATCAGTTCAGCCTCGGCGCCGAGGAGCTGGGTACCGTCACCGGTTATCTCAAAGAAGGGCTGACCGGCATTCGCTCGGTGCTCTACAACGGCGAGGTCATCAGCATCGAGCTACCGCATACGATCGTGCTGTGCGTCGAGTCGACCGATCCCGCCATCAAGGGGGCGACCGCCCAAGCGCAGACCAAGCCGGCGCGGTTGGAGACCGGCCTCGTGATCCAGGTCCCCGCGTATCTCGAATCCGGCGAGCTCGTCCAGGTCGACACCCGCGAGGCGCGGTTCATCTCGCGCGCCAAGGACTGAGGGCGGGAACAGCGGATGGCCGAGCCGCACGATCGGATCGCCACGGTCGACCTCGGCAGCGCCGCTGAGGAGCGCTTCATCGCGTATGCGTTGAGCGTCATCACCTCGCGCGCGCTGCCGGACGTGCGCGACGGGTTGAAGCCGGTGCAGCGGCGCATCCTGTACGCCATGTACCAGAGCCTCCGCCTCACCGCCGGGGCGCGGGCGCGCAAGTCCGCCGCCGTCGTCGGCGAGGTGCTCGGCAAGTACCACCCGCACGGCGACCAGGCGGCGTACGAGGCGATGGTGCGCATGGCGCAGCCGTTTGCGCTGCGCTACCCCCTCGTCCACGGCGAAGGCAACTTCGGCTCGCTCGACGGCGATAGCCCGGCGGCCATGCGCTACACCGAGGCGCGCCTCGCCGCGATCGCCGAGGAGCTGCTGCGCGACATCCGCTACGATACGGTGGATTTCCGCGACAACTACGACGCCACCCAGCGCGAGCCGACGGTGCTGCCCGCCGCGTTCCCGCAGCTGCTCGTCAACGGCAGCACCGGCATCGCGGTGGGAATGGCGACCAACATTCCGCCGCACAATCTCCGCGAGGTCGTCGACGCGCTGATCGCGCTGATCGACGACCCGAGCCTGCAGACGCGCGATCTGGTCAAATATGTGCGCGGGCCCGACTTCCCGACCGGCGGCGAAATTCTCAGCACCCGCGCCGAGCTCCGACAGATCTATGAAACCGGGCAAGGCGCCGTACGCGTGCGCAGCCAGTACCGCGAGGAACACAGCGGCCGCAAACGACTAATCGTGATCACCTCCATCCCGTACGCGACCAACAAGGCCGCTCTCGTGGAGGAAATCGCTACGCACATCAGCGCGCGCAAACTGCCGCTGGCGGTCGACGTGCGCGATGAATCCACCGACTCCGTGCGCATTGTCGTCGAGATGCGGCACGACGCGTCGGCGGACGCGGTGATGGCCTACCTCTTCAAGCACACCGCCCTGCAACAGAACTTCAATGTGAACGTGACGGCGCTGGTCCCCACCGGCCGCGCCGGTATCGGCCAACCCGCGCGACTGACCCTCCTCGACCTCTGCCGCCACTTTCTGGATTTCCGCCGCGACATCGTCCGCCGCCGCCTCACCCACGAGCTCGCCGAGCTGCGCGACCGCCTGCACATCCTCGCCGGGTTCCTCAAGCTGTTCGACGGGCTCGATCGCGCGATCAAGATCATCCGCCAGGCGGAATCGCGGGCCGACGCGCAGCAGGGATTGATGAAGGCGTTCGGCCTCGACGAGGTGCAGGCCGACGCCGTACTCGAGACGCGCCTCTATCAGCTCGCCCGCCTGGAGATGGACAAGCTCCGCGCCGAGCAGCGCGAAAAGGAGCGCCGTTCCCGCGAGATCGAGCGCACCTTGAAGAGCGATCAAGCGCTCTGGGCCCTCGTTGCGGGCGAGCTCAAGGCCATCGGTGAGCAGTACGGCGACGCGCGGCGCAGCGTGATCAAGGCGGGCGGCGAGCTCAGCTACGACGCAGAAGCCTACGTGGTCCACGAGGACGCCACCGTCGTCGTCACCCGCGATGGCTGGATGAAACGCGTCGGCGAGATCAAAGACCCGAGCGCCACCCGCGTGCGCGAGGGCGATCAGGCGAAATGGGTCCTGCGCGGCAATACCCGCGACAGCCTGGCCCTATTCTCGAACCTGGGCGTCGTCTATGTGATGAAAGTGCAGGGCCTGCCGGCCACCACCGGCTACGGCGAGCCGGTGCAGTCGCTGCTGAACTTCAAGGACCGAGAGCGTATCGTCGCCGCGGTGCTGCTGCCGGCGCCGTCCGGCAACGGCCATAGTAGCGACGGCTCCGCCCCGGTCGCGCAGGGCGAGTTGTTCGCCGGCGGCGACGATGGGGCCGACGGCGGAAGCGGTCTCCCCTCGCGCGGCGCCGCCGAGCGCTGGTTGGTCGCCACCGCGGGCGGCATGGGTTTCTTCTGCCGCCCGGACCTGAGCGAGACCACGCGCAGTGGCCGGCGCTATGCGCGGGTGAAGGACGACGACGTGCTCGTCAACGTCGGGCCGGCAAGCGGTGACACGGTCACCGCCGTGAGCTCGGACGGAAAAGTCCTGGTGTTTCCGGCTGAAGAGCTGCCGGAGCTCGCGGGGGCCGGGCGCGGAGTCATCCTGATGCGCCTCGACGAGGGGGAAACTCTGGTCGCGGCGACTTGCCACGATGGCGCTCGTACCTTGATCGCCGTGGGCGAGGACGGGAGCGAGCGCAAGCTGCCCTCTCTGGAAAGCGCCCACCGCGCGCAAAAGGGCCGCAGAGCCTTGAAGCGCATGAAGGTGGTGGATTTGCGCTGAGGTGGATGCGACCGCGCCTCGCCGGGCATGCGCCAGCCGCAGCCCGGTCGCGCGGCGGTTCGCAGCCGCTCTCACGGCGCCGCCCGCGGGCGAACCGGGGTCTTTTAGGATGTTGATTTCGAGGTTGAGGCCGGGCTCAGCCGTGGCACCCGCTTCTCGCCGGTGGCCGACGGGCGCGAGGGTCTAGCAATTTCTCGCCCACACAGCTTGACAGCATCGAGGGGGGGCCTTACTTGGCCCGCGCCGTTCAGCGCTTAGCCAACCGGCGTGTCCCGCCGCCTCGGGGCGTAGGGCTCGCCAGCGGGGCTGGGGTCGGGCGGTTCGGGTCGCGATTTTCACAGTCAGTCCGTCGAGCAGCACACATCAGAGGTTGTCGAAAAGATTGGTGCGGCGCCGACTTGCGGTGCCGCGAGAGCCGTTTGACCGAACAAGGAGGTTGGCGAGATGGCAGTGCAAATGCGACCGCTGCACGATCGGGTGATCGTCAAGCGCGTTGAAGGAGAAGAGCGCACGCGGGGCGGCATCATCATTCCCGACACGGCGAAGGAGAAGCCCCAGGAAGGGCGCATCGTCGCAGTCGGGCCGGGACGCGTGGCCGACGGCAAGGTGATCAAGCCCGAGGTGAAACCGGGCGACCGGATTCTGTTCAGCAAGTACGCTGGAACCGAGGTCGTCCTCGATGGCGAAGACCACATCATCATGCGCGAGGACGACATCCTCGGCGTGATCGAGGCGTAAGCATCAACCGACGAACAGGAGGGAGTTCCGCCGATGGCTGCCAAGATTGTCAAGTTCAGCGAAGATGCCCGCACCCGCATGCTGCGAGGTGTCTCGTTACTCGCCGATGCGGTGACGGTCACACTCGGCCCCAAAGGCCGCAACGTCGTGATCGAGAAGTCCTGGGGCGCTCCGACGGTGACCAAGGACGGCGTCACCGTCGCCAAGGAAGTGCAACTCGAGGACAAGTTTGAGAACATGGGTGCGCAGATGGTGAAGGAGGTCGCATCGAAGACCTCCGACGTCGCCGGCGACGGCACGACCACGGCCACCGTGCTCGCGCGCGCGGTCTTCTCTGAAGGTGCCAAGATGGTGGCAGCGGGGCACGACCCGATGTCGCTGAAGCGCGGCGTGGAGAAAGCCGTCGCACGCGTCGTGCAGGGCCTGAAGGAGCTCTCCAAGCCGACGCGCGGCCGCGACGAGATCGCGCAGGTCGGGACGGTATCCGCCAACGGCGATAAGGCGATCGGCGAGATCATCGCCGAGGCCATGGACAAGGTCGGCAAGGAAGGCGTGATCACTGTCGAGGAGGCCAAGAGCCTGGAGACCACGCTGGACGTCGTGGAAGGCATGCAGTTCGACCGCGGCTACCTGTCGCCGTATTTCGTGACCGACCCCGAGCGCATGGAAGTCGTCCTCGAGGACCCCTACATCCTCATCCACGAAAAGAAGATCAGCTCGATGAAGGATCTGCTGCCGATCCTCGAGCAGATCGCCAAGGCGGGTAAGCCGCTCTTGCTGATCGCCGAGGACGTCGAGGGCGAAGCGCTCGCGACGCTGGTGGTGAACAAGATCCGCGGCACGCTGCATGCCGCGGCGGTGAAGGCCCCCGGCTTCGGCGACCGCCGCAAGGCGATGCTCGAGGACATCGCGATCCTCACCGGCGGGCGCATGATCGCCGAGGAGTTGGGCCTCAAGCTGGAGAACGTGACCCTGAAGGATCTCGGGCGCGCGAAGCGCGTCGTGATCGACAAGGACAACACGACGATCATCGACGGCGCCGGGAAGAAGCCCGACATCGAAGGTCGCATCAAGCAGATCCGCGCGCAGATCGAGGAGACCACGTCGGACTACGACCGCGAGAAGCTGCAGGAGCGGCTGGCCAAGCTGGTCGGCGGTGTCGCGGTGGTACGCGTCGGCGCCGCGACCGAAGTCGAGATGAAGGAGAAGAAGGCGCGCGTGGAAGACGCCATGCACGCCACCCGCGCCGCGGTCGAAGAAGGCATCGTGCCCGGCGGCGGCGTCGCGCTGGTGCGCCTCGCCCCGGCGCTCGAGGACCTGCAGGTACCCGAGGAGGAGCAGATCGGCGTGCAGATCGTGCGGCGCGCGATTCAGGAGCCGTGCCGGCGCATCGCGATGAACGCGGGCGTCGACGGCGCGGTCGTGCTCGACAAGGTGAAGAACGGCAAGGGCGCGTTCGGCTTCAACGCCGCCACCGAGCAGTACGAGGATCTCATCAAGGCGGGCATCATCGACCCGACCAAGGTCGTGCGGACCGCGCTACAGAACGCCTCATCGGTTGCCGGCCTGCTGCTCACCACCGAGGCCATGGTGGCCGAGAAGCCGGAGGAGAAGAAGGGCGGCGCGCCGCCGGCGCCGTCCTACGACGACATGTGATCTTGCGCGCGGGCAACCGCCCGCGCATCACCGGCCAAAGGAGGGCGGTCCGAACGGACCGCCCTCCTTTTTTTCGGCTCGGGTCGGCCGCATCGCCCTCCGGCCGGGGTGGAACGATCCCACCGGCTGTGGCACCCTCCGGGTGCTGACGAGAGGGGAGGATGCGGAGGCTGGCGGCGGGTCGGCACCACGCCCGGAAACGCCCGGCATCGCGAACACAGATGGCGCAGCAGAAGTACACTGCCAAGGACATCACCGTGCTCGAAGGGCTCGAGCCGGTACGGAAACGCCCCGCGATGTACATCGGCGGGGTCGATCGCGCCGGCTTGCACCACCTCGTGTGGGAGCTGCTCGACAACGCGGTGGACGAGGCGATGAACGGACACTGCGACAAGATCACCGTGCGCCTGCACAAGGACGGCGAGACGATCACCGTAAGCGACAACGGCCGTGGAATTCCGATCGACCTCCATCCGAAGTACAAGAAATCCGCGCTCGAGCTCATCCTCACGACCCTGCACGCCGGCGGAAAATTCGAGAGCCGGAACTACTTCCACGCCGGCGGCCTGCACGGCGTCGGCGCGTCGGTGGTCACGGCGCTCTCGTCGTCGCTGGTGGCGCAGGTCAAACGCGACGGATCCCTCTGGGAGCAGTCGTTCGCGCGCGGCGTGCCGACGAGCAAGCTCAAGAAGGTCGGTCCGGCGCGCGGCAGCGGCACGGTCATCACGTTCACGGCAGACAGCGCGATCTTTCCGAGCACCCGTTTCGACGCAGCGGTGATCCGCGAACGCCTCGAGTCGCGCTCCTACCTGCACCGCGGGCTCCAGCTCGCGTTCGAGAACGAGGCCGAGCGCACCACCGAGGTCTTCCAGCACACGCAGGGCATCGCCGAGTGGATCGGGAAGCTCATCACCGAGCGGGGTAAACAACCCGTCGCCGAGCCGTTCTACGGCGAGCGGCGCGACGGCTTCGTCGTCGAGTGCGCGCTCGCCTGGACCGAGGCGACGGACGAGCACGTCCTGTCGTTCGTGAACGGCATTCCGACCGGATCCGGCGGCGCGCATGAAGCCGGCCTGCGCAGCGGCCTCACCAAAGCGGTGCGCAATTACCTGAGCGTGCAGAACCTGGTTCCGAAAGGCGTCGCGATCGCCCCGGAGGACGTGCGCGAGGGCGTGGTCGCCATCCTGAGCGTGTACATCCAGGAGCCGCAGTTCCAGGGGCAGACCAAGGACCGGTTGAACAACCCGGAAGTGACGGCGCCGATCGACAACTTCGTGCGCACCGCGCTCGAGAACCACCTGCTCCACAACCGTTCGCAGGCCAACGCGATCGCGGACCGCGTGGTCCTGGCGGCGCGCGCGCGCAGCGCCTCACGGGCCGCGGTCGAGCAGGTCCAGCGAAAATCGGCCGTTTCCCACCGGCTCAACTTGCCCGGCAAGCTCGCCGACTGCAGCTCGACCGATCCGCGCGTCAGCGAGCTGTTCATCGTCGAAGGCGACTCGGCCGGTGGCTCCGCCAAACAGGGCCGCCATCGCGAGTTCCAGGCGGTGCTGCCGCTGCGCGGCAAGGTGCTCAACGCGGAGCAGGCCTCGCTCAGCAAGGTGCTGGCGAACCGCGAGCTGAACGACATCATCTCGGCGCTCGGCTGTGGCACCGGCAAGCAGTTCGACGCCAGCCGGCTGCGCTACCACAAGATCTGCCTGCTGATGGATGCCGATTCCGACGGCCATCACATCTGCACGCTGCTGCTCACGTTCTTCTACCGGCACATGCGCCCGCTCATCGACAGCGGCCATGTGTTCATCGCCCAGCCGCCGCTCTACAAGATCGAGGTGGGCAAACAGGTGCACTGGGCGCTGAGCGACGTAGAGCGCGATCGCATCCTCGCCAGCGCCAACGGCAAGTCCGCCGTCGTGCAGCGGTTCAAAGGCCTCGGCGAGATGAACCCGCCGACCCTCAAAGAGACCACGCTGGATCCGCAGCGGCGCACGCTCCTTCGCGTGGCGATCCAGGACGGCAACGTCGCGGAACAGACGATCCAGACCTTGATGGGCAAGGAAGTCGAACCGCGCTTCAAGCTGATCATGGACCGCGCGCCGCGCGTCGACGACGTCGATGTGTAGGGCGCGCGCGGACACCTTCCCCGGCCATGCAGCGGCGGGCGCGGGGCGGCGGGCAGAGCCGCGGGGCGCTGGCGCAAGCCGCGGCGCATCTCACGCGTAGGCTGCGCCCATTTGGCGGTAGCATGAGGGCGATCGACCTGCGCAGCGACACCGTCACCAAGCCCACGCCGGCCATGCGGGCCGCTATGGCGGCGGCCGAGGTGGGCGACGACGTCTATGGCGAGGACCCGACGATCAATCGGTTGCAAGCGCTCGCCGCGGAGCGCGTCGGCATGGCGGCCGCCATCTTCGTGCCAAGCGGTACGATGGCCAATCAAGCCGCGCTGCGCGCGCTCACGCACCATGGCGACGTGGTGCTGGCGGGCACCGACAGTCATATCCAGCGCCATGAGTCCGGCGGCGCCGCCGCGCACGCTGGAGTGCAGATTCAGAGCATCGGCAGCGGCGGCTTCTTCAGCGCGGAGGAGGTCATCGCCGCGCAGCCGCCGCCCGACCACCATTTCGCGCCGGTTGCGGCGGTGGCGGTCGAGAACACCCACAACATGGCCGGCGGGCGCGTGTTTCCGTTCGACGCGCTGCGCGCCATCGCCTCCGTCGCGCGGGAGCGCGGGCTCAAGCTGCACCTCGACGGCGCGCGGTTATGGAACGCCGTAGTAGCCAGCGGGATCGCCGCGCGGCGCTGGACGGAAGGCTTCGACACCGTCTCCTTCTGTCTCTCCAAGGGGCTCGGAGCGCCGGTGGGCTCGCTGGTATGCGGTTCGGCGGCGGTCATCGACCGCATCCACCGCGTTCGGAAGATGCTCGGCGGCGGCATGCGGCAAGCGGGCATCCTCGCCGCCGCAGGCGTCTACGCCCTCGAGCACAACATCCCCCGCTTGGCCGACGATCACCGCAACGCGGCTCGGCTCGCGCGCGGGTTGGCCGATCTGGGCCTCGCGGTCGCGCCCTGGCCGGAGACCAACATCGTGCGCTTCTCCGCAGCGGATGCGGCGGGGTTTTCACGAGCTTTGCGCGCGCGGGGCGTGTTGGTCAACGCGCTGGATCAGCACAGGCTGCGCGCGGTCACCCATTTGGATGCATCGGCCGAGGACATCGAAGATGCCCTCGGCCGCATCGGCGAAGCGCTGGGGGGGCAGCGCGCGTAGTCGCCGGCTGCTCGTTTCAAGCGAGCCTCGGGGACTGAGGTGTCGCTCGGCGTATCCCGCGCTCGCGCGGGAACACTGGGCGAGATGCCAACGACCGCCGTCTTTTCGCGAGTTCTCAGCCGACGCTTGGATACGCTCGCGGCGCGCGCTATCTCGCACGCCCGCTTCACTTGCGGCGATCGCATCGTCGCTCGCGCCGGGCGCACCACAGCGTCACAATCCTTTCAGCAAACCTGCTGACCTGTTGAGCAAGCGCCTTGCCAGCGCCGTGCTCATGCGCAGCACGCCCGCCCCGACGTATCACTGCTCAACCCAAGCGGCAGGCGCGCCAAGCGCGCTGCCACCTCCGCGCTGCACCGCTAACGGCGTGCAGCGCCCGCACTCGCGGATGCGTATGAACGTATGGTCGGCTGTCGACCTGAAAACGAACCGGCTACCCGGCGAGCAGTCCGTAAGCCCTAGCCCCGTATCACCCTGGCCTGCCGTGCTGCTGCACCGCTACCATCCCATCACCGCCATGCGGCGCCTGATCAGCGCGGCATAGGCGGTCATCCGCGCAGGCCGCCGGGTGCGCGGCGCCGGCAGACAAGCCGCCAGCCGCGCGGCTTGATCCTTGCCGAGAAACGCGGGCGAGACGCCGAAATAATGCTGCGCGGCATCGGCTCCGCCGTAGATGCCGGGCCCGAACTCCACCACGTTCAGGTACAGCTCGAGAATGCGCTGTTTGCTGAGAATGTACTCCGCCGCGAAGCTGAGCGGGAGCTCGAACGGCTTGCGCACGAACGCCGCGCCGTCAGTGAAGAACAGGTTCTTGACCAGTTGCTGGGTGATCGTCGAGCCGCCGCGCCGCACGCGGCCGCGCCGCCAATTGTCCTCTGCGGCCTCGCGCACGCCCGTCCAGTCGATGCCGCCGTGCTCGAAGAAGCGGGAATCCTCGGCGGCGACGACGGCGTGCGGCAGGTGAGGTCCCAGCCCGGAGAGCGGCACGAAACGGCTCGCCGGGCGCGGCGGATGTCCGTACTCCCACCAGCGCTGCAGTTGTATGCCGGTCAGGAGCGGCGGGAAGAAGCGCAGATACACCAAGCCGACCACGCATACGCCGAGCCATGCGATGGCGAGCGCCGCCAGGCAGCGGCCGACCACCCACACTGCCGAGCGGCCACGCGCTCTCCGCTTCCCGAGCCACGCAGGTACCGCGCCCACTAGGCTCGCTGCCTCCGCGCCGTATTGATCATCGCTGCGGCGAAAAGGCTGACAGATGGTCAGCGGAGCGGCAAGACGAGCCGGACCGCGGATGACTGTCGAAGTCAGGATGCCGCGGCTTCGAGGTCGTGCGTGAACGGATCGCCCGCCGCCACCGCGTCGCCGCGGTGCAGGAGGCGCGGAATGCGGATCGTGAAGTGCGATCCCATCTGCGGCGTGGACTCGACGCGCACCTCGCCTCCGAGCCGGTTGCTCAGGCGCTGCACGATGTACAAGCCGAGCCCGACGCCCCCGGTGGACTGCTCCAGGCGGTTACCGCCCTGCCGAAACGCCTCGAAGATCGCGTCGAGCTCGTCTCTGGGAATGCCGATGCCGGTGTCCGTGACGCCGATCTCGACCTCGTCCACGCGCGGATCCCAGCGGCTGCTGACGCTGATCATGCCGCGCGGCGTGTACTTGCACGCGTTCTCCAGCAAATTGCGCAGAATGGTGCGGAGCTTCTCCTCATCAGTGCGAAGCGGCGGCACCTCCGTGGCAGGCGGCCAATGCACCGCCACGTGCGCGGTATCCGGCAGGTGCGCGCGCAGCTCAGCGAAAAGGTCATCCAGCTCGAACTCGTCGCAGCGGAGCTGCTCGTGCGAGAAGTCCAGCCGACTGGCGTCGAGCATGCGATTGATCGACTGTTGCAGGATGCCCGCGGACGCACGCACCCGCGCCAGGGCGGCGCGCTGCTCGCTTGTGGTGTCGCCGTAGCTGTTGTCGAGCAGGAGTTCGGTATAGCCGAGCAGCGTGGTCAACGGCGTGCGCAGCTCGTGCGAGACGGTGGCGAGGAACTCGGTCTTGATCCGCTCCGCCTCCTGCAACTTGCCATAGAGGATTTTGAACTCGGCCAAGGTGCGTTCGAGCTGCGCGGCGAGCGCTTCGGCGGAATCGGCGCGCACCCCCTCGCGCCGGGCGCGGTCGACCAGGTGGCCATAGAAGATCGCCGTAGTGAACAGGAATGGAACGCGGATCAGCGACGGCGAGCTCCACAGATCGGCGCTGCCTCCGGTCGCCGAATGCCCGAACAGGTAGGCCGCACACACGACACAGGCCGCGACCGCGATCAAGCGCAGGTTTTCGCCAACCGTCGCCAGCAGCAGGAGAAAGAAATACAGCATGAAGAAATCGCCGTTGAACTGTCCGCTGCTGACCAGCGCCAGCGTCACCCACGCCGTGTCGAACACGATCAACGCGGTCGCAAAACGCGCCGACTCCGCCCAACGGCGCGGCACCCGTGCCACCGCGATGTTCGTGGCCAGCGCGAGCGCAATCAGGCCGCCGGCGACCGGCGATGGGGCGCTGAAGCCCGCTTCCGCCAGCAGCAGGTAGGCCGTCGCGATGACGAGTGTGTAGCGGAGCAGCAGGAAAGCGTGCAGTCTGGAGGATGAGTCCACGACCGCGCACGCTTAGCAAGAGGCGGACCGCTACTGCTGCAATAAGCCGGTCAAGAAGGCCAGCGGTCCAATTGCAGCGCTGGTCATGCCCGTGCTGTGCCCTCGTGCCCGAGAGCGTCAGCCCCGTAACGCTCAATCGATCATCTGATCATCGATCTCGCGGTCGCCCACGCAATCTTCGCAGTAGGTCGACCGCCGCCCTTGGGACGTGGCCGAGCCGTGCGAGGGGCAGCCGCACTGCGGGCACAGAAAAGGATAACGGACGGGTGATGGAGTCGCGCTTCTAGCCACGGCGACAGCCTAAGCCGCCGCGGTTACGAGCGGATGACGGACCCGTGAAATCTCCACTGCAGTAGGGGGGATTAGAGTCCCAAGGCTCACCCCGACCCCGCACTCGCAACTATTTGGAGGAGCCCTTTTTCGGCTTCGGCTTGTCTGCCGGCGCTCTTCATCGCTGATCGCGATGCCGGCCGCAGCCGGGGTTTGGCCGACGGCGCCAGCGCTCCCGCTCACCTGTTCCTTGTCGGTTTTCTCCTGGCCCTGCTCGGCGCCCTCTTGCGCCAAGCCCGTCGCGGTGGCGGCGAGTAGAGTCAGCCAAGCGAGCACGAGAACTCTCATGTCCTCTCTCCCTTCTGCCGTGCGGGCGACAGTTGCGTTGACCGCTGCCCGTCGCGCGAGGCGCGCGGCGGCGCAAACGCTGAGCCTGCGCCTCCTCTGAGCTCGCTAACACTCCCCTGCCCCGTACCCAGACCCCTTACCCTCTCTGCTTGAAGGCATTCGCGGCAACACGCACCGAGTTTGCCGGTCGCTGATCGGTGAGCGCGCTGCCGGCAGTACTTTGCCTGTTCCGCTGGCGGCGCATATAAAAAAGGTATGGCGCAAGACCCGTCAGACAAGAGTCTCCAGCGGATGGAGAAGTTCGTCGCCAACTATTGCGAGAAGTCCGGCACCTCGACTCATCCGGATCCTGAGGTCACGGAGGCGGTGGTCAAAGGGTTGGCGCATCACGTGGACACCCTCGGCAGACCCCTCTGCCCGTGCCGGTTCTACCCCGACAAGCGGGCCGAAATTCAGCACCGCACCTGGATCTGCGCGTGCGACGACATGCAGATCTACAAGTATTGCCACTGCTTGTTGTTCGTCAGCCCGGAGGGGCTCCCGATCACGGAGCATCTGCCGGAGGATCATGAGGGCCGGCGGATGTACGGAGTGGTGAAGGACCCGACGCCGGACAAAGGGCGACCACTGCGCGAGAAGGCGTCCGAACGCGAGCGCGAGCGGCGCGAGCGGCCTTCTTGAGCCACATGGAGATCGCGATTCGGCTAGAGCCGCTCGAGGCGCGGGCGTTCGGGGTGCTGATCGAAAAGGCCCTGACCACGCCGGAGCAGTACCCGCTGACCCTGAACGCCGTGGTCCTCGGCGCCAATCAGAAGGTCAACCGCTGGCCCGTCCTCCAGCTCTCCGAGATCGAGGTCAGCGAAGCACTCGACGGCCTCATCGAGAAAGAGCTGGCCCGCAAGGTGTTCCCCGGCAACAGCCGCGTAGACAAGTACGCGCACACCGGCACGTCACTGCTGAAGATCGAGGTGGGACAACTCGCCTTATTGGCCGAGCTCATGATGCGCGGCCCGCAAACCGCCGCCGAGCTCCGCACCCGGGCGGGTCGCATGGTGCCGGCGGAGTCGCAGGAGCAGTTCGAGATGTGGGTACACGGCCTGGAGGCGCGCGGCATGGTGAGCCGCCTGCCGCCCAGTCGCGGCAGCCGCGCCGAGCGCCTCGCGCAGGTGCTCTGCCCCGGCCTGCACCTCGAGAGCGCGGAGCAGCCCCCGCGCACAGCGGATGCCGCCCAAGAGTCGACCAGCCCCCCGCGCGCGGCCTTACACGACCGCATCAGCGCGCTCGAGGTGACCGTCGCCCGGCTGGAAGCGGAACTCCGGGCCCTCGCCGACAAACTCGGCGAGCCTCTCGACGCCTGAGCGCCCGCCGCCGTCGCATCTTGCTCAGTTTGCTTCAATATGGTGTGGGGGCCATCGTGCCCAATTCCCGTGACCTCACAGCCGCGCAACACCTGGCTTTCGAAGACGTCTGCATGGCGTTTGGCGAGCGGCGCGTGTTCGACCATCTGTCGTTCAGCTTCCCGCCGGGGAAGATCTCGGTCGTGCTCGGCGGCAGTGGTTCGGGCAAGAGCACGTCCCTGCGCCTGATCGGCGGCCTGATTCAACCGCAGCAGGGCCGCGTGATCGTCGACGGGGAGGATGTCACGCAGCTCTCCGAACGGGAGCTGCAGCGCGTTCGCAACAAGCTCGGCATGGTGTTCCAGGGCGGCGCGCTGCTCGATTCCATGACGGTGTTCGACAACCTCGCCCTACCGCTCCGCGAGCGCACCCGCCTGAGCTCGGATGAGATCGCACAACGTGTGCGGGAGTGCCTTGATGCGGTCGGTCTCAGCGATGCCGACGGCCTGCTGCCGGGCCAGCTCTCCGGCGGCATGGTGAAGCGCGCCGCGCTGGCGCGCGGGATGGTCATGCGCCCGCTCATGCTGCTGTGCGACGAGCCGCTCTCCGGCCTCGATCCGATCTCGGCGCGGCGGATCGAAGCGCTGCTCATGGGGATGAACGCGCGGTTCGGCATCACCATCGTCGTCGTGTCACACGACATCGCTTCCACCATGCGGATGGCCTCCCGCGTGCTCGTGCTGCTGCCCGACGGCGCGGTCGAGGGTACGCCCGACGAGCTGCGCCACAGCCCTGATCCACGGGTAGCGGCATTCCTGAATCCCGACGCCGCCGTGCTGGCCGACGCCGATCGCGTCGAGCGCGCCCCGGGAGTAGCGGCATGGTAGACGTCGTGCGCAGACTCGGGGCCGCCGCCCTCCATTTCGTGGAGGAGCTCGGCCGAATGGCGGGCTTCACCGCGCACATCGCGCGCTGCCTGGTGACGCCGCCACTGCGCTTCGGCCGCTTCGTCGACGAGCTCTATAAGCTCGGCGTCCTGTCGCTCATCATCATCTGCCTGTGCGGCGCGGCCGTCGGCGCCGTCCTGGGATTGCAGGGCTACAACACGCTGGTGCGGTTCGGCGCCGCCGACTCGCTCGGCGCCGTCGTCGGGCTCTCGCTGATCCGCGAGCTGGCGCCGGTGCTGACCGCCCTGCTCACCACCGGCCGCGCGGGCTCCGCCACCGCCGCCGAGATCGGCACGATGGTGGTGACGGAGCAGCTGGACGGCCTGCGCATGCTGTCGATCGACCCCGTGCACTACGTCGTCACGCCGAAAGCGCTGGCGATGACTGTGGTGATGCCGCTCCTATCGGCGTTGTTCAGCGTGTTCGGGATCTTCGGCGGCTATCTCGTCGGGGTGCGGCTCATGGGCCTGGATGCGGGGCGCTACATGAACAGCCTGCAGGAGGCGGTCGATTTCCACAACGACGTGCTCGGCAGCATGATCAAAGCGCTCGTGTTCGGCGCCCTGGTCGGGTTGATCTCCACGTATCGCGGATTCGCCACCGCGCCGACGTCGGCCGGCGTGAGCGCCGCCACTACGTCCACCGTCGTCAGCGCATCGGTCAGCATCTTGCTGTTCGATTACGTGATCACCGCGCTGTGGGGAGTGTGAGGTCCAATGCGCCGATCGCCCACCCGTGACTTCATCGTCGGCTGCTTCGTGCTCATCGGCCTGGCCGCCATCGCGTACCTGTCCCTCAGCGTCGGCGGTGTCTCCTACACGGGACCCAAGGGGCTCAGCGTGTACGCCGACTTCGGCGAGATCGGCGGGCTGAAGCCGCGCGCCCCGGTGGTAATCGCAGGCGTGAAAGTCGGCGAGGTCGGCGCGATCGAGCTGAACCCCGAGTATCGCGCGCGGGTGACGTTCAATCTCGCACCGGACTTGAAGCTGCCGTTGGACACCAGCGCGTCGATCGTCACCTCGGGTGTGCTCGGCGATCGCTACGTGTCCCTGCAGCCCGGTGCTGAAGAGGAATACTTGAAGTCAGGCGACCAGATCGAGTTCGTCGAATCGGCCCTGCTCCTGGAACGGCTCATCGGCAAACTCATCCACAACACCAGCGTCGATAAGGCGAACGAGCAATGATGCGCACACGAAAATTCGAGATGGGCCCTCACATGCTGCTGTTGCTCAGTCTCGCGCTGAGCGGCTGCTCTTCGCAGCAGCACTTGCCACCGCCTGACCAAGACCCGTACGAGAACGTCAATCGGAAGGTATTCTGGGTAAACGACCAGCTCGACACCCACGCATTGGTGCCGGCGGCCAAGGGGTGGAACAAGGTGGTGCCGAAGCCGGCGCAGCGCGGGTTGCACAACTTCTTTCAGAACCTCCGGTTTCCGATCGTGCTCGTGAACGACATCCTGCAGGGAGAGCCGCGCTGGGCGCTCGAAACGATCGCGCGGTTCCAGGCGAACACGCTGATGGGCGGCCTCGGGTTCTTCGACGTGGCCGCGGACTGGGGCGTGCCGCCGCACGTCCAAGACACGGGCTTGACCTTCGCCCGCTGGGGCATCGCCTCGGGGCCGTATCTGGTGCTCCCCTTCTTCGGACCGTCGACGCCGCGGGACGCGGTCGGACTCGCCGGGGACGGCGCATTGACGATCTACCCCTACTTCATCACCGTGCCCTGGGCGACCGTGATCGCCAGCGCAGTCGACGTCGTCAACACGCGCGCCCGCTACTTGGAACCGAGCCTACGTGCGAAGGAGGCCGCGCTCGACTACTATACGTTCGTCCGCAACGCCTACATCCAGCGGCGTACGCGGGAAATTCAAGGAAAGGCCCCGTCGCCTACCGACGAGGATCTGTACGATGAGGAGAATCTGGAGCAGTACCTTGAAGAAGGCGAGTAACGCGGTCGCTGCCTTCGTCGCGCTGACGGCCGCGGTCGCCGGCGCGCAGCCGGCGGCGCAAACCCCGTCGCAGGTCGTCGACGGGTTGGCCGCGCAAGTGCTTGTCGTCCTGAAGGACGACAAGCTGTCGAGCGACGAGAAACGCGACCGCATCGAACAGATCGCCGACACCGCGATCGATTTCACCACCCTGTCGAAGCTCGTGCTGGCCCGCCATTGGTCGCAGTTCTCGCCCGAACAGCAGAAGGAGTTCGCGGCCGAGTTCCGCAAGCACCTCGCGATCACCTACGGGCGGAACGTCGACAGCTATCAGAACGAGAGCGTCGTCGTGCTCAGCGAGCGCCCTGAGTCGCGCGGCGACGTCACCGTGCTGACCAAGATCGAGCGCGGCGGGGGCAATGAAGACATAGTGGTGGACTACCGGCTGCGGCGGAAGACCGGCGACTGGAAGATCATCGACGTCATCGTCGAAGGCGTGAGCTTGGTCTCGAACTTCCGTTCGCAGTTCCAGGACATCCTGGCGACCGGCGGGCCGAATCGCTTGCTCACCCTGCTGCGCGAAAAGAATGCCGCGGGGCAACCGCTGCAGCCGACGCCGGGAGTCGAGGCCGGGGCGGCGGCCGGCGGCGGTGCCGACAACGGGGCTAGAACTTCTTGTTGAAGAGGTTCGGCACCACGACGGGCATCTCGACGTTCTGGTAGAGCATCGTCTGCGCCCAGACTTCCTGCTCTTGTTTGCGCAGCACGCCGTCCGCATCGCTATCTGCGCTGCGGAAGACCTCTTTGATCTCCGGCGCCGCCTCGGCCTCTGAACGGCTGATCTGTCCGTCGCGATCGGTGTCGGCGCGCTCCCAGACCTTCGCGCGATCAGCGAGGTAGGTGCCGATCTCGTAGAGCGTGACGATGCGGTCTCTGTCGCGATCGACCTCGCGGAAGGTCTCCGTCGAGTAGCCGCCCTTCACCGCCTCTTCGATCGTGAGCGTACGGCTCCTGTCCAGATCGGCGGCGTCGAAGCGCCGTTCGACCGCGGGCGGCACTGCCGGCGGCACCGGTGCTTGCGCGAGCGCCGGGCCTGCCCACCACAGCACCAACGCCGAGCTGCCGGCCGCGAGAGCTGCGCCGATGATCCGCGCTCCGGGGCGTGCGCGCGAGATCCTGGCGCCGTTGCGCTGCTGGAACCCAGCGGCTCGCCGAGCGGGGAACTGTGTCATGTACCGATTCCATCGAATCGCCGCGCATTGTCAACCCTGCGCGGCGGCGTCCGCGGCAAACGGTATGTTGACCGCGGAGCGCTTTCCCGCTACCCCGCCGGTGTGTTCACCTCGGAAGCGCTCACGAACCACATTCGGGTGCGGGTGCAGTCGAGCTATGTGCCCGAGCGCTCTGAACCCGAGCGGAGCAGCTGGTTCTTCATCTACACCGTGGAGATCGCAAACCAGGGCACCGAGTCGGCGCAGCTCGTCAGCCGGCACTGGATCATCACGGATGCCAATGGCGTGGTGCGCGAGGTCCGCGGCCCCGGCGTGGTCGGCGAGCAGCCGGTGCTCGCTCCTGGAGAATCGTTCACCTACACGTCCGCGTGTCCGCTCGAGACGCCCTTCGGCACGATGCACGGCACGTATCAGCTCGTGACCGAAAGCGGCACCCGCTTCGACGCGGAGATCGCCGCTTTCTCGCTGGGACAGCCGCACGCGATCAACTGAATCGGTGGCGCGGCAGCGCGCCGCACATCAGGCGTCCGCGGCGGACGCGGAGCGCGCCGTACGTGGAGGCGCGGGTGGGCCTTCCCAAGCGCGACCGCGATCGTTAGAACGCCGCCGCATGATCGTCGAGGCCCGTGGCGTCAGTAAACGGTTCGGCTCGCGGCTGGCCGTGAACGGTATCGATCTGGACGTGCCGCCGGGCGTGTGTTTCGGGCTGCTGGGGCCGAACGGGGCGGGCAAGACGACGACGCTCCGCATGCTGTACGGCGTCTCCCGGCCGAGCAGCGGGCAGATTCGGGTGTTCGGCATCGACATCGCGCGCGATCCGCGCGAGGTCCGCCGCCGACTCGGCGTGACGTTGCAGGAAAACGTGCACATAGAGGTGCTCAGCCCGATTCAGAACCTGCGCGTGTTCGGCCGCTATCACCTGCTCAGCGGGCCGGAGCTAACGCGGCGTATCAACGAGCTGATCGATTTCCTCGAGCTCCGCTCGCACGCCAACCTGCCCGTGCAGCGCCTGTCGGGGGGATTCAAGCGCCGGCTGGCGATCGCCATGTCGCTCATCAACCGCCCGGAGCTGCTCATCCTCGACGAACCGACCACCGGGCTCGACCCCGCCGTGCGGATGGCATTGTGGGCGCGTATTCGCGATCTGCGCGCGGCCGGCACCACGGTGCTGCTCACGACCCACTACATGGACGAAGCCGAGCGACTCTGTGACTGCGTGGCGATCGTGGCGGCCGGCCGCATCATCGCCGAAGGCGCCCCGAGCGAGCTCATCACCCGGTATCTCGCCGGCGAGGCGGTGGAGTTCGATTGCGATCCCGATGAAGAGCGCGCTCTGCTCGACGGCATCCCGCCGCCGCGCCACCGATTCCGCAGCGGCCGCCGATTGGTCGTGTACCTCGACGATCCGACGCCGGTCGTGGAACGCCTGCACCACCGCGACCCGCAGGACCAGCGCTCGCTGATCGTGCGGCCGACCAATCTGGAGGATGTGTTCCTGCGTCTGACCGGCACGACGCTCGAGGGCGGCGCATGAGCGTATCGCTCCCGCACGCCCTGGCGGTCTGGAGGCGTAATGCCTCGATGTACCGGCGGAACTGGTGGCTCAACCTGCTGCCGAACTTCTTCGAGCCGGTGCTCTACCTGCTCTCGCTCGGCATCGGTGTCGGCGCGTACATCAGCGCGATGGGCGGGACCTCGTACACCGCGTTCCTCGCCCCCGGGCTCGTGTGCGTGGCGGCGATGAACGGCGCCAGCTACGAGGTGACCTACAACGTGTTCGTGCGGCTCACCTTTGAGAAGCAGTACGACGCCATGTTGACCACGCCCGTGCAGCCCGACGACGTGCTGGTCGGCGAAGTGCTCTGGGCAGTGACGCGCGCCGCGGTCTATGGCGCCTGCTTCTTCAGCATCATCGCCCTGTTCGGGCTCGCGCCGCTGCCGCGCGCGCTGCTGGTCTTGCCGGTCATCCCGCTGGCCGGGTTGCTGTTCGCGGCGATCGGCATCGCCTTCTCGCTGCGCATCCCGACGATCGAGCTGTTCAGCTTCTACTTCACGCTGTTCCTGACGCCGTTGTTCCTGTTTTCCGACGTATTCTTCCCGCTCGAGGAGCGCCTGGCGGGATACTGGCTGTGGGTCGCCGAAGGGCTGCCGCTGCTGCATCCGGTTCGCCTGGCGCGCGCAGCGTTCGGCCAACGGGCGGCGAATCCCGGCGTCGTGTTGTGGGACGTCGGCTACATCCTCTGCGCGTCCGCGCTCCTCCTCGGCTGGGCGCGGCGCGCAGTGGACCGCCGGCTGATCAGCTGACGCGCGGCCTAGAAGTAGCCGCTCGGTTCCTCGGTCGATTTCTCGTCGGTGTCGCGGCTCGCGATCCAGCGGCCGGTGATCATCTCTTTGTAGCCCTTGCCGGGGCCGATCATCGGGTACACGTGCGCCGTCGGATCGATCATGACCTCGAGAAAAGCGGGCCCGGGATGGTTCACGAACGCTTCCAGCGCAGCGCGCGTCTGGCCGGCGTCGGTCACGCGTTGGGAGAAACTGAAGCCGTCGGCTTCGCAGGCGCGCACGAAGTCCTTCTTGTGCAGCGTCTTGTCAGAGCCCGAGTACCGGTTGGCGTAGAATAGGTCCTGCCACTGGCGGACCATCCCATCGCCGAGATTGTTCAGCAGCAGTACCTTCACCGGGATGTCGTAGGTGGTGAGAGTTTCCAGCTCGCCGAGGTTCATGCGGATACTGCCGTCGCCGTCGACATCGATGACCAGGGCGCCGGGATTGGCGATCTGCGCCCCGATGGCGGCCGGCAGGCCGAAACCCATCGTGCCCATGCTGCCCGAGGTGAGAAACGTGCGCGGACGCGTGAAGTCGAGGTACTGCGCCGCCCACATTTGATGCTGGCCGACGCCGGTAGCGACGATGGCGTTGCCGTGCGTGATCTCGTTCAGCTGCTCGAGCACGAACTCCGCCTGAATGCGCTTGGCGTCGCGGTTGTAGTTCAGGCGGTACCGGCCACGGAGCTCCTCCACGTGCTGCAGCCAGTCGCCGAACTCGCGCTTGAAGCCGAGCCCGTCGCCGGCCTTGAGCAGTTGCTGGAGACCGCGCTTCGCATCGCTGACGTGCGCCCAGTCGAAGTTCTTGACCTTGCCGATCTCGGAGGCGTCGACATCGAGGTGAGCGATCTTCGCATTGGGGGCGAATTCCTTCACCTTCCCCGCCACCCGGTCGTCGAAGCGCGAGCCGACAGCGAAGAGGAAATCACAATCTTCCACGGCGTAGTTCGCGAACGCCGTGCCGTGCATGCCGAGCATGCGCAGCGACAGGGGACTGGTCGTATCCACCGCGCCGATGCCCATCAGCGTGGTCACTACCGGCACCCCGAACCGCTTGGCGAAGCGCCGCAGCTCGGCTGCCGCGCCGCTGTTGATCACGCCGCCGCCGGCGTAGATCAGCGGCCGGCGCGCCGCGCCGAGCAGCGCGAAGAATCGCTCCGCGTCGGCCGCGCTGATCGTCGTGCTCTCGACCTGCTCCAGCCGCTGGCGGTACCCGGTGAGCGGCAGTAAGCCGGCGCCTTGGAACACCGACGTCGCGAGTTGGACGTCGCGCGGGATGTCGACCACCACCGGTCCGGGCCGGCCGCTGCGCGCCAGCTCGAAAGCACTCCGCATCGTCGCCTCGACCTTGTGCTCGTCGGTCAGGAGAAAGACGTGCTTGGCACAGGACGCCATGATGTTGAACACTGGAGCTTCCTGGAACGCGTCCGTGCCCATGGCGGCCCGCGGCACCTGGCCCGTGATCAGCACGACGGGGACGGAGTCCGCCTGGCAGTCGCGCACCGGCGTCACGGCGTTGGTCGCGCCGGGGCCCGAGGTGACGAGGAAGACGCCGACGCGGCCGCTCGAACGGGCATAGCCGGCGGCCATGAAGCCGGCCCCTTGCTCCGTAGCCGGCACGATCAGCCGGATCTGCTCCTCGGCCGCGCGCCCGTCGTTGTACCGGAAGATTGCGTCGTAGGTCGGCAGGATTGCGCCGCCGCTGTAGCCGAAAATCGTATCGACCCCTTCATCGGCCAGCACTTGTACGATGGCATCGGCGCCGATGAGGCTTTTCCCGGCCAGCGGATGCGGAACCGCCGCCGCCTGACCCTCGACCCGATCCTTCAGAGACGACTTGACCAACGTGGGCATCGATCCACCCTTCCCGACCTGAGTTGTGGCAGAGTCGCACAATCGCGCCGATTTGCAACGCCAGGAGGCGACCTTTCACCAATCGTGACGACCCGGGAGCCGCGAGTCCAGGCCCACACGACGGCGCGTTGTCGAGGGCTTACGCGGCCGGGTCTCGGGGATGGGATCGGGCCCGGGGCGGCGCCGAGCCGCGCCGGGCTCAGCGCGTATCGGCATATCGCCCCTTCAGGACCTCCGGCGCGACGCCCCGCCAGTAGAGCCAGCGCAGCCGCCACATCAAGAGAATCGTGCGTATCGGGCCGTCTTCCCGCCAGCGCCGCGAAGAGGTGGACACCCGCTCGCGCAAGCAGGCGACGCGGCCGCGGCGCTTGAGAGCGCGCGTGAAGGCGACGTCTTCCATGAGCGGTATCCGCTCGAACCCGCCCATGGCCTCGAAAGTCGACCGGCGCGCGAACAGGGCTTGATCTCCGGTGGCGATGCCGCTCCAGCGCGAGCGCAGGTTCATCATTGCCGCCACGACGCGGAGCAGCGCGGTGGCGGGCTCCAGCTTCACGTCGAAACGGCCGCCGACCACGCCGGGGTCACGCAGGGCACCGAGCACGGCGGTATCGAAACCGGACGGGAGCCGCGTGTCGGCGTGGAGGAAGAGCAGGACGTCGCCGCTCGCCCGCGCCGCGCCGGCGTTCATCTGCGCAGCGCGCCCGCGCGGCGCGGACACCACGTTGGCACCGGCCTGCGACGCGATCGCGGGCGTCGCATCGGCACTGCCGCCGTCCACGACGATCACTTCCGCCACCGCGGGGCCGCTCGCGCTCGCCAGTGCCGACGCGATTTGCTCCGCCTCGTCGAGGGCGGGAATGATCACGGAGATGCGCATCGTCAGGGCCGCTGCCCCGGCTGCGCGTTCAACGTCCAATCATAGTCGAGGTATTCGATCTTCGCCTGATCGCCGATCGTGACCCACCGCCGCAGAAACGCCGCTACGGAACCCGCCGCCGCATCGAAATCGTCTTCGAACCACTTGAAGATCATCGAGATCCGGGCGGTCTCGCCCGGTCCGAACTGGTTGCGCGCCGGGTCGTTCAGGAAGCCGCGCGCTTGATCGTCGAGCTGCGCGTCGAGTCGGTCGCCGCGATAGGCTTCACGGCGCAGCTTCGGGCAACTGGTGGCCGCGCAGACCAGCGCGAAGTGAATGCGCGGCTCGCGATATTGCGCGCGGAGAATGTCGTGCTCGACCTCGTCCAGGGTCCGCGTCTTGCCGGCGAGCGGAAACGCATAGAACGAGAAGAAGCGCTTGCGGACGAAGAACCCCTCGCCGTCATGGCCGTCCAGCACACCCTGCAATACGTGCGCGTTGTAGGCGTTCAGCCAGAACGCGATCTGCTCCTGCGCGCTGAGCCGGGCGGGCTCCGCCTCCGCGAGCGCGCGGAGATACCCGGCGAGCGCCGGGCGATCACGCGCGGCCAGATCGCGATACGCGACTTTGCCCTGGTCGTCCACGTACTCGCGCAGCAGCGCGTCCAATGGCGCGTGCAGGTCCTGCCCGCCCGCTGCAGCAGCGGCCGCTAGCAGCGCGCACGACGCTAACCTCGAGCGCAGTGCTCGGGCGATATGGCGCTCCAGCATCTCTGGCCCCGTCGGCTGCTCCGCTCCTCGCACGCCCGTCTGGTCGACGCGCGAGCAACCCGATAATGAACCGCCGGACCAGCGAAGAAAAGCGCGACGGCGCGCGGTTCGGGAGAAGGCGATGCGAGTTGCGGCGGGCGGAATCTGTTTGAATTACGAGCTCCAGGGGAGCGGGACGCCACTGGTGCTGACGCACGGGCTCGGCGACTCACTGCGCTACTGGGACGAAGTGACCCCGCCCCTGGCCGCGCGGCACGCGGTGATGCGCTGGGACGTGCGCGGCTTCGGCGCCTCCGACAAGCCTGCCGGACCGTACACGCCCTCGCTGTTCGCCGCGGATTTGGCCGCGCTCCTCGACGCGCTGCGGCTCGACACCGTGCACCTCGCCGGCATCTCTATGGGCGGCGTGATCGCGCAGCGTTTCGCGCTCGATTACCCCGAGCGCCTGCGGTCGCTGATCCTCTGTAGCACCTCCAGTGAGGTCGGCCCCGCCGCCACAGCCAATTGGCGCCGCCTCGCGGACCGCGTGGAGCGCGTCGGCTTCGAGGGCGTGCAGGACGCCGTACGCGTCTTCTCCCCCGGGTTCGCGGCCGACCATGCCGACATCGTCGCGGCGGCGACCGAGCGCGCCGCGCGCAACGATCCGCACGCCTATGCCGCCGCGGCGCGTGCGGTGAGCGATTTCCAGTGGACCGCCGAGCTCGGCCGCGTGCGCTTACCTGTGCTGATTCTGCAGGGCCTGGCGGACCAGCTCACGCCGCCGGGAGGGTCGGTGAAAATGCAGCGCGCCCTGCGTGCGGCGCGCCTCGTGATGCTCCCCGACACCGGCCACAGCCTGCCGGTCGAACAGCCGGCGCGCTTCGTCGAGTCGGTGCTGGAGTTCACCTCGGCCGTCGAAGCCGGCCGATAGCGTCGCGCGGCAAGACGCGCGCCGCGCCACGCGCCGGTGGCGCGCACGGCGCTAGGCGTGGACGGTTTCCGGCTCGCACGGTCGCGCACACTCGAGCTGAATCGTCACGTGCTCGATGTCGAAGTGCTCACCGAGCAAGCGGCGCGTCACATCCAGAACGGCATCGGCGTCGGCATCCGGCTCGATGACCACGTGTGCGGCGAGCGCGTGGCGACCGGTGGTCAGCGTCCACACGTGCAGATCGTGCACGCGGCAGGCGCCCGGTACGGAGGCCATGCGGTCGCGCAAGCGCTCGAGGTCGATGTGCGGTGGCACCGCCTCCATCAAGATGTCCAGCGATTCGCGCACGAGGCTCCACGCGTTGACCAGCACGAGCACGGCGATGAGCGCCGCGGCGACGGCGTCCGCCGCCGTCCAACCGGTGAGCGCGATCACCGCGCCCGCGCCCAACGCACCGAGTGAACCCAAAAGGTCGGACAGGACGTGCAGAAAAGCGGCGCGCCGATTCAGACTGCTATGCGCATGCGGCATCAGGAGCCGCGCGCAGACGATGTTAACGCCGAGGCCCACGGCGGCGATCGCCATCATCCCGGTCGTCTGCACCGGGGCCGGCGAGTCGATGCGGTGCCAGGCCTCGATCAGGATGAAGACGACCGCAAGGCCGAGCGCGATGCCGTTGGCGAGCGCCGCGAGGATTTCCGCCCGATGGTACCCGAACGTCTTCGTGCCGCTGGGCGGCCGGCTCGCCATCCATAGAGAGAACAGCGCCACGCCGAGCGCACCGACGTCGGTGAGCATGTGCACAGCATCGGACAAGAGCGCCAGGCTGTTGGTCAGCCATCCGCCGAGGAATTCGACGATGCAAAACGCGCCGGTCAGGACCAAGGCCCAGCGGAGGGCCCATCGATCGTGTGCGCGGTCGTGCATCCGCGTGCCCCCGGGTTCCTCCGGCGCGCCGGGCCCGTCGCTACGCGTACTCGATCATGGAGTACACCGGATAGGGCGAAAGCCGCGCGCGCCCGCCGAGCGGCCCGAGCTCGATGATGAACGCGCACTCGACCACCTCGGCATTCAGCTGCCCGGCGAGCCCGATTGCGGCGCTCGCGGTGCCGCCGGTGGCGAGGAGATCGTCCACGATGAGCACGCGGGCCGCTTCGCCGAAGGCGTCGCGGTGTATCTCGAGCATGTCGCTGCCGTACTCGAGCTCGTACTGCGCGGAAAACGTCTGCGATGGCAGCTTGCCCGGCTTGCGCACGATGGCGATGCCGACGCCGAGGGCGTAGGCGAGCGCGGCGCCGATGAGAAACCCGCGGGATTCGATGCCGAGCACCATGTCGACTGCGCCACGGTAGCGCGCAGCGAGATGGTCGATCGTCCAGCGCAGCGCGGGGCCGTCGCCGAGCAGCGGCGTGATGTCGCGGAAGAGTATCCCCGGCTTCGGAAAGTCGGAGATGTCGCGGATGTAGCGGCGCAGGTCCATGTCATTCTCCTCGTGCGAAGTTGCCCGCGCCTTCAGGGCCAGTGCAGATCGAGCTGGCCGATCGCCGCGATGGACGCATAGTTGGTGAGGTCGAGATGGAGCGGCGTGATCGAGATGTAGCCGCCCGCCACGGCCGTGCAGTCGGTGCCTTCCGCGGGTACGAAACCGAGGTCATCGCCGCCGATCCAGTAGTACTTGCGCCCGCGCGGATCGAGGTGCTCGACGATCGCATCGCCGTACCGCCGCTTGCCCTGACGCGTGATCAGGTAGCCGCGGAGCTGATCGCCGGGCAGGTCCGGAACGTTGATGTTCAACAACGTATCCTGCGGCATGCCGCGGGTGCCCATCACTTCGGCGAGCTGTGCGGCGACTGTTGCGGCGGTGGAGAAATCCATCGAGTCGCGCGACACCAGCGACACGGCCATCGACGGCACGCCGAGAAGCGTTCCCTCCATGGCCGCCGACACGGTGCCCGAATACGTGATGTCGTCGCCGAGGTTGCCGCCGTGATTGATGCCCGACACGACCAGGTCGGGCCGCTGCTTCATGATGCCGTTGATGGCCAGGTTCACCGCATCAGTGGGCGTTCCATCGACCGAGAAGTGGCGGTCGTCGAGCTGCTCGACGCGCAGCGGCCGATACAGGCTCAGCGAATGACTGCTGGCGCTCTGCTCGCGATCCGGCGCCACCACCCACACCTCCCCGAGCGGCTCCAGCGCAGCCTCCAACGCCCGGATCCCAGCGGCGCGAATGCCGTCGTCGTTGGAGATCAGGATGCGCACCGAGGGAAGCTACCAGCGGGCTTCCAGCCAGGCAACCGCGTCCTCCGCAGCGCCGCGACAGACGCTGCAGGGGCACGGTGCGCCGTGCCCCTGCGCCAGTCGGGGCGAGCCGATTTGAACGGCCGACCACTCGCACCCCAAGCGAGTGCGCTACCAGGCTGCGCCACGCCCCGCGTGCAATGGGAACTTGTTGCCAGGTTGGGCGCGGAAGTTCAACCAGCGTCCGCGTGCGATGCCGGTGTCGGCAGCGACACGCACAGCGGCCCGCCACCGTCTGAACGGCGCTGCCGCGCGCGCACGGCGATCATCGCTCAAGCGGTGTCCAGCACCTCGCGCGCGCGCGCGAACACGGCATCGAGCATCGCGCGCGTGAGCCGCCCAGTGAACGTGTTCTGCTGGCTCGGATGGTACGAGCAGAGGAGCGCGATTCCGCCCGCGATCGGGTACTCCGCGCCGTGCGCGAAGCGGGGTCGCTTGGCCGGCGGCAGGCGCCCGCTCTCACGCCAGGCGCGTAGGAATCCGTCGAGCGCGAGGCCGCCGAGGCACACGACCACGCGCACGCGGTCGAGCAGCTCGAGCTCGCGCACCAGATAGGGCCGGCAGTTCGCAATCTCCGCCGGCGTCGGCTTGTTGGCGGGTGGAGCGCATCGGGCGATGGCGGTCACGTAGGCGTCGATCAGCGCGAGACCATCGTCGGGCCGGACCGCGGTCGCCTGCGAGGCAAAGCCGGTCGCGTGCAGAGCCGCGTACAGCCACTCACCGCTGCGGTCACCGGTGAACATGCGCCCGGTGCGGTTGGCGCCGTGCGCCGCCGGCGCGAGCCCGACGATGAGCAGGCGAGCCCCGCGATCGCCGAAGCCGGGGATCGGCCGGCCCCAATAGGTATCGTCCCGGTACTGGCGCCGCTTCTCGCGCGCCACCTGCTCCCGGTACGCGACGAGGCGCGGGCAGAGCCGGCACTGGGTCACCGCGCGGTCGTGGCGTCGCCAGCGATTGCTCCCATCGGCCGCCACGCTTGGTCCCATTCGCGCCGCGCGCGCCCTGAAGGTTTGGTGCTGAAGCCGCGGTCGGCGTCGCTCGCACCGCGCTACTGCTGCGGGATTACGTGCCCTCGGCCCAGGAGCTCAGGTATTCGCGTTGCTCGCTGGTCAGGCGGTCGATCTTCACGCCCATCGTGTCCAGCTTGACCGCAGCGACCTCGTCCTCGATCGCCTTGGGCACGTTGTGCACCTTGACCTGCAGCTTGCCCTTGCTCGCCATCTTGAGCGCCCACTCCGCGCTCAACGCCTGGGTGGCGAAGCTCATGTCCATGACCGACGCAGGATGCCCTTCGGCGGCGGCCAGATTGACCAACCGGCCGTCCGCGATCACGTAGATCGTGCGCCCGTTCGGCAGATGGAAGGCGTCCACGAACGGGCGCACCTCGCGGTCGACCTTCTTGGCCAGGCGGCGCAGGGTCTTCATGTCGATCTCGATGTCGAAGTGACCCGAGTTGCAGACGATGGCGCCGTCGCGCATCGACTGGAAGTGCTCCTCGCGGATGACGTGCTTGTCACCCGTCAGCGTGATGAACACGTCGCCGATGCGGCACGCGTCGCGCATGGGCATGACGCGCAGGCCGTCCATCGCCGCCTCGAGCGCGCGGATCGGGTCGACCTCGGTCACCACGACCTGCGCGCCGGCGCCTCGGGCCCGCATGGCCACGCCCTTGCCGCACCAGCCGTAGCCGGCGATCACGATCGTGCGACCGGCGTAGAGGATGCCAGTGGCGCGCAGAATGCCGTCGAGTGTCGATTGCCCGGTGCCGTACCGGTTGTCGAAGAGGTGCTTCGTGGCCGCGTCGTTCACGGCGATCACCGGGATGCGCAAGGCCTTGTCGCGCTCCATCGCGCGCAGGCGGATGACGCCCGTAGTGGTCTCCTCCATGCTCGCCTTCACCGCCGTCGCCCGATCGGCGTAGTCGGTGTGCAGCAGCGAGACGAGGTCCGCGCCGTCGTCCATGGTCAACACCGGGCCCTCGTCGAGCACGGTGCGCAAGTGCTCGTAGTACGTCTGCTGATCCTCGCCCTTGATGGCGAAGGTGGGAATGCCCTCGTGCTTCACCAGCGCCGCGGCCGTATCGTCCTGCGTCGAGAGCGGGTTCGAGGCGCACAAGAACACCTTCGCGCCGCCCACTTTCAGCGTTCGCATCAGGTTGGCGGTCTCGGTGGTCACGTGCAGGCAGGCCGCCATGGTGATGCCTTTCAGCGGCTTCTCCTTTGCGAAACGCTCCCGGATCTTGCGCACCACCGGCATGGACTGTTCGGCCCAATCGATGCGGCGCTTGCCCTGATCGGCGAGTTTGATGTCCTTCACGTCATACGGCTTGTTGGGCATTGGAGTCCTCGTTGGCTGGAGGTGGACGCGGCGGCTCCCGCTCGGCAGCGCCGACGTCCGACCGGCCGCGACCACGGCCGCGGCCGGACCTGGCGAGTGGTGCGTATCAATGCGGCGCAGCCGCAGCGCGCGGCGGGCGCGCACCCGCCCCCGTGGCACGGCGCAGGAGGTCGCTCTTGTCGGTGCGTTCCCAGGTGAAATATCCGTTCTCGGCCGTGCGGCCGAAATGTCCATACGACGCGGTGCGCTCGTAGATCGGCCGCTTCAAATCCAGCGTCTCGATGATGCCGCGCGGCGTGAGCTCGAAGTGCTCGCGCACGAGCTTGCCGATCATCTCGTCCGACACCTCGCCGGTGTCGAAGGTGTCGATCAGCACCGAGAGCGGCTGCGCGACGCCGATTGCGTAGGCGAGCTGCACTTCGCATTTACGCGCCAGGCCGGCGGCGACGATGTTCTTCGCGATGTAGCGCGCCATATAGGCGGCGCTGCGGTCGACCTTCGTCGGGTCCTTGCCCGAGAACGCTCCGCCGCCATGCCGGCCGAAGCCGCCGTACGAGTCCACGATGATCTTCCGCCCGGTGAGGCCGCAGTCGCCCTTGGGGCCGCCCACGACGAAACGGCCGGTCGGATTCACGTGGATGGCCGTGTGCTTGTCCATGTACTCCGCCGGCACCACCTTCGAGATCACCTCGCGGGTCACCATCTCGCGGAGCTGGTCGAACGGCACGTCGTCACTGTGCTGGGTGGACACGACCACCGCGTCGACCCGCACCGGCCGCCCGTCGCGGTACTGGACGGTGACCTGCGATTTGGAATCCGGCCGCAGGAACGGGTACTTGCCAGTCCGGCGCTCATCGGCCAACCGCGACACCAGCTGGTGCGCGAGCATGATCGGCAATGGCATGAGCTCCGGTGTCTCATCGCAGGCGAGGCCGAACATCAGCCCTTGGTCGCCGGCGCCCTGTTCCTTGTGGAGGCCCTGGCCCTCGGTCACCCCCTGCGAGATGTCCGGGGACTGGCGGTCCACCGCCACGAGCACTGCGCAGGTGTCGGCATCGAACCCCATGTCGGAGCTCGTGTAGCCGATGCGGCGAACGGTGTTCCGGACCACCTCCGAGTAGTCGATTTTCGCCTTGGTCGTGATCTCGCCCGCGACCACCACCATGCCCGTCTTCGCGAGGGACTCGCACGCGACGCGGCTATCGGCGTCTTCGCGCAGGAGCGCATCCAGAATCCCGTCGGAAATCTGGTCGCACATCTTGTCCGGATGGCCTTCTGAGACCGATTCAGAAGTGAAGACGAAATTCTGTAACGGCATCCCTTGCTCCTCTCGGCGCGGCCCCACGGCGCTCAACCCGCCAGGCTGAGCATTAATCTACTACCGCTTATTACGCTGGGTATGGGGGGTCAAGGCGAGGACGGTCCGCGGGCGCGTTACGCTTGTTCGTTGAAGTTCGCTTCCACCAGCGCGGTGATCGCGGCGAGCGCCGCGTCGGCATCGGAGCCTTCCGCCACCACTTCGATAATGCTGCCCTGTCCCGCGGCGAGCATCATCAAACCGAGAATGCTCTTGGCGTCGACGGTCTGCTCATCCTTGTTGATGCTGATCACCGCGTCGAAGCCGGTCAGCGCCTGGACGACTTGCGCGGCGGCGCGGGCATGCAGGCCGAGGCGATTCTTGATCTCGAGCCGAGCCCTGACGACCGGAGCCCGATCGCTCATCGGCGCGCATCTCGGTGCTGCACCTGCACGCGGGTGCCGCCGCGCGCCAGCACCTCGGCCAGGCGTTCGACCAACGCCACCGAGCGGTGGCGGCCGCCCGTGCAGCCGACCGCGAGGGTGAAGTAGCTGCGGCCTTCGCGCCGATACTGCGGCAACGCGAAGTCGAGCAGCTCGGAGGCCATCCGCAGAAAGACGCGAGTCTCGTCGCGGTCGAGCACGTAGCTTGCCACCGCCGGGTCCGACCCGGTCTGGGGACGCAGCTCGTCGACGAAAAAGGGATTGGGGAGGAAGCGCGCGTCGAGCAGCATGTCGATGTCGGTCGGGATGCCGAACTTGTACCCGAACGATACCAACAACACGGTGAATCCCGCCGCCCGGTCGGGTGCCCTGAACAACTGGCGCAACTCGTCGCGGAGCTGGTGGACGGTGAGCGCACTGGTGTCGAATATGCGGTCGGCGCCCTCGCGCACCCCGACCAACTCCGCGCGTTCCCGCTGGATCCCGGCGAGCGGCCCGCCTTCCCCGCCGAGCGGATGCGGGCGGCGGGTCTCGCTGAATCGGCGGACGAGCGCGTCGTCGCTGGCTTCGAGGAACACGACCTCTACTCGATGGCCCGACCGGCGCAGCTCGTCCAGCACGCGGGGGTAATCCGCGAAGAACTGGCGCTCGCGGATGTCGATGCCGAGGGCGACGCGGCTGATCCGCGCAAGCGACGTCGTGCACAGCTCGAGGAAGCGCGGCACCAGCACCGCGGGTAGATTGTCGATGCAGTAGTAGCCGAGGTCCTCGAGGACATGGATGGCCGTGCTCTTGCCCGATCCGGATAGCCCGCTGACGACGATCACCTCCAGGCCCGCCTGCGCGGCGGTGTCGTCCTGCCGCTCAGAGCTTCTCATCCTCCTCACGGATGAGGCGGAAGAGCTCGGCGCGGTCGGGGGCCTGGATGAGCCGCTGGCGGAAGGCGCTGTCCTTGAGGAGCCGCGACACGCGCGCGAGGGCTTTCAGATGTTGGCCGACCGAGTCGTCCGGTGCGACCAGCAGGAAAAACAGGTGCGTGGGGCTGCCATCCAGAGAATCGAAGTCGACGCCCTGCACATGCCGTCCGAAGGCGCCGACCACGCCCGTCAACCCCGGGAGCTTGCCGTGCGGGATCGCAATGCCGTCGCCGATGGCGGTGCTGCCCAAACGCTCGCGATCCCACAGCACGTTCACGAGCTGCTCGGCGTTGATCGGTTCTGTGCGCGACTGTGCAGCCAGGTGGTCCGCCAACTGGCGCAAGACGGCCGTCTTATCCGTCCCCGTGAGGTCCGCGATGATCAGCGCTTCACTGGTGAGAATCTCGGTGATCTTCATCGCCTACGCCACCTCGGGCTCGACCAGGCCATAGCCTCCGTCGCGGCGCCGGTAGAGCACATTCAGCGTCTCGGTAGCCTCGTTGAGAAACAACAGCACGTCCGCGCCGTCGCGGCCGAGACGGCGCACCGCATCGGCGATGCTCATCTGCTCCACCGTGACGCGTTCGGTGGAGACCGCCGGCTTGGCGGTCCGCCGCCGCGGCGGCGCCGCGGCCGTCGCGGGCGCCTCGTGCCGGTGCGCGAGCCGCTTACTCACCCGCTTCTGGATCTGGCGCTCGATCTTCTCCATCGCCAGATCGATCGCGGAGTACATGTCCCCGGTCGACTCCTTGGCGGCGACGTGGAAGTGCTCGCCGCTCAGCGTGATCTCGGCCACGTGCAGCCGTTTGTTAACGTCGAGGATCACGTGCGCCTCGATCGGGTGCCGCATGACCTTATGCACCCGCTGCACCTTTTTCTCCGCATAGCGGCGCAGAGCGAGCGTGGGGTCCATGTGGCGAAACGTAACCAGGACTTGCATCGATGTCCCCTCGCAGGCGCTTGCGGCGTTGGGTTCAGAAGACCTGCCGGCGCTTGGACGACGGCAAAATGTTCATGATCTCGCGGTACTTTGCGACGGTGCGGCGCGCGACCTTCACCCCTTCGCGGTCGAGCATCTCGGCGATATGCTGATCGCTGAGCGGGTGGCGGGCGTCCTCGGCGGTCACGATCGCGCGGATGCGATCCTTCACGCTCTCCGAGGAAACCTCGTCACCGCTGCCCGTGCTGATGCTCGACGTAAAGAAGAATTTGAGCTCGAAAATGCCTTGCGGCGTGTGCACGTACTTGTTCGCGGTGGCCCGGCTGACAGTCGATTCGTGCATCCCGATGTCGAGTGCGACATCCTTGAGCACCAACGGGCGCAGCGCGCCGACCCCGTGGTCCAGGAATTCGCGCTGAAATTTCACGATGCTGGCGGTGACCATGTACAGCGTCTTTTGCCGCTGCTGGATGCTCTTGATCAGCCACAGCGCCGACTTCATTTTGTCCTGCACGTACTTGCGCGCTTCGTTGCCGCCCGCGCCGTCGAGCACTTGCCGGTAATACGCGCTCACGCGCAGGCGTGGCAGGCCGTCCTCGTTGAGCGTGACCACGTATTCGTCGCCGACCTTGTGCACGAACACATCGGGCGTGATGTAGCGGACGTCGCCTTCGCCGAAGTTGCGCCCCGGCTTCGGTTCGAGCGCACCGATGACGCTCGCGGCATTCGCGACCTCTTCCACGGTGACGCCGAGCTCTTTGCCGATGCGGTCGAAGCGCTTGCCTTCCAACAGCGCCAGGTAGTCGCAGACGATGCGGTCGGCGAGCGAGCCGTCCTCACCGCGGGCGCGCAGCTGCAACCGCAGGCACTCGCAGAGGTTGCGCGCGCCGACGCCGGGCGGGTCGAGGTCTTGGATGCGTTTCAGCGCCCGCTCGACCACCTCGAAATCCCGACCGCTTTGGAATGCGATGTCCTCGATGGCGAGCTGGATGTACCCGTCCTCATCCATGTTGCCGATCAACATCGCCGTCACGGCCTGCTCGTCTTCGGCCAGGGCATTCATCTGCAGCTGCCAGAGCAGATGGTCCGTCAGCGACTGCGCGCGCACTAAGCTGTTCTCGAAGCTCGGGCGCTTCTCGTCGTCGGCGTCCCCGCGCGGCGCCGCCACATCGTGCCGATCGTTGCCGTGGTTGCGGAAGTAGTCGTCCCAGTCGACCGCGTTCAAGCCGTTTTCCGGCTCGACCTCGTTGGTCTTCTCGCGCTGTAGGGCCGGCTCGGGCCACTCCTCGTCGGAGGCGTTGTTGGCCTCGAGGCGCTCCTCGGTGCGGGGCGGCTCGTCCTCGAGCGTCTGCGTTTCGCGCTCCTCGACTACGGCCTCTTCCAACACGGGGTTCTCTTCGAGCTCCTCCTCCACGAGCTGCTCGAGCTCGGCGCGCGAAACCTGAAGGATCTTGATCGCCTGCCGCAACTGGGGAGTGATCACCAGCTGTTGCGACATGCGTTGTTGCTGCTTGATCTCGAGTGGCATGCCGTTTGGTGCTCTTACAGGGTGAACCGCTCGCCCAGGTACAGTTCCCGCGCGCGGCGGCTTGAAGCAATCACGTCCGGTGTTCCCTCTTCAAGGATCATTCCATCGCTGAGGATATACGCTCGATCGCAAATTCCAAGCGTCTCCCGCACGTTGTGATCCGTGATCAGGACTCCGATCCCGCGCGCGCGCAACTGCGTGACGATGGATTGAATGTCGAGCACCGCGATCGGGTCAATGCCCGCAAACGGCTCATCCAGCAGCATGAAGCTGGGCGCGGTCACCAGCGCGCGCGTGATCTCCACCCGGCGGCGCTCACCCCCCGACAACGTGTAGGCGGGATTCTTGGCCAAGTGCGCGATGCTCAGCTCTTCCAGGAGCGCGGTGAGCCGTTCGCGGCGCTCTTCGTGAGACAGCGGCAGCGTTTCGAGGATGACGAGCAGGTTCTGCTCGACCGTGAGCTTGCGAAAGACCGATGGCTCCTGAGGGAGATAGCTGATGCCGCGCCGGGCGCGGCGGTACATCGGCTCGTTGGTGAGGTTCTCGCCGCCGAGCAACACCGCGCCCGTATCTGGGCGCATCAATCCGACGACGCAGTAGAAGGTGGTGGTCTTTCCGGCGCCGTTAGGCCCGAGGAGTCCCACGACTTCGCCGGCCGACACCTCGATGCTGACGCCACCGAGGATGGAGCGGCCGCCCAGGCGCTTCACGAGGGCGTCGGCGCGCAGCCTGCTCCGCGCGGCGCGCTCTGGCTCCGCCGTCATTTCTCGGGCGTCCTCGGTTTTCCGGGGCCACCCTGCTCTTGTGGGTAGAGCACCGCGCGCACGCGTTCGGGGCCGCCCTCGACGATGCTGCGCTGCTGATCGAGATAGACCACCACGCGCTCTCCGGCGACTTCGTTCGGCCCGTCCCGGAGCCGCGCATGCTCACTCAGCGTCACGGTCCGCTTTACGTCGTCGAACACCGCCCGCCCGCCGGTGGCGCGCCGGGCGCCCTTGTCGATCTGCACGTTTCCTTCCGCGACCACTTCCTTCGCGCCGCCCTGGCGGTCGGGGTCCAAGGTGATGCGCAATACTTCACTGCGCAGGCGCAGATCGGCCTGCGTCACGCTGACGGCGCCGCGGTAGGTGAGCACCATCGACTTGTAATCGAACTCCATCGTATTCGCGTCGATGCGCACCGGTCCGCGCTCGCCGCCGAGGTTGAAGCCGCCGAGCAGGCTGTCCAACCTGCCGACCGGCGCCGCCGAGTCGGCACCCGCAGCGCGGCCGAGCGCGGCGAGGCAGCACACCGAGGCGATCAGGAACAGGCGCCGCAACACGGCTTCACGTCTTCGGCCGCAGCGTCATGTGCACGCCGGCAGTGAGGTGGAGGCGCTGCGCTCCGACTTCGATCTCCATGCGCTGCCCCTGCAGTTCGAGCCCGGTGCCGGTGATCCGCACGGTGCCGGGCGCGACCACCACATCGCGCTCGGCTTCGTACGTGGCGCGATCGGTAGCCAGCGTGTAGTCGTCGACTTGCACGACGATTTCCCCGTCCATCTCGACGCGCTTCAACTCGCGGCCGTCCAGAAAGACGGTGCCAGAAGCGCCGCGCAGCGACAGCTCACGGCCGTCTTCGAGCACCAGCAAGACGAGTGGATCGCGCACGATGACGGTGGCGTCCCCTTCCCTGTACTGCGCTTCGCGCGCCCGGATCTCCCATACCTTGCGCCCCTGCTCCACCTTGACACGATGGAAGTTCTGTATGCGCTGTGCCACGCCCGGCAGAACGTCGGAGAGATCGGGGCCGCGCCCGGTGCCGCGCTGCCGAACCATCTCGGTCCCCAGCAGCCACGCGCCAACACCGAGCGTCGCGATCAGCGCAGCCCCGAGCAGCACTCGAAGGCGCGATCTCATCACGTGCGGCTGGCTAGCATTGGCCCCGCCGCGAGTAAAGCTGGCGTCGCGGCGTTTTGTTCCGGCGCGTCCAGCTGCTAGACGCCGCGCTGCCGCGCCGATCGCACGGCAGCGAGATGAACGATACGGCGATGAGCGCCCGCGCCGCGCGGCTGCGGGCCTGGGCAGTCCATCTCTATACCGCAAGCGCTGCGGTGGTCGCGCTGCTGGCGCTCGATGCCATCGTGCGCGAGCGCTACGCGGCGGCGTTTGCTTGGCTCGCAGTGGCGATGCTGATCGACTGCACGGACGGCACGCTGGCGCGCGCGTGGCGGATCAAGGCCGTGCTGCCGCACTTCGATGGCGCAAAGCTCGACGACATCATGGACTATCTCACCTACGTGCTGGTGCCGGTGGTGTTGGTGCTGCACGCCGACCTTTTGCCGCCCGGCGCGGCGGGCGTGGCGATCGCCGCGCTCCCGTTGATCGCGAGCGCGTATGGCTTCTGCCACTCCGAGGCGAAGACACCCGATCACTTCTTCACCGGATTTCCGTCCTATTGGAACGTCGTCGCGCTCTATCTGTACGTGTTCGACTGGCCGGTGATCGTGAACGCGGCGGTGCTCGCCGTGCTGAGCGCTCTCGTCTTCGTACCCATCCGGTACCTGTATCCGAGCCGCGCTAGGTTTGCGCGCCTCCCGACGTATGTCGCCGGGGCGGCGTGGGCAGTGATGGTGTTCGCGCTGCTCGCGCAGTTTCCCAACCCGTCGCGCGAGCTCGCGTGGATCAGCCTGGCATTCCCGGCGTACTACGTCGCGCTGTCGCTGTGGCTGCATTGGCGCGGGCGCGGCGCGACGCGCACGCAGCCGGCGCAGACCTCCGCCTGACGGCGGTGCCGCTGCTCACGCGTGCCGGCGTTCAGAGCGACGGCGGCGCCGGTCACCTCGGCTCGTCCGGCACCGCGACGGCGCCGCTGATCGGCGGCAGCGGCGCGTTGGTGACGCTCGGGTCCGGGCGGTAATATTGCTCCTTGATCTGAGGCAACCACTCACGGATGTCCTCGATGCGGCTCTCCGGCGAGGGGTGAGTAGAGAGAAATTCCGGCGGCCGGCCGCGTTGCTCGAGCTGGGCCATGCGCTGCCAAAGGCCGATGGCCGCCTCGGGATCATAACCGGCTTTCGCCATCAAGATGAGGCCGATATGGTCCGCTTCCGATTCCTGCTTGCGGCTGTATGGCAGCGCTACCCCGACCATCGCGCCGAGCCCATAGGCCTGCAAGATCGCTTGCTGGGTCGCCGAACTCGCCCCGCTAGTGGCCACCGCAACGCCCAAGCCCACGATCTGCAGCGCCAGCCCCTGGCTCATGCGCTCCGCGCCGTGGCGAGCGATCGCGTGTGCCACTTCGTGCCCCATCACCGTGGCGAGGCCCGCTTCATCCTTGGCGACCGGAAAGAGCCCGGTGAACACTCCGACCTTGCCCCCCGGTAGGGCGAACGCGTTCACCTGTTTCGGATCGTCGATAACGGCGAACTCCCACTGGTACTCTGGTTTCTCAGCGACCGCGGCGATGCGGCGGCCGACGCGGTTGACGGGCTCGGTCAGCCGCGGGTCGCGTGTTACCTTCGCCTGCTTCAACACCTCCTGGAAGGCTTGCGCGCCCAGCTGCAGCTCGTCCGATTCCGAGACGACGACGAATTGCGACCGATTCGTGTACGGCACCGTCGCGCACGCCACTCCAATCGCAACGGCGAGAGCGGCGGCAACCGCTTTCCAGCGCGCTGGGGTCATTGTGACCATCTTACGGCACGATGGGGATTTGAAAAGGGTGGCCGCGTAGGTTTAGCGTCCGCCGCGCGGCCGACAGGATCTCAGGTGAATGATTTCCGCCGAGCATGTAACTAAGCGATTCGGTTGCTTTGTGGCGATCGAAGACGTGTCGTTCGAGGTCCCGCCCGGCGAGCTCGTCGGCTTTCTGGGTCCGAACGGCGCGGGCAAGACGACCAGCCTGCGCATCCTCGCCGGCGTGTTTCCGCCCACCAGCGGGCGCGTGCGCATCGCTGGCCGCGACATGGCGCGCGACGCACTGGGCATCCGCCGCTCCATCGGCTACTTCCCCGAACGCGCGCCCGTCTACGCGGACATGTCGGTGGTGCGCTATCTGACGTATGTCGGGGAGATGAAAGGTCTTCGCGCCCGAGCGGCGCGCCCTGCGGCGGCCGCTGCAATGGCGGCGTGCAACCTCGAGCAAGTGGCCGGCCGCGTCATCGGCACGCTGTCGAAGGGCTTCCGCCAGCGCGTCGGCGTCGCGCAAGCGCTGGTGGGCTCGCCGCCGGTGCTGATTCTCGACGAGCCCACCGCCGGGCTCGATCCGGCGCAAGCCGCCGACCTGCGCGGGCTGATCAGTGGGTTGCGCGGCGCGCATACGGTGATCATGGCGACGCACATTCTCGAGGAGGTCGAGAAGATGTGCGATCGCGCCATCATCGTACGCGGCGGGCGCGTGCTGGCCGTCGACACGCCGGAAAACCTGCGCCGGCGCGTGCGCCCCCACGCCCTGATCGCGGTCGAGATCAACGGGCCGCGGCTCCCGGTGTTGGCGGCGCTGCGCGCGCAACCCGGCGTCGAAGACCTGCTGGAGACAGCCGCGGCGGACGGCGCGGTGCGCGTGGTATTGCGCAGCGCGCCCGGCGAGGATCTGCGCGAGGCGCTGGCGGCGATGGTCACGCGGCGCGGGTGGGGCCTGCGCGAGCTGCGCCGGCAATCGCCTGCGCTGGAAGAGATCTTCCTCGCTTTGATCGCCGACGCCGCGCCCGCCAGTGAGGCCCATCCCCGTGCGACTCACCGTCATCTGCCGGCGTGAGCTGCACGCGTACTTCGGCTCCGCCGGCGCGTACGCACTGCTCGCGATCTTTGCGCTGCTCAGCGGGTATTTCTTCTACAGCGATCTGATCTTCTTCGTGCTCTTCGGGTCGTTCACGCCGTCCTCGGGCCTGTGGCAGCTCTTCTTTCTCGACTTGCGCTCGGTGACCCTGCTGATTGTGCCGCTGATCACCATGCGCCTGCTCGCGGAAGAGAAGAAGCTCGGCACCATCGAGCTGCTGTGGACGTATCCGGTGCGCGACGGCGAGGTCGTGCTCGGCAAGTTCGCGGCGGCGCTGATCGTCTACGGCGCGATGCTGTTGCCCACGGCGGTGGGCCCTGCGGTGCTGTACCACTATCACGGGTTCGACGTCGCGCCGGTGCTGGCCGGGTACGCCGGCATGGCGTTGCTCGGGGCCGCGTTCATCGCTTGCGGGCTGTTCTTTTCGTCGCTCAGCGACAACCAGGTGGTCAGCGCCATGAGCACCTATGGCGCCCTCTTGCTCCTGTGGTTCCTCACCTGGAACGAAGAAGTGGCGCGCGGCGACGTCATGAAATGGCTCCTGAGCGTCTCGCTCTTCGACCGCTTCGCCGACTTTGCCCGCGGCGCGATCGACACGGAGGACGTCGTGTTCTTCGCGCTGTTCGCGGCGTTCTTTGTGTTCCTGACCTGGCAGTCGCTGGCCACGCGCGCTTGGCGCGGCGTACGCTGATGATCGCCCGGCTCACCTCGCCCGCGATGCACGCCGGCCTGCGCGCCGGTTTACAAGTCCTCCTCGTGCTCGCGCTGTTGGGCGTGCTGCAGGCGATTGCCGCCCGGCACAACCACCGCTTCGACCTGACGCCGGAAAGGCGCCTCGAGCTCGGGCGCGCCAGCCGGCAGGCGGCGGCGGGCGTGAACCGGCTGACGCGCCTCACAGCCTTCTACGACGGCCGCGATCCGGACGCGCGTCGCGACATCGCGGATGTGCTCGCGCAATTCGCGCGCGCCGCCACGCCGCACCTCCAGTACTCGCTCCACGACCTCGACCGCTCGCCCGGGCTGGCGCAGAAGCTCGGCGTCGCCCGCTACAACGCCGGCGTGCTGGAATCAGGAGACGAGGTCGTGAACCTTCACAACCTGGACGAAGCCGACATCGCTGCCGCGCTACTGCAATTGTCCGGCGCGCGGCCGCGCACGGTGTGTTTCGTCACCGGTCACGGCGAACGCAGCCCAATCGCGGACGGGCCGGCGGGCTACAGCGAGGTCGCCGCCGCGCTCGGCCGCGCGCGTTTCGATGTGGTCGCGCTCGGCACCGTCACCGGCGAAGGCGTCCCGGCCACTTGTACGGTCGTCGTGCTCGCCGGGCCGTCCAAGGAGCTGCTCCCCGGAGAAGCGGAAGCTTTGACGACCCATGTGCGCGTCGGCGGGCGCGCGCTGATCATGGTGGACCTCGATGCGCCGGACTCGGTGATCGCGTTGCTGCGCGAGCTCGGCATCGCGGTGGGCGACGCCGTGATCGTGGATGAGGAGAACCGCTTCGTCGGCGCCGACGCTTTCATGCCGCAGATCACCGCCGTGGACGGCGCATTTCTCGGCCAGATCGAAGCCCCCGGCGTGCTGGTGCTGGCGCGGCCGGTGATGCCGGCGGACCGCACCGCGACCGGCATGGAGGTCAGAGCGCTCGGCACGAGCACGCCTGAGAGCTGGGCTCGTGTCGGCGCCGCGACCGGAGATCCGGCGCGATTCCGGCCGGGGCTCGACGAGCGGGGACCGGTACCAGTCGCCGCGATGTCCGTGCTCGAGGCGCGCGCGGATGGCGGCCGACGCGGCGCCGTGCTGGCGATCGGCGATTCGGACTTCGGCTCCAACGCCTATGTCGGCCTGCTCGGCAACCGCGATCTGGCGCTGAGCGCCGTTGCGGCGTTGGCCTCCGATCCCGCTCCGCTCGCGGTGAACGAACGCCTGCAGCCGCGCGGGGCAGTGTCGCCGATCGCGCTGACCGCGGCGCAGAGCCGGCGCGTGTTTGCAGCGGCCGTGATCGCGGCGCCGCTGACCTGCGTGTTGATCGGGGCCGCCGTCGGCGCGCTCCGGTTGCGAAGGTGCGGAGGGCGGTGACGTGAGCTGGCGCGCGACGATCGGCATCGCGCTCGCGCTACTCGCCGCCGGCGGGTACCTCCGGTACGACATCAACCGGGACGCTGCCGCCGTAGCGCGGCAGAGCGCCGGTCGCGATGCAGCCGGGGCGAGCGACGGGTTTGCGCCATTGCTCGCTTTCGAGCCCTCCAGCATCGCTGCCGTACGCTACGTTGAGGACGGCTCCGCGTTCACGACCGAACGTTCCGTTCGCGGTTGGAGCGGAACGGCGCGTCCGGATGACGTGGACGAGTTCCTGCGGCAGCTCTCCGCACAGGCGGAGATCCGCCGGCTCGCACCGCATTTCGTTGATCACGGGCACGGCCTGGCCCCGCCGCAGGCGACTCTCGAGCTGCGCCCGCGCGAGGGTTCGCCGATCGTCCTCTTGATCGGGAACCGCAACCCGGCTGCGACGGCCGTGTATGTCCGGCTCGGCCCCGACGGGCCGATCGCCCTCACCGGCGAGCAGTTGTTGTGGAATATCGACCAGCTGCGGCGCAGGTTGAGCGCGGCGTCGGGATCTCCGTGACTACAGCCGGACGCCAACCCGAGACACCCGCGGCGATGAGGCGGATCAATGCGACTCCCGCGGCCGATCGCCCTTGGCAGCGGAGCCAAAAACACGCTGCAGGCGCGGCGCGGCTGCTCTCCGCAGGCGGCGGGTTCGCACCGCCGTACTACGCCCATGCCCCGCGTTGCCGGTGAGCCTGTCTCGTGCCGCCGTACACGGCTGAAATCGCACGACTCCCCATAACTGTCTCAGCAAAGGGGCGCCGGACAGCGCCGGTGCTGCGGGCCGCCGAGGATCGCAGGAGCCACTGGCGCTCGCGCCGCGGCCCATGCCAGCCACCCTGACTTGACTCCTACCGGTAACTTTCGGATTAGGCGACATTATGCATATCGAGACGCTCAAGGTGTTCTGTGACGTCGTCGAAACCGGCAGCTTCTCGATAGCGGCGTCGCAGAACTTCATTACGCAATCCGCGGTGAGCCAGCAGCTGCGCTCTCTCGAGGCCAAGTACCGCTGCAAGCTGCTCGAGCGCAGCCGCGGTGGCGCCAAGCCGACGCCGCAGGGTGCGATTCTCTACCGCACGAGCCGCGAGATCATCGACAAGTTCCACGACGTCGAGTCCGAGCTCCAACACAGCTGCGCCGTGGTGGGCGGGCAATTGCGCCTGGCGATCGTATACAGCGTCGGGCTGCACGAGCTTCCACCCTATTTAAAGGAGTATTTGCGCAACTATCCCGAGGTGAACGTTCACGTCGAATACGCCCGGCCCAACAAGATTTACGAGAACGTGATTGCCCAGCAGATCGATCTCGGCATCGTCGCGTATCCGCAGAAGCATCCGCAGATCGTGGTCACGCCGATCCGCGATGACCACCTCGTGCTCGCCTGCCCGCCCGAGCATCCATTGGCCACCGCCAAGAAGATCCCGGCGTCGCGGCTCGATGGCGAGACCATGATTGGCTACGAGCGCGACATGGCGACCCGCAAGGCCACGGATCACTGGCTGCGGAGCCATCACGTGAGCGTGCGGTACGCCGGCGAGTACGACAACATCGAGACCATCAAGCGCGCGGTCGAGATCGGCCAGGGCGTGGCGATCGTCCCGCTGCCGGCGGTCCGGCACGAGCTCGAGCAGGGCAGCTTGAAGGTGGTGCGGCTGAGTGACGAGACGCTCCTCCGCCCGCTCGGGATCATCTACAAACGCGGCCGCCACCTCTCGCCCGCGGCCGAGAAATTCGTCGAAATCCTGAAGCGCGAAGAGTTCGAGTAGACGGCTCCAGCACCCGCCTCCCCTGCTGCTCGGAGATCGCTTGAGCCCGCTGCGCGAAGCCGATCTGCCGCCGATGGCGGCGGGGTTCTGGAAACTCGTCGGCCCGGGCGCCGTGCTGGTCGGTCTATCCATCGGCGCCGGCGAGTTGATCGTCTGGCCGCGCATGACTGCCGCCTATGGCGCGTCGATGACATGGGCCGCCGTGCTGGGCGTGTTCCTGCAGCTCTGGCTCAATGTCGAGATCGGCCGTTACACGCTCGCCACCGGTGAAAGTGTCTACTCGGGTTACGCGCGCGTATCTTCGGTCTTTCCCTGGCTGTTTCTCGCCCTGAACGTCGCCGGATGGATCGTGCCCGGGTGGGCGCGCGCGTGCGGCGGGGCTCTGAAGGTGCTGGTGGTTGGGCCCGACGGTTGGGGCGGCCCGACGGCGTGGACGGCGATTACGTTCTTCGGAGTAGCCGCCGTGCTGTTCGGGCCGAAGGCAATCTACCGGTCGGTCGAGCACACCGTCGAGGCGCTGGTCGTGCTGATCGTGATCGGGCTGCTGGGGATCGCCATTTCGGTGACCACCGCCGAGACGTGGGCGGACCTCGCGCTCGGGATCGCGAACGTCGGGCACAAGCCGTCCGGCGTGCCGACGTACGAGCTCTTCTCTGCGCTCGTCTTCGCCGGCGCGGGAGGCACCGCCAACCTCTTCTACTCCTTCTACATCCGCGACAAGGGCTGGGGCATGGGCGCGCGGCTGCCAGCCGCGCTCAACCCGCTGCGCGGGCGCAGCGAACGCGCCGTAGACGTGGGTTTCCGCATGCGCGAGTCGGAGGAGAACGCGCGCCGCTGGCGGCAGTGGATACGCCACATGGCGCTCGACCAGGCCGCCTTTTTCTGGCTACTGAATACACTCACGATCCTGCTGTTCATCGTCGGCGCGCTCGCCGTATTGCACCCCCGCGGCATCGTGCCCGAGCAGGAGCTGCTGGTGTGGCAGGAGGCCACGATCCTGGAGGCGAGCTGGGGGACGGCGGGCAAATACGTGTTTCTGCTCGTCGGCGTCGCCACGTTGTTCTCGACCCAGCTCACGCTGATCGACGGCGTCGCGCGCAGCTGCGCGGACATCCTGCACGGCAACTTCACCTGGGCGCGCCGCGTACCGCTCGATGTCTGGTACGTCCGCGTCGCGGTCGCCTGGATCGGCGTCGGCGTCGTCCTCACCTGGCTCTACGAAGCGATTCCGCCGATCGTCTTCCTGCTCAGCGCGGGCTTCTTCGGTGGCATCGCGATGGCGATCTATACGCCGCTGACGCTCCTCATCAACTTGCGCTACCTGCCCCGCACGGCGCGCCCGGGGGCGATCAGCACCGCGATGATGATCGGCTTGAGCGCGCTGTACGTCGCGTTCGCCGCCGCGGCATCCGCCCAGCTCCTCGCGCGGCTACTCTGAGCAGCGCCTCGAGCGCCGGGCGCGCCGCGCAGCCGGCACGCACTGGACAGCCCGTGCATTGCGGCCGGCGCGCCCGACAGACCGTGGCGCCGAGATCCATGATCGCCTGGTTGAAGTCGCCCGCCGCGCCCGAGGGCGTCATGCGCTCGGCGATGATCCAGAGGCGCCGCTGCAGCGCCGCTTTGCCGCCGCGCCGAGAGCGGACGCCGACCCAGCGCTGCAGCACGCGCGCGGCGTTGGTGTCGAGAATCGCCGCGTCCTTGCCGTAAGCGATGCTCAGCACCGCGCCCGCGGTGTAGCGCCCGATCCCGGGCAGGCGCTGCATCGCGGCCAGGTCGTCGGGAAGGCGGCCGCGATGCTCGTCCACCACGATCCGAGCCGTGCGCTGCAGGTTGCGCGCCCGCGCGTAGTAGCCGAGCCCGTCCCACGCTTCTCGCACCTGCGGCTCCGGGGACGAGGCCAACTCCGCGAACGTGGGGTAGCGTGACAAAAAACGACGGTAGTAGCCTTTGACGCGGTCCACCTGGGTCTGCTGCAGCATCACCTCAGAGACCAGGATCCGGTACGGATCGCGGGTGCGGCGCCACGGCAGGCGGCGGCCGTGCACGCGGTACCAGCTCAGCAGGCGCCGCTGAAAAGCGCGGATGCGCGCGGCGGATGGCTCGCCTGGCACGGGGAGCTCAGCTCAGCGCGCCGCCGACGTCCCGCTTCACCGCGGGCGAAGCGACGGCGTCGCCCCCGTCTTCGCGGCGCACGCGCTCACTTCTTTGCGGTGCCGCGCGGCCTCAGGTCGAGATCCGGCGGCGGCGTATCGGGCAGCTTCCAGCGGATGTACGGCTTGTCTTTCAGCTCGTGATAGGCGTTCGCCATGTCGATGGCGGCGTGAAAAGCCGCCTCGAAAGCGGCGAAGTCCTGGTCATGGATCGCGGCCTCGAGCGGCTTCCAGTTCTCCTCGAGAAATTGGTTCAACGCCTCTTCGTGTTTGGGGCGCATGAAGGCACCGAGCTCCATCAGACCCCGAATCTCCTTGTACTGAAACTTCGCCATCGGCCAGTTCTGTTCCTTGGCCGCGTAGAACAGCTTCCACGTACGGGCGCCGACTTCCGGCATCAAACGCGCAAGGCCAGGCTGGACCGTCGCCATGTCCTCGATCGTCATGCTGTTCTTGCCGCTCCAAAAGCTGAGCGCCTTGACCCTCGCTTCGAACTCCTCGTCCGTCATTTCTGCTCCCACTCTGCGGCGCGCGCGCCGATCTCAGTTTCGGGTCCGCTCCCTCCTTAATCACTCGGCCGCGGCAATCCTAGACGGCGCGCGAGCCCTGCCGTGAAAGGCGCCGGGACCAGCGCACCCGCGGCCCGCGGTTGGCGCCCCGGTTGTTGGCGGGGCGCTGATCCGCGCTGCGCGGCGGGCCGAAAGTCACCTTTGGCGGTGGCGCCGGCCTGAAACGGGGGTGGAACTGCCGCGCCACGTGGCTATAGCGCTTGGCGTCGCGATGCGTGAACACAGCGACTCCACTGCAAGCGTCAATGCAACGACCGGCACGGTGCTAGTACGGGGTGTCAGAAGGTTTGGCCGGAACGGCACCCGGGTGCACACGGCTCCGGCGCTACCCGCGCGGCAGGCGAGCCGAAAGTTTGACTTCGCCGCGCCGCACAGCGTAGGAACTCATCATTTCACGGGGGGGTTGACGCCTTGACTGACCGGTGGTCAGGAAGGCGAGCATCATGAATTTTCACCTAGACATCCTCGCTCTGGTGCAGCTCGTGGCCTATTGTGGCATGGCTGCTTCGGCGGTCTTCTACGTGCTGCAACTCTTCGCGGCGCATAGATTTTTCGGCGCACGGCCGAAGGCCGCGCCGGCGTTCCGACCGGCAGTCACGGTTCTGAAACCGCTGAAGGGCACCGACGCCGACCTGTACCAGAACCTCGTCACGCTGTGCCAGCAGCAATATCCGACCATGCAGGTAATCTGCGGCGTCGCCGATCCCGACGATTCCGCGATCGCAGTGGTCCAGCGCATCCAGCGCGAGTTCCCCGATCTGGACATCGAGCTGGTGGTCGACGGGCGCATCTACGGCCACAACTACAAGGTGAGCAACCTGCACAACATGTATCAACGCGCCAAGCACGACGTGATCGTACTCGCCGACAGCGACGTGCGGGTCGGGCCTGAGTACCTGGCCAACGTGGTCCAGCCGCTGGGCAATCCGTCCGTCGGCGTGTCGACCTGCATCTACCGCGGCGTCGTGTCCGGCGGTTTGCCCAACGTCGTCGAGTCACTGGTCGTCAACGCGGATTTCGCGCCCATGGTCCTGCTCGCCAACGCCCTCGAGCGCACGCAGTACGCGTTCGGTGCCACCATCGCCATCAGGCGAGGGGTGCTCGAGGAAATCGGTGGTTTTCTGCCGATCGCGAGTCACCTCGCCGACGACTACGAGATCGGGTATCGGGTCGCCGCGCGCGGCTATACGGTCGAGATCAACCGCGAAGTCGTCGATACGATGTTGGGCATCGAGAGCTGGCGGCAGCTCTACGCTCATCAGGTGCGCTGGGCGCGAACCAACCGGTTCAGCCGGCCAGTCGGTTACTTCGGCAGCATCGTCACGCATGGCACCTCGTGGGCATTGCTCTGCATGATCGCCAGCGGGTTCAGCCCGCTCGCGTGCGCGGGGAGCGCCGCGCTGCTGGTTCTGCGCCTCTGCCAAGCGGGTTGGACGGCGCGGCGGTATCTGTCCGCGCAGCTCAGCTGGGCGGATCTTTCCCTGTTGCCCGCAAAAGACGTGCTGAGCACCGCCATCTGGTGCGCCGCTTTCGCCGGCAACCACGTGGTGTGGGGTAAGCATCGATTCGCCGTCCTGCGCAGCGGCGTGATGGTGGATCTGGCGCGCGAGCGCCCCACGCCGCTGCAACCGGCGCCCGCTGACTCGCCGATGGCGAACGAGAGTCGCGCCTGAAATTGCAGCGGACGGCGCCGCGCGCGATCCGCATGTCGCCTTATTCTCGGTCGCGGTTTCGCCGCGCGAACTCGCGGCGCAGCCGTTCGCGGTGCTCGCGGCTGAGCGGCAACACGTTGAGCGCGCCGGTGATGTCGTTCAACGCCACGTAGACCTCCGTCCCGTAGACCTCCGTCAGCGTCGCATACGTGATCACCTCCGCCGGCGTGCCGGCGCGGGCGATGCGCCCCTCGCTGAGCAGGATCAGCCGGTCGCAGTACAGCGCCGCGATGTTGAGGTCATGCAAGACGCTGACCACGGTCATGCCCTCGCGCTGCAGGTCTTGCAGGAGATCGTACATCTCCACCTCGTGGCGGATGTCGAGAAACGCCGCCGGCTCGTCGAGCAGCAAGACGCGCGGCTCCTGCGCGAGCGCGCGCGCCAGCATCACCCGCTGCCGCTCGCCGCCGCTCAGCTCGAGCACCGAACGGCGCGCGAGCGGAAGCGTGTCGGTGCGCGCCAGCGCGAGGCGGGCCGCGGCGAGATCGCGGTCGTCCTCGAATCCGAACCCGCCCAGGTAGGGAGCGCGGCCGAAGAGCACCAGCTCCATGACACTGTAGGGAAACGACGCCGCCGTCTCTTGCGCGACGACGCCGATCAGACGGGCGCGGGCGGTGCTGGACAGCTCGTGCACCGGCTCGCCACCGATCTCCACCTCGCCGCCCCAGGCGCGCAGATACCCGCTCATCAGCTTGAGCAGCGTCGATTTGCCGGAGCCGTTCGGCCCGATGATGCCGACGAACTCGCCGCGGCCGACGGCGAGGGATACGTCGCGCACCACCGGTGTGCTGCCGTACCCGAAGGTGACCTCGCGCAGCCGGACGGCATCAGTCGACACTGCGGCCTCCCGCCCGGCGCAATAGATAGATGAAGAACGGGCCCCCACAGAGCGCGGTGATCACGCCGACCGGGATCTCGGTCGGGCCGAACGCGCTGCGCGCGACGGTGTCGGCGGCCAGCAGGAACGTGCCGCCGATCAGCACCGCCGCCGGCAGCAGCAGCCGGTAATCGGGCCCGATCAGCAAGCGGGTCACGTGGGGGACGATCAATCCGACGAACCCGATCATGCCGCTCACCGACACCGCGGCCCCCACCAGCAGCGACGACATGATGAACGCACCCCGGCGCACGCGCGCCACGTCGACCCCCAGTTGCGCGGCGGTCTCCTCGCCGAGGCTGAGCACGTTGAATGCGCGCGCGTGCCGCATGAGCCAGAGCACCCCGACCGAGAGGTACACGACGCCCCCGAGCACGAGCCAGTAGCTGTTCGCCTGCAGGTTGCCCATCAACCAGAAGATGATGCCGTGCGCTTGCAGGAAGTCCGCGACCGCATTCAGAGCCATGATCAGCGCGCCCGTGAATGCGTTGCACACCACGCCCGCGAGCAGAAAGGTGTAGGGCTGCAAGCGCCCGTGCACCGTCCCCAGCCGGTACACCAACAGCATCGCGCAGAGCGCCCCGGCAAAGCCGCCGGCCGGCACCACCAGCTCGGGAAACGAGCCGCTGCCGGCGCCGAGCGCGAGCATCACCGCCGCACCGAACGCGGCGCCGCCCGATACCCCGAGCAGGTGGGGCTCGGCGAGCGGATTGCGCAGCAGCGCCTGGAGCACCGCGCCAGCGGCGGCGAGCGCGCCGCCGACCAACGCCGCCAACAACACGCGCGGGACGCGCACCTGGAACAGGATCGTCGCGTCGACGTTGTCGGCGTACCGGCAGCGCAGCCGTTGCCAAAGCGGCGCGGCGCCGGCGCCGCCCGGCTCGTGCCCGGTGATGGCACATGGCTTCCCGAACAACGCCCGCCGCAGATCGATCGGTTCGGAGCCGATCTCGGCGCTCAGCAGCATTGCGACGGCGAGCAACGAGCCGAGCCCGAGCAATACGCTCGCGAAGCGCGCCCGGGTCAGATACTCGGCGGTTCTCGGCGCGCAAACTCCTGCGGCTCTGTGCGATCGGTCCCCGAGCACCGCGGCCTCAGAAGCGCTCCGGATGGATGAAGCGGGCGACGATCTCGAGCGTATGCGCCACGCGCGGGCCCGGGCGGAGCAACTCATACGCGCCGTAGCCGTAAATGCGCCCGTGGCGCACGGCTGGGAGGTTGGGGAAGCGCTGCCAGAACTCTTTCGCGCCGGCCGCGTCCGCTTGCTCACTGCCCATCCCCGCGTCGATGATGATCTCGGGCGCGCGCGCGATCACGAACTCGAGCGTGAGGTTCGGCCACGCCTTCCCGGCAGCCGCCGCGATGTTCTCGCCACGCGCCCGGGTGATGAGCTCGTCCTGAAACGTGCCGCTTCCCGCGGCCACGAGTGGAGAGCGGCCGACCAGCATGAGGACGCTCACCCGGCGGGCGCCCTCCAATCGCACCTCCACAGTCGCGAGAGCGCGCTCGATGCTCGCGACCAGGCGCTCACCGGCTTCCGGCACCCCGGTGGCTGCAGCGATCGCCCGCGTCGCATGGAACACGTCCGTGATGCGCTGCGGGTCCACCACGAGCACCGACACTCCCAGGCGCTCGAGCCGCTCGACCGGCGCGCGATTCCCCGGGCTCGGCACCGCGATCACCAGGTCCGGTCGCAACGCCAGGATGCGCTCCACGTTCGGTTGGAGAAACGTGCCCACCCGTTCGATGCGCAGCGCCGCCGGCGGGTAGTCGCAGTATGTCGAGACGCCCACGACCCGCTCGCCGATGTCGAGCGCGAAGAGCGTTTCGGTCACCGAAGGCGCAAGCGAGATGATGCGCTGCGGCGGGGACTGCGGGGCGGCAGTCGCCGCGCCGAACAGCGCCAGCACCAGCGCGTTGACGATCAGGCCGAAAGCGGCGGTACGCATCCAGCCGGCACGCTCGTGAGTCCCGCAAGCAAAGTCAAAGCCCCGCCAGACAACCGCCGATCCACGCGTTCAATACGACCGCTGCGCCGAGCGACGTTGACTGCCGCGCGCGGCGCGTGATACGCCGCGCGGACGCTGATGAGTTGAGGGAAGCCGGTGAGAATCCGGCGCGGCCCCCGCCACTGTTACCGGTAACGACCGCGGCACGCTTGCCACTGTCCTGAGCAGGATGGGAAGGCGCCGCCAGTAGAAAGCCGGCAGCCAGGAGACCTGGCCCAGCAGCGTAGTTCGAAGTCCTCCGGGGTGTGGGGACGAGAATCATGCTGGACGGTTCTCCTCACCATACCCGGGACGCTTTGGCGTCGCCGGGTTTTTTGTTGGCCGCAACGGCTGAGCGGCATTCCTCCAGCCAAGCCCCGGGCGAGGCGGAAGCGGCCCGCGCACCACCTGCCGACGGCGACCGAAAGGACGCGCGGCCGCATCGCGCGCCGGACCCGCGCTCATCGCCATCGATCACCGCTGCATCGAGCGGGAGGAGGAAGGGAGGAGAACATGCACCACGCACACATCGCCATAGCCGCGCTCGCGCTGAGCGCGTCCTCTGCGCACGCCGTCACGGCAGCGCCGGGATACATCTATACGTCCCAGTTGCTCGGCAACCTCACCCAGGGTTGCGTGGCGGCTGGACCCGGCGGTACGTTCGTCGGGATCGGTCCGAGTTTCACCGCCAACGCCCAAGCGATCGTCCTGGTTGCAGAATCGGGCGAGTTGCGCCTGGTCGCAATGGGCTTCAACTCGCTCGCTGATTGCGCCTACGAGCGCGCGACGGACACGCTCTACGTCACCGACAATGCGGACAATGCCGACCTCGGCCTCACGACGGCGTTCGGGAACACCGGAGCGCAAAGCGGCGATACCGTGTTCGCTATTCCCCACGCGTCGCGCGCCGCCGGTCTGAACGCCGCCTCCCACCCCCTCCTGCCGCCGAACAGCTTCGAAGCCGCCGCCGGTCTCGCGTTGGACGGCAGTGGCGCCGTCCTGGTGACCGATGCCGCCGGCGGCACTGCCGGAACCGCCACCAGAATCTCCGGCACGGTCAGCGGGCCGTTCGCCAGCGGCCTCGCGTTCGCCGGCGGCATCGCCGTGGATCCGGCGACCGGTGACGTGTTCATCGCCGAGAACCTCGGGCTGCCCAATTTCGAGAACCGGATTCGCCGCTACACGGCGGCTGGCGCACTGGTGGCTCCGGTGCCCTTCGCTGGGCCCAGCTTCGCCTTCGGATCCGCCGACCTCGCGGTCGATGCCGACGGCCGCTTGCTCGCCTCGGGGAACTTCGGCGCCGACGTCGTCGCGTTCGACCCGGCGACGAGGGACTCCACCCCGTTTGCCAGCGGCCTCACCTTCGCCACCGGCATTACCGTGGATCCATTCACCGGGCGGGTCCAGATCCTCTCCTCGACATTCAGCGGCGTCGACGAAGACCGCTCGCTCCATCGCTTTACGCCGATCGACCGGCTCGTTGCCGGTGGGACGCAGCGCAACAGCGAGTGCGTGCACGAGCTCTACGGCGTCCGCGTCACCCGCGGCGCGGCGCGGTGCGTGGACGGCGCGGCGTGCGACGCCGATGGGCAGATCAACGATTCTTGCCTCTTCCCGGTCGGCTTCTGCTTCAACGTCGAGGATCCGGCATTTCCCGAGTGCGCAACGGGTGAGGACATCACCGCCGTTCGGGTAAGCTCCCAACCGCGCCATCCCGCCTTGGAGGCCGCCGCAGCCGCGATCGGCGCGGCCCTGCCCATCCGAGATACGACGTGCGTGTTCAGCGATGGCCAGACAGTGCCGGTCTCCATTACCAAGCGCGGCAAACGCAACGGCCAGGCGCTCGTCACGGTGCGCAGCGAAACCGTCGGCGGCCGGCGCGATAGCGACGTCGTGCGGCTGATCTGCCAGCCGGCGGCCTAGCGCATGATGCCAGCACTCACCCGCGCGCTCGCCGCGGCGGTGTTGCTGACCGCCGCGGCAGCGCCCGGGCAAGACCCGTATGCCGACGCGGTCGTGGCGTTCACGCCCGGCGAGCACGCCGGCTTCGGAGCGGATCTGCTGCCGGATATCGTGCTCGGCCCGCCGCGCGGAGCCGGCCTCCAGCAGGGCTCGCTGCACGTCGCGTCGCTCGGCAACGGCGGCGCAATCACGCTGCGCTTCGAATTGCCGCTGATCTGCAATGGCGAGGGCCCCGACTTCACCGTCTTCGAGAACGCTTTCCACTCCGGCGGACCGGACGGTCCCGTCTTCGAGGAATACGGCATCGTGGCGGTGAGCCAGGATGGCGTGAACTTCGTCGATCTGCCCTATGACGCGGTCACGCACGCGGGCTTGGCCGGCCGGCGCCCGGTGTTGAGCGATGTGGACAACGGCATCGATGCCCTCGACCCGGCGGTATCCGGCGGCGATACCTTCGATCTCGCACCGACCGGGCTCGCCTGGGCCGCATACGTGCGCATCACCGACCCCGGCGCGAGCATCCCCGATCCGGGCAATTTGATCCCGCCCGGCGACAACAGCGGTTTCGACCTCGACGCGATCGCCGCATTGCACGCCTGCGATCCCAGTGCGATGGGGAGCGCCACGCCGACGCCGACCGCGACACCACTAGGGACGGGCGGGAGCCCGACGCCCGCGGCGGTCGCCGGCGATCTCGACGGCGATGGCCGGCTCACGCCGGCGGACCTCGTGCAGTTGGTGCGCGAGCTGTTCGACGGTGACGGCGATCTCGCCTCGGCTGCGGCCGGCGGCGAGATTTCCTCACCGCCGGCCGCCGATCTGGGCGGTGACGGCCGGATCGGCGCTGCCGACGTCGCCGCGCTGCGCCGCCGTGTGACGCCCTGATGCGCAAACCCCTCCGCCTCATGTTCGCCCTCGGTTTGAGCATCGGGACATTCCTTGGCCGGCCACTGGCACGGGCTGCCGACGAGCCGCCGCTGGCCGAGATCGAGGTCACGGCTGAACCAATCGGCGCCGCCGAGCAGCGGGCGCCGACGGCTTTCGTCAGCGAGGTGGATGTCGGCGCCCGCGATCAAGCGCTCGACACCGCGGCGGATGCGCTCGCCGAAGCTGCGGGAGTTCAGGTGCAGCGCTTCGGCGGTCTCGGCGCGTTCAGCACCATTTCCATTCGCGGATCCTCCGCGAACCAGGTGCCGGTCTACCTCGACGGCATTCCGCTCTCGCAAGCGCTCGATCAAGCCGTCGACCTCTCCAACCTGCCGCTCGACAGCCTCGAGCGCATCGAAGTGTATCGCGGCACCGTGCCTGTCGGGTTCGGCGGCGGCGGCATCGGCGGCGTCGTCAACCTGGTGACGAAGCCGCCGGTCGCCGAGCCCGCCACCGAGCTTTCCGCCGGCTACGGTTCGTTCGACACTCGTAAGGTAGTCGCTTCGCACACGCGCCGGTTATGGGGGTTCGACGTCCTCGGGCATGTGAGCTACCTGGGGAGCCAGGGCGACTTCACCTATTTCGACGACAACGGCACGCCGGAAAACCCGACCGACGATGCGGAGGTCGCGCGGATCAACAACGCGTTCAATGCCGTCGGCGGTCTGCTGCGGATCTCGCGCGACCTCGGCGATGGCCTGCGCGCGGACGGCACGCAGGAGGTCTTCTACAACGCGCAAGGCGTGCCCGGGCCGGCGAGCACGCAGTTCGCGCTGCCGTCACTCGAGGAGCTGCGCTCGCTCACGTACCTGCGCCTCTCGCGAAGCGGCCTGGCGGCGGGCGCGCTCGACCTCTCGGGGACGCTCTACGGCGTGTACAACCTGCAGCGTTTCAACGACCCGGAAGGCGATTTCGGTTTTCGCTCGCAGACCCGCAACGAGACGGCGCTGGTCGGCGCCAGCAATACCGGTACGTGGCTCACGCCCTATGTCCAGCAGGCCGTGTCGTGGTTTGACGAGCTGTCGTACGAGCAATTCTTCCCGTTCAACGCGTTCGCCGATCCGGCCGACGGCCCGGATCAGACGCGGCTGCGCTTGACGCTCGCCGTGCAGGACGAGATTCCACTGCTCGGCGACCGCGTCCTCACGGTACCCAGCCTCCGCTACGAGCACCTGCTGGACGAGTTCAGCGGTGTCGACATCGCGAACCAACCGGACACGCCGCCCTCCACCACCAACACCGACCTGTGGACGCCGGCGCTCGGCACCGCGGTCCGCATCGCCGATTGGTTATCGCTGCGCGGCAATCTCGGCCGCTTCCAACGCGCGCCGAACTTCTCCGAGCTGTTCGGCAACAGCGGCACGACGCTCGGCAATGCCAAGCTCAGGCCGGAGACCGGCGTCAACCGGGATCTGGGCTTCGTCGCCACCGCGCCCGCATCGCTCGGACTCGACCGCGGAACGGCCACGTTCGCATACTTCAACAACGACTACGACGACCTGATCACGTTTACTGCGGTGAGCCCGCAGCAGTTCCGCGCGATCAACATCAGCAAAGCGCGCGTGCGCGGCGTCGAGCTCTCGCTGTCGATGGCGGCGTTCGGACACTTCGGCCTGGAGCTCAACTACACGCATCAGAGCTCGCAGGACTTGAGCGACGATGTAGTGCGGCGCGGCCAGTCGCTACCGCTGCGCCCGGACGATGAGCTGTTCACCCGGCTGGAGGCGTTCGACCGCTGGGCAAAGCTCTACTACGAGTTCACCTACATCGGCCCCAACGCCGAAACGCCCTCGGGCTTCAGCACGGTGCCCAGCCGGGCGATCCACACCATCGGCGCGGCGCTGCTCCCGCGCGAATGGCTCGAGATCAAGTTCGAGGCCGCCAACATCACCGACAATCAGATCCGCGACCTGGGAGATTTCCCGCTGCCCGGCCTCTCCTTCTTCGGCGGCATCAAGGTGTCATTATGAAGAACCTGACGCTCGCCGCAGTGCTTCTCGCGCTAGCGCTGGCCGCTCCGCTGCTCGCGCAGCCGCCGTGCACGGGCGACTGCGACCGCGATGGGGCGGTGTCCATCGCCGAGATCCTCCGCGGAGTGAACATCGCTCTCGATGCCGCGGGTGCCGTGCTGTGCGAGCGCTTCGACCGCGATGGCGATGATCGCGTCGGCGTGGACGAGCTGGTGGACGGCGTCGCCAACGCGCTCGATGGCTGCCCGCGGGCGCGGCATGCGTTCGTGGTCACCAGCGACTTCTTCGACGGGTCGTTCGGGATCGTGGGCCTGGACCCGCCGCGTTCGGTCGATCCGTCCAACCCGCGCCGCCGGCTGCACCGCGACGCCGTGGCGCGGAGCCACGACGGCCTCATCTACGTGATCAACCGCCGCTTTGCCGACAACATTCAGGTGCTCGACCCGGCCGACGGCTTTCGCACGCTCCTGCAGTGCTCGACCGGCAACGGCACCAATCCGCACGACATCGCCTTCGCATCGCGCCACAAAGCGTACGTCACCCTGTTCGAAGAAGCGGAGCTGCTGATCGTGAACCCCTCGGCGCGACCGGACTGCGCGGACTTCATCCGCGGACGGATCGACCTCTCCGCCCTCGCCGACGCCGACGGCATCCCGGAGATGGACCAGATGGCGTTGGTCGGCGACCGCCTCTATGTCTCCCTGCAACGGCTGGACCTCGACACCGTCTTGCGCCTCCCCGCCGAGAACGGCGCGATTGCGGTGATCGACGCCGAGCGCGACGAGCTCGTCGGCCACATTGAGCTGAGCGGCGAGAATCCGTTTGCCGCGACCAAAGGATTGACCGTGCGCGACGGGGCGATATGGATCGCGGAGGCGGGCCGTTTCAATGTCATGGACGGCGGCCTCGAGCGAATCGATCTGGCATCCGGTGTCGCGGGCGGTTTCGTGGTGAGCGAAGCGGACCTGGGAGGCGATGTCACCGATTTCGCCATCGTCGACGACCGGTTGGCATATGCGATCGTCAATCGCCCCGGTTTCACCAACGCGCTGATCTCTTTCGATCCCACCACGCGCCAGGTGCTCGCCACGCATCAGAGCAGCAACGGCTACACGCTCTTCGACATCGAGCTGAACCACCGCGGCGAGCTCTTCCTCGCCGATCGCTTCCGTCGCAGCCCTGGCGTGCGGATCTTCCGCGCCGCGGACGGCGCACCGCTCAGCGATGGTCCCATCAACCTCGTCCTGCCGCCGTTCGAGATCGTCTTCTTCTGACGAAGCGGCGCTTCGACCCTGGCGGCAATTCCCGCTGTTTTGTAGACAGGCGCAGACACCAGTAGAGCTCGAGCCGAGATCGCCTCCGGCGCTGCGGATCGCCGGACTGCTGCGCACCCGCGATGCAGAGTCCGCACAGTGGAAAGGACGTCCATGGCCAACTCTCCGAAGAACGCGCTCTTGACCGTGGAAGATTACGACCGGCTGCCGGTCGTGCCCGCGGACCACCGGCTGACCTACGGGTCACACCCGATTCAATTCGGCGATCTGTACATGCCTGCGGGAAGCGGCCCGCACCCCGTCGTCGTCATGGTGCACGGAGGCTGCTGGCGGGAGCGGTGGGGTCTCGAAGGGCTCGGACTGCTGTGCACCGCGCTGGCCAAAGAGGGCCTGGCGGTGTGGAGTCTGGAATACCGCCGCCTGGGGAATGGTGGCGGCTGGCCGACGACATTCACCGACGTCGCCGCAGGCGCGGATTTTTTGCGGCGCATTGCCGGTCAATGGAACCTCGACCTGTCGCGCGCGATCAGCGCGGGACATTCGGCGGGCGGCCACCTGGCGTTGTGGCTCGCCGGCCGCCATCGCCTGCCCCAGCGCGGTGAGCTCTTCTCGGCCGATCCCCTGCCCTTGCGCGGCGCAGTCTCGCTCGCGGGCATCGCCGACCTCGCGGAAGGTGTGAAGCGCAACATCTGCGAAGGATCGTGTCACGAGCTCGTCGGAGGCATGCCGGACGCGGTGCCGGGACGCTACGAGCAAGCTTCACCGAGCGCTCTTCTCCCCTTGGGCGTACCGCAATGGCACGTGGTCGGCAGCGACGACGACCTCGTGCCCGCCGATTACGTGCAGCGGTGCGCCGAGCGCGCAAGGCGCTATGATGACGTGCGCCTCGATGTCGTGCCGCACGCCGGACATTTCGAGATCGTCGTGCCCACCACGCACGCGTGGGCGCCGGTGCGCAACGCCCTGGTGACGCTCCTGCAGTAAGCGCCGACCGCGAGGACTGCGGGCCCGCTTCATCGCCGCCGCCGAGCTCCGATGCGGCGTTGCGCGGGCGCCGGGTCATGCGTTTCGGTTGCATCCGCCATATTTTTTCTCTTGATATTAGATGGTCAGAGAGCTATCGGCGGTGGCGTTCTCCCTCTAAATTTGCATCAGGACAAGGAGGACGCATGCGTGTCTCACGGGCTTCGCGCTTCGGATTTCTTGGCGCTATTCTCTGCTTAGGCGCGCTATTCACCGGTTGTGCCGTCCTCGACGTGAAACTCACCAGTACGCCGGGCACTGTGGCCCGAGGCGAGCCCGTGACATTCGGCGTCAAGCTCACCAACCGCTCGCAGTGCCCGGTACCGGAAGCCGGCGCCGTTCTCTTGGCCTTCATTCCGGTAGACGAGTTTTTCGGCGACATACCCGAAACTACACCTCCGGAGTTCGAACCGATCATCGATAAGCTCCGGATGTTCTTCGATGAGCTGTGCGAAGGTGGGAATCCCGATTTTCCGACGGCACCCGACGGCATGTCCGTCGCCTGCAGCCGTGGCGAAGCCGAAATCGTTTGCCAGCTGTCTAGCCGCCTTTCCGCCGATCAACGGACCGAAGGTGGTTTTACCTTCGCGGCCCTGAACGATCACCTCCACTGCGGAATCGAGGGCGGAGCCATGAACTGCCAGTTGCGGCTGCCGTTCGCACGCGCGCATGCGAGCGCGGCAGGAACCACGGCCGGCTTCCAAGAGCTGACCTGCACCGGCACCGAGGAGCTCCCCGAACTGGGAGAGTTCGGCGCGCTTTGTTTCATCGGCTCGTTTGAGGAGATGGGCAACTTGGGGCCCGGTCAGATGGCAATCGGCGAGGTCGCGCTTCCGGCCCGGGGTGGGGGGGTCGTGCGCAACCTCATATTCACGGTCGCGGACGTCGATGCAGAAGACCTGGGAGTCTGTAAGAACAGCACGGAGCCATGCGACCGTGAGCAAATGAATCCCTGTCCGGGCAGCGAATGCGGCAAGGGTATTTGCGAGGGCGGCGCGAACCCAGGCCAAGGCTGTGATGAGGATGCGGACTGCGGTGATCAAGGCAATTGCATATTGTGCGCCGAGCTCGCTCAAGACACTTTCCTGCCCGTCGATTGCACGACGACGGTGATCGGGTTGCAAACGGCTCCGGCCGTATCACGTTCGGGACTGCTCGCGCTGACCGCGGCCCTGCTCATCTGCGGTTCGCTGTGGTTGCACATGCGGCGGAGGCGAAGAGCGTAGCGCGGCGGGGTCGCGCGGTCGGGCGGCGGCGCAATGCCACCACCTATGCCCCTCGCCTTGGCGCGCCCTGGGCGCGAGCGGGTGGCAGTTCGCCATGCCCCGTCGGCCGAGTTTGGTGCCCGTGCTCCAGCGTGCCGCCCTGTTTTGCCCTTGATTTTGTATTCAGCCTTGGCTAACCAAGCGCCGTTCTCGGGGGATCCGTTCGAGCCTCAGAGGGAGGGCGCATGCCTGCCAAGCGAATTCGCCGGTTTGTCTCAGGTGTAGCGATACCGGCCCTGCTCGCGCTGGGCGGCGGCTGCTCCGTGCTGGATGTGCAATTGACCAGTACGCCCAGCACGGTGGCGTCGGGAGAGCCGGTCACCTTCGACATCAAGCTCACGAACCGATCACAATGTCCGATCCAGCGCGCCGGCGCTTTTCTCATCGCATTCGTCGCCGCGGAGGACTTCTTCGAGACGACGGTCGGCGCGGAAGTGCCGGATAATGCACCACCGGAGGTCTTGGCGTTTATCGAGGAACTGCGCAGGTTTTTCGATGATTTGTGCGAAGGCGGTAACCCGACGCTGCCGACGCCCCCGAACCTGTCGACTGCTTGTAACCGGGGCGACGGCGAGATCGTGTGCACCATGTCCGGGCCGCTGCCCGCCAACGACGGCAATACCGGCGGCATGACGTTCGCCGGCCTGGGAGACCGACTGCAGTGCTCGACCGATGGCGGCACCATGAGCTGTCAATTGCGCATCCCGCTCGGGACCGCTGCAGCGGCCGCGGAAGGAGCGACGGCGGCCGCGGCCACCAAGGCTTTGACCTGCGTCGACGCCGGCGAGCTCGAACTGGACAGTACTGAAACCGGAGCCGACGTGCTCTGCTTCATCGGCAGCCCGACGAGCCTCCAGGGCTTGGGACCGGCCGAGATGGCCAGTGGCCAGATCGTCCTGCCCGCCCGCGGCGCCGGGGTCGTGCGAAATCTGTTGATCGGGTTCGCCGTCGATGATGATGACATCGGCGTGTGCAGCAACAGCAAGGAGCCGTGCGAGCTGAGCGACCCCAACGCATGCCTGGGAGGCTCCTGCGAGCCGGGGATCTGCAGCGGCGGCGTGAACGATGGCGCCGGGTGTGATCCCGCGACCGCCACGACGGATTGCGGTATGGGCGTAACGTGCACGCGATGCGACGCGCTCGCCCAAGGCCTGCCGATCGACTGCACGACCACCGTCATCGGGGTGCGGGGAGCCCCTGCGGCGTCGCCGTGGGGTTTGATTTCGATGGCGGCCTTACTGCTCGTATTCGGCGCGGTCTGGCTGCACCTGCGCCGCGGGCAAAGAGCTTAACAAAACCGCGAGTTCCCGGGTGGGCGATTGCCCCGTGCAATCGCCCACCCCCGAACGAACACAGCGAGCCGCCACGGCTGTCGGCGGCTAAGCCTGTGCAGATATTGCGCTGCCGGGTACTCGCGCTGCAGCCTTATCAACGCCGCGTCTAATTGATATTCAGAAGCTCCGCTGTCTTGCCCAAGGCCGCAGAAGACCGCGTGCGGCTGAGTCGCCTGCGCGGTCAGGAAGGCGTGCGATGGCAAAAGTGAGCAGAGCCATGGTGCAGACCGGCGCGCGCACCCTGCAGATGCGCGAGTTTCCGCTGCCGGTGCTCAGTGAAGACGACGGCCTGCTGAAGGTCGAGGCATGTGGGCTCTGCATCACCGACGTCTCGCAGTATCAGGGCGATTACAACGCGTGGATGCAGTACCCGGTGGTGCCGGGCCATGAGCCGGTCGGCATCATCGATCGCATCGGCCCCGTCGCCGCGAAGCGGTGGGGCGTCAAGGAAGGCGACCGCGTGGCCGTGGAGGCACCGCTGCCGTGTCACTCGTGCAAACAGTGCCGCCGCGGCAATTACCACCTCTGCACGCGCTACGAACGGCTGTCCTGCTACGCGTGGATTCCGATCGAAACGCCGCCCTCCCCACTCTGGGGTGCGTACGCGGACTACATGTACCTCGACCCGCATTCCATCGTTCACAGAGCGGGCTCGCGGGTCCCGGCGGAGCTGTTGGCGCTGTTCGATGCCGTCGCCGCCGGAGTGCATTGGGCAGTGCAGTGGCAGCAGACGCCGGGGGGCGACACGATCGTGATCATCGGCTGCGGCCAGCGCGGTCTGAGCTGTGTGGTGGCGGGCAAAGAGAGCGGCGCGGCGCGCATCATCGTCGTCGGGCTACGCCGAGAGGCCGACCAGCTGGCGGTGGCGCGCGAGCTCGGTGCGGACTACACGATCGTCGCCGATGAAAGGGATGTGCTGGTGGAAGTGAAGCGCCTGAGCGGCGGCACCGGTGCCGACGTGGTGGTCGACACCACGCCGTTGGCCGCGATGTCGCTGGCGCGGGCCATCGAGATGGTCGCGCGAGGAGGCACCGTCGCATTGGCCGGGCCCAAGAAGCCCAGCCGGGCAAGCGACCTGTGCAGCGACGTGATCATGGAGAAAGGCATCCGCGTGCTGGGCAGCACAGGCGTTCCGTGGCAGGCCAACGAAGCCGCTTTGCGCATCATCGAGTCGGGGCGCCATCGGCTGGACAAAATGCACAGCCATACCGTTCCGCTCGAGCGCGCGGAGTACGCGTTGCAGCTTTTGGCGGACGAGATTCCCGGCGAGTCGGCGCTGCACATCGCCATCACGCCGTGACGACCGCGCCCTCGCGCGGCGGAGGTTTCGAGGTGACTTCAACCCGCCAGGACCGCACGGGAGCGATCACTCATCGGTTCATCGAGACGAACGGCATCCGCATGCACATCGCGGAGCAAGGCGAGGGACCGTTGGTGATCCTCTGTCACGGATTTCCGGAATGTTGGTATTCCTGGCGTAAGCAGCTACCCGCGCTGGCGGCGGCGGGCTATCGCGCGGTCGCGCCGGACCAGCGCGGATACGGCCAGACGGATCGCCCCGACGGCGTGGAAGCCTATGACATCCTGCGGCTCGTGGCAGATATCGTGGGCCTCGTGCACGCATTGGGCGAAGAGCAAGCGACGATCATCGGCCACGACTGGGGCGCGCCTGTGGCGTGGCACTGCGCGCTCCTGCGGCCCGACATCTTCCACTCACTCGGACTGCTGAGCGTGCCCTATTTGCGCCCGTCCTGGAACGACGTGCGCCCCACGGATGCGATGCGGCAGTTTGCGGGCGACGAGCAGTTCTATCAATTGTACTTCCAGGAGCCTGGACGGGCCGAGGCGGCGCTCGAGGCCGACGTACGCAGGACCATGCGGACGGTCCTCTATGCGGCATCGGGCGACGCGCCGGCCGAACAGCGCTGGCGGCTGCTATTCGACGCATCCGAGCGCCTCGCCGACACCGCAGCGCCGGAGGTATTGCCGGACTGGTTGAGCGAAGACGATGTCGAAGTGTTTGCTCGCGAGTTTGCCCGCACCGGGTTCCGAGGGGCGCTGAATTGGTACCGCAACATCGACCGCATGTGGGAGCTCACCCGTTTTCTGTCTGGTGCCCAGGTGCGGCAGCCCGCGG
>JBFXHX010000013.1:0-8487 GCA_050176585.1 Binatia bacterium
GCGCGCCCGGGGTGATTCGAACACCCGACCTACTGGTTCGAAGCCAGCCGCTCTAGTCCGCCTGAGCTACGGGCGCGTCCGGCGAACCGTAGCGGTGCCGAACGCGAAAGTCCAAACGCCGCTTCGCGCACGGCGCTCGGCTGGTGTGCGCGCCCGCCGGGGCCGGGCCGCAATCGCGCGAGGAGCCGCGACGAAATGGGGGCTCGCGATTCTTGACGGCGCCGGGAAAACCGCCTACGCACGGGCCACCGCCTAGGCGCCAGCGCCTTTCTCGCGCTCGCCATGGCCAGACAAGGGGTGCGCAATGGAGACCAAGCACTACATCTGTAACAACGGAATTGGCGGTTGCTGGATGCTCTGCAGCATGGAAGTGACCGTCGACCCGGCGTCGAAGCGGATCCTCTCGTTGAAGGGCAACGATAAAGACCCGGCCAGTCAGGGCTATCGCTGCACCGAGCGGATCACGGTCGAGAACCTCAACAACCTCCTCCATCACCCGGGGCAGCTCCGCTACCCGCTGGAGCGGGTCGGCAAACGCGGCGAGGGCAAGTGGCGCCGCATCACCTGGGATGAAGCGCTCGACAAGATCGCGGCGAAGCTGAAAGAGCTGATCGCGAAGCACGGGCCGGAGACCCTCGCCGTAGCCGAGGGCACCTACCGGATGGATACCTACTGGGCCCGCTCGCGCTTTCTGAACATCCTCGGCAACCCCAACAACGTCGGCGGCGCGGGTGTCATGTGCTTCTGCAATGACGCTACCCTCCAGTACGCGACGCTCGGCGGCAACCTGAAGTTCCCGCCCAAGGTCGACAACATCAAGACCTATGTCGTCCAGGGCTCGTCGGGCCGCGAAAGCATGCCGCTCATCTGGCAGAACCTCGCCAAGAAGATGGCCGAGGACCGCAAGAACGGGCGTCCGAAGATGAAGTTCATCTGCCTCGATCCGCGCGCGACCGCCACGGCCGCCGAGGCGGACGTATGGCTGCGCCTGCGCCCCGGCACGGACGGCGCCATGTACATGGGCTGGTTGAACGTCATCGTGAACGAGCGCCTGTACGACCGCGAGTTCGTCGAGCGCTGGACCAACGCGCCATTTCTCGTGAAGCCGGATGGCCGCCACGTGGTGCGTGAGAGCGACCTCGTGAAGGGCGGCAGCGACGAGCGCTATGTCGTGTGGGACAGCGCGTCGGACAAGCCGGCGATCTGGGATCGCGACGAGCAGGCGTACACCCCCGCCCAGGCCCAGCCGGCGCTCACCGGCACGTATCAGGTCAAGCTGGCCGACGGGAAAACGATCTCCTGCCGGACGGCGTGGGACCTGTTCTGTGAGCGCATCGCCCCCTATACGCCGGAGCGCGTGTCCGAGATCACCTGGGTGTCGCCCGACCGCATCCTCGAGGCGGCGCGCACCTATGCGACCAACAAGCCGTCGGTCTTTCAGTGGTTCGTCGGCACCGACCAACTCGGCTTGAACGCCACTCGCGTCGAGCATATCCGGATCCTGCTGCGCACGATCACGGGTCAGCTCGACGTCGCCGAGTACATCACCCGCGACCTCGATCTCGCCGGGTTCGATGGCGCGGTGCCCGGCCGCGGGCAGGACCTCCAGATGGAGCAGATGCTCTCGCCCGAGCAGCGCAAGAAGCAGCTCGGCTCCGACCGCTTCCGGCTCCTCACCTGGCCGTCCTGGGAGATCATCGACAAGTACTACCGCAAGAAGTACGGCAAGCCGTTCGCTGCGGTGGGCCACAACTACCAGGTCTCTGGGCCGCTCATTCACAAGGCGATTCTGACGCAGAAGCCCTATCCGGTGACGGCGTTCCTGGTCACCCACCACAACTGCCTCGTAGCCGATCCGAACACCAAGGAGGTCTACCAGGCGCTCACCAGCCCGAATCTCGAGCTCTTGGTCGTCGCGGATCACTGGATGACGCCGACGGCCGAGCTCGCCGACATCGTCTTGCCGATCGCCTCCAAGCTCGAGAAGCCGTTCGTCGACACCTTCGAGGACTTCTTCCCCGACCTCGTCGTCGGCGAGCGGTTGTTCGAACCGCTCTACGATCGCCACACCGAATGGGAGCTCTACAAGGGCTTGGCGATGCGCATGGGCCAGGAGAAGTACTGGCCGTGGAAGACCGAGCACGAAGCACAGGAGGAGCGCCTGAAGCCGCTCGGCCTCACCATCAAGGAGGGCGCGAAGACCGGCTGGTTCTTCCCTCGCTACGTCGAGAAAGCCTACGAGCAGACGGATGAGAAGACCGGCAAGCCGACCGGCTTCATCACCCCCACCGGCAAGGCGGAGCTCTTCTCAGTGGTGCTCGAGTTGCTCGACTACGATCCGCTGCCCGATTTCACCGAGCCGCCCGAGAGCCCGGTGAGCACGCCGGAGGTCGCCAAGGAGTTCCCGTTCATCCTCATCACCGGCGGCCGGTTCCGCCCGCAGTACCACTCCGAAAACCGGCAGTACGGGTTCGGCATGCGCGAGATCCATCCCGATCCGCTCTGCGACCTCAACGACGAGACCGCCCGCCAGCTCGGCATTGCCAACGGCGACTGGATGTGGATCGAAACGCGTCGCGGCCGCATTCGCCAGCGCGCCCGCATCAACACCAGCGTGCATCCGCAAGTCATTCACATCCAGCACGGCTGGTGGTTCCCCGAACAGCCGGGCGAGGATCCAAGCCTGCACGGCGTGTGGCAGTCGTGCTCGAACGTGCTCACGATCAACGACCCCGACACGTTCTGCGAACTCGGCGGCGGATGGCCGCTGCGCGCGCTGCTCTGCAAAGTGTATCCCGCCAAGGGCGACGAGATCCCGAAGCCGCCCAAGGAGCTGATCAACCCGGCGCCGACCGGCGCGTGAGTCGATCATAGAGACGGAGCGGGCGCCGCGTTCGCGCGCCCGCTCCATCCGGTGTCACCGCCGCGCTGTTTCTGCCCCTCACAATGCGTTCGGCGTACCACGCGCTGTCCGAGGACTGACCCGGAGCGTAAAAGCGGCCGCAGGCGCCGCGACCAGATGCAGGGACCGGCGGGAGCACCGCCGGTCTGTGAACCGCCGGCAGAGCTCGTCTCGCGGTCGCGGCGGGCGCGCTTCGGCGCGCCCGCCGCGCGCAGTGCTCACTGCGCCGCTTCGGCGACCTGGCCGCGGACGACCTCGGGGCTGATCGGCAGCCGCTCGATCGGACGCCAGCCGAACGGCGCGAGGGCATCGGCGATCGCGTTGGCCACCGCCGCCGGCGGTGCGACCGCTCCGCCTTCGCCCATACCCTTCACGCCGCCGACGGTGATCGGGCTCGGCGTTTCGAGATGCCCGTACTCGATCGGCGGCACGTCGCAGGCGGTTGGGATGAGGTAATCCATGAACGACGTCGTGAGGAGCTGGCCGTTCTCGTCGTACTGCAGGTGCTCGTACATGGCGTTGCCGATGCCCTGCGCCACGCCGCCGGCGATCTGTCCCTCGACGATCATCGGGTTGATGATCCGGCCGCAGTCTTCGATCACCACATAGCGCTTGATGTCCACGTGCCCGGTCTGCGGGTCGACCTCGACCTCGGCGATGTGCGTCGCATTCGCGTACGGCGTCTCGCCCTTGTGGTGGCACACCGCCTCGAGCCCCGGCTCTTCGTCGGCCGGGACGTTGGCGCAATAGAGGACTTGGTGTGCGAGCTGGCTGATCGCCAGGCGCTTGGACGGCACGCCCTTCACGTTCACGTGGCCGTCGCGCAGCTCGAGGTCGTGCGGGTTCACCTCCATCAGGTGGCCGGCCAACCGCAGCATCTTGTCCCGTAGCTTTTCGGAAGCGGTGATCACCGCGCCGCCCCCTTGCACGGCGCTGCGGCTGCCCCAGGTGCCCCAACCCCAGGGCGTCATCGACGAGTCGCCTTGCTGCAGCGTCACGTCCGTGACCGGGACGCCGATGATGTCGGAGACCAGCTGGGCGTAGGTGGTGGCGTGGCCTTGGCCGTGGCTGAACGTGCCGACGCTCAGGGTCACGGTGCCGCCCGGGTCCATGCGCAGTTGTGCCGAGTCGCAGCCCGCCCCCTCGAGCGTGGTGATCCCGCCATGGCGGAAGAACTGCCAGCCGAAGCCGCTCATCTCGATCATGCTCGAGATTCCGATTCCGAGATAGCGCCCGTTTTTGCGCGCCTCGGCCTGGCGGCGCCGGAAGCCCTTGTAGTCGATCTTGTCGAGGCCGATCTCGAGCGATTCGAGCGGGGTGGCGCTGTCGTACGCGAGCCCCGTCGCGGCGGTACACGGGAAGTCGTCTTTGCACATGAGGTTCTTGCGGCGCATCTCAGCGGGGTCCATGCCGAGCTTGGCCGCCGCCATGTCGATGATGTGCTCCATGGCGTATTGCGAGGCGGGCAGGCCGACGCCGCGGTACGGCGACGACGTGGTCTTGTTGGTTGCCGCGCAGACCGCTTGCGTATGCACGTTGGCGATCTTGTACGCGCCCGGCAGCGCGAGCACGACTTGGGTCGGCTCGATCACCGGCGTCCACGGCACGTTCATGTCGCCGCCGGAGTCGATCACGAAGCGGCCTTTCACGCCGAGGATGATGCCGTCCTTGCGCACCGCGAGCTCGACGTAACAGATGATGTCCTTCGCGTGATACGAAGCCGACAGGTTCTCGCGCCGGTCCTCGGTCCACTTGACCGGTTGGCGCAAGTCGCGCGCCAACAGCGAGCAGATGATCTCTTCGGGGAAGATGTGCGCCTTCATGCCGAAGCCGCCGCCGACGTCGGGGGCAATGACCCGCAGCAGGTGCTCGGGATGCCCGATGGTCCGCGCGATGTAGGTGCGCACGACGTGCGGAGATTGCGTGGAGCTCCACACGGTGAGCCGCTTGTCCGCGCTGTCGTAGGAGGCGAGCACGGCGCGCCCCTCCATCGGCGAGGCGCAGTGGCGGTTCAACCGAAAGCGGGCCTTCACCGTGACGTCCGCGGCGGCGAACGCACCTTCGGGGTCGCCGGCCTTCACCTCCTTCGTGATCATGACGTTGTCGCCCCATTCGGGATGTACGAGCGGGCTGCCCGGCTCGAGCGCTTTCTCGGGGTCCACCACGGCCTCGAGCGGTTCGTAATCCACCTCCACGAGGTCGACGGCGTCCTCGGCCACGTAGCGGTTGGTGGCGACGACGGCGGCCACGATCTCGCCGACGAAGCCGACTTCGTCTGTCGCCATGATCGAGACATCGCACGTCTTGAACGTCCCCATGTACGTCCCAGGGATGATCTCCGGGCGGATCGGCTTGGTGCGGCGCGCGAGCTCCTCGCCGGTGAGCACCCGGATCACCCCGGGGTGCGCCTCGGCCTTGCTGGTGTCGATGCCGCGGATACGGGCGCGGCCATGCGGGCTGCGCACGAAGGCGACGCCCGCCGTGTTCGGCAGATGGACGTCGTCGACGTATTGGGAATTACCGGTGAGAAAGCGCGGGTCCTCGACGCGCTTTACGGCTGCTCCGAAAATGCTCGTCCCCATGGAAACCTCCGCTGGTGTTAGGCGGCCCCTCGTAGCAGGTTCGCCGCGGAAAGGGGAAGGGCGCGCGCTCGCGCGCGGCGCTGCGCGACTGTCTTGACCTGCACAATCGACTGTGAAAGGCGGATCGCCGGAGGATTCACCCATGCTCGGCGCGACCCGTAACATCACGTTGCCCACCACCATCACGGGCTCGCTGCCGCGCCCGTTCTGGTATACCGAGAGCCTGCAGGGGCGGCCGTTCAGCCAGATGCTGAATCAGGTGGCCTTCCGCGACCAATACTTCGACGCGCTGACCTGCTTCATCAACGACCAGACGCGCGCCGGGCTGGATATCGTCACCGATGGCGATTGCCGCTTCGACCGCGACGTCGGCGGTCGCTCGTGGATCGCCTATCCGCTCGAGCACATGGACGGCCTCACTGGCGCCAGTGGCCCGACAAAGTTCAAGAGCATCGGCGAGGCGGCCCCCGGTACGCTCATGCGCGAGATCCAAGGCGCACCGCAGTGGCCCTACGTGACCAGCGCGCTCGGGCGCGGGCACATGGAGTACGCGCGCATGTGGAAGGGCGCGCAAGCGCTCACCCGCAAGCCGGTCAAGTTCGGCGCGATCTCGGCGCAGATCCTCCTGTGGTACGTGAACAACCAATTCTACAAGGACGACGACGAGACCCTCGCCGCGCTGTGCGACGTCATGAACCAGGAGTGGCGCGACATCGCCGACGCCGGCTGTCCGATCATTCAGATCGAGGACCCGCTCGTGCACTTCGCGGCGCTCGACCCGGCGGCGAAGCCCAAGGAGATTCAGGGGTGGGTCGACGCCTTCAACCGCGAGGTGCGCGGCGTCAAGTCCGAAGTCTGGTACCACGCCTGCTGGGGGAACCCGGCGCAACAGCGCGTGCACGACGAGATCCAGAGCTACGAGCGCGGCCTCGAGTGGATGGTGCAGTGCGACGCCGACGTGATCACGCTCGAGACCGCGGCGAGCGGTGGGATGGATCTGCACCACCTGAAGCACCTCAAGACGGATAAGAAATTCGCCATCGGCGTCATCGATCACCGGAACTGCCAGGTCGAAACGCCCCAGCAGGTTGCGTCGTTGTTGCGCAAGGCGCTGGAGTACATTCCGCCCGAGCGCCTGGTGGTCACCAGCGACTGCGGTTTCGGGCGCGAGGGGCTGCCGCGCCGGGTCGCGTTCTATAAGGTGGTCTCGCTGGTCAAAGGCACGAACATCGTGCGCAAGGAGCTCGGCTTGCCAGAAGCCGACGTGCTGGTCGCCGATCCGAAGCTGCAGCTGTTCTGAACCGTTACGCCACGCGCCGCCCGCCACGGAGAGCACAATGCCGCTCATCGAGCTCAAAATCATCGAAGACACCTTCAGCGACGAGCAGAAGCGCGAAGCCATCGCGCGGCTGACCGATGCGATGGTGGCGATCAAGGGCGAGGCCATCCGGCCGATGATCTGGGTGAAGATTTACGAGGTAAAAGACGGCAACTGGGGTGTCGCGGGCAAGCCGTTCACCCGCGCCGATGCCGCTGCGCTCGTGCGCGGCAGCAAATCCTGATCGCGCCGTACGCCGCGCACGAGCGGGCGCGCTGCCCGGCTCGTTCGGCGCGGCGCGGGACCACGCCGCGCCGACGCGGTTGTGCTTGACCCGCCCGCGCGCGTAGCGCACCGTACGCCTGATGTATCGCACCTGTCGCTGCGCGCTTGCCGTATGGCGGTTCGCGAGCTGCCAGTGTCCGGCGCCCGGCTCCGCGCGTGCGGCGGCGTTGCGCCATCATCAGGGGATCGCGCTCGCCGCGCCGGGTGTGCTAGCGCAGCGACGTCGTCCGGGTGGCGCCACCGCGCCGTATGAGGGGGATAGAGCAATGATGGCACGGAACGTGTTGGCGGCGAGCGCATTACTCCTGATCGCGGCGGCCGCACCGGCGTATGATGCGACGGTGCGGCTGCGCACGATGCAGGTCGACCGTGAGGCGCTGCCGCCCGGCAAGGATGGCAAGCCGCCGGGCACCGACGCCGTACTGGCGCTCACGCCGGAGACGCTGCTGAAGAAGGGCGCGCCTCAGGCCATCGTACAAGAGGGCATCGTGTACGTGAGCGGCACCAAGGTGCGCATGGACACCGAAACGGATCAGGGCGCCTATTCGATCGTCGTGCTCGACAACGGCATCACCTGGATGATCGTGCCGGCCGAGAAGCGCTACATCGAGTGGACCGAAGCCGATGCCAAGGCCGCGGCAGACAAGATGGAGAACATGAAGAAGCTGCTGAAGGAGCGGCTGCCGTCGCTGCCGCCGGATCAGCGCAAGCAGGCCGAAGCCGTCCTCAAACGCATCGATCCCGACGCGAACGTGCCGACATCCGCGCTGCAACCCAAGGCCCTCGATCAGACGAAGACGGTGCATGGCATGAAGGCGGAGGGTTATCGGATCAAAGACGGCGACACGACCGTCGTCGGCTGGATTACCCAGGACCAGCCGGAGCTGACGCAGGCGCTGCGGCTGCTCACCGAGCGCATGCAAAAGCAGCAGCTCGCGCCTGGCGGGCCGCAGAAGACCGTGCGCGAGATCCTGCAGGGCAAGGGCCTGCCGGTGCTCGTGCAGACCGTCGAGCCGGACGTGTACCGCATCGAAGAGATCATCTCGGTAGACCAGAAGCCGCTGGCCGCCGATCTCTTCACCGTGCCGAAGGACTTCAAGAAGACCAGCGGCAGCGAGGTGCTGAACAAGATCCCCGACAAGCTGCCCGAGTCGGCGCCCGCCGCGCCCTGACGCGCGCGGAGCGGCAGCGCGCCCGACCATCGCCGACACTCTCGCTCCGCCGGTGACGCGCGGCGGGGTCGAGAGCTCGCGGCGCGGTTCCGCGGGTGACCCGGTCCGCGCTGTCGTACGACACGAGCCGGTGCGGGACTTGCTCCCCTCTAGCGAAGAAACGGCCGCTTCCTGGCGAGTGCACCCGCTCGAGTGGTGACACCGGAGGGCGCCGCTCTGTTGGCCCTC
>JBFXHX010000013.1:8587-52745 GCA_050176585.1 Binatia bacterium
GAGGGCGCCGCTCTGTTGGCCCTCTTGGGACAGCGGTCCGGCCACACAACGGGAGCCGGCGGAGCGGCGCCCTCCGGGGCGAAGCCTGCAGCGAACGCGCTGTAGGCGACCGCGCCGCCGGCTCGGACGCCCCGGAAGAGCGCCCCGGGCACGGCGCTGCCCGCGCCGTCACTTTTGCGCGGCGCGGGCCGCGCGCGAAGGCGCCAGGAACGGCTCCAGCTGTGCGTGGACGTCGACGCGCGCAGCGATCCGGACGCAGAGCAAGAACGTGCCGCTGAGCTTCCGGTGCAAGAAGATGGTCTCCGCGGGCGGCGCACGCAGAAAGCCTTTCTCGAAGGTCAGCTCCAGGCCAGCCGCGCGTGCGCGCGCCGGCAGGTCCGAAGCGCCGAAGTCGTACGGCCCTGGCGCGGCGAAGGGCTCGCAGCCGATCAGAAAGAGGTCGATCAGGCCGTCCACGCGCTCGGGGAGCTCGCCCGCGTCGAAGAACCCGACCTCGAGCATGGCCGCGCGGAGCGCAGCGCGATCGCGCCGCATGCCGGCCGCGAAGATGCGGCGGTATTGTTCGCTGAGCGCAGCCGGCAGCGGTCGCACGGCGCCGAAATCCAGCAGCGCGACATCACCCTTCGGCAGTAGCAGGTAGTTCGCGAAGTTCGGATCGGTCTGCATCAGCCGCAGCTCGAACAGCTCGCGGAAGAGAATGCGATAGAGCAGGGTGCCGACGCGATTGCGCTGGCGCTGCGAATGCTTGGGCTCCGCGAGCACGTCGAGCGGTGCGCCAGCGACGTAGTCGAGGGCGAGGATGTGGTTGGTGGTCAGGTCGTCGTGCACGGCCGGGATCACCACGCCGGGTTCGCGCCCGAGCGCCGCGGCGTAAGCGCGCAGGTGGCGCGCCTCGGCGCGGTACTCGCATTCCTGGCGCAGCTGCCGTTTCGCCTCCGCGAGCACGCCGGAGAGGTCCAACTGGCGCGGCAGCAGGCGGGACAGGGTGAGAATCGAGGCCAGGTTGTCGACGTCGCCGTCGATGCTCGCCGCGACACCCGGATACTGAATCTTGAGCGCCAGCTCGCGGCCGTCGGCAGCCGTCGCGCGGTGCACCTGGCCGATGGACGCGGCCGCGATGGGTTGCATCCCGAAGGTGCGAAAGCGCCGCTCCCATCCCTTGCCGTAATTGCGCGCCAGCACGCGGCGCAACTGCGCCTCCGGCATCGCGTCGCCCTCTGCGCGCAGGATCGAGAGCGCATCGGCCACCTCGGGCGGCAGGAGGTCCCGCGCTTCGAGGGACAGCAGCTGCCCGATCTTCATCGCGGCGCCGCGCATCCGCGACAACCGCGCCGCGAGCGTGCGCGCGTTCGCGGCGGTGACGAACACGCTCCGCGCGCGATCGCCGGTGCCGGTCAGCCGGCGCGCCGCCTCGCCCAGCCCGCCGAGCGCGACTTCGCCGGCCAACCAGCCCAGCCGGGCGAGGCGCTCGAGGCGACCGCTGGGAACGCGGGATTGACGGGAGGCCTTGCGCGCGCCGGGCACGCGTCGAGCATACGCGACCGCGATCGTGCAGCAATACGGTCGACTTGACTCGCCCGTCAGCGCCAGCGCAGCATCGCCGCCGCCCCATGCGTTTCAAAATCCCGCCACCGCTGTTCGGTATTTACGAGCGACTGTTCGTCGCCAAGCATCGGCGCCGCCTCGCGCGCCTGGCGCCGTACCATCGTCCGCCGCGCGAAACCGGCGATCTCTTGCGCGCGCTGCGCGCGAAGACGCTGGTCGTCAGCGTGACCGCGGGCCGCACGGGTACCACCTTCGTCGCACGCTTGCTGGCGCTCTGTCCCGATACCACCAGCTTGCACGAGCCCGAGCCGTCGTTCGTGCGCGTGCTGCGCCTCGCCCAGCACGATCCCGGGCTGGCCCGCCGCTTCTGGCTCGAGTACAAGCTGCCGTTCATCGCCGCGCGGCCGACGCGCCGGTACGTCGAAACCGGCCACCTGCTCTGCAAGGGATTCCTCGAGCCGCTGCTCGAGCTCGGCCTTGCGCCGCACGTGATCGCGTTGCGGCGCGCACCCCGCCATGTCGCCGCAAGCCTGCTCTCGCGCCGCACCGTGCCGGGACGCGGGAAGCTCGGTTTCAAGTACCTGCTGCACCCGCTGGATCCCGGCGTGCTCCCGCTGCCCGACTGGACCCGCTACAGCGACTACCAGCTCTGTTTCTGGTACGCCCTCGAAATCGAGCGCCGGCAGCGCACCTACCGGGCACCGGTAGAGGCGGCTGGCGGGCAATGGATCGACGTCACCGCCGAGGAGCTGCACCACCCACAGCGTTTCCTGTCCGTGGTGGAGAAGATCGGCCTGCTCGAGCCCAGCACCGATCGCGCGGAGCTGCTCGCCGGCCATCGACGCCTGGCGGAGTACACGTTCAACCCGAACAAGTCGGCGGTCACGGTCGGCGATGCCGCGGCGCAGGAAGAGGCCGTGTGGAAGGCGATCGGCCAGACCGACCTGCGGTCGGCGATCGAAGCCCGTTACGCGGCAACGGCCTGAGCGGGCGGCCGAGCCCTGCCCCGCCGAGCAGCACCGGGGTGCCAATTGCGAGGCGACCCGGCTACAAAAGGCCGATGCAGGAAGGCGAGGACGGCGTGGCCGTAAGCGGGTCGGGCGCTCCCGCGGACGGCGATGTGCATCGCGTCATAGCGGACGGGCGCGTCTACGTGCTGGTGGGTACGGCGCACGTCTCCCGCGAGTCCGCAGAGCTGGTCGAACGCGTGATCGCCGCCGAGCAGCCCGACAGCATCTGCATCGAGCTCGATCCGCGGCGGTTCGAAGCGCTCGCGCGGCCCGCACAATTCGCCGCGCTCGACCTGCGCGCGATCATCCGCCAGCGCCAGCTCGCGCCGCTGCTGGTCAATCTCATCCTCTCCGGGTATCAGCGCCAGCTCGGCGGCGCCCTGGGCGTCATGCCCGGCGCGGAGATGCTCGCCGCCGCGCGCACCGCGGAGCGACTCGGCATCCCGATGCACCTCTGCGATCGCGACGTGCGCATCACCTTGCGGCGCGCCTGGGCGGCGCTCTCGCTGTGGCGTAAGTCCGAGCTCGTCGCCGTGCTAGGTGCCGCGCTCTTCGAGACGCCGTCGCTGGACGAAGCGGAGCTCCGCCGGCTGCGCCAAGGCGACGTGCTCTCGCGTCTGATGCAGGAGCTCGGCACCGCGTTCCCGGCCATCAAAACGGCGTTGATCGACGAACGCGACGCGTATCTGGCGACGCGCCTGCGCGCCGTGCCGGGAGCGCGCATCATGGCCGTCATCGGGGCCGGTCACGTCGCCGGCATGGTCGCGGCGTTGCGCTCGGAGCGGTCGGCCGACCTCGCCGAGCTCGAAGCGCTGCCGCCCAAATCGCGCCGTGCTCACCTTGTCGCGTGGTCGCTTCCGGTGCTGATCCTCGCGGGCCTGATTGCGGTCGGCATGCGGCACGGCGCGGCGGCGGTGGCCGACAATGCGCTGTTCTGGGTCGTCGCCACGGGATTGCCCGGTGCGGTCGGCGCTGTTGTGGCGCTCGCGCATCCGCTCACGATCGCGGCGACGTTTCTGTCCGCCCCGATCACCACGCTGTCGCCGTTGCTCGGGGTGGGCTACGTCGCGGCTTTCGTGCAGGCCTATGTCCGCCCGCCCCGCGTATTCGAGCTGCAAAGCGTGGTGGACGACGTGCGCCGGGTGCGCCGCTGGTGGGAGAATCGGTTGCTCCGCGTCTGCCTCGTGTTTCTGCTGACCACGCTCGGCACGGCCGCCGGCAGCATCGTCGGCCTCAGCGAGATCGCCTCCAATCTGCTGCGGTGAGCTCGCGCGCGCCGTTCTCCATCGCGCTGGCGCTCTGGCTGAGCGCGATCCCAGCGCCGGCACAGCAGTGGATCATCGAGGATCCCGGGCAAGGGCCCGTGCCGCTGGCGGCGGGTGCGGTCGAAGCGCACGAGCTCAGCGGCCTCGCCTGGATGCGCGCGGGCGAATACGCCGCCGTGTCGGACGACGGCGGCCGGCTCTTCGCGTTGCGGATCGACGTCGACCCGGCGAGCGGTGTGATCGCCGCGGCGCGGGTGGACGCGTCGGCGGCCCTGACCGGCAGCAGCGATCTGGAGGCCGTCGTGTCCGGTCCCGACGGCGCGACCGTGTTGGTGGCCGACGAGATCGGCCCGGCAGTCCGCGAGTACCCCATAGGGGGCGGCGCGGCGCTGCGCGCGGCCCGCTTGCCGGAGGTGTTCACGACGGCCCGTCACAACTTGGGTTTCGAGGCGCTGGCGCGCGACCCCGCAGGCGATCTCTGGACGGCGAACGAGGAGGCGCTCGCGGCCGACGGGCCGACCTCGAGCGCCGGGCGCGGCACCTGGGTGCGGTTGCTCCGTTTGAACGCGGCCCTCGAACCGACCGGGCAGTGGGCCTATCTCACCGACCCGATCGTCGGCGCCGCGGTGCTGCCGGACCGCGGCACCGGCGTCACCGAGCTGGTGGCACTGCCCGACGGGACGCTGATCGCGCTCGAGCGTTCGTTCGGCTCGGAGGGCCTGCGAATCCGCCTGTATGAGCTCGACCGGAGCGGCGCGACGGAGGTGAGCGCCGCGCCGAACCTCTCCACGGCCGAGGTGACGCCTGTGCGCAAACGCTTGCTCTGGGAATACCGCAATCCGCGGCACAACTTCGAAGGCGCCGCGCTCGGCCCCGTGCTCGCGGACGGGAGCCGCAGCCTGATCCTGATCAGCGACGACGGCCATCAGCTCGAGCAGGCGCTGTATGCGCTGCGCCTCCGCCTGCGTTCTCAACGCGCAGGCGAGAGGGCGCGAAGTTAAGCACCGACTTCGCGACTTGAAGCGTCTTCGCGCCGCGCGACTCTGCGAATGCTTGTCCGGCAGCTCGGCACCGGTTAGACGCGGCGGCCATATGGCGTTCGAGTCGTGGCGCGCGTTCTATCACTCGGACCTGCAGAGCGTGTGGCTGCTGATCGCGGCGCCGTCGCTCTTCCTGCTCTACTGGGCGGTGAGCGGGCGCCGGCGGACCGGCGGAGCGCTGCCGAGCGCCGCGCCCTTCGTGCAGGCGTACGCGGTCGTGTTCGCCGTCGCCGCGCTGCTGGATCCCTTGGCCACCGGCCCGGTGGCGCGCGCGCTCGGCCTGGCGGACGGGGCCGGGGGGACGGCGTTCTTGTTGTTCTTCGTGCTGCTGGGCGATTTCCGCGTGTTTCTGCTCCTGTTCGCGCTACCGGCGATGGCGGCGGGCCGGCACTGGCGCGCTGCCGTGCCGTGCGCCGCTGCATGGACGCTGTTCGTGCCGGTGCTCGCGTACGCGGGGGACGCCGTGCTGCACACGCTGGTCCCGCGTCTGGGCGCGAGCTCGATCTGGCTGGTGTACGAGGTCCTGTTCACGTCCCTCGCGCTCGTGTTGCGCGCGCGGGTGGGCGCGTGGCTCGCGATTCCTCCGGACAGCCGGTTGTGCGCGTATGCGCGTGAGCTACTGGCGTACGTCGCTATCTACTATGCGCTGTGGGCCGCCGCCGACGTGCTGATCCAGCTCGCCGGACGCGACGCCGGGTGGCTGCTGCGGACAGTGCCGAATCAGCTCTACTACGGCTTCTGGGTGCCCTTTGCGTTCTGGCGTTTTTTCGCCCGCGCGTAGCGCATCAGCAGCGCTTCGACCCACGCATCGAGATACGCGCCGGCCCGAACTCCGTTCGCCGCGCGCGGATCGCCGACCACGCCGCTCGGCGCATGGGTGCGCAGGCTCGGATAGAAGATGTCCTGCGCCTCGTTTCCCCGCACGAGCCGGCCGGCCCGCAGGGCGTCGATGCGCACCGCGGCGGGGCGCAGGCCGAGCACGATGGAGGTCTCGAACTCGCCGGCGTGATGTCCCGCGGCGGCGGCGGGTACGCCATGCGCAGCGCTGGCGCGCAGCCACCGCAGCGCCAGTGCATCGATGCCGCTGAACGCGAGCAGCTCGGCCGGGCATGCAGCGGCGCTCAACGCCGGGACGCTCTCACGCAGCACGGCGTCGTTGCCGCCATGCGCGGAGAAGATCACGACGCGGCGGAACCCGTGCCGGGCGAGCGAGGCGACGAGGTCGGTCAACACCGCACGCAACGATTGCCACCGCAACGTCAGGGTACCGGGAAAGCCCCCGTGCTCGGCGGAGCACCCGAACGGCAGCGCCGGAAGTCGCACCGCCTCCGGCACGCGGGCACAGAAGCGCTCCGCCAACGCATCGGCGATCCACGTGTCGGTGGCGAACGGCAGGTGCGGTCCGTGCTGCTCGGTCGCTCCGAGCGGCAGCACTGCGGTATCGCGTCCGGCCGCGAGTGCGGCATCGAGCTCCGGCCACGTGAGGTCCGCGAGCGACCGTTCCGAGCTGGTCCGCGATCGCCGTCGCGCGGCGCCATCACGCGCGGGCGACGCGATGCCGTACAGCGGGCCATCCAGCCGCCGACCGGGCCAGGTGGCCTGGTCGATGCCCCACTCGTCGATCGCGCGCGCGACCAGCGCGTTGAGCGCCGCTTCGTGCTCGAACAACGCCAGCGCGCCGGGCAGGGTCGCGGGTACGCGAAGTACCCGATGGCGCCGCCGGTCGAGCATGCGCTGGGCGCGCGCGAGCAGCATCGCGTCGCCGGGCGCGCCGCGCCGCGTCAACGCGAGCAACGTGGTGCGGCGGCCATAGAGCTGTTGGAACGGCCCGTGCGCAAACCCGATCAGATCCCACACGGGCGGTTGCGGAAGAAACAGCGCTTCGCCGAGCTTGAGCGCGAGATTGTCCGCCAGCTCGCCGTAGCCGCCCGTGGCGAGCAAGGCGAGATCGGCCGCGAGCCAGTCGCTGCGCAGGCGCGCCATGCGCGCGGCAGCGGCGCGCATGGCGCGTTCGATGCGGGGTGCGTCCAGGCGCAGCTCGGTGTCGTCGACGCCGAGCGCGCGCGCATGCGCGGCGGCGAGCCGATAGGCGACGGCATAGCCGGCCAACGGACCCGCGACGCGCAGGAGCAATCCGCGCTCAGCACCGCCTGGAAGCGGTACGATGAGTCCGCGTGCGCTTCGCACCGCGCGGAGCACGGCGCCGGCATCCGGTCGAGAGGCGCGCGCGCCGGCGCCGGTGACGAGGACCACCCCGAGCCAGCGCTCGCAGCCGTGCAGCGCGAGGCGGGCGTTCGGAGACAATCCCTGCGAGAACACGATCAGCACATCGCGGTGGCGCTCCGGGCGTGCATCTACGAACGCGCCCGGCGGCGCGAAGCGCGCCGGAAGGCCGAGTCGATCGGCGAGCAGGTGGACGAGGAGTTTCGCGTGCGCGGCCGAGCTGCCGATGCCGGTGACCAGTATTGCCCGGGCCGCGGCGGGCAGGAACGGCAATGCCGGAATCGGCAGGCCGACCGCGCGCCGTACCAGCGCGGGCGCTGCGCGCAAGCGCGCGGCCAGCAGGCGTCGGCCGGCCTGCGGCGCGTTCGCACGCTTTCGGGCGGCCGCTGGAGCTGTCGCGCGCACCGGGCGCGCGCCGTGGCGGTTCGGCACCGAAGGCTCCGGCGCTTTTCAGTTGAGCTCGGCTGCGCCGATCGGCTGTGCGGGCGCGCTCCGGATGCCGTGCGCCTCCAGTGCCGCGGCGAGCGTTGTGTCGGGCGTCAGCAGATCGATCTGCTCTGGCAGGTGATGCGCGAGCAGATGGGTCAAGGCGCCGTCGCCGGCAACCGCCTCGGCAACGGTGAGCTCGCGGCGCACCGCGGCATCGCCGTCGGGCAGGAAGAGCGCGGTCCCGGCGCCGCGCAGCGCGATGCGCTCGAGCGCGCCTTCCCACGCCCCGGGCCGGCCGCGGAGCGGGAAGCGCTCGCGCAGGGATTCGGCATGGACGTAGACCAGGGGCACGGCGTGCGGTTTGCGCCCATGGGTGAGCACGATGCGCTCCGCGCCGTGATCCCGGTCGACGTACGCGTGCAACCGGAACCAGTGCACTCTGCCCACCCCGGCGCTGGCCTTCACGGGCAACAGGTACGAGGCCACGCGGATCAATGTCGGCGCGCCCGGTACGCAAGCGGGCTCGATCACGTCCACCGACTCGGGGAGCTCCGCCGCGGCCGCGCGGGTCGCGGGCGCGCTCAGCGCATGGCCGGAGCGCGATTTCGCCGTCAGGTAATGCACGTTGAACGGCGAGGCGGCGCGCTCGATGCCTTCGACCGCGGCGACGCGGATGGCGGCTGTGCGCAACGCGTCCACCTTCACCGGGTTGTTGGTGAGCAAGATGAGCGGCGCGCGGATGCCGAGCGCCGCGCAGGCGAAGGCCACGGCCCCGTAGCGGCGGGAGTCGGGACCGAGGCCCATGTGCGCGTAGGCATCGAACGTCGTCACGCGATGTCGGCTCGCTTGCACGAGCATGCGGTCGCGGACCTTGGCGATGAGCCCTGCGCCGCGGCCTTCCTGCATGAGGTAGAACAGCACGCCGCGGCCGCTGCGCGCGATTCGCGCCAGGGCGCCATCGAGCTGGTCGGCGCAATCGCAATCGGCGCCGCCCAGGCTTTCACTGGTGAGACACGAGGAGTGCACGCGGGCGAGCAGGGGCGCCTCCCCGCTCCAATCGCCATGCGTGAGCGCCAGCAACGGCTGGCGCGCGGACAAATCGTGGAAGGTGTGGAGCGCGAACGGGCCGCGCTCGGTATCGAGCTCCTCGGCGCCGCCGTAGAGCAGCGTACCGCAGAGCATGGGGATCTCGGCGCCGCTCACGGTGCGCTCCGATGCGGATCGCGCTTGCGATCCTTCATCGCGGTGAAGTACGCGACCAGGGCGTCGAGCTGCGCGTCGCTCAGGTGCGGGTGTGGCGGCATGCTCGTGTAGCGAAACGACAGCGGATCGCGAATGTAGGCCTTGATCTGCTCCGCGGGCCGATATTCGACGATGCTGCGCGGCACGTTCAGCTCCGGACCGACCGTACCACCCTCCCCGTTGATGGCGTGACAGGCGATGCAGTCGCCGCGGAAGATCGCATACCCGACCTGCGCGGGCGCGCCAGCGGGCACTCCGGTGGGCGCGATGTGCGGAAAGAGACTCTCGACGGGGCTGAGCTCGATCGCAGTGAGCTGATACGGCCACGGATATCGGTGCACGTCGCGTTGCTCCGCTCCCGTCCAGACGACATAGAATGGTCCCGGATCCGCTTGCTTGCGATCGATGGGTTCCCATCCCGCATCATCGCCACGGCCGCGCTCCGCATCCGCGAAGGCGAGAAAGCCGCCCGGCTGACCGAGCACCCATCCCGACGCGGGTTTCGCGTAGCCGTCGCGGGCGCGGAAGATGAACGTTTGATCGGCGAACGCCGCCACGGGCTGACCGAAGCCGAGTTGGATCACTGCTGCGAGCGGACAGGCGCGGAACGACTTCCGCTTGCCATAGTACGGATCGTCCAGGGTTATCGTCTGGGCACCGCATGCCGATGCGAGCTGCGCGGCGGAGAGGACCCGCGCGGGCGCGCCATTGCCCGGCACGAAGCGCAACTCGCGGCGATACGGCGCTGCCTCGCTGACGGCGGCCAGGCCAGCAATCAGCACGAGTGCCGCCGCGACCGAGCGCATGGTCCAGTTGGTATCGCGCAGTGCCGGCGGGCGCAAACCGCGTGAAGGCGCTTCGCTGATCGCGCCGCGCCGCCCGCCGCGAGCGCGCCGACGTCTGCAGCGGTTTCAGGCGCGCAGCCCGGAGCGAGCGCGCTCTGCCGGCGTGTGGCGGGACGGCCGATGATCAGGCACCCCAGTCCCCACTCCGTGGTTGATGGCGGTTGCGAAATATGTGAACAAGCCGTGCACACGATGGCTTCGCGGGTCATTGGTGCACCGGGGGGTGCAACAGTCATCGCGGCGCGGGGATTTCCGCGCCCGGCGTCCGGACGGTCCGGCTTCGCGGTGCTGTCGTTCAGCGCATGCGCAGCGGTGGTCGCGGCCATGCTCGCGCCCGCGACTGTCCATGCGCGCATCGTCATGTGCCCGGGCGCCGCGGAGCAGATCACCGCCGCGGTAGAGCGAATTCAACGGAGTATCGATCCGTGCTCGGAATCCGCAGAGATCATGGAGATCTTCACCCGGCTCGAGCGGTGCACGGCGCGGACGTACGAGATCTGCATCAATACGCAAGCTGCGCGGAACGAGTTCGATCGCCGCATTGGACCGCGCGGACAGCCGTTGCCGCGTACCATCACGTGGAACCCCGAGTTGCACACGGAAATCGAGCTCGGCTGTGACGGCGACCCGACCAAGCCCGTTCGGCGGGACCCCACTGCGTCACTGCTGCATGAGCTCGTGCACGCCGTGCAGGACTGCGACGGACAGAATCCGGGTGAGCACGAGCTAGAGGCGGTGCGGATCGAAAACATCTACCGGCGCGCCGCCGGGCTCTGCCAGCGCGGCGGTTACGGCGACCTGGTGTTGCCCCGCGCGATGGCGATCAGCTGTTCGCCCGGCCACTGCCCGTGCTCCAAGGGCCTCGAAACACACGACGGCCAGTTGCTGCGACGAGCGGATGGTCGCGACACCGAGCCGGTCGCACCCCTCCAGGGCCGGACCGCCGCCGACAGCAGCGGCGATCAGCCCCAGTAGGGGCGCCCGCCCTTCGCGGGCCGAGCGCTGAGTACATGCGGCGCGTGTGATGTCGCGCGCAGGCTTCGATCAGCGGCACTGCGTGCCGAGGTTCACCCACGCGCCGTCGTTGCAGAGGAAGGTCTCCTGCGACTTGCAGATGGTCGAGCCGCTGGAAACGGTGGCGCCCTCGTACATACAGGTCTTGCCTGACGGCATCACCTTGATCGGCGAGTCGCCCACGGTGCAAGGCGCACCGAGCGGCCGCCATGATCCATCTTCGCACCGATACTGCGTGCCGTTCTGGCAACTAGCGGCGCCGGTGGAGAATGAAATTCCCGCGTAATCGCAGGTCCTGGAAAGCGCTATCTGGCCGGCATTGCAGCTCGTGCCGAGGCTGATCCACTCGCCGTCGTCACAGCGGTATTGCAAACCCGACTGACAAGCCGCGGCGCCGTCCGAATACATCGTCCCCTTATGGAAGCAGGGATCGGCGACCGCGCGTTGCGCGGTGCAGCCCGCCGCTACCGCCAGAGCGAGTGCGATCACAGAGTTCCTCATCGTGATCAGATCCATCTTCTATCCTCCTTGTCCGAGTTCATGGTGATGAATCGACGCCTCCGGAACGTCGAATGATGGCCCGGGTCCCCGCCCGAGAGTTCTCTTCCCAACCGGCTGCCGGCTCAGGCGATCTGGACCGATGGCCGAAACGGAAATGGGAACTGAAAGCGGACCAAGCCGAGCATGTTTCCATTTCGGCGCACCGCGTATGCATGGAAGTTCGGCAGCCAAGTCAGGGTGATCACGTTCGTCCTCCTTTCCGGGGTCGGCACACCGCCTGTGCCGGTTGCAACTCTGAAGCGGTGGCATCGCAACGAGCGTGCCATGGCGATCGCACGCAGCGCCGCCGTCATCGAGCCAGTCTGGGCGGTTCGTATACGCGGGACCTTTTTACGTTCGGGCTCATGCGGGTAAGAGTTACAGCGGAAGATGTTGCAGTCGGCGGTTGAGTAACCGGGAGACGGCTCGCGCTGCGCTTCGGGCGCAGCACCTACGGGCGCAGCACGCGGGCACCTGCGGTTCGAACCGCGTGCGACACCGCCGCAGCCGATGCGTCGGCGCTCAGAGGCTCAGCTGTACACCCAGCCCGAGATACTCGATGTGGCGTTCGAAGAATTGGCCGTTGGGAGACTTGCCATTGAAGTACTGCAACAGCAGCCGGAGGTTCCGGCGGTCGGCTTTGGGATCGCCGAATTGCACCCCGAACACGGGGGCCACGTTCGTGCTCCAGTTGCCTTCTTCGTGGATCTGCATGTCCACCGCGGCGACGGGCCGCGTCGGTATCGGCAAGCCCAGCGGTTCGCCGACATACTCGAGCCCGGTTTGAAACGCCCACGGACGAATGCCCGACGGTTGGATACGGAAGATGTAGCTTCCGCCGCCATATGCCCGGAAGCCGAGCGGCAGCTCGTGTGAGAGCAAGAGATCGATCGCTTCGTAGCTCAGGTTGATCCGCTTCACGCGGTTGCGCAGCAGGTACTCGTCGCCGAGATGGGAGCTCTGATGGAAGATGCGCAACAGGCTCGAGAAGTCTCCAATGCCATACGCAAGCGGCCAGGCGGCGAAGTAATCGGCGTTGATGAGATCGATGGAGCTGCTGTCGAGATTGAAGATCGCGAACACGGCTCCTTGGATGCCGGTCTGCAGTACCCCCGCCGAGCCGGCGTCGTATTGCAGCAGCGAAAAGGACTCGCCGAAGCTCGTGTTGCCGACGTGCGTGAGCTCCGAATCGTCGATGTAGTAGTTGTACGCTGCGGAAAATCGCGGCCACCGCGGATCCGCGATCAACGGGCGAAAGACCTGGCGGCTGGGCAGCCACGACCAGCGGCTGGGCTCCGGCACAGGTGCGGGCGCCGCGCCTTCCGCCACGGCCGGACCGGAGGGCTCGGGCGCGACCACCACCACCGATTGCACGCCCTTGATGCGTCGGAGGGCCGTCGTGAGCCGGTCCTGCTCCGAGGCCGCGAGCTGAGCGCGCACCGTGATCACGCCGTTCTCGACCGTCACCGCATCCGCCCCGATCTCGAAATCGCGCTCCAAGACCGCCGCCGCATAGCCGCGGATGAAGCTGTCGTCCTGCGCGTGTGCCGCCGACGCGAGCACGAAGGACAACAGCAGCACGCGTGTACAGCGTCGTGCAACGGGAGCGGGGGCGAGTGACGAAGGCATGCGGGTCGAGGCGGAGCGCGGAACCGCGCGTATAGAAGTCCCGCGGTTTGCACCGCGCGTCCGCAAGCTACATGCCAGCCGGTAATCGCAATGAGCTCCCTCAGCGAGCGCGCGCAGACGTATCAATCGAATGCGTAAGAACGGCCGCGGTGGAGTGTAACTCTGGCGCACTGGCGTCGCGTCCGCATGGCGCAACGGTCATTTCCGCAGTTGGGCGGCCGCGCGCTCGTTACCGGCGGGGGCGAGCGGTGGTCAACGCCGGTGCACGGCTGCCGGCTGCGCGACGGCCAGCATGCGCCGCGCTGCTTCCGAGACCAGCTCCGGGTTTTCCATAGGCACGAGGTGCCCAGAGTCGATCGGTTCCACGTGCGCTTCCGCCATCGTCAGCGCTACTGCTTCCATCCGCGGCCGCGAGAAATCTCCTCGCGCCGCCCACAGGATCAGCGTCGGCGCACGCACGTCGGCGCCCAGAGCGAAGTTGTCCGATGTGCCCACGTTCGCAAACACCTCGGCCTCCACCGCGCTCGGGCATTTCAGCGTGACGCTGCCGTCCGGCGCCTCCGCCATCCCGTCGAGGAGATAGAGCTCGATCGCTTCCTCCCGCCAGGCGGAGAAGAAGCTGCGTTCCCGACACCAGGCTCTCGCGGCCGCGCGCGACGGCCAGTGCGTCCGGCGTTTGCGCGCTCCGGCGACGAGGCGCTGCGTCGCGGATGGATGTTCGGAGCTGTGCTCGGGCTCGTGCACGCCGATGACCGGGTCGACCAGCAGCAGGCGCGAGAAGAGATCGACGCGGTGCGCCGCGGCACGCAGCATCATCGCGCCACCCAGTGAGTGACCGATGCCGAGCGCGACTGGCGCGCCGTGCTGCGCGGCCAGCCGCTCGGCGACCGCGATCACGTCCGCGGCCAGAGTGGATTCGCGATACGCGGCCAGGTCGGCCGGATGTGAGGAGTCGCCGTGCCCGCGCGCGTCCATGGAGACCACCCGAAAATCCCGGCTGAGATCTTCGGCGACCAGCGCCCAGATTCCTTTGCAGAAGCCGTTGGCGTGGTGCAGCAGCACGAGAGGGCCGTCTCCCTCCCAGTCCAGCAGCGCGATGTCCACTCCGCGGTCGGGCAGCGCGAGGGTTCGCGGCGTGGCCCGTGCGAGCAGCGCCCGCGCCCGCGTTTCGGCGGCAGTCGACATACCGCGCCACCTTTGCGGACTGCCGGCGGCGAACTCAAGTAGCGCCTTGTAGCGGGTAAAGATCGCGACGGTAGAGGCGGGCTAGGGGATTGTCGGCGATTGCCGGGGGCAGGGGGGCAGATACGACATACCGAGCCGACGGCATTCGACGAGGGCTTCTCTGGCCTAACCGCCTGACAACCGTACCGCCTACCTTCGAACATCCGCCGGGCCGCGCAAATCGCGCGCGACAGTGACACAAGGCGCACGCGCTGTGCTTTGCGAATAAGCCCGCGTGAACTAACCATGAGCCTTTTTGCTGGTGGCAGTGGTTGCCTTTGCGGGCTGGGTCCGTAGCATACGGCCCTGTGACCGCTGGCACCCGGTGGTCGCCCCGGCTCGCAAAGGGGGGAAGCGCGCCATGATGACCGACGTGCCTATTGGCCATGTCTCGCGCCCGGTTATAGACCGGCGACACGGAACCACCGCGCTCGGCTGGACGGCGGGGGTCTTGATCGGGGTGTTCGCGCTGGCGGCTTCGGTGCGCGCGGACGAGCCGCCCGCGCCGGCCCAGCCAGCCGAAGCCGAGCGCACGGAAGCGGATACCGTGCGCGCGGTGGCCTCGGCGCTGACCGAGTGCCCCAACCCGTTGGCCAAGCGCGAGCGCTGGAGCATTGCCCGGGTGATCCACGAGGAAAGTGAGCAGCACGGCTACGACCCGCTGCTCATCACGGCCCTCGTCCAGGTCGAGAGCGGCTGCGCGGCGCGCGCGCGCGGCGGTGGGGCCATTGGCCTCATCCAACTGCTCCCCTCCACCGCGCGAGAGGTCGCGCGCCGCGCGGGTCTGCCGTGGCGCGGCGCGCAGATGCTGGTAGAACCCGAGGCGAACTTGCAGATCGGGGTGCGGTACCTCCGCCAGCTGGAGGAGATGTTCGACGATCCGCACAAGGCGGTCGCCGCGTACAACCTAGGCCCCGCGCCGGTGATGCGCATGTCGGCGCAACGCGCCAAGCGCATGAGCTACGTGCGCAAGGTGATGTCCTTGTACGAACGCCTGCGGGCTCAGTACGCCTAGACGCCCGGGGCGCGCCAGTTCCACCGCGGCCGTCATTCGGCGGACCCGGCGATGATTGCCATCGCCCGCATCCAACGATAAGCGATACCTCCACGGTACTCCGCCCACCCGACGGTCTTGCGGGGCGGAGCGCTTTCCACAACGGAGGGAATTCCTGCATGCCGCGCTACATCACCGGCCCGACGCGCATCCGCGCAGCCGGGAACAAGCCGAAGCTCATCGACGAGTACATCGGCCGCGTGAACACCCACAGCGCGGGTGTCAGTATTGCCCACATGCGTTCGCCCGCGGGCTGGGCAGAGCCGCGCCAGCACCCGGAATTCGCCGAGTACACGGTCGTGCTGCGCGGCATGGTGCGGGTCGAGCACGATACCGGCGTGATCGAGGTCCTCAGCGGCCAGGCGGTGATTGCGGAACCCGGCGAGCGGGTGCGCTACGCGACGCCGTCGCCCGAGGGAGCGGAGTACATCTCCGTCTGCATACCAGCTTTCTCGCCCGATACGGTCCACCGAGAGGATTGAACTGATGCGCGTTCCGTTACTCACCAATGATTTTTTGCGCCGTGCCGCGGCGCTCTACCCGGACAAGATCGCGATCATCGACCGCGATCGCCGCTTTACCTACGCCCAATTCGCTGCGCGCTCGCACCAGCTGGCCAACGCGCTGCGCGCGCTCGGCATCGGCAAGGGCGACCGCGTCTGTATTCTCAGCCCGAACTCGCACTTCTTCCTCGAGAGCTTCTATGGCACCAGCGCGATCGGGGCGATGCTGGTGCCGCTGAACTACCGCCTGATCGCCGCCGACCACGAGTACATTCTCAACCATGCGGGCGTGCGCTGCGTCCTTGTCGACCGCGATTACACAGGGGTGGTCGACCAGATCCGGCCGAATCTGAAGACGGTCGAGCACTGGATCGCCGCTTCGTACGAAGGCGAGCCGCCTGCGGGCTGGACGGACTGGGACCGCTGGGTGGCCACCGCCAGCGCGTCGCCCCCGCCGCCGGTCGACCTCGACGAGGACGACGTGGTGTCGATCAACTACACGTCGGGCACCACCGCGCGCCCGAAGGGCGTGATGCTCACGCATCGCAACTGTTACATCAACGCCTACAACATGATCGCGCACATCGGCATCCGCCACGAGGACATCGAGCTCTGGACCCTGCCGATGTTTCACTGCAACGGCTGGGGAGGCGTGTACGCGACCACCGCCATGGGCGGCACCCACGTGATCCTGCGCACGATCGACGGCAAGGCGATCTTCGATCTGATCGAGCGCGAAGGCGTGACGTTCGCGTGCATGGCGCCAGCCGTGCTGCGGACGATCATCGATTACCCGCACAAGGATCGCCATCAGCTCCGCACCCGGCCGCGCCTTACCGTCGCCGGTGCGCCGCCGCCGGCCGCCTTCATCGAACGCCTCGAGCGCGAGCTCGGCTGGACGTTCATCCAGATCTACGGCCTGACGGAGACGGCGCCGCTGCTCACCATCTCGCAGCCCGATCACGCCACCCGGACCGATGACTGGACGCGGCGCGCCCGCGCCGGTGTCGAGGGCATCGGCGTCGAGCTGCAGGTCCAGGATGAAGAAGGCCGCCCGGTGCCGCAGGACGGCCACACCGTGGGCGAGGTGTGCGCCCGCTCGAACGTGGTCTTCAAGGGCTATTGGGAGCAGCCGGACGAGACGGCCAAGGCGATGCAGGGCGGGTGGTTTCACACCGGCGACCTCGCCGTCTGGGACGCGGTGGGGAATATCAACATCGTCGATCGGCAGAAGGACGTCATCATCTCCGGGGGCGAGAACATCAGCTCCTCGGAGATCGAGGATGCGCTCTACCAGCACCCGGCAGTGGCCGAATGCGCGGTCATCGGCGTGCCGCATGCGCAGTGGGGAGAGACGCCGAAGGCGCTGATCGTGCTGCGCCCGGGACAGTCGGTCGGTGCCGACGAGATGCTGAGCTTTTGCCGCGAGAAGCTCGCACACTTCAAATGTCCGAGCTCGGTGGACTTCGTCAGCGAGCTCCCCCGCACCGCCACCGGCAAGCTCCAGAAGTTCAAGCTGCGCGAGCCGTACTGGGCGGGTCACAAGCGGCGCGTCAACTAGGCTGATCGTCGGGCGAACACGGTGGGCGCGGGCACGAGGCGGTGAGATGCGGTACAACCCGAGTCGCGCGCCCGCGCAGCCATGTGTCGCATCGCGCGGCGGTCGGCTTCGCGACCGCCGCGGCACGGGCGGAGGCAGCTGAGCCATGGTGGCGCGCGTCGCCGTCATTGGCGCCGGCTCGTGGGGGACGACGGTGGCCTCGCTGGCCGCGCGCAACGTGCCCACCGTGCTCTGGGCGCGCAACCCCGCGGTCGCGGCCGAGGTCGATACGCGCCGGATGAACTCGCGCTACCTCGGGACTTGTCTCGTTCCCCGCGAGTTGCGCGCCACCGCGTCGATGGCCGACGCGGTGAGCGAGGCCGAGGTGATCTTCATGGGCGTGCCCTCGCACGGATTTCGCGCGACGCTGGAGCGGGTGCGCGAGTTCGCCCGCCCCGCGGTGCCAGTCATCAGCCTCGCGAAAGGCCTGGAGCAAGGGACGTTGCTCCGGATGACACAAATCGTCGACGAAGTGCTGCCCGGCCACCCGGCGGGCGTGCTCACCGGCCCGAACCTCGCGCTGGAGATCATGGCGGGGTTCGCGGCCGCGAGTGTGGTGGCGATGGAAGACGAGGGGATCGTCCGGCGCGTACAGGCGATATTCAAGTCGCCGTTCTTTCGCGTGTACACGAATCAGGACGTGGTCGGCTGTGAGATCGCGGGAGCCCTCAAGAACGTCATAGCCATCGCGGCGGGAATGGGAGACGGGCTCGGCGTCGGCGACAACACGAAGGCCGCGGTGATGACCCGCGGTCTGGCCGAGCTCACGCGGTTGGGGGTCGCCATGGGCGGCGAGCCGCACACGTTCGCCGGCCTGGCCGGAATGGGCGACCTGGTCGCCACGTGCATGAGCAAGCAGAGCCGCAACCGCTATGTCGGCGAGCAACTCGGCCGCGGCCGTACGATCCGGGACATCTGTGCCGAAATGCACATGGTCGCCGAGGGCGTGAAGACCTCGCGCGTGGTCATCGAGCTGGGCGAGAAGTACGGCGTCGAGATGCCGATCGCCCGCGAGGTGTTCCGCGTCCTCCACGAAGGCAGCTCGGCGCAGCAGGCGTATCGCGGTCTCCGGCGCACGGCACCCGGTTCGGAGCGGGATCCCGGCTGAGCCGCCCCCGCGGCGACGGGCACGCGCGCCGCCCCGTGCGCGCGTGCAGGCGGCGCCCGTCGTGCTGGCTCGCTGCATTGTGAGGTGGGTGATACCATCCGCGCGCATGGTGCCCCGTTTGCCAGGTCCGATCGGGCGGGCTTACGTGGGACTGTTCCTCGCGGCGTTTGGCTGGGCCGCGGCGTTCGTCGCCGCGAAGATCGCCGTCGGGCATTTTTCGCCCGGCACCGCCGCCGCACTGCGGCAATTGACCGCGCTGATGGTGATTCTGCCGTTCGCTTGGCGCGCGTGGCCCCCGGCCGACCTCTATGGCGCGCTGCTGCCGCTGGCGGTGTTCGCGATCGCGGGTGGCGCCTGCTTCCAATGGACGTTCATGGCGGCGGTGCGCGAGACCAGCGTGACGAATGCCGCGTTGCTCATGGCCCTCAATCCGGTGCTGACGGTGGCGCTGGCGCCGTTGGTCGGCGAAAGCGTTACGCGCCGGCGGCTGGTCGGCTTGGGTTTGGCCCTGACCGGAGCGGCAATCGTGATCACCCGCGGCGATCCCGCGGCGCTGGCCGCAATCGGCTCCTCTGGGCGCGGCGACGCGCTCGCCCTGGCCGCGGCGGGGTTTTGGGCGTGCGTGAACATCGCGTCGCGGCGCGTCGTCGGCCGGGTACCGAACTCCCTCGCCAATGCCTGCAATTACGGCGTTGGCGGGTGCGTCCTCCTGCTCCTCGCGCTGCCCGAGGATCCGTACGCACAGCTCGCCACCGCGCCGCTCTGGGCGCTGGGCGCACTCCTGTTCATGGTGCTCTGCGGTTCGATCATGGCCGGACAGTTCTTCCTCTACGGCGTGCACCGCGTGGGGGTCGGCCGGACCGCGGTATTCATCTACATGGTGCCGGTGCTCACCGCGCTGCTCTCGGCGCTCGTTCTCGGCGAGCCGCTGCTCGCATCACAGGTAGTGGGAGGCGCGGCGGTGCTGCTCGGCGTATACGTGAGCTCGGCGGCGGGACGCGCCGCCATCTCGGGTCGACAGCCCGAGGCGGCGCGCCGGGCGGAGCGGCCGACGGAAGCGTAGTGGGGGGCCGCACGGCGCCCGCGGGCTGTGCGAAGCCTAGCAGAACGCGCTAGAAGCGTACCCGGGTTCGAGGGCGTCTAGGGGGCCATGCGCAGCAGCGCCGACATTGCCGAGGGCGGTTCCGTAGCTTCCACCGGCGGCTCCGGCCCGGCGGGCAACGCCGCCCCGCAGGCCCTCGCCGCGCGGTGGCGGCGCTTGCTCGCGATCGTCCGCCGGCCGATCGCGCCGGACACGCGCGCAGCGCTGGCGCGCGCGTGGGCGCGAGTTCCCGCGCGTCTGCGCGTGTCGCGCCAATTCCTCGGCCGCCAGTACGCCGGGTGCGGCGCGACGATCGGCGCGATGCCGCGCTGCGATTTCGCCTGCGCAGGTTGTTATCTGAACGAGCACGCGAACGAAGCGTCGCCGCTGCCGTTCGCTGCGCTGGTGGAACAGATGAGCCAGTTGCGCGCATGGCTGGGCGACGGCGGCAATCTGCAGCTCACGGACGGCGAGGTGACGCTGCGCCCGACGGATGAGCTCGTCGCGCTGGTGCGCGCGGCGCGGGAGCTTGGCCTGGTGCCGATGCTCTTCACGCACGGCGACACGTTTCGCCGCCGCCCCGGCATGCTCGAGCGCTTGATGGTCGAGGGCGGGTTGCGCGAGCTCAGCATTCACATCGACAGCACCATGCGCGGCCGCCGCGGTCACAAGACCGCGGGCGGCGCCGATCCGCTGCTGGGATTGCGCGACGAGTTCGCGGCGCTGATCCGTGCCGCGCGCGCCGCCACCGCTCGTCCGCTCGATGTCGCGACCACGTACACCGCGACCGCCGACAACCTCGGGGCCGTTCCGGCGGTGATGCGCTGGCTGCTCGCCAACCCCGGCGTCTTCAAGATGATCAGTTTCCAGCCGGTGGCGCAGGTCGGCCGCACAGCGGACGGGCTCGGCGGCACCGTGTCGGTGGAAGCATTGTGGCGGCGCATCGCCGAAGGGCTATTCGGGGATGCCGGCGCGGTCTCCGTGCTGCTCAGGGACCAGCAGTGGTTCGGCCATCCGGAATGCAGCCGGTTCGTGCAAGGCGTGATCGTCGGCGGCGTCGGCGAAGCGCCGCGGTTCCATCCCCTGGTGCGCGGGGACGATGCGCGAGATCAAGCCGCGATGATGGCGGCCATGCGCCACTTCGGCGGCGCGACCCTACGCAACGATACGCCGCTGGAAGCCGTCGTGCGGACGGCGGCCCTGCTCGCCCGCCATCCGGGCTTCGTGGTCCGCCATGCGCTGCCGTGGCTCTGGCGGACGGCGCGCCGGCTCGACAGCCGTCCGGGACGTCTGGTCTGGGGTTGGCTCCGCGGCCGCGTGCGGCTGAGCTACCTCAACCTGGTCAGCCACCACTTCATGAGCGCGGCGGAGCTGAGCACCGCGCTCGGACGCGAGCGCGCCGATCTCTGCGTGTTCAAGGTGGCCATCGACGGAGAGCTCCGGTCGATGTGCGAGGTCAACGCCCAGGGCGGGCGCGAGCGCTTTTACGACCAATTGCGCGCTGCCAGCCGATCGTCGGCCGGCGTCGTGGGCCCGATCGCCTCCGCCCTGTCCCTGACCGCCTGAAAGAGCTGGCGCTCCTGCGGCGGTTTCGCTTACGCCATAGCGCTGAGCCGCATCCGGCCGCGCCGCCCCATTGTGATCGGACACGCCTTATTGTGACCGAACACGCCTTATGGGATGCTGGGCAAATTGCCAGCTGATGCTCTACCTGCGCGTCGGCTCGACGCCTTGCGTGACGAGATCGACAGTTTTCCCGACCGCGTACGCGCGCGCGGGCAAACGTATGCCGAAGCGGGCCGCGTCGTCGGGCTCGAGGTCGATAGCTCGAGTATCCAGGCGACGGTGCGCGGAACGCGCGGTTATGAGACGAGCTGGTGGTGGGAGGGCGGCCGTTGGCTGCACCACTGTGACTGCCCGATAGGGCAGCAGTGCAAGCACGCTTTCGCCGCCGCGACCGCCGTGCTCGGAGCCGACGAACGGCCGGCGAAAGCTCACGACCCGCTGTCCAAGCTGCGGGCCAGTCGCGCTCTCTGGGAACGCGAGGCCGCTCTCGATGAGCTCCTCGTCGGCTCGCCGGAGGCCAGCTTGTCGCCCTATGCACCGCCCCTCGAAGCGCTGCTGCGCGAGCCCGACCCCGACACGCGCTGCTGGCGCGTTGCCGAGGCCATCGCGCGCGAAGCGGGCGGCTGGGTCCCGGCACCGCTGAAGGCGTATCTCGAGCGCGCGGATGTAGCGGAGCGCTTCCGCGACCGCGAGCGCGCCGACACCGCCGCAGCGCTGATCGACTGGGCGCGCCGGCGCGGCATCCAGCCGCCGCGGCGGATCCGGCTCGCGTTCGAGCTCGGGCGCAATCCCGACGGCGATGCCGCGCTCACCTTTCAGCTCCGGCTGACCACCCCGCGCGTGCATGACGTGCCCCGCACGCTCGCGCAACTCCATGCGCTGCGCACCGAGTGCCTGCGCGATGCGGGGCTGTTTCCGCCCGAGCAGGCGTCGATGATCGGTTGGATCGCCGATCTCGCGCAGCCGGCGACGGCTGAGTGGAACGGCACGCGCCTGTCCACCGCGCGTACCGCCGCGCTGCTGGAGCGCGCCGCGGCCGCCGGCGTGGCGGAGTGGGCGCGTGCTCTCGATGCCGACCTGGCGGCGCGCGCGGGCATCGTGCCCGGTGCACCGGTCCGCCTCGGCGCGGAGGAGGTGCGCATCGAGCCGGTATGCGTGTGGCGCGACGACGACGTCGACATCGACCTGACCGTCTGCTGGGGCGATGGCCGCCAGCGGTCGCTCGCCGACGTCGTGTACATCGCCGGCGACGGCTCGAGTGCCGCCGGGCGCTCGACCGTCCTGATCTCCGAAGGCACGGTGTGGGTCGTCGCGGAAGAGCCGCCGCGCGGCTTGCGCGAGCGGTTCACCGCGCACGGGCCGCTGCCGGTGCCGCGCGCCGCGCGCGCCAGCTTGGTCGGTACGCTGGCGGATGGCTTTCCGCGTCTGCGCAGCACGCTCGCCGAACACACCCGACTGCACGCCGTCGTGCCGTCGGTGACTCTCGACCTGCGCGCGGACGATTGGTTGGATGTGCGCGCGTTCGCCACCACCGGGCGCACGCCATGGCATCCGGGCATCGCCGCGATGGAGCGCGAGGTGATGTTCGAGCTCAGGCCGGAGCGCGGCTGGGTCCGCGCGGCGCCGCCGGCCGGGCAAGCCGCGGGCGCCGAGGCGTATACCTCGATGGCGCCGGAGAGCGCGGCGGTGGAGCCCGGCACCGAGACGCCCGCCACGACCGATGCGGCGGTCGAAGAAGCCTGGATCGAACTCCCCGATCCGGCCGCGGTGGAGCCGATCGCGGCATGGATTCAGTCGTTGCCGGTGAGCGCCGCGCCGCGGAGCGCCGCCGAGGCACCCGGCTGGCGGACGCGTATTACCCGCCGCACGCTCGAAGCGCTTGCGGATGCGTGGGAGCACCGCCCCGCCGGTGTGGCGTACTTCGGCACGGCGCGCGTGCGCCGGTTGCTCGGCGCTACCCGTACGGCGGCCCCGCGATTGCGCGTGCGGTCGAGCGGCGTCGATTGGTTGAGTATCTCGGCCGAGTGGGAGGCCGAGGGCATGCGGCTCAGCGAAGCCGATCTGGCGGCGCTGCGCGCCGCCACCGGCCGTTTCGTCAAGCTGGATGCCGGTTGGGTGCGCCGCGACGTGGTCGAGATGCACGACGAAGCGGCGGAGTTGTTGGCCGACCTGGGAATCGCCTTGGACCAGGGCGAACAGCGGCTCGGCGTATGGCAGCTCGCCGGCGCCTCCGCCGACGGCCTCTCTCATCTCGCGCGGCTCGGCGCCGACCCCGAGACGCTGGCCACCGTCGAGCTGCTGCGCGCGCGTATCGAGGCGTTCACCGGCATCCCCACCATCCCGGTGCCCGAAGGCCTGACCGCAACCTTGCGCCCGTATCAGCGCCAGGGGCTCGACTTTCTCGCCCACAACTCCGCCCTGGGGATCGGCGCCGTGCTGGCCGACGACATGGGCCTCGGGAAGACCGTCCAGGCGCTCGCGTGGCTGCTGCACCAGCGCGCTGTGGAGCCCGACGGCGGTCCGGCGCTGGTCGTGTGCCCGGCGTCGGTCGTGCACAACTGGGCGCGCGAAGCGGCGCGCTTTGCGCCCGCTTTGCGAGTGCTCTTGCTGACCAGCGGCAAGGAGCGGCACGCGCTCCGCGAGGCGATCCCCGACCATGATCTGGTCGTCACCACCTACGCGCTCCTGCGCCGCGACATCGAGCAATGGCAATCACTGCCGCTCGGCGCCGCCATCCTGGACGAGGCGCAGTTCATCAAGAACCCCGACGCGGCGGTGACCCGCGCCGCGCTCGCGCTCAACGCGCGTCATCGCCTCGCGCTCACCGGCACGCCGCTCGAAAATCGCGCCCTCGACCTGTGGAGCATCATGTCGTTCGTCAACCCCGGCTACCTGGGCAGCCGGGCGGCGTTCGTGCGCCGCGTGGACCAGCCCGATGCGCCGCCGCACGTACGCGCGCTGCTCGCCGCCAAGCTCCGGCCGGTGCTGTTGCGCCGGACGAAACGGGCGGTCGCCCCCGAGCTGCCGCCCCGCATCGAAGAACGGCTCGACTGCGAGCTCACGACCGAGCAACGCCACCTCTATGTGGCCGAGCTCAAGAAATGCCGCACGCTGCTCGCCCGCGTCGGCGAGACGCCGGAGAGCTTCAACCGCGCGCGCATCAACATCCTCGCGGCGCTCACGCGCCTGCGCCAGATCTGCTGCCACCCCGCGCTGGTCGGCGGCCGCGCCGATATCGACTCCGGGAAGTTCGAAGCGCTGTTCGAGCTGCTCGAACCGCTGCTCGCCGAGGGCCACAAGGTGCTCGTGTTCTCGCAATTCGTGCAATGCCTGACGCTCTTGCGCAACGCCCTGAAGGCGCGCGCGGTCAACGTGCACATGCTCATCGGTTCCACCACGCACCGCGAGCGCGTGGTGACCGCCTTCCACCAGGATCCGTCGCCCGGCGTCTTCCTGATCTCGCTCAAAGCCGGCGGCACCGGGCTGAATCTCACCGCGGCATCGTACGTCGTGCTGTTCGATCCCTGGTGGAACCCCGCGGTCGAGGCGCAGGCGATCGATCGCACCCATCGCATCGGACAAGACCGCACCGTGATCGCGTACCGCATGCTCACTCGCGGCACCATCGAAGAGCGCATCTGGGAGCTGCAACAGCGCAAGGCCGCGCTGGTGCGCGACGTCCTCGGCGAAGGCGGCTTCGGCCGCGCGCTCACTCGGGACGACCTCGAGTATTTGCTCGCAGATGTCACCGCGTGAGCAGGGGGCCCTGGCCCCTGAACCCCGAACCCCCTAACAGCCTGCCCTTAGATCTCCACCTGCATGCCCATGTCGAGCACGCGCTCGCGCGGCAGGTGGTAATTCGAGCTCCATGGCACGGCGTTGCGCTCCATGAACGCATAGAGCCGCTTGCGCCACAGTCCCATGCCCGCCCGGTTGGTGACGATGGCGCGCACGCGCGCGACGACGTACGTGACCTCGCCGAGATCGGGCACGATCCTGCGCCGGACGGCATCGTGCAGCAGGCGCGGCACGTTCACCCGCTCCATGTAGCCGAAGCGGGCGACGATGCCGATCAGATCGCTGGTGAACCGCGTGACCGACAGGCGCTCGGCTTGGTCCACGCGCGGCAGCGGCTCGACGCGGATGCTGAGGACGATCACGGTGCGATGCAACACGTGGTTGAGCGCGAGGTTGTGCAGCAGCGTGCGCGGCATGCCTTGGCCACGGCTGAAATACACGGCGGTACCGGGGGCGCGGAGCGGCGGATCGGCGGCGATGTGCTGCGCGAACTCGGTGGCCGCCATGCGCTCCAGCGCGCCGCGCGTGAGCTGTACGCCCCGCGTCCAAGTCGAGAGCAACAGATAGCCGAAGCCCGCCACTAGGACAGGGAACCAGGCGCCGTGGTCGAGCTTCACCATGTTGGCGCCCAGGAAGGCGAGATCGATCGGCAAGAAGCCGACCGCCAGCAGCAGCCCCGCTACCAACCCCCAGCGCGCGCGGAAGTAGACCGCGGCGAGCAGCGTCGTGAGCACCATGGTGCCCGACACCGCGACGCCGTATGCGCTCGCCAGCGTGTCCGAAGAGCCGAAGTGCAGCACGAGAAACAGCGCCGCAGCCAACAGCGTCCAGTTGATCAGCGGGACGTAGACCTGACCCTCTTCCTCGGCGGACGAGTGGCGCACCGTGAGCCGCGGTGCGTAGCCGAGCTCGACCGCCTGCGCCGTGAGCGAGAAGGCCCCCGAGATGATCGCTTGCGAGGCGATGACCGCGGCCGCGGTGGCGAGCACGACGAGCGGCGCGAGCGCCCAGTCCGGCGCGAGACGGTAGAACGTGTGGTGCACGGCGGTGGGATCCTGCAGGAGCAAGGCCGCCTGGCCGTAATAGTTGATCAGGACGGCTGGCAGCACGACGCCGACCCACATGAGGCGGATGGGACGGGTGCCGAAGTGGCCGATGTCGGCGTACAGCGCCTCGCCGCCGGTGACGGCGAGGAAGACCGACCCGAGGATCAAGTAACCCGCCCAGCCATTGTCGAGCAGAAAGCGGATGCCGTGGTACGGCGACACCGCTTCGAGCACCGCCGGCGCGCCCGCGATCCAGGTCAGGCCGAGCACGGTCAGCACCGCGAACCACACGAGCATCACCGGCCCGAACACCGCGCCTACCGCACCGGTGCCGCGGTGCTGGACGCAGAACAGGGCGATCAGCACCGCAATCGTGAGCGGCTGGATGGCGGGAACGAACAGCGGCGTGGCCACCTTGATCCCCTCGATCGCGCTCAGCACCGAGATCGCCGGCGTGATCATCCCGTCGCCGTAGAGCAGCGCAGTGCCGACCAAGCCCAGCGCGACGAGCGTTCGCCGCGCCCGGCCCTCGGCGGCCACGCCCTGCGTCGCCAGCGCCATCAGCGCGAGGATGCCGCCTTCGCCATTGAGATCGGCGCGCATGACGAAGACGACGTATTTCAGCGTCACGACGAGCAGCAGCGCCCACGTGATCAGCGACACGACCCCGAGAACGTTCTCCGGCGTGGGCCGCAGGTTGGAGGTCGGGGAGAAGCAGACGTGCATCGCGTACAGTGGGCTGGTGCCGATGTCGCCGAACACCACGCCCAGCGCGGCCAGAGCGAGCGCCGGCAACCGCTGCGACTTTTCGCCCTGCGTAACGCCGTTCCCCACGCGGCTTCACAAAGCGCACGCACGTGCGCGGGTCAAATACGCCAGCGCGCCTGCACGGCGCGACGGCCGGCCGTCTAACGGCAGCGCAGATCGCGCCCTATCGGGGCGCGCGAGGCGGGGACCCGCAACGCCGCTCCGCTCGGCGATAACCTGTTTTTTGGTACGCGTTCCTGATACGAGCCGCTCCATGCCCGCGCAAGGCTCGACAGGCAATGTCATCGCCGCGCTCGCCAGCTTCTTCATCCCGGGACTGGGACAGCTGCTGCAGGGCCGGCTCCTGGCCGCCGCTGTGCAGTTCGTCCTCGCCGCGCTCCTCTGGGTGATCTGGCTGGGCTGGATCGTGCACATCTACTCGATCTGGGATGCAGCTCGCTTTCAGCCGCCCGGCGAGCCGCCGCCGGTCTGAGCCGCGCCTCCTGCCCTGCGCCGCCGTCTGAATCGCCATGAGCATGCCGCCGATAAACCCGTCGCCCGAGGGGACGCGGCCTGAGCCGTTGCCGCCGACGTACGAGCCCGCAGCTCCGCCGCCCGCGCGCTCGCGCCGTGTGCCGATGGAGGAGCTCGTGCTCGTCCTCCTGGTGGTGCTCTCGGGTATCGGCGTGGCGTTGACCGATTACTCGCCACCACTGGCGTTCCGCTATTGGCTGTGGATGGCGCCGGTGTTCGGCGTGGTCAGCGCGATCGCGGCGTGGTCGCGGGCGCAGCGCCGCGGCGAGCCGGTCGGGCGCATCCTCCCGACGCAGGTGTTGCACTGGCTCGCGGTGATCGGCGCGGTCTACCTGATCTATCTGCTCCACTCGACCGGCCGGATGACCAACGAGGCCGCCGGCAGCGCGGTCTTGATCGTGCTCGCGCTCGCGGCATTTCTGGCCGGCATCTACGCCGACTGGCGCCTGTCCGTGCTCGGGCTCGTGCTCGGCGTTGCGGCAGCGGCGTTCGCAGTGTTGGAGCAGGTCGTGTGGATCGTCGTGATGCCCGCGCTGGTGATCGGGATCGTGGTGTTGGTCGTGTACATGCGCCGCTGACTGCGTGCGCGGGCGCACGGCGCAGTCACGGAGAACAGCCGGTCAGCGCTGCTGCCACGGCCGCCACGAGCTCGGCCACGGTCACCGCGCCGCTGCCGTCGGTATCGAAAGCGGAGCAACTGTTGACCGCGGCACTCCCGAGCGCGATGGCGACGCCGCCGACGAGCTCGTTGATCGCGACCGTGCCGTCCGCGTCGCAGTCGCCCGCACACGCCGGTCCGGGGGCGGATAGATCGACCAGGTCCGGAACGATGCGCGCGCCGGAGAATTGTCCCTGTATCGCCGTGCGATAGGGGGCGCCGGGCGCGCCGGGATCGGCCCATGCGGTCAATGCGATCGCCACGATTCCGCTGCCCGGACTCGTTGGTGTCATGTGCAAATTGCCGGTCGCGGATCCAGCGACCGCGCTGTTGAAGATCGACATCGAGGGAATCGTCCCGTCGAGGCGCGACAGGTCCGTCGCCAGGTGCTCGCGGAACGCCCGGCGCGCCTGGAACTGCATGCCGAACTCGTTCGTCAGGGTGAGGTCGACCGTCGCCGCTGCGCCACCATTCGGAGCCGAGCTGCAGGTCGCCAGGACGACCGTCGTCGCGGTCGCGCGCGCGATCGCGCCCTCGCTCCCGAGATTGATCCGCGCGCCGTCGAGAAACGGCTGCAAGAAAACGTGCTCCGGGCATGCATCGTACTCGGCTTGCGGGCTGCCCAGCACCAGTACGTCGGGCGTGTCGGCGCTCGTGCCCGTCGCGCGGAATCCAATGGCCGTGTACGCGGCGCTGTCGCCGCCCGGCGCCGCGCGCTGGAGCGTGGCGTTCCCGAGCAGTGTGTCGCTCGCCGTCGGCGTGCCGTCGGGCTCAGCCGCGACGCAGCGCAACGTGCCGCTGAATGGCGAAACCGGCACGGGTGGGATCGAGCCGCTGTTCACCGATCCATCGATGCCGACATGGTTCACGCCATCGACGGGCAGCGCCGGCGCGCCCTGTCCCGCTAGCCACGCGATCGGCTGCCGGGGCGTGAGGGTGATCAGAAAGCTCGCGGTAGCGTGTCGATTGCCGCTGCCGTCGACGTACGCGCAGCGCACCGGCAGCTCGCTATCCCCGGCGTTGGTGAGCCGCACCAACGTGTCGACACCCGCCTCCACGCTGATCAACGGAAACAGCAGCAGCGAGCCGGGCTCGCCGTGCGAGACGACCGCCTGCGCCATACCCGGCGCCAACGCGAGCAGCGCGATCCATGAGCGCCGGGCGCGGAGACGGGCAGCCGCTTTCCGCCGCGGCGCGGCGGCGTCCTGGCCTTGACGATCCACTGCGGTGTCCGCGCACATCACAACGGCAGCTCGATGAGGTCGGGCTCGAGATGCCCGCCCCGGTTATGGCCGTTTGACGCGGCGCGGCTGAGCACCGGCGCGCTCGCGCTGGAGCGGTGCTCGGCGAGCCCAACCAGGGTGAAGCCGCCGTTCGCCCGCGCCGGCCCCGGAGCAACATGGAAACGATACGCATAGACGCGGCTGTTCGCGAGCTTGGTGATTGGCAGCACCGTATCGGTGCCGGCGTCGTTCGCGAGGGCCGGAAATACCAGCATCGAAGCGCCGCGAGCGCTACGCGCCTGGGCGGGGGCACTACCCGCGAGTGCCGCAGCGATCGAGCAGGTGGTGGCGATGAGTCGGCGTAACGGCACCAAGTCGAATTCCCGGCAAGACGCGAATGCTTTGTTATCCCCCGCGATCCGCGGTGACGCAAGCTGTGTTTCGCGCAGTTTGAGCGGGCGGACATTCCCGGCGCCAGCGCATCGGCGCGGGCGCACAATTCGCGCGCGGCATGGGGCGCGAAGCGCGCCGTGCGGTGTTCAATCGATCGCGTTCCCCACGCGTCGAGCCGCAAGCGTGTCAATTGCCGTCATGCGGTGAGTGGCGATGGTGCGGCGCTCGGCGGCGGAGCTGCGCTCAGCGAGCTTGGGCCCCGGAGTGGCGGGTTGTCGCCAGGCGCAGCGCGCTGAACGGAACGCCGTAGAGCGGCTCGGCGGGTTGGATGTAGCGCCGAACGACCGCTGCGATGCGCGGCGAACATCACGGCAGCACGATGAGATCGGGCGCAGTGCCGGCTCCCTGGTGATGGCAGTTGATCGCGGCGCGGCTCAGCACGGGCGCGCTGGCGCCCGCCCGCCGCTCGGCGAGGGCGACCAAGGTGAACCCGCCGGATGCCGCCGCCGGCGCCAGCCGTGTGTGCGCGATGTCGCCGCCCAGGCGCCCGCGCTCGAAGAGGCCGTCGGCGAGAGACAGATCGCCCCAGCCCGTGACCGATACGGAGTCGCTGAACTGCTGCTCGAATTCGTTGGTCACCGTGAGCGCGATGTCCAGCGCGCGGGGCTCGCCATCGCGCAGGTTGTGCGAGCAGGAGAGAATCGCCACGCGAGTGGAGAGCGCCGACTGCTCACCGAGCTGAGCATCGGCGGCGCCGTCGGCGGCATGAGTCAGGATCCACTCGGCGGGGCAGGGCGCGTACTCGGACCCGAACAGGCAGAGCTCGGAGGCGTCGCCGCCGATGCACAAGTTGGCATCGCCGTCGTTGTACTCGAAGCCGCTCAAGCCGACCGCGGCGTAGCCGGCGACATCGCCGCCGTCGAGCGCGCCCAGCGTCGCCTGTCCGGCGAGCCGGTTACCGCCGAACGGCGCTCCGGTGCCATCTTCCTGGATGCACTCCAGCGCCCCGCGGAAGCCGGCGGGCGCGGGCGGAATCTGATTCGCGTCGCCCACGCCGGCCTCGCGCCCGGTGGAAGCCACCCAGTGGAGGGTCTGCAGGGGGCCGAGCTCGACAGAGAAGCTCGACGCCTGCCAGCTCGCGCCGTCGATGTAGAAGCAGCCGGCGTACACGCGGCTGTTGGCGACGTTGACCAGCTGCAGCACGGTATCGGCAGCGGCGTCGCTCGCGACGTTGGGAAATACGAGAATCGAAGCGCCGCGATCGTCGCTCGTCTGGGCATCGGCGCTACCCGCGAGTGCTGCCGCGAGGAGGCAGGTGGCGGCGATGAATCGGCGTAACGGTACCACGTTCGATCCCGAGCAGGCGCGGATGCGTTGTTTGGTTATCTCGCGCGATTCGCGATGACGCAAGCGGCGCGTCGCGCAGTTTGAGCGGGCGGGCGTTTTACGCGCGGTCAGAGCACGGCGGGACGGCGCCGCCCTACCGACGCGGCCTTCCGCGCGCGCTATCCACCCGCACAGCTCCCGCAGCACCCTTGCCGGGGCGATGCTCAATCGATCGCGCCCGCCACGCGTCGGGCGGCGAGCGCGTCCACCGCATCGATGCGGTCGATGACGGCGCGGATCTCGGCCGCGAAACTCCGGCGCCGCTCGCCGAGCTCCGGACCGGGAGTGAGCAGGCCCCGGTTGTCGGCCAGGCGCAGCGCGGTGGTGAACAGCACCTTCGAAAGCGATTCCTCGCGCTGAATGCGCCGCTGCAAGCGGTACTGTTTGCCGAGCGCCATGCAGGTGGCGAGAAACTCCGGCTCGCGGATCGGATGCACGGTGTCCTGGCGTTCGAGCGCATCCGCCACCACCCGGTACGCTTCTAGGAACGGGCGCAAGACGCGGTGCGCGCTGAACGGCCTGAACCGGCGCACGAGCGCATGCACGGCATCCGATCCGCCGGCGAGCGCCGACTCCCAGCCGGGCGCATGCAAGCCGACCTCGGCCCACAGCTCGGCCCCGAATCCCTTCTTGTCGGGGAAGAAGAACTCGAACTTCAGCAGGTCGCGCAGCGCCAGCGCCTCGGCCCAAAAGGCCGCCGGCGCGTCGGCCGGGCTCGCCTCCGCCGCTTGCAGCAGCGCGAGCTCGGCGATCGAGGCAGTGACGAAGAAGTGGATGATCGTGTTGCGGTAATAGGCCGCGGTGAGGTGTTGGTCGCGGGCGATGCCGTAAAGGACGTCCAGCCCATCGGAGTAGGCGGCGACCACCCCGCTCTGGACCAACTCGTCGAGGGCGCGCTGGACGCCGTCCGGTGTGTCGAGGTCGAGCTCGACGGTCGTGGGCAAGCCGCGCCGCCGGATGTAGTTCACCAGGTTGAACAAGTGCCTGACCAGCTCGGGCACCGTGGCGGCGCGATCGCCGAGGCCGAGCAGCACCATCGCGATCAGCGAAGTCGGCGTGATCGGGGTCACGCGGTTGACGCGGACGGCGATGTCAAACGCGATCTTTTGCACGGCCAGGTGGCGCTCGTCCGGATTGGGCTCGGCTCCCAGCGTGGGCGGGCCCAGCGACTTCGCCAGCGAGAGCGGCTCGCCGAAGCGCAGGTGGATGGCCCCGTAGCCGCGGTGCAGGCGGCGCAGCCGCCCCAGTAGCCAGGTGAGGCTCTCCTTCTGTTTCGCGCCGCCGCGCTGCTCGGCGACGTAGTCGGCAACGTCCTGGATTTGGTCGTAGACGATCGCCACGGGGACCAGCAGCACATCGTCGCTCTTGCCGCGGCGGTAGGCGTCCACGACGTTCGCGAACAGGCCGAAGCGCGGCGGCAAGAGCTTGCCCGAGCGCGACCGGCCGCCCTCGAGAAACCACTCGAGCGAGAAGCGCTTCTCGATCAAATAGTCGATGTAGTGCTGGAGCACGAGCTTGTAGAGCGGGTTGTCCTTGAACGAGCGGCGGATGAAGAACACGCCGGCGCGCCGGAGCAGCGGTCCCACCGGGAAGAAGTTCATGTTGATGCCGCCGGCCGTGTGGTTCGGCGGATGGCCGTGCTCCTGCAGCACGTATTGCAGTACGAGGTGGTCGAGGTTGGACTTGTGGCTGGGCAGGAACACCAGCGGCACGCGTTGCCCGAGCGCGCAGAGCTGCTCGAGTTGCTGGCCGTCGTACCGCAGTGCCGAATAGCCGCGCGAGTAGGTGAAGCGGATGAGGTGCGTGATCAGCTCGATCACGTAAGGGCTGTGCGTGGCCGCGATCTCGCGCAGGTAACGCGCTGCTTCGCGGCGGGTCGCATCCTCCGGACGGCCGAGCGCGGCCGCCAGGCGCGCCACGCCGGCGCGAAACGCCGGCCGGGCGAGGATCTCCTCACACACGAACCGGGGGACTTTGTAGTGCGTGCCGCGGAGCCGGCGCTCGGCGCGCTCGAGCGCCAAGGTGGCCTGGCGAGCCACGAACTCGCTCAGGCCGACCGCTGGCGCGGCGTGCTCGTCCCCTCCGGCGAGCTGCCAGCGGCGGCGCAAATCCGAAGCGGGCGCCGCATCGCCGACCGCGACGGCGTGACGGTCCGCGCGGCGGCGCAGAATCCACGCCTGGCGGAGCGCGCCGGGGCGGCGCGGGTTGCCGCTCAGCAGCTCGCGCCAGTGGCCGCCGCGCGTCCCGCCGAACCAGACGACCCGCAAGGGTACGAAGACCGGATCGTCGGCCGCGCGCAGCAGTCCCTCGAGGCGCGCATCGGGCCGCCGGCTGCGCCTGCCGCGCGGGATCGGGATGACCACGTAGGGCCGCGATTTGGCGGGCCGGCGGCTCTCGATCCACTCCCGCAACAGGCGGTGCTCGGGGCCGCTGCCCGCGTCGAGCAGAAAGACCAAGCGGCGTCCCTCGGACGCCGGCCAGCGATCCGCCGCGTGCAGTGGTATCGCGCGAGCCGTTTCCGCCTGTCCTTGCGCCACTATCGATGTGTAACGCCGGGTCAGATGGCGGCGCAAGGGCGATCCGCCGGCGGGCGCGCGTGCGGCGCTGCCCCGTCGGGGGCACCCGTGACGGGCACCCCCGGGCCGCCAGCACCGAGCACGCACAGCTTGTTGCCGGCCGCACGGCAGCGCATACTCTGGCTCCCTACTGCGGGTCTCATCGCCGCACGAGCGAAAAAGGAGGACAGCATGAATGGAAAGGCGTTCGGAGTACTGGTGGCCAGTGCCGTCGTAGCACTGGCCGGGGGCACTGCGCTGGCCGCGCAGCAAGAGGGCACCGCGGGCGCGAAGGCGTGCTATCGGAAGGCCTGCGGCGAGAGTATCAAGGGGCACAAGGGCACGTGCGGTGGCACCAAGGCCGAGGGGCTGGTCAACGAAAAGGCGTGCACGGACGCCGGCGGCGTGTGGACGACCGCGGATGAAGCCGAGCAGCTGAAGAAGAATCACTAACTCCGCAGTCGAACCGGCAGGGGCGCGGCGGGGCGCGAGAGCCGCGCTCCGCGCGCGCCCACCTGCCGGCTACGGCGTGGCCCCATGGAGGCGGTGCGCTTCGGAGTCGGGTTTCGCCCGCGCTATTTCGGCGAGCTGGTCGATGCCAGGGCGCGGGTGGACTGGCTCGAGGTGGTCTCCGAGAACTTCATGGGCATCGGCGGTCGCACACGGCAGATGCTGCTGCGGCTCCGCGCCGACTACCCGCTCCTCCTGCACGGCGTGAGCTTGTCGATCGCGGGTTGCGACCCGCTCGATCCGACCCATCTCGCGCGGCTGGCCGAGCTCGCGGGCGCCGCGGAGCCGCTTGCGGTCAGCGACCACCTGTCGTGGACGTCATGGCGCGGCCGCGAGTCGCACGATCTGCTGCCCGTGGCATACACCGCGGAGGTGCTCGAGCACGTCGCCGGGCGCGTCCAGCGCGTGCAGGAGGCGCTGCGCCGGCGGTTGGTCATCGAGAACCCCACCACCTACGTCGCGTTTGGTGCCGACGAGATGGACGAAGCCGACTTCCTCGCCGAGCTGTGCCGGCGCACCGGCTGCGCCGTGCTGCTCGATATCAACAACCTCTACGTGAACGCGCTGAACCTCGGCCGCGATCCGGAGCGCTACTTCACCGAGCTACCGCCCGATGCGGTCGCGTACTTCCATGTCGCCGGACATTGCGTACTGCCCGACGTGCGCATCGACACGCACGACGCGCCCGTGCCCGATCCGGTGTGGACGCTCTACGAGCGCGCCTGCGCGCGTTTTCCGCGCGCGGGAACGATTCTCGAGCGCGACGACAACTTCCCGCCGTTCGGCGAATTGCTGGCAGAGCTGGACTGCGCACGCGCCGTGCACGCGCGCGCCGCCGACCGCGGCGTGCGCCCGGCCCCGGGCGCGGGCAACGCGACAGAGGTCAAGCGCGAGTCGACCACGGTCGGCTGGCCGGCGCTTCAGGAGCGCTTTTTTGCGGGCGTGATCTCGGCAGATGCCGGATCGTGCCCGGCGCTCCGAGCTGACGGGCCGGTCAGCGGCCCGCGGGGACTGCGCGTGTACCGCGACGCGTTCGTCGAGCGCCTCTGCCGCGGACTGCGCGCGAACTACCCCGCGTTGGCGACGGTGATCGGCGAGCGCGAGTGCGACGCCTTGATCGCTGCCTATATCGCCGCGCATCCGCCCCGCACGTACGCGTTCAGCGCCGTCGGCAACCACCTGCCCGAGTTCATCCTCGAACACCGGTTCGGCGCGGAGTTCGGCGTACCGGTCGAGGTCCTCTTCGAGCTCGCGGCGCTGGAGCGCGCGGAGCTGGAGGTGCACGACGCCGACGACGACGGCGAGGCGTTGCCGCCCGCCGCGCTCACCGCGGTCGCCGAGGAGGCCTGGGCGACCGCGCGGGTGCGCTGTACGCGCGCGCTCCGCCTGCTGCACTGTGAGCACGACGTCCTGGCCGTGATCGAGGCCGTGGCGGCCGGTGCCGCGCCGCAGCGGCCCGCCGCCGGGCCGCGCGACTACCTGATTTGCCGGCCGCACGCCGACGTGCTGCGCCGAACCCTTCGCCCGGAGGAGGCGGCCGGAGTGCGGCTGCTCATCGAGGGCGCCGCGGTCGCGGACGTCGCGGCGAGCCTCGGCGACGAGCCGTGCGCCGCGCTGCTGGCACAGCTCGCCGGGCTCGGCGTGCTGCGTGCGATCGAAGCATAGTCGACGGCGCGCGGCGCTCGGTGCCACACATCGGGATGCCGCAGGCTGTGTTCAGGGGCGGACCGCCGCTTCGCGTTCGTTCAGCCGCACGGCCTCGATGCGCACGTCGCGCGCCGTCGCATCGCGTGCGACGGTTTCGAAGGACAGCGCGATCGCGAATGCGCCGAGGGATTCGGCGCCGGCGACGGCGATGCGGATTGCGCCGTCCGGTTCCGAAGTGCCGTACAGCAGTGCGCGCGCGGCGCCGTCGCGCAAGCGCGCGTTGATGAAGCGCAGCCGCTGCGGGTCGGCGCGGACTGCGACCTCGACGGCGATGGCTTCGCCGGCGCGCAGTCGGAGCGGGAGGCGCAATTCGCCGCCCGCGCGGCGCGCCTTCCCGAAGCTGGCGCGGACGCGCGCCGCGGCGGTGCGTCTGCGCGCGGCCGGGCCGTCCGCGGTCCAATTGCCCGTGCAGTCGCCGATCACAGCGGTGCTGAAGTTCTGCCCGGCCGCCGCTTGCGCGAGCGGCGCGAACCACACCGCACCGGGTTCGCAGGCGCCGGCGTGGAGCGCGGGCGCGGCGGCGCGTTGGTTCGGGGCAGGAGCGGCCTCGGGAAAGAAGATCCAGTCGGACGCGCACGCTACAGCGGCGTCCAGGCGCACGGGCATACCGACGGCGAACTGCAGGATGCGGGTCGCGTCGAGCGCGCTCAGGCTGCCATTCGCCGTTACATCGCAGGCTGCGCTCTGGCGCGCATCGAGTGAACGCCGGTTCGCGATCGCCTGCAGCACGTATGCCGCATCGAGCGCGGACACCGCGCCATCGACCGATCCGCTGCGCTGCGGCCGCAGCGCGAAATCCGCACCGGCGCCGCCGGTGGCGGTGAAGGCGCCGCGCGCGTCGGTGCTGGTGCCGCCGACGCTGACGCCGCCGACGGCGCGATCACCCGCGTAGTAGCGCACGCTGCCGCTCACGGTGATCGGCGTGCCGCCTTGCGCGCTTGCGGTCGCGCTCGCGCTGGGCGTCGGTGTCGCCGCCGTCCGCGTCGCCGTGGCGATCGCGGTGGAGGTTGCGCTAGGGGGCACCGTCGACAGCGGCCGCGTAGCGGTCGGGGTGGCGGTCGCCGCCGCGGCGTTCCGCACCGCGAAGCGGCGCGCGACACGCGCGACATTGCCCTGCCGGTCCTCGATCGCAACCATCAGCTCGCCCGCGGGGAGATTGCCGAGGGCAGGGCTGAGCGCGATCTCGTAAATGCCGTCCCCTGCACTGCGGGCGACATCCGCCAGCTCCGCCCCAGGGGCACGCCCGTTGACGATGAAATCGGCCCTCACCGACAGCGTGGACCAGTCCACGCCCGTATGCGCGTCGGCGGCGCCAAAACGGATGAGTGCCAGCGGTCCGTCGTTCCCCCCCGGCCGCGGCAGGCTCACGTCGAGGCTCGGCCGCAGATCGTCGAGGAACCACCCGTACGCGGTCGCGCCGTTGCCGCCCCAATTGATGGGCGCGCCGAGGTCGATCCACCGCGCGAACAGCAGCTTCTCGTCTTCGCTGAGCGGCGGCACGCCGCTGCCGGGCGGCGGCATCATGAGGCCAGTGAAGTCCAGATCGGCGGTGTTGACGTCGGCACCGGGCGGCAGAGTGGATTCATCCCCCGGCACGGATTCGGTGGGGTGGTCGGCGTTCGTCCATCCGTCCAGACGCCGGCCGAAGATCTTCCACATCAGCAAGCTGCGCCGGCTCTGAAACATGCGCACGTAGCGGCTCGCGTTGGTCTGCCGCCAGCCGTACGAGACGAGCGGCGGGTACCCCCAGCGCGCATCCTGATCAGCGGCGAGGCGGGCGTAGTCTCCGGGTACGCGGCCATCGGGGCTGGTGTAGTCGTCCAGCACGAGGTCGCCCGGCGGGTTCGGATCACTCTTCGTGTGACACGGCACGCAGCTGCGCTGCAGGATCGGGCGAACGTCGCGCAGAAACTCCACGGTCACCATCGGCGCGTTCACGATGATTTGCGTCGGGTTGCCCTGCGCTTCGCGGCTGAGCAGCGGGGTCGTCTTGCTGAGGTCGGCGACCAGATAACCGGGGCGCGCGGCGGCGGTGCTGGCGAAGTCGAGCGGGGCCTGGCTGTGCGCGTGACATCCGCCGCAGTCATTGCGCACCTCGCCGGGGCGCACCTGGTGCCACGTCTGCGCCATGTTGAGCACCATGCCGTTGCGGTCCAGGGTCTGGAACGTGAACGGCGTATCGGCCGGGAGCTTCACCAGGAAGCTGGTGTCGGGGTTGCCTTCCGGATCGAGCAGCGGCTGGCCGCCCGCGCCTTGTTTGCGGAGGGGGATCTCCCCGAGGATACGCAGCTTCTCTTCGGCGTGGCTGGTGAACAGCGACCCGCCGCTCGGCCCGCCGTGCGGACCATAGCTGCGGTGCGTGTTCGGCTCCATGCCGACGATCCGCACGGCCCAGATGTCGGCGTCGTCGTACTTGCCGGCATCCGCGCCTTGCCATTCCCAGTTGCTGCTCTGCCCGTTCTCGTACGTGTTCAGCGCGTCGAGCCCGTCGAAGGTGTCGGACCACGGCGACACGAAGCCGGGAAAGCTCTCCCGCTTGTAGACGCTGCTGGTGCCGACCAAGCCGTATGGCGTGCCGGCGGGCAACTCGGGATGGAGCGTGCCGTCGTTGGGCAGCCATGGGAGCTCGGTGGGTTCGGGCACGCCGTGCACGGCGGCGTAGGGGACGACGGCGCGCGGCCACGCTTCGTTGTAGCTCGGGCTGTTCTTGATCAGCACCAGCTGATTCGGGCCGGTCACGGTGTCGCCGCCCGGGATCAGGTAGATGCCCGCGTCGTAGTACGGCAGTGTCGTCGGGCGGTTCAGGTCGTTGCACGGCCCCGGCGACCACACGACCAGCAGATCGTTGTTCGGCGCGCCGCTCGGGTGGGTGAACTTGCCGACCCGCGCGCCCCCGGCGCCGACAGGCGCCGCTTCGTCGTTGCCGTGCGTGAATGGCGTGATCGAGCGCAAGCCGTACGGGGTGAAGCTCATCTGAAATGGATAGCGGAAGCCGCCGCCGACGGTCTGGTCGATCGGCGGGTTCTCATCTGCATACGGGCTGTGAAAACGGGGCGTGGTCGGCGGCGGCGCGCTCGGCAGGCGGTAGAGCGCACCGAAGCCGTTGTTGTTGAGGTTGTAGTAGTCGACGACCACGAGGTCGGTGCTCGAGAGCTGGGTCATGAAGTGAAACGCCTGCGCGCTGCGAAACGCGCTCACCACCGGCTCCCAGTGCCGGCCATCGGGCCAGATCGACCAGATGCCCCACATGCGGCCGTCGCGCAGTCCTTGCGACTCGAGCGTGCTGAACAGCAAGCGGCCATCGCGCAGCGGCGTCGGGTGCAGGGCGCTGCCGATGTTCATCGGGGCGATCTGCGTGACGTTCCCGCCGTCGGCATCCATCACGTAGAGCTGCAGCGTCGGATTGGTGAGCCCGCGCGGCGGCACGAACCCATTGCGATTGCTGCTGAACGCGATCTTCCCACCGGCCACGGGCGCGGGGCCGAGGTTGAGGATGCCGTAGCCCAAACGGTCGTATTGCGGCCCCGGATTCACGGGGTTCGATTCATCGAAGTGTCCGGCTCCGGTGTTGGGCGTGAACTCCTGAAAGGTGAGCTGCTGGATCTCGCGCGTGGTGAGATGGATGCGAAAGATATCCGCGCCCAGATACGGCAGGCCGCGCTGCGAATTGATCGCCTGCGGTCGCACGTCGTAGAAAAGCGTATAGTAGACCCACTGCCCGTCGAACGACACGAACGGATCGGTGACCGCGCCGACGCCGCCCTGCACGAGCATTTCCTCGCGGCCGTCCGGATGGAGGAGCATCAGATCGGCACCGGGGTCGAGGCTGGCCGGGTGAGCGACCTCGGGCCATGTCGTATTGGTATTGTCGCCGAAGCGCGGCTGGCGGACGTAGACGATGTCATAGGGCACGGCGGCCGCGATCGCCGGCGCGCACAACACGATCAGTAGCAAAGCCTTGCTCAACGCATTCGACAGGTCATACCGCGCGCGCATTGCTCGTCCACCTCCCCCGCCTGCTACCTCGATGCAACGCCGATGCCAGGGTGGGCGCGCGTACGCCAGCCGCGCACCTCAGCGCAACACCGCTCCGAAAATGGCGGCGATGGCGCGGCCCGACGCTGCAGCACCCTCGGCAGACCGTCGGCGCCGCGCTCTCACGAGCGGTGCACTACCGCCCAGCGATTCGCCGCGCGGGCGTGCGCCCGCGACAGCAAAAGATTCACCGCAGAGAAGCCGAGGCGGAGCTCGACTGCTCGAGATGCCTCAGCCCGTGCGGACGCCCCAGGCGCGCAGGATCGATTGTTCGTCGTCCGCGCTCGTCGCCTTCTTGTATTTCGCGCCCGAAACGCCTTTGACGCGCCGTTCGCAATCGGCCCACGTGGCGTGGCGCATGGGTACGCCGTCGACGAGGCTGAGATAACAGTACGCGGGCTGCGCCTTTGCGCTCGTGCCCCTGCTGGAGCGCTTCGGCAGCGCGGTGTCCTCCGGGATGTCGTGGAGCGCGATGGGGTATCCGACCAGCGGGCCGTCGTACAGAGCGACGCGTTTGCCGGCCGCGAAGCCCACCGCGATCTCATCGGCGCGCTCGTTGCCCGGCACGGCCGCATGGCCGCGCACGTAGTGCCATTGCACGCCGCCGCGCCCCCGCTCGGCGACCTCCACGGCGAGCGCTTCCCAAAGATCGCGGTTCAGCACCGGGCGTCCTTCGGCTGTCTGCCAGCCGCGCCGCCGCCAGCCGCGGATCCACTCCGTGATGCCGCGGATCACGTAGGTCGAGTCCGCGTGCAGGTCGACGACACCATCCACCCCGCGCAGCGCGCGGAGCGCCTGCAGCGCGGCGGTCAGCTCCATCTGATTGTTGGTGGCGAGTGGCGCGCCGCCGCCGAGCTCGCGCACCCGGCCATCCGGCGTGGCCACGATGGCACCCCACCCGCCGGGACCGGGATTCCCCTTCGCAGCTCCGTCGGTGAACGCCGTGATCCTCATTCCCATTATCCGCAGGGCCCGGTCAGCTGCAGAACGGGTAGGCTGTTAGCGGGTACGGCGGAGAGAAGCCCTTCACGCATGATGCTGCCGAGTACGGTCCAACAGCTACACAGCGTAACCGCGAACAGCCTAATGCCCGCGAATCTGATTCTATCTCTGTAACGGCTTGAACTTGATCCGGTGCGGCTGGTCGGCATCCGTCCCGCGGCGCCGGTGCAGGTCCGCTTCATAGTCCTGGTAGTTGCCCTCGAACCACTCGACGTGGCTGTCGCCTTCGAAGGCGAGGATGTGGGTGGCGATGCGGTCCAGGAACCAGCGATCGTGGGAGATCACCACGACGCAGCCGGAGAAGCCGAGCAAGGCGTCCTCGAGCGCGCGCAGGGTGTCGACGTCGAGATCGTTGGTCGGCTCGTCGAGCAGCAGCACGTTGCCGCCGCGGCGGAGCATCTTCGCGAGGTGCACGCGGTTCCGCTCGCCGCCGGAGAGCAGCCCCACCTTCTTCTGCTGATCGGAGCCCTTGAACGCGAACGACCCCACGTAAGCGCGCGCGGGGATGTCGCGTTTGCCGATTTTGATCCGGTCGTCGCCTTGGCTGATTTCCTCGAACACCGTCTTCTCGGGATGGAGCGCATCGCGCGACTGGTCAACCCAGGCGAGCTGCACGGTGTCGCCGACGCGCAGCTGCCCCGCGTCGGGGGATTCCTGCCCGACGATCATGCGGAAGAGCGTTGTCTTGCCGGCGCCGTTCGCGCCGATCACGCCCACGATGCCGCCCGGCGGCAGAGCGAACGAGAGCTCGTCGATCAACAACCGCTCACCGTAGGCCTTGCTGAGCGCGTTGGCCTCGACCACCACGTCGCCGAGTCGCGGCGGCGGCGGGATGGGGATTTCCACGGTGTCCGGCAGCCGGCTCTCCTCTTGGCCGCGCAAGGCTTCATACGCGCTGATGCGCGCCTTGCTCTTCGCCTGGCGCGCGCGCGGCGACATGCGAATCCACTCGAGCTCGCGGTTCAGCGTGCGCTGCCGCGCCGATGCTTGTTTCTCTTCCTGGGCGAGGCGCTGCTGTTTCTGTTCGAGCCAGGCGGAGTAGTTGCCCTGGAACGGAATGCCGCGGCCGCGGTCGAGCTCCAGGATCCAGCCGGCGATGTTGTCGAGGAAGTACCGGTCGTGCGTGACCGCGACGACCGTCCCCGGATACTCCTGCAGGTGGCGCTCGAGCCAGGCGACCGATTCCGCGTCGAGGTGATTGGTCGGCTCGTCGAGCAGCAACAGGTCGGGCTTCTGCAAAAGCAGCCGGCAGAGCGCGACCCGCCGCCGCTCGCCGCCCGAGAGCGTTTGCACGTCCGCGCCGGGCGGCGGCAGCCGGAGCGCGTCCATCGCGATCTCTAGCTGGCGATCGAGCTCCCACGCATTCGCCGCATCGATGCGGTCCTGCAGCGCGCTCTGCCGGTCGAGCAGCTTCGTCATCTGTTCGTCGTCCATCGGCTCGCCGAGGGCGGCGGCGACGATCTCGAACTCGGTCAGCAGCGCGCGCGTCTCGGCGACGCCTTCCTCGACGTTGCCGAGCACGTCCTTCTGCGGATTGAGCTGCGGCTCCTGGGGCAGGAAGCCGACGCGCACGCCCGGCGTCGGCTTCGCGTCGCCGGTGAACTCGGTATCGACGCCGGCCATGACGCGCAACAGCGTGCTCTTGCCGGCTCCGTTCGGACCGAGCACGCCGATCTTCGCACCCGGCAGGAACGCGAGGGTGATGTCGTCGAGCAATACGCGATCGGGAGCCACCGCCTTGCGCAACTTATGCATCGTGTAAACGAATTCGGGCACGTGAGCTCCTCGGTCGGGTAATCGTCCACGCCTAGCGCAGCCGCTGGCGACTGGCCAGGGGGGCAGGCGCGGCGGCAACGCCCGATCGCGATGGCGAAGTACTCGGCCAACCGCGCGCCGCTATCGCCGCGCCGACGCCGCGATGCCTAGGCGCGCAGGGCTTGTCCCCCGCCGGCGCACCGCGCAGTGCGGGAGCCTTCTGCCTAACGCGCCAATTTGCGCTACACTGTCGAGAGAGCAAGGGAGGCTTCATGAAGTGGGCGTCGAGCGCATCGGAGGAACCGAGGCTCGAAGCCGCCATCGCGCATGCGGCGGCGGATATTCGCGCGCAATTGGGCGGTTGTCCGGCCGATCTCATCGTCGCGTTCGTCTCGCCACATTACGGGGGAGACCTGGAGCCGCTGCCGGCGGCAGTACACACCGAGCTCGGTCCCGCGCTGCTGCTCGGTTGCTCGGCCGGCGGCGTGATCGGCGGCGGCCGCGAGATAGAGCAGCGGCCCGGGTTGTCGCTGAGCGCCGCGTTTCTGCCCGGCGTGACGCTCCAGGCCTTGCGCTTGACCGACGATGCGCTGCCGCTGCGCGGCGCCGGTCCCACGGCATGGCGCGAGCTCATCCGGACGGCGCCGACCTCCGCGCCGCATTTCCTCCTGCTGCCCGACCCGTTCACGTTCGATGCCGAGAACCTCGTGCGCGGGCTCGACCTCGCGTATCCGGAGGCCGTTATCATTGGCGGTATTGCGAGCGGCGGACGGCAACCGGGCGCCAACGCCTTATTCCTCGGCGATCAGGTCTACCGTGACGGTATGGTCGGCGCCGTCCTGCACGGCAATGTCGCGGTGGACACGATCGTCGCGCAGGGCTGCCGGCCGATCGGCGAGCCGATGTTCATCACCAGTTCCGAGCGCAACGTCATCCGCGCGCTCGACGGACGCCCGCCGCTCGAGGTGCTGCAGCAACTACACGAGCGGCTCGACGCCCGCGACCGCCAACTCGCCCGCCATTCGCTCTTCCTCGGCATCGTGATGAAGGAGGATCGCCAGGAGTACCGGCAGGGGGATTTCCTGATTCGAAATCTGGTCGGCATCGACCCGCGCTCCGGCGCGCTGGCGGTCGGCGCGCTGGTCGAGCCCGGCGCGGTGGTGCAGTTCCACCTCCGCGACGCCGAGACCTCCGCACAAGATCTCGACGCCATGCTGACGCGGCACCAACAAGCCGAACACGGCGCGCCGAGCGGCGCCCTGCTGTTTTCCTGTCTCGGCCGCGGGCAGTTTCTCTATGGCCGACCCGATCACGACACCGACGCGTTCCGCCGCCATGTCGGCGAGGTCCCGCTCGGCGGATTCTTCTGCAACGGCGAGATCGGGCCGGTGCACGGCACCACGTTTCTGCACGGCTATACGAGCGCGTTCGGCCTCTTTCGCGCCAAAGACAGCTGATCGGTGCGCGGCAGGGACGTGCGCGGCTTTACGGCGCGAGCCGGGCGCTCTGCAGCATTTGGATGAACGGCATCCGCTGCGCGGCCAAGGTCGAGTCGGGACCGGTCGCTTTCAGGAACCAGGGCCCTCCCTCGCCCTCGATCACCGCCCCTAGCAGACGCGCGTCGCGTTGCGGGGTCGGTTGTGCACCGGTGCCCATGCCGGAGCCGAGGAACGTACCCTCGGCATCGACGAACGTGATCCGCAACCCGTCCGACTCCAACTGCTCGCGGCGCGGCGGGATGCCGGGGGCGGGCTCGATTTGCGCCAGCCACCGCCGCACGTTCGCTTCCACATCGCCGCCCTGTCTCGCGCCAAAGTGAAAGATCACGAATTCCGCGGGCCCGCCGGGGCCGTCGATCACCGCTTGCGCCGATCGCATCCCTCCGCTCGGC
>JBFXHX010000013.1:52845-105087 GCA_050176585.1 Binatia bacterium
GGATCCAGCGTGAGCAGCGCGGTCAGGTACTTGCGCCGGTCGCCGATCACCACCGCCTCGCTGATCAACGGCGACTGCTTGAGGGCGGCTTCGAGGTTCTTCGGCGTGATGTTCTTCCCGCCGGCGGTGATGATGATCTCCTTCTTGCGCCCGGTGATGTGCAGATAGCCGTCGGCGTCGAGCGCGCCGAGGTCTCCCGAATGGAGCCAGCCGTCGATCAGCGTCTCATCGGTCGCCGGTTGGTCTTTGTAGTAGCCGAGGAAAACGTTGGGGCCGCGCACGAGGATCTCGCCGTCGTCGGCGATGCGTACGTCGACGCCGGGCAGCGGCCGGCCGACGCTGCCGAAGCGCGTGCGCCCCGGCAAATTGCTCGAGGTCGGGCCGCTTCCCTCCGATTGCCCATAGATCTCGCAGACGACGATGTCGAGGCCGCTGAAGAACTCGAGCACATCGACCGCAATGGGCGCGGCGCCGCTGGCGCAAAGCCGGGCGCGGCCGAGCCCGACGGCGGGTTTGAGCTTCGCGAACACCAGCCGCGTCGCGATGCGGTATTGCGCCGCCAACCACCCGCGCGGCTCGCGCCCGTTGCAGCGCTCGGCATTCACCTGCCGGCCGACGCGCATGGCCCAGCGTGCGAGCGCGCCGCGGATACCCGCGGCCTGCTGCAGGCGGGCGGAGATCGCGGCGTGGAACTTCTCCCAGATGCGCGGCACCCCGAAGAACAGATCGGGCTGCACCTCGCGGAGGTTGGCCGGCACTTTGTCGATCGACTCGGCGTAGTGCACGGCATATCCGGCCACGGCGGCGACGTGGATCGTGAACATCTGTTCGGCGATGTGCGACAGCGGCAGGTAAGAGAGCAGGGCGTCGGTCGGTCGGGCGCCGTTGATCCGCATCGCGGTCTCGGCCGTCCATGCCAGGTTCCGGTGCGACAGCATCACCCCCTTGGGCGGTCCGGTCGTGCCCGACGTGTAGATCAGCGTGGCGAGATCATCGGGTTGAATCGCGCTCAGGCGAGCGGCGAATGCGTCGTCGCCGACCGCATCGCCGAGCGCGAGGAAGGCGTCCCAGGTGATCACCAGCGGATCGTCGATCACCGGCGCGCCGCGCATGGTCACCACCGACCGGAGCCGCGGCAGGCGCGCGCGCTCCTGCGCGATCTTCCGCCACTGCTCTTCGTCTTCGATCAGCAACACCGTGGCCTCGGCGTGATCGGCGATGTAACGGACCTCGCCAGGCGAGCTGGTCGTATAGATGCCCACGGGTATGCCGCCGATCGACATGGCGCCGGCGTGAAATACGGTCCATTCCGGCCGATTGAAGCCGATGATCGCCACCGCGCCGCGCGGTTCTACCCCGAGAGCGAAAAGCGCCTTTCCCGCCCGGCGAATCGCGGCCGCGAAGTCGCCCCAGGTGGTGGGTTGCCAACCCGTGTCGCCGCGCACGTAGTATGCCGGTGCACCGGGCCGCGTTGCCGCGTGGCGCTGGATGTACTGGGGGATCGAGTCGAACGGCATCGGCGGCTCCTCCGCTGACAGCGCTAATGAGAGGTGGAAACGGCCGCGGCGCTCCGCGCCGGCGCCGCTTCGATTGGCCGGAAGCGGCGGTCGGCGCGCGCGCGAGGCGGGCGATGCGCGCCGGCCGACCCGTGGAGGGGTGGCGCGGCGCGCAGCGGCGCGAGCATGGGCGGTCGCATTGCGGCGGGAGGCTCTATCCTGCGGCGATTACAGCGTCCACTCATCGCCTTCTGCGGCGCCGAACGGCGACGGCGGCAAGGCGCTCGGATCCCCGCCCGCGGATCCCGCGTCGAGCGGGTGGCGGGCCGGCGGGGTACCGCCCGTTCGCTCGAGCGCTTTGGCCAGCGCAGGGATGGCCCGACATGCGGCGGCGGCGCGGGCGCGAATCGTGGCGGCGAGTTGGCCGAGGCGGGCTGACGCCGTCGGCGGCGTCGCGCGGTAATCCGCGAGCTCCTGCTGGAGGATGCGCAAACGCGCTGTGCAATTGCACGATGCGGGCGGCGGTATCGGGGTCGAACAAGGTGAGATCGCGCAGCGCGCTTTCGATCAGCGGATGGTCGAGCGGCGGCGCGGCGGCCGGGTTGTCGAGCGAGACCAGGCGGCGCAACACGAGATCGATGCGCCGCAACTCGAGGAGCAGCGCGGTGGCGAGCGAGGCGCGGGCGCGCCGGCGCTGGCGCCGCTCACGGCCACCGGCGATGCGGGCGCCGGCCCAGGCCGCGAGGAGGGCGAGCGCGGCGCCCACCGCGGCGGCGGTCGCCGCGGGGCTTGCGGCGGTGGTGCCGCTGCGCAGGCGCGCCAGCCACGGGGGTGTAGCAGTCGCGGTCGCGGTGGCGGGCGGCATGCGCGTCGGCGCCGGCGGCGCGGTGTCGCTCGAGGTGGCTTCGCGCGTCGGCGTCGCCGCTGCCGCAGTCTGGGTGTCGACCGCGGTGGGGGTCGCGGTCGGGGCGCCAGTCGACTGATCGGTGGCGGTGGCGGCCGGCGCCGGCGTCTCGGTATCCGGCGCGGTCGCGGTGGGCAGATCCGCTGCGGCGGCGGTCGCGACGGGTTCCTCGGCTGCCGTCGCCGCGGTCGCATCGGGCAGCGGCTCGACCGTGAGGGCGCGCTCCTGTCCGACCGCGAGGGCGCCGTACGAGGCCGAGAGCGCGGCGAATCGCAGCGCCAGCACGAGCCGTCCCACGCGGCGCGCTCTACATTCCGGCGCGTGCGCGTACAAGGCGGCCCGTCGCGTGGTGTGCGCCGTCATGCGCGCGCGGTTCTGACCCGGGTGGCGTGCCGAGCGGCGACGGGGTAGGACGCCGGCGTGGGCCCGACGCTGGAGTTCTGGTTCGAGTTCGCCAGCACGTACTCGTATCCCGCTGCCATGCGCATCGGCGCGCTCGCCGCGGCCGCTGGCGTGCCGCTGCGCTGGCGCGCCTTCTTGCTCGGCCCGGTGTTCGCGGCGCAGGGTCTGAGCGATACGCCCATGAATCTCTTCCCGGCCAAGGGCCAGTACATGTGGCGCGACGTGGAGCGCATCTGCGCGGCGGCAGGCCTGCGCTGGCGACGGCCGAGCGCGTTTCCGCGCGGCAGCCTGCTCGCGGCGCGCATCGCCGCGTGCGCGGTGGACGAGCCGTGGCTGCCGGCGTTCGTGCGCGCGGTATACAGCGCCAACTTCGGCGACGACCGCGACGTCGGCGATGCGGGCGTCGTCGCCGAGTTGCTGGCCGCGATCGGCCAGCCGGCGGAACCGTGGATCGACCGCGCGCAGTCCGCGGAGGGGAAACAGCGCCTCCGCGCCCAGACCGACGAAGCGCTGGCGCGCGGCCTGTTCGGCGCGCCGGTGGCAATCGTCGGCGATGAGCTCTTCTGGGGCAATGACCGAATCGAAGCGGCGCTGGCGTGGGCGCGCCCCGACCGCGGCGTCGCAGCGGCGAGCGAGGCAGTGCTGGACTTCTGGTTCGGCGACCGCGGCGATGACGCGGCGGAGCGGACGCAGCGGTGGTTTACGCCGGACCCGGCCTTCGACGCCGAGATTCGCGATCGTTTTGGCGCGCTGATCTGCGCCGCGGCGCAGCGGGAGCTCGACGGCTGGGCGGCGAGCCCGCGGGGCCGGTTGGCGCTCATCCTTCTGCTCGACCAGTTTCCGCGCAATGTGTACCGCGGCCAGAGAGAGGCGTTCGCCTCCGATGCGCACGCGCTCTCGCTGGCGCTCGCCGGCATCGACTTCGGGGTCGACCGCGCGCTCGGGACGCGCGAGCGCGCATTCTTCTACCTGCCGCTCGGGCATGCGGAGGACCCGGCCATGCAGGACCGCGCGGTGACCGCCGTGCGCCAGCTCGTCGCCGAGAGCCCCGCCGCGCTCCGCGGCGAGGTGGAAGAGTTCCTCCGGTTCGCGCGTGCACATCGCGACATCATCGCCCGCTTCGGGCGGTTCCCGCACCGCAATGCCGCCCTGGGCCGCGCATCGACGGCGGACGAGAAGGCGTATCTGGACGGCGGGCCGGATACCTTCGGCCAGTGAGTGGCGACGGCGGTGCCGCCGCGCACCGATGAGGCGCGGAGCCGCGACCCGCCGACCGGCCGGTTCTTCACGCAGGCGTGTGACAGGGAGGCGACATGGATTGGATGGCGGACCCGCAGCAGTGGATTGCGCTGGCGACGCTCACGCTGCTCGAGCTGGTGCTCGGCATCGACAACATCATCTTCATCTCGATCCTCGCCGGGAAACTGCGCGCCGACCAGCAGAACCGCGCGCGCGTGATCGGCCTGGCGCTGGCGATGATCGCGCGCATTCTCCTGCTGCTCTCGCTCAGCTTCATCGTGCGCCTCACCGCACCGCTGTTCACCCTCGCCGGGCACGGCGTGTCGGGCCGCGACCTCATCCTGCTCCTCGGCGGCCTCTTCCTGCTCGCCAAGAGCACCCACGAGATCCACGACAAGCTCGAAGGCGCCGAGCGGGGGGTGTCGGTCGCCGCGCATCCCTCGTTCCGCTCCGTGATCACGCAGATCGTGCTGCTCGACCTCGTATTCTCGCTCGATTCGGTGATTACCGCCGTCGGCATGGTGGACGAGATCGCCGTCATGGTGACGGCGGTGATGATCGCGGTCATCCTGATGATGCTCTTTGCGGGGCCGATCAGCCGATTCGTGGAGCAGCATCCGACCGTGAAGATGCTCGCGCTCAGCTTCCTGCTCCTGATCGGGGTGGCGCTGCTCGCCGACGGCCTCCATTTCCACATTCCGCGCGGCTACATCTACTTCGCCATGGGGTTCTCGGTGCTGGTCGAGATGCTGAACCTGCGGTTGCGCAAGGTCTCCGAAGCGCCGCTGCACCTGCGGGCGCCGATCGTGAAGCGGAACCCCGAACCCTGAGATGCGCCGCCCAGGCGAGGATTGGTGGGACTCGATGGCGCCGGAGTGGCGAGGGCACCCGGGAGCCAGGCTGTTACGCCGTTAGCGGTTACGCTGTTAGGCTGGGACAGGCCCTAACCGGGGCAGCCAACGGCTTAACGATTCAGCACCGCCGAGAGCCGCTGCAGCGACACATCGTATCGATGCGCCACGTTCGTGTGGCCGCCGTCGAATTCCTCGTACACGTGCGGGACGCCGAGCGCGGTCAGGCGGCGACTGTAGATGCGGTTGCCGAGCTGGAGGTGGTGCTCATCGAAGCTGCCGCAATCCAGATAGTAGAGATGCAGCCGTTTGAGCGCGTCGGCATGGGCGGCGGCGAGCTCGACGGGGTCGTGCGCGAGCCAGCGCGCCCAAACCTCCGCGTCCAGCTCGCCGGTGGAGGGATCGAACGGCAGATCGAAGCCCACCTCCGTGGATGCATTCGGCGAGTAGCAAGCCGCCATCGCGAGCATGTTGACCAGCGCGAACCAGTGCCGCCCCCGCTCGGCCGGCGGGTGCGGAAAACCGGCGAGAAAGCGCGCCGGCGAGTATTCGTACCGCGCCAGCGCGGCGACCGCGGCGGGGATGTCGGCGCGATAGCAAAGCTCGAAGTACTTGTCGCCCGAATGGTCCGCGGCCAAGCCGAAGCGGTCCGGATGGCGCATGGCCAGCACGGTCGCGCCGTAACCGCCCGAGCTCTTGCCCATCACCGCGCGGCGCTCGGGCACCGGGATGGTGCGAAACGCGCTGTCGATGAACGGGACCAGCTCCTGAACGATGTGATCTTCGTAGCGCCCCGTCGCCGCGGAGTTGATGTACTGGCTGCCGCCGAGCCGGGTCAGGCAGTCCGCCATCACGACGATCAGCGGCCGGATCGCGCCGCCGGAAACGAGCCGCTCGATCCGTTGGGAAAGGCTCTCGCCCCAGAGCGACTCGCTCAGCAGATAGGTGCCACCGCCGCTGAACCCGGCGAGGAAGTAGACCACCGGGTAGCGCACGCCCGAGGTCTCATAATCGGGCGGCAGGTACACGGGGATTCGACGCTCGTGAGGATCGCCGAGCGGGTTCCCGCAAAGGACCTCACTGGCGACGGTGACAATGGTCGTCGGCATGCCCGCTGCAGCTAAGCGAATGGGGTAGGGCATCACAAGCGGCCGGCATCCAGGAGCGGGCGCCGCTCGAATCGCGCAGGTCCTGCGGGGTGCCCGAACCCGCGCGGGCTCTTCCGCCCTCGTGCGCGACCGGTCATAATCCGCCAATGCCCACCGTTACGGACACCCACGGCCGGCCGCTCAAGAACCTGCGGATCTCGGTGACCGACCGCTGCAATCTGCGCTGCGCGTATTGCATGCCGGAGGAATCCTACGTCTGGCTGCCCCGTTCGGACATCCTGCACTTCGAGGAGATCAGCACCCTGGTCGACTGCTTCACCGACCTCGGGGTGGATCGGGTCCGATTGACCGGCGGCGAGCCATTGCTCCGCCATGGCCTACCGAACCTGGTGAGCCTGTTGGTGGCGAAGCCGGCCCTGCGCGACATCGCCCTGACCACCAACGGCGTCTTGCTCGCCGGGCAGGCGGCGCCGCTGAAAGCGGCGGGTCTGCATCGGGTGACGGTCAGCCTCGACACGCTCAGGCCGGACCGCTTTCGCGCTCTGACCCGGCGCGAGACGCTCCCGCAGGTGCTGGAGGGCATCGCCGCGGCGAACGCGGCGGGTTTCCGGCCGCTCAAGATCGACACGGTCGTGATGCGCGGCGTGAACGAGGACGAGACCGCCGACCTGATCGAGTTCGCACGGCCGTACGGCGCAGAGGTGCGCTTCATCGAGTACATGGACGTCGGCGGCGCCACGCAGTGGTCGTTCGAAAAGGTGTACTCCCGCGACGCCATGCTCGCCGATCTGACCCACCGCTACGGTGCGATCGAACCGCTGCGCGAGGACAGCTCGGCGCCGGCCGATCGCTACCGGCTGCCGGACGGAACGATCTTCGGGATCATCTCGTCGACGACCGCGCCGTTCTGCCGCTCCTGCGACCGCGCCCGGTTGACCGCCGACGGCATGTGGTACCTGTGTCTCTACGCTCGCATCGGTACCGATCTCCGCCGCGCGCTGCGCGGCGGCGCGTCGCGCGAGGAGCTGAAGGCGTTGATCGCCGGGCGGTGGACCCAGCGCACCGACCGCGGAGCCGAGCGCCGCCTCGCCGAACGCGACCGGGCTCCGCTCGCGCGGCAGAGCGAGCTCCGCGACGATCCGCACCTCGAAATGCACACGCGCGGCGGCTGATCGGCGTGCGGCGCCGTCTCCCGCTGATTCTCGGCGGCGCGCTGTTCGCCGTCCTCCTGGTCGAAGTGCTGCTGCGCGTGAGCGGTGCCATTCCGGAGGTCGCGAACCCGCTGCACAGCTTTCACGCGTCCGATCCTGCGCTCGGCTGGCGCGGCAAGCCGGACGTGACGATGCGCTTTCGCCGCCCGGATTTCGATGCGCTGGTCGCGCACGACGCCGATGGATGGCGCGTCCCCGATCCACAGCCGCCGGCCGATGTCACCCGCCGGCTGCTCGTCCTCGGTGATTCGTTCACCTGGGGGTGGGGCGTGAGCCAGGGCGAGCTGTTCACCGACCACCTGCAGCGCGCCCTGCCCGGGGTAGCCGTCGTGAACCGCGGGGTCAATGCGTACAGCACCGGCCAGGAGTACCTGGTGCTGCAGCGCGAGCTCGCGTCCAGCCGCTACGACGCGGTGCTGTTGCTCTTCTTCTACAACGACGTGAAGGACAATGCCGACCGCCGCCGCGGCCGGCGGCCGGTGTTCACGGTCGAGGGCGAGCGGCTCGTTCCGCCGGGGGCGCCGGCGAAGCCGCTGCGCGGCCCCTTGCAGACGTGGTTTCGGGAGCACAGCCGGGCGTTTCAGCTGGTCAGCTACGTCGCCGGCGCGCTCGGCCACGGGTTCGGCGAGCCGCCGATGCCGATGTCGGCGCCGCCCGGCGCGCCCCCGATCGACTACCGCTCACTGCGCGGCGCGGCGGTCACGCAGAAGCTGCTCGCGGCCATGGCCGAAGCCGCCGCCGCGCATGGGGCCCGATTCGCGATCGTCTACGTGCCGCAGCGCAGCGAGCTGGGCGGCTTGAATACGCTGCCGGCGGTGCAGGCGGTGCACGATCTCGTGCGAGAGACCGCCGCGGCTCGCGGTATCCCGCTGATCGATCTCACCGCCGATTTCGCCGCCGCGATGCAGCGCGGCGAGGTCGTGGTGTTTCCGCACGACCAGCACTGGAACGCCGCCGGCCACCGGCTGGCCGCGAGCCTGCTGCTCGCTTCACCGGTGGCTCGCCTCGAGCAGCTCGGCGGCGGCGGCGGTCGCGTCGCCGGCGTCGAGCACGGCGCGGATGACGGCCACGCCGTCCGCCCCCGCGCGGCGCACGGCCCCGACCCGGGCGGCATCGATCCCGCCGACCCCGAACAGCGGCAGTGAGGCGGCGGCGCGGGCCCGCGCGAGCGCTGCGACGCCCTGCGGCGGTCCGTACGGCTCCTTCGACGGCGTCGCGAACACGGGGCCGAACACCGCGAAGTCGGCGCCCGCCGCCGCCGCGGTCGCGACCTCCGTCGGGTGATGGGTCGAGACGCCGATCAGCTTTCCGGGGCCGAGCAACGCGCGCGCTTCGGCGACGGAAAACGAGTCGCCGGGCAGGTGGACGCCGTTGGCGCCGGACGCGAGAGCGACGTCGACGCGGTCGCTGACCAGCAAGCGCGCGCCCGCCGCCTGCGTCAGCGCCCGCAGCTCGACGGCCAGCGCCAGCAGCTCGCGCGCGGGCAGGTCGCGCTCGCGCAGCTGCACGGCGCGAATTCCGCCCCGCAGCGCGGCGCCCACGACTGCGGCCAACGGGCGCCCGCCAGTCGCGCGCCGGTCGGTGATCAGATAGATTCCCCAGTCGCGCGGCGCGCAGCGCTCGTTCATGCGCCGGCGGTTAGCATGAACCGCGAGCGGCAGCACTCTGGCCGGCGCAGGCTGTTGGCGGTTACGCTGTTCGCCGCCAGGGGGCTGAGTTCGTTTCGCCAGGCGTCAATTGGATGCGGGCGTCGTGCACCCGCGCGAGAGGGGCATTCTGCCGTACCCGTTCTGTCCGCCGGCTCCCAGGGGCTTGTGTAAGCTATGTCGCCAGGCTGTACCCGGTAACGGCCTAACAGCTAGCAGCCTGACGGCTGGAAGTTGGCTACCCGATCAACCCCTCGATCGGGCTCGACGCGGTGGCGTAGAGCTTCTTCGGGATGCGGCCGGCGAGGAAGGCCTTGCGGCCGGCCTCGACGCCGAGCCGCATCGCCTCGGCCATCAGGATCGGGTCCTTGGCACCGGCGATCGCGGTGTTGAGCAGCACCGCGTCACACCCGAGCTCCATCGCGATCGCGACGTCCGATGCCGTGCCGACGCCGGCGTCGACGATCACCGGCACGCGGCTCTGCTCGAGGATGATGCGGATGTTGTACGGGTTGCGGATGCCGAGCCCCGAACCGATCGGCGCTGCCAGCGGCATCACCGCGGCGCAGCCGAGGTCTTCCAGGCGCCGTGCGGCGATCGGATCGTCGCCGATGTAGGGCAGCACGGTAAAGCCTTCCTGCACCAGGACGCGGCACGCCTCGATCGTACCTTGCATGTCCGGGAATAGCGTCTTCTCGTCGCCGATGACCTCGACCTTCACTAGCGAGCCGACGCCCGCCTCGCGCGCGAGCCGCGCGGTGCGCACGGCGTCGGCGGCGGTGTAGCAGCCCGCCGTGTTCGGCAGGATCGTGATGCGCGAGAGGTCCAGGTGGTCGAGCAGGTTTTCCTGACCGGGGTCGGTGATGTTCACGCGGCGCACCGCGACGGTGACGATCTCGGCGCCCGAGGCGTCGATGGCCGCGCGCGTCTCGGCGAAGTCGCGGTACTTGCCGGTACCGACGATGAGCCGCGAGCGGTAGGACTTTCCGCCGAGCTCGAGCCGATCTTCCCCGCCGCTCATGTGTGCTCACCCTCCGCCCATGAACTGGACGATTTCGATGATGTCGCCCTCGCGCAACGCGCGCTGCGCGAACTCTGCGCGCGGGACGATGTCGAGATTGATCTCCACCGCGACGCGGCGCGCGCCGAGCCCGAGCTCCTGCACCAGATCGCCGACGGTGATCGCATCGCGGAGCTCGCGCGCATCCCCGTTCAACATTACGCGCATGTGCGAGGATTAGATGCCGCGCGGTTTCTTTACAACGGAGGGGGGGTTTGGTAGGCGAGCCGCAGCGTCTTCGCCAATACCGCAACACTCAAACGACACGTGAGGCAGTCGAAGGCGGCGCGTCCGGCGGGCTCGCCGCGATCCGCGACCTGACCACATCGAGCCGTCCGAGACCGTCATGCGACCGGCCGCGGAGCGGGGCGCGCGGGCAGGCGCGGCGGGGAGGAATGCATGGCTAGGATCGAGCGGGCGCTCATCAGCGTCAGCGACAAGACGGGCTTGATCGACTTCGCCCGCGGGCTCCACGACCTGGGCGTGCAGATTCTGTCCACCGGCGGCACCGCGAAGGCGCTCAGCGCGGCGGGCATTCCGGTCCTGCAGGTGAGCGACTTCACCGGCTCGCCGGAGATCCTCGACGGCCGCGTGAAAACGCTGCACCCCAAGATCCACGGCGGCTTGCTCGGGCGGCGCGACGACGCCGCGCACCGCGAGCAGATGGCGGCCAACGGCATCGCACCGATCGACCTCGTCGTGGTGAACTTGTACCCGTTCGAATCCACCGTCGCAAAGCCCGGCTGCACGCTCGAAGAGGCAATCGAGAACATCGACATCGGCGGCCCGTCGATGATCCGCTCGGCGGCGAAGAACCACCACGACGTCGCGGTGATCACCGATCCCGCCGATTACGCCCCGGTGCTCGCCGAGTTGGGCGCCGGTGGCGGCGGACTCTCCGATGCGACCCGCTCGCGCCTGGCGCGCCGCGCTTTTCAGACCACCGCGCGCTATGACGGCGCGATCGCGGACTGGCTCGGCGCGCGCGAAGCCACGGACGAGGCGCCCTTTGGCGAGACGCTCCATCTGGCGCTGCGCAAGGCGCAGGATCTGCGCTACGGCGAAAATCCGCACCAGCGCGCCGCCCTGTACGGCGACTTCCCCGCCATCGCCGAACAGCTCCACGGGAAGGAGCTGTCGTACAACAACATCCTCGATACCAACGCCGCGCTGTGGTTGATGCGGGAATTCCTCGGCGGTGCGCCGGCGGTCGCGATCCTCAAGCACAATACGCCCTGCGGCGTCGGCACCGGGGCGACGGTCGACGAAGCATATCGCAAGGCGTACGCGACCGATCCGGAGTCGCCCTTCGGCGGCATCCTGATCGCGAATCAGACATGGACGCTCGAGTTGAGCGAGATCGTCGACGAGATCTTCACGGAGGTGTTGATCGCGCCCGCATTCGCGCCCGACGCGCTCGAATTCTTGAAACGGAAGAAGAACCGCCGCCTGATCCGCTGGAAGCCCGAGGCGATGGAGGGGCTGACCCGCGAGGTGCGGAGCGTCGCCGGCGGGCTGCTCGTGCAGGATATCGACCGCGCGATGGAGGACCCGGCGCGTGCCCAGGTCGTCACCAAACGCGCGCCCACCGAAGACGAGCTGGTGGCGATGGGCTTCGGCCTGAAGGTGGTGAAGCACGTGAAGTCCAACGCGATCGCCTTCGTGCGCTCCGACCGCACGCTCGCGCTCGGCGGCGGCGCCACCTCGCGCGTCGATCCCGTGTACGCCGCGCGCGCCAAGGCCGCCCGCGTCGGCGTCTCGCTCAAGGGCTCCGTGCTCGCCAGCGACGCGTTCTTCCCGTTCCCGGACGGCGTGGAGGAAGCCGCCGCCGCCGGTGCCGAGGCCATCATTCAGCCGGGGGGTAGCGTGCGCGATGCGGACGTCATCGCCGCCGCCGACCGCCTCAACTTGGCGATGGTCTTCACCGGCGTGCGGCATTTCCGGCATTGACCGCCTTCGCATCGCGCCGCCTCAGCGCGGTTCGCGGTGATCGCCTTACCGCGCAGCGCGAGATGCGGTAAGCGAGGAAGCGATGAAGATCCTCGTCATCGGGAGCGGCGGCCGCGAGCACGCCCTGGTCTGGAAGCTGCGCCAGTCGCCGCGCGTCGAGCACATCTGGTGCGCGCCGGGCAACGCGGCCATCGACGAGCTCGCCGAGCCCGCGGGGCTGGACGTCGCGGATGTGCCGGGCATCGTCGCTTTCGCCAAACGGCACGCCGTCGATCTGGTCGTGCCGGGGCCCGAGCTGCCGCTCACGCTGGGCATCATCGACGCGCTGCGCGCCGCCGGGTTGCGCGGGTTCGGGCCGACCCGGGCGGCGGCACAGCTCGAGGGCAGCAAGGCGTTCGCGAAGGAGCTGATGCAGCAGTGCGGCGTGCCGACCGGCTTCTTCTCCACCTTCACCGACGCGGACGCGGCGGCGCGCTACGCCCGCGACGTCGGCGCGCCGATCGTCGTGAAGGCCGACGGCCTGGCCGCCGGCAAGGGCGTGGTCGTGTGCCAGAGCATCGCGGAAGCCGAGCGCGCGCTCGACCAGATCATGCGCCGGCGCGACTTCGGCGAGGCGGGCGCGCGCGTGGTGATCGAGGAGTTCCTCGACGGCGAAGAGGTCTCGTTCATGGCGGTGAGCGACGGTCGCACGGTCCTGCCGCTCGCCTCGGCGCAGGATCACAAGCGGCGCGACGACGGCGACCAGGGGCCGAATACCGGCGGCATGGGCGCGTACTCGCCGGCGCCGGTGATGACTCCAGCGCTGCACGAGCGAGTGATGCGCGAGATCATGCTGCCGGTGGTGCGTGGGCTGGCCGAGCGCGGCATCGAGTACACCGGCGTGCTGTACGCCGGGTTGATGATCACCGCGGACGGCCCGAAGGTGCTGGAGTTCAACTGCCGCTTCGGCGACCCCGAATGCCAGGCCGTGCTCGCGCGCTTCACCGGCGATCTCGCCGAGCTCATGGACGCAGCGGTCGATGGGCGCCTTGCCGACATGGCGCTGAGCTGGGATGCGCGCGCCGCCGCATGCGTCGTGCTGGCCGCCGGCGGGTACCCCGGCAGCTATGCGCGCGGCACGCCGATCCGCGGCCTCGAGCGGCTCGCCGACTGGGCGCACGGCATGGTGTTCCACGCCGGCACGGCGCGCCGCGGCGGCGCGGTGGTGACTGACGGCGGGCGCGTGCTCGGTGTCACCGGGCTCGGCACCGGGGTGACCGGAGCGGTCGCCGAGGCGTATAGAGCGGTGGCGGAGATTCACTGGGACGATATGCATTACCGGCGCGACATCGGACGGCGCGCACTGGAGCGGGAGCGATGACGACGAGTGAGGCACGTGTCGCCGTGCTGATGGGCAGCGACAGCGACTGGGAAGTGATGAAGGGCGCGCGCGATCGCCTGGCCGGCTTCGGCGTCGGCTGCGAGGTGCACGTGATGTCGGCCCACCGGACGCCGGCGCGCGTGACCGACTACGTCGGCCAGGCGACCGCGCGCGGCATCGCCGTCTTTATCGTCGGCGCCGGCGCCGCCGCGCATCTCGCCGGCGTCGTCGCCGCCCACACGACGCGGCCGGTCATCGGGGTGCCGCTGAACGCGACCAGCTTGAACGGGCTCGATGCGCTGCTCGCCACCGTGCAGATGCCGAGCGGCGTGCCGGTCGCGACGGTCGCCGTCGGCGGCGCGCAAAACGCCGGCATCCTCGCCGCCCAGATCCTCGCGGTGGGTGATCCGGCGCTAGCCGCCAAGCTCGCGCAGTTCAAGCGCGACATGGCGGCGGCGGTGGCCGAGAAGGACGCCGACCTGCAGCGCAAGCTCTGATGCCGCGCCGCGACCAAGGACCGACACCATGATCGATCTCCGCCCATTCCGCGCCCTGCACTATGACGCCGCGCGCGTGGAAGATCTCGCGAAGGTGCTCGCGCCGCCCTACGACGTCATCGACGCGGCGCACCTCGACCGGCTCTACGCGCGGAGCCCGTTCAACGTCGTGCGGCTGATCCTGAACCGCTCGCCCGATCGCTACGGCGCGTCCGCTCAGGAGCTGGCCGACTGGCGGCGGCGCGGCGTGCTCGTGCAGGACCGCGAGCCCGCGCTGTACTACTACGTGCAGGACTTCGCCCTCGCCGACGGAAGCCGCCACGCACGCAGCGGATTGCTCGCCGCGGTGCGCCTGGAGCCCTTCAGCGCCGGCAACATCCTCCCGCACGAGCGCACGTTCCCGAGCGCCAAGGCCGATCGGTTGAAGCTGATGGCCGCCTGCCGCGCCAACCTGAGCCCCATCTTCGGCATGTATCCCGACCGCCTCGAGGCCACCGAGCCGGCGCGCCGGCTGGCCGAGGCGAGCCCTCCGTGGATGGACGTCGAAGTGGACGGCGAACGGCACCGGCTGTGGCGCATCGCCGACCCCGGGGCGATCACGGCGATCACCGATGCGCTGCGCCCGGCGACGGTGTTCATCGCCGACGGCCATCATCGCTACGAGACCGCGCTGAGCTACCGCGATCAGCGCCGGGCGGCCGGCGAAACCGATCCGGACGCTCCACACAACTTTCTGCTCATGTACCTCTGCTCGATGGACGACCCCGGGCTGGTGGTGTTGCCGACCCACCGCCTCTGGCGCGGTGCTTTCGACGAAAGCGCCTGGGCGAAGGCGGGCGAGTGGTTCGCGGTCGAGCCGAGCCGTGCCGAGGCGCTGCCGGGTCAGCTCGCCGCCGCGCGCGAGTCGGGGACCTGCGGCCTGCTCACGCCCGGCCGCGCCGCGGTGCTGCGCCTGAAGGACATGGCGGCGGTGGACCGCGCGCTGCCGGAGCTCGCGCCGCTCATCCGCCACCTCGACGTCGCGGTGCTCGATTCATTCCTGCTCGGCCATCTGCTCGGGATCGACTGCGTGCGTGCCGGCCAGGACGGGCAGCTCCTGTATACGCACGACGACGCGGAGGCGGTGTCCGCGGTCGGCCGCGACGGCGTCAACACCGCCTTCCTCCTGCCGCGACCGCGCCTGCGCCAGGTGGCGGACGCCTGCCTCGCCGGCGAGACGATGCCGCAGAAGTCGACGTACTTCTTTCCCAAGTTGAAGAGCGGCCTCGTCTTCCACCTGCTCGACGCCGATGGCTGACGGCCCGGCGGGCGAGGAGCTCAGCGCCGACGAGCGCCGCCGCCTGGCGCCGTACTTCACCAACCTCGACCGCCCGGTATTTGCGCTGCGCAACCTGCCCGAGGTGGTAAAAGCGGCGCTCTTCGCGCGCTACTCGCGTTCGCCGAAATCGCTGCGCCGGCTTTTCCTCGACGAGTTTCTCGACGGCGCGGGTGGCGACCTCCGCGAATCGGACGTCGGCGTACGTCGCTCCGAGCGGCTGTTCGAGCGCGTGTTGGCGGACTACGGCGACGACTCGGTTGCGCAACTCGGTGGCGCCCACATCGCCGTCGAGGGCGCTTCGAACTTGCTCACCAAGGCGCTCGAATGGGGTCGCTTGATGGCGTACCTCGAGCAGTCGACGCGCTACATCCCCTATACCGAGCGCGCCGGCGGCCGCTGGCGCTACGTCGTGCCGCCGGAGCTCGATGGCACCGCGCTCGCCGAGCGGTACGAAGCGGTGCTCGATAGCTGTTTTTCGACCTATGCCCGTTGGCTGCCGAAGGCCATCGCCCATTTCGAGCAGCTCCTGCCGCGCACCGGCGAGCCATCGGCGAGGGCGAGCGCGGCGGCGGCGCGAGCCCAGGCGCTCGATGCGCTGCGCGGCCTGCTGCCGGCGGCGACGCGCTCGAATGTCGGCATCTTCGGCAGCGGTCAGGCATTCGAGCTGCTGCTGCTGCGCCTGCGCGCGCATCCGCTCGCCGAGGCGCGGAGCTGCGCGGAGGCGATGCGCGCGGAGCTCGAGCAGGTGATTCCGGCGTTTCTGACGCGCGTCGACCGCGCGGATCGCGGCGGGGCATGGAGCGCGTTTTTGGCCGAGGCGCGCGCGGCCACCGAGCGCGCGGCGGCCGAACTCCTGGCCGGCATCGCGGCCGAGCCGACCGAGGCCGTCCAGCTCACCGACTTCGATCCCGAGGGGGAGGTGAAGGTCGTCGCCGCCGCGCTGTACGCCGTCTCGGCGCTGCCCGACGCGCAACTGCTCGCGGTGGCGCGCCGCCTCGACGCGGTGCAGCGCACCGCGGTGTTGCGCGCTTACGTCGGCGAGCGCGGCAACCGCCGGCACAAGCCGGGCCGCGCATTTGAGCGCGCCGCGTACCGGTTCGACATCGTCGCCGACTACGGCGCCTTCCGCGACCTGCAGCGGCACCGGCTGCTGACGCTCGAGTGGCAGCGCCTCACGCCCGACCTCGGCTACACGGTCCCCGGGGCGGTCGACGCGCTCGGTGCCGGTGCCGAATGGGCGGCGGTGATGGCGCAGGCGGCCGACCTCTTCCGCGCGATCGAAGCCGCCGGCCTGCCAGAGGTCGCGCCCTACGCGCTGCCGCTGGCGCATCGCGTCCGCTTCTACCTCCAGTGCAACGCGCGCGAGGCGATGCACCTGATCGAGCTGCGCTCCACGCCCCAGGGCCACCCGGCCTATCGGCGCGTCGCCCAGGAGATGCATCGGCTGATCGCCGAGCGCGCCGGCCATCGCGCGATCGCCGACGCGATGCGCTTTGCCGACCACACCGCCGCCGAAACCGGCCGGCTCGAATCGGAAGCGCGCAGCGAAGCCAAACGCCGCTGAAGCGCCGCGCGGCGGCGGCTCAGTCGTAGCGGACCTTGGGGGCCAGCCAGCGGTCGAAGAAGCTCGCGCCCGGTTTCTTCCGGCTCTGCAGCTCCTGGAGGTAGGCGTCGAGCGCTTCGAAGAGCTCGCCGGTGGCGACGCCCTCCCGCTCGGCGCCGATGTCGTCGAGGAGCACCATCGCCTGGCGCAGCAGGTTCAGCACGCCGCGGCCGCCGCCGCGATTGAAGTGCAGGTGCATGGCGGTGGCGAGCGTCATGAGCGCGCGCACGAGCGGCTGATCCTCGCCGGTCGCGCTGTTGAAGAGCGTTTCGAGTCGCTCCTGGGCCGCGAAGTACTGCCCGCGGTTGTAGAGGTCGACGGCGTCGAGCAGCTGCTCGCGAGCGGCGGGTTCCATGCGCTCGCATGTTACCGGCTCCGCCGCGCCGCCGACAGGGCGCCCGCTGCGGGGAGGCTCACTGCAAGCGCCACACGTGACGCAGCTGCGCGTAGGTGAGCGCGAACCAGAGGATGACTGGTGCGCCGACGAAGGTGAGCAGGCCGAGGAACATGCCGATGATGTCGGTCACGGCGTTCGGCGAGGCGATCAGCCACGGATAGGCGAGGATGATGGCGAGATCGAGCCCGAAGAGCGCGGCGCAGCCGAGCGCGGCGCACAGCGCCAGCCGGCGGAGGCCGAGCCCGGGCGTGGCGCCGAGCAAGGCCAGCAGCGGGAGCGCGCCGAGCGCGAGCTGTTCGAGGCCCAGCGCGAGGCGGAGTTGCTGGTTGCCGCGGCGAAACCAGATCTCTTGCTGGCCCGCGGGCGCCGGCCGCTGCTCGAGCGACCATCCGTTGACCATCGGGCTCATCACACTGGCCGTCGCGCGCAGCGCGCGGGCATATCCGGCGGGGGCGTTCGCATAACCGCCGGCAGCGATGAGCAGTGCGAATAGGGCGAGGAATCGAGCGATGAAACGGACGTGCGCGCTCATCGCGTGCGCTGCACCCAGCCCATCGCGTAGGCGATGGTCAGGACCAGGAAGACTCCCTGCCACACGTACTCGTGCAGATATGCGAACAGCGCCGGCTGCAACTCGGCGGCGCGGATCAGCACCGCGATGCGGAAGATATTCAAAGCGGTGAGCGCGACTGCCCCGATTGCGGCACCGGTGAGGCGGTCGCGCCAGCTCGCCGGATACGCGAGCAGGAACACGAACAAGATGAGCAACACGTACATGCCGGTGCACTCGAAGTTGATGTGGACGATGAGGCCGCTGACGTGGATCTGATCGCCGCGGGTGGTCGCACCGCTCCCCGCCAGCCCAGCGAGCCAGGTCGCGGCGGCGGCGAGCCAGCGCTGTGGCACCGAGAGCCGCATGGGCAGGGCGACGGCCCATGCCAGCACGCTGGCCGCGGCGAGGAACAGGAAGAAGCGCAGCGCAAACATCCGCGGCGGCGTGAGCCGGTCGCCGGGGCCGGCGGGCACGGCACGAGCCGGTGGAGCCGCGCCGCTCTTCATGGGCGTCCTGTCGGCCGTGGCGGTCGCGGCGCGCCAGCGGCCTCGCACATCGGCCCGGTGCGCTCTGCCGCCGCCGCGAGCAGTGACACCGGGCGCCGGAACGGGTCGAACATCATGGGAGGCTGCGCGCGGCGCTTTCTATGCGCTCTCCGCGGCGAGTGCAAACACCGCCGGCGCAGGGTTCACCGCGGACGCGGAGATGCGAACGTGTTCCCCACCTCGTCCCAGACGGCGAGGAGCTCGCCGCGCACGCGTGCGCAGTTCGGCCGGAACTCAGCAGCCCGTCAATGCGTTGTTGACCGCGGCGATCAGCTCGTTGACGGTCACTGTTCCGCTGCCGTCGCTGTCGAGCGACGGGCAGGCGTCGAGGTCAGTCGATCCGAGCGCGATGTTGACCGCGGTGATGAGCTCGCCGATCGTCACCGCCCCGCTGCCGTCGCAGTCACCGAAACAGGGCCCGGGGGTGCGCGTCACCGTCGGCGTGCGCGTCGGACCGGTCGGGGTGGCCGTCGGCACCGATGTCTGGGTTGCGGTTCGGGTCGCCGTGGCGCTCGCCGTCGCCGTCGCCGGAATTGCCGTGGCGGTCGGTGTCGCCGTCGGCGTCTCCGCCACCGCCCCGACCACCACGTCCAACGTCGTCGCGGCGGCATTGTCGCCCGTCTGCGCATTGTTCAAATTCACGCTATTGCCGGCGCCGAAGAGCCGATACGTGCCGGGTTGGGTCGGCGCGGTCCAGGAAAAATCCCAACCTGCCACGTGCGACGCGTCATTGTCCTTCGGCGCCGAGTGGGTGAGCTCGCCGGCGAGCATTTTCGCTCCCTGCCCGGCAATCGCCGCCAGCGTTCCCGCGCTGGACGCGACGTTGAATCCGGCGCCCGTCTGAGCCGCCGACCCGGCTTGCACCTCGAACCGGAAAGTCGCCATCGCGCCGGGTGCGAGCTGGGACGGTCCGCTGAACGTCACCGTCGGCCGCGCGCCGCCGCCGTGACACTGCGTGCATATGGCGCCCTGTTTGCCGGAGCGGCCGACGATGCCGGTTCGGTTGGCGTGGGCGGGGAGGGCATGCAGCACCCAGCCGGCGATCACCGAGACGGCGGCCAGCCGCAGGATAGGCGAGGAGCTCGCCTCGCGAGCGCGCGCTGAATTCATTACTCCGAACGTGCCCGCGCTGCCGGGTTGAGGCAAGGGGATTTCGCCCGACCGGGCGGTTCCGCGGCGTGACCTGTCGTGTGCCCCGGGACCCCGGCGAGTGTGCGCTCGCGTTACGCCCGGGCGCGGATCTCCCGCATCGGCAGCGGGGGGACGCCGGCGCCGCGCAGGGCATGGGCGCGTACGTCGGCGATGCGGAAGCCGGCGGCGCGAATGGCGGTAAGGCTCGCGCGGTTCAGGTTGCAGCCGTCCATGAAGTGCCGCCAGAGCGGATTGAGCAGGTCTTGCGCGAGCCCGAGCGCCGGGTGTTCGCTGCGCACGTGCTCGAAGCAGCACAGCGGCGCGCCCGGCTTCAGGACGCGCCGCAACTCGGCGAGGCCGCGCACGGCATCCGGTACCGAGCACCAGACCAGCGTCGCCAGCGCTCCGTCGAAGGTCGCGTCGGCGAACGGCAGCGCTTGCGCGTCGGCGGCGATCACCGCGATCTCGGCGGGACCTCCATCCGCGCGGCCCGCCGCGAAGCGGTAGAAGTCCGCCAGCGGCTCGACCGCCGCGACCCGCGCGCCGCGCGCGTAATGGCGGAAGTTGAGCCCCGTGCCGCAGCCGATCTCCACGATGCGGCCGCGCAGCGCGCCCGCCAGCTCGGCGCGGATGGCCGCCAGGCCGGCGTGCTCGAGCGCGGCGGTGAAGTGCTCGTAGCAGCACGCCATGCCGCCGTGGCGCCGGGCGAGAAATTGCGTCAACGCGCTCACGCGCGGATCCGTACCAAGGCGCCGCGCCCGCCGGCAATAGCGCGGGCGCCGCGCAACGATGCTCATCTTTACCGCTTCCCGGTTTCAGGATAGGGGCGACGTGTTGGGCGGTGCGCCCTCACGCGCATGATCAGGAGAAACACGATGCGAAAAGCGCTGCTTTCAACGGGTGCTGTGACGGCGTTCCTGCTGTTGGCGGCGGCTGTGCCCGCGGCGGAGAAGGCGGGCGCGGGCGGCAAGGGCAAGGCGGTGGCGAAGGCCGACCCGGCGCGCGGTGCGGACTCGGATGAAAAGATCGCCGAGGAGCTGCGCAAGTTCTGTCTGAAGTGGATGGGCTTTCTCGAGCAACGCGAACGCGACAACAAGCGCGGGATCAAATGGCAGCCCCGCGCGACCGGTGTCGCCGGCCAGTTCGTCGGCTACAGCAAGGAGTACGATTGCGTGATGAAGGAGCGGTCGTCGAACGGGACACCGGTGGCGACCATCATGTACCGCGAAGTCCTGTACGAGCAGAGCGGCGGGTCGCAGAACGAGGCGACCAATACGCCGCCGAAGGTGATCGAAACGACGGAGATCACCGAGATCTTCCGCTACACAAAGGGTCAGTGGGTCTACTAACCGCCCGCGCCGAGCGGGCCGCGCGCCAGTGCTCCAAGCGCGCGCGGCTCGAGCGCACGCGGTCGACCTCGAACGGGCCCCGGCCATGAAGATCGGCATCGTCGGCTTCCCGCGCGCCGGGAAGACCACTGTGTTCAACGCCCTGACCGGGCTGCACGCTGCCGTCGGCAGCTACGCCGATCCGAGCAAACCGAACCTGGGGACGATCAAGGTTCCGGACCTGCGCATCGACCGGCTGAGCGCGATCTTCAATCCGCGCAAGACGACGTACGCCGAAGTGGTGTTCGTCGATTTTCCCGGCGGCGAGCGCGCCGGCGTGCTCGATCAGTCCACGCTGGTGCAGATGCGCGACGCCGACGCGCTCGTGCACGTCGTGCGCGGCTTCGACGATCCATCGGCGACGCAGACCGCAGACCCGCGACGCGATATCGCGGCGTTTCAGGGCGAGCTCGTGCTCGCCGACCTGGCGATCATCGAAAAGCGCGCCGAACGGCTGCGCAAGGAGAAGGGCAAGGACCAGGAAGCGGAGCTCGTCGGCCGCTTGAAAACGGCGCTGGAAGCGGAGACGCCGCTGCGCCGGCTGGAGCTGTCCGCCGCCGAGGAGCGCGCGCTCGCGGGGTTCGGCTTGTTGAGCCGGCTGCCGCTGATGGTGGTGGTCAATGCCGGCGAGGCCGACGCCGCGCGGCCGTTGGGCGCCGCGCTCGAGGCGCACCTGGAGAGCGAAGGCATCCGGGGACTGCCGCTGTGCGCCCAGATCGAGATGGAGATCGCCGCGCTGGAGCCGGCCGATCGCGCCGCCTTTCTCGCCGATCTCGGGTTGACCGAGCCGGCGCGCGACCGCTTCATCCAGGCCGCCTACGGTCTTCTCGATCTGATCAGTTTCCTCACCAGCGGCGAGGACGAGGTGCGCGCCTGGCCGATCCGCCGCGGCACCCCGGCGGTGAAGGCGGCGGGCAAGGTGCACAGCGACATCGAGCGCGGTTTCATCCGCGCCGAGGTGGTCGCCTACGACGATTTCATTCGCCTGGGCTCGGAAGCCAAATGCCGCGAAGCCGGCAAGCTGCGCCTCGAAGGCAAGGACTACGTGGTCCAGGACGGCGACATCATCCACTATCGATTCAACGTCTGAGCCGCGCGCGGCGGCGCGCTTGCGCGCCACAGCAGGGTCGCCTATGCGGGGGCGCAGCGCTCGGCGGCGCCCCACCGATGTGGATGTGGGATCCGAGCGCCACGAACGGGGGCAGCGACGCTATGGGGGACTGGCGAGCGGCGATATGGGGCAGGAGGTTCGCGCTGCGCGCGCTGGCGGCGCAGGTGCTCCTGCTCTGTTGTGCCGCCGCAGCGGGCGCCTCGGCGGCCGGTGACGCGGAGCGCGGCAAGGCGATCTTCGCGCTGGCCGGCGGCTGTGGCTGCCACAGCATGACCGAAGGACCGCTCGGCGCGGGCGGGCGTGAGCTGCCGACGCCGTTCGGCACCTTCTACGGCACCAACATCACGCCGGACGCGGAGACCGGCATCGGCGCGTGGAGTGATACGGAGATCATCGCCGCCATTCGCGACGGTATCGGCCGCGATGGCGCCGTGTTGTCGCCGGTGATGCCCTACTACCAGTACGCCGGAATGGCCGACGCGGATGCGCGGGATTTGGTCGCCTACCTGCGCACGCTCGCGCCGGCGCGGCGCGAGAATCGCACCGCGGAGGTATCCATCCCGCTGGCGCGGCTCGCCTATCGCGTCTGGCGGCGCCTCTACGCACCGGCGGTGCGGGCGCCGGCCGCGGCGCCGACCGAGGCGCTCGCGCGCGGGCGCTACCTGGTCGATCACGTCTCGATCTGCGGCGACTGCCACACGCCGCGCACCCGCTTTGGTGCCCTGGATGAGCGCTACTACCTGGCCGGCGCCGCGGCGGGCCCGGACGGCGATCCGGTGCCGAACATCACGCCCGACGCCGAGACCGGCTTGGCGAAATGGACGGTAGAGGACTTCGTCGCCCTACTCCAGACGACGATGCTTCCCGACATGGACAACGTGCAGGGCTTGATGGCCGAGGTCATCGAGGGCTGCGGCGGCGGCCCCGGGTACGAGCACGCGCCCGAGGCCGACTTGCTGGCGATCGCGACATACATGAAGACCGTGCCGCCGATCCGCCGCGCCGCAGGCGAGAAGCGCGCGCAATGAAGCGCGCGCTCTGCGTTTCGAGGAGGGAGGATGCGTACTGTGAGGATGGGTACTGTGAGGAGGCGGTTGCGCCATGTGTGCATCGCGGTGTGCATCGCCGCGCCCATGGCGGCCGGGGCCGGCGACGTGTCGCATCATGACCTGCCGGCGGGGCCGATCCGCGACCGGCACGAGCTGATGGAAGATATCGGCAAACAAGCGAAGGCGATCAACGATGCGTTGAAGGCCGGTGCGACCGGCGAGAACGCCAAGCAGATCCAGGCCGCCGCCACCGCGATCGCCGCCGACGCGCCGAAGATCGCCCCGCTATTTCCCAGCGGCAGCACCCACCCGAAGTCGCGCGCGCTCCCGGCGATCTGGAGTGACTGGGGCGCGTTCGACCAGAGCGCGAAGGAGCTCGAGACGAGCGCGACCGCTTTGGCCACTGCGGCCGGATCGGGCGATGCCGCCGCGATCAAGGCGAAGTCGCGCGAGATGTTCACCACGTGCAAGACCTGCCATGATCACTGTCGCCAGCCCGATGAGGACTGACGCACCCGGTCGGCGCTAGCCTGCCGCACGCGTGACCGGCGCGACCGCGCCGCACGCGCAGCATAGAGTCCGTGGCTGGAGGCCGTCGACGGAGCGGCGCCCTCCAGTGTCACGACGCGAGCAGGTGAATTCCACCGCGTGCGGCGATTGTTTCCCGCTCCGCTGGCGCGCGCGGAGCGGGGGATAGGCCGGCTGGCGCGCCGGTTGTATCGTGCGGGGCAGTGCCGATTGCTCGTCGAGAACCGCGGGCCCGGATCTGGCGGGTGCCGGCGGCGGCCCTGGCGTGGCTCGCCGCGGTCGCCTTGCCGGCCAGCGCGCGTGGCGCGGAGCCGTCCCCCGCGCCGGTGGTCGCGTACCACATCGAAGCGGCGCTCGACCCGCTCGCGCGCACCGTCAGCGGGGGATTGCGCGCGCGCTGGCGGAACCCGTCGGCGAGCCCGGTGAAGGAGATCTACATCCATCTGTACCTGAACGCGTTCGCCAGCAATCGCACGACGCTCTTCGCGGACTTGCGCGGTCGCGGCCAGCAGTGGTGGACGCGTCACCCGGACGGCTGGGGCCGGATCGACATCGCCGCGCTGCGCGTGAACGGCGCCGACGCGGCCGGCCGGCTCGCATTCGACCGGCCGGACGATGGCAACGCGGAGGACGGCACACTCGCGCGCCTGCGGTTGGCAGAGCCGGTCGGGGCGGGCGAAGCGGTCCAGCTCGAGGTGGATTTCATCGCCACCTTGCCGCGGCTGTTCATGCGAAGCGGCCACGCCGCACCGTTCTTCTTCGTCGCACAGTGGTTTCCCAAGATCGCCGGGTACCGCGACGGCCGCTGGCACGCGCACCAGTACCACGCGACCGGCGAGTTCTTCGCCGACTTCGGCGTCTATGACGTCACCCTCACGGTGCCGAAGGAGTACGTGGTCGGCCACACCGGGATTGCGCGATCCGAGCGCGACAACGGCAACGGGACGAAGACGTTGGTCGTGCGCGCCGAGAACGTGCACGACTTCGCCTGGACCGCCGATCCGCGCTTCCGCGTGATCGACGACCGCCTGGGGAATGTTCCAGTGCGGCTGTTGCTCCAGCCGCACCACCACGCACAAGCCGGCCGGTATCTCGCCGCGTTGCGGGTTGCCGAGCGCGATCTCGCCACCTGGGTGGGCCCGTTCCCGTATCCGGCGCTCACCGTCGTCGATCCGGGCCCGGGCGGGCTCGGCGCTGCCGGCATGGAGTATCCGATGCTGATCACGGTCGGCACCGCCTGGTGGATGCCCGCCGGGTTGCGAGTCCCCGAGATGCTGGCCGTGCACGAGCTCGCGCACCAGTACTGGTACGGCGCGGTCGCCAACGACGAGCTGAACGACGCATGGCTCGACGAGGGCATCACCACCTTCTTCGAAGGCCTGATCATGGACGCGGCGTATGGCCGCGGCAGCTATGTGGACCTCTTCGGCATCGAGCTCGGCGCCGTCGCGCTGGCGCGCGCGCAGTATCTCGCCGCCGGCGGATGGGACCCGATCACCACCCCGTCTTTTCGCATGCTGGACGACGCGAGCTACGGGAGCACCGCGTACGCGAAGACGGCGCTCGTGCTGCACTCGCTGGCCGGGCTCGTCGGACGCGAGCGGCTGCTCCGAGCGCTGCGCGAGTACTACGAGGACTGGCGCTTTCGCCATCCCACCGCCGCCGATCTGCGCGACGCGCTCGCCGCTGCCGCCGGGGAGGAGCTCGGGCCGCGCGTGGACGAGCTGCTGTCGAGCGCCGGCGCGCTCGACTACGCGGTGGCGCGCGTCGAGGTGCGGCCCGTGCCGCCCCCGGTGCCGAGCCGCGGTGAAGAGCCGGTGCCGTCCGCCGCGGCGCCGCAGTATCGCGGCGAGATCGTCGTGCAGCGCCGCGGCGAGCTCCGGCTCCCGGTCGACATTCTGGTCGCCTACGACGACGGCAGCGAGACGCGCGAGACGTGGGACGGGCACGCGCGCTGGTATCGCATCGACGTCACGGGCACGCGCCGCGTGGCCTACGCGCGCGTGGATCCGGACGACAAGCTGCCGCTCGACGCGAATCGGATCAACAATTCGCGCATGCGCGAACCGGGCACGCGCGGCGTCTGGCGGCTCGCCTGCCGGTGGGGAATGTGGCTGCAGGGTCTGCTGATGGTCTCGAGCGGGCTCTGAGGCCGCGCACGCGATGCTCGATGCCTATCGCGGTGGCGTGCGCGCCGCGCTCGAGCGCTGGCCGTTGATCGCGGCGCTGTGGGCGATCGAGCTCGGCTTCGGCGCCATCTTCGCCGTGGCGAGCGCGACCTGGCTGAGCGCGGCGCTCGAGGGCTCGCTGGCGACGCGGACGCTGTTGCAGGATCTCGACGCCGACGTGCTCGTGGACCTCTGGTATCACCACCGCGAGGGCCTCCACATGCTGATCGTGCTCGGCGTCGTGCTCGCGGGGCTGCACTGGCTCGCGTGGTGCTGGCTGTACGGCGTGGTGGTGTCGGCGCTCGACGATCGGCCGCAGAGCCCGTGGCAGCGTGGCATCGGGTTGGCGCCCGCGATGGCGCGGGTGTCGGTGATCGCACTGGCGGTGTGGGCCCTGCTGTCGGCGGCGGTGATCATCGCCGGGTGGGGGCTGCTGTACGCGCTTCGCGAGTCGCCGTCGGCGTTGCTGCCATACCAGGCCGGCGCGGGGCTGGCGGTGGTGTGGGCGCTGGCCACCGTGTGGGCCGTCGCCGTGCACGATCATGCGCGCCTGCGCTTGGCCGCAAACGGCGGCCGCGCTCTGGATGCCTATCGGTGGGCGCTCGCGTTCGTCGCGCGCGGGCGACGAGGGGCCTTCCTGCTGGCGTGCCTGCTCCAGGCCAGTGCGCTGGCGGTGTGGGCCGGTTACCAGGTGATCAACCGCAGCGTGTCGCCGCTGGACCTGGTCGGGCTGACCGGCGCCGTGCTGTGGGGCCAGGTGTTCTTGTTGGCGCGCTGCGGCATACGGGTGTGGTTCATGGCCGCGCAAGGCCGTGTTCAGGGATAGCAATGGGGTGCGGTACGAAGGCCAGGAATGGGGCGTATGGGGTAGCTTAGGCTCGGCGGCTTTCGGGAGCGGGGCGGGCGCGCTAGGGATGCTGCTGCAAGCGCGAGGCGCTAGGAGGCGGCTTTGACGAAATCAGCGGTCGATGTGGGCGTCGTGGGCGGATCGGGCTATTCCGGGGGCGAGCTGCTGCGCCTGCTGCTCGGGCATCCGCAGGCGCGCATCGGCTTCGTCACCTCGCGCGGCGAGCGGCCGCTCGAGAGCGTACATCGCAACCTGGTCGGCACCGGCTTGCGCTTCATCCGCGAGGAGGAAGCGCCCGATTGCGATGTCGTCTTCCTCTGTACGCCCGCGCGCGAATCCATGCTGAAGGCACCGCCGTGGCTGGCGCGCGGCGCCAAGGTCGTCGACATCGGCTCGGATTTCCGCCTCAAGGACCGCGCGCTGTTCGAGCGCGTCTACAAGGCGGAGCACACGTGCTGGGAGCTCGTCGGAGAGGCGCCATACGGCGCGACCGAGTTGCACCGCCCCGCGATTCAGCGCGCGCGCCTGGTCGCCAACCCGGGATGCTTCGCCTACACCGCCATCCTGGCGCTCGCGCCATTGGTGAAAGAGCGGTTGATCGATTGCGAGCGGGTGGTGGTCGACGGATTGTCCGGGACCTCCGGCGCCGGCGCCGAGCCGGTCACGCCGACGCATCACAGCGAGATCGGCAACGGCGTGTTTCCGTACAACGTCGTCGATCATCGGCACACGTACGAGATCGAGCAGGAGCTCTCCGGTCAGGCCGGCACGCCAGTGACCATCCATTTTACGCCGTACTACTGTCCGTTCACGCGCGGCATCCTCGCCGGGTGCCACGGGTTTCTGACCCGCAAAGTCAGCCGCGCGGACGTGCTGGCGCTCTACCAAGCGTTCTACCGCGATGAGCCGTTCGTCCGCGTGCTGGCGTTCGCGAAGGATCCGACGGCGAGCTGGCAGTATCTGCCGTATCCGAGCGTCGCATCGGTGGCGGGATCGAACTACGTGCAGATCGGCCTCGACGTCGACGAGCGCCGGGGGCGCGTCGTGGCGTTCGGCGCGCTCGACAACCTGGGTAAGGGCGCCGCGTCCTCGGCGATTCAGAACATGAACTGCATGCTCGGGTTGCCCGAGGACAGCGGCTTGCGCGGACCCGGCCTGCATCCCTGAGGACCGGCGGCGGCGCGGCGCGCGCTTGTCTGGCGCACCGGTGCGTGTGAGGAAGGCCGCAGCGATGCCTCGACCTCACGCCGAGACGGCTGGACGGCTTGCCACACCGTTGGGCGGCGCGTGGCTGCTGCTCGGCAACGCGGTGCGGATCGCGCTGAGCGCGCTGTACACGGGCGTGGTCAGCGGCGCGCTGCTCGCGGTGATCTACCCGCGGTACTGGTACGGATTGCTCCGAGCTCGCACCGGCCGCGCCGACGTCCTCGATCGGATGCTCGAGGCGAACGCGGCGTTGGCGAGCTGGGTGGCACAAGCGCTTTGGTCGAAGGTCGTGCTCGGCTTGACGGGCATCCGCGTGCACGCCCGCGCGTCAGCGCCGGTCGATTGGTCGCGCCGGTACGTGATCTGCGCGAATCACGCCAGCTTGTTCGACATCCTCGCCCTCATCCGGACCGTACCGCCGCCGTTTCGCTTCGTGGCGAAGCGCGAGATCACGCGATGGCCGGTGTTCGGTTGGTTGTTGCGACCGGCTGGACAGATCGTCGTCGACCGGGCGGATCGAGCCGGCGCGCGGCGCAGCGTCGGCGAGGCGGCCGCGCGCCACATCGCCGGCCAGGTGATCTTCTTCGTGGAAGGCACCCGCAGCCGAACGGGCGTGCTGTTGCCGTTCAAGAAAGGCGCGTTTCACTTCGCGATCGCCAGCGGCCTGCCCGTGTTGCCGGCGGCGATCAAGGGCAGCTTCGCCGCCCTGTCGCGCCAGCCATGGTGGCGCCTGCAGCCGGGGAACGCGATCGAGGTCTGTTTTTGCGAGCCGGTCGAGCCGCCATCCGCCGGCGCTGCCGATGCCGTAGATCAGCTTTTAGACGTGACGCGGCGCAGGATTGCCGCGGCGTTGGCAAGTGAGATCGCGGTGTCAAGCGAGCGGAGCCTGGGGCGAGGAAACCCCTGAGCGGGCTCTGGACACGATCCCGAGCGGAGTCGACCGCTTTACCTCGCGGCAAAAAACCGATAGGCGCCGCTCTATTCACACATGGGAATAGTGATCGAGCTCGATGCGCACCGCCGCCGGCGCGCGCAAGGCGCAGGTCGGTCCACGGGGGGCGGGCGCGCGGCGATGGTGAATTGCAGCCACTGCAATGACCCGCACCCGATCGTGCGCTTGCGCGGTGGCGAGCAGCGCTGCGTGACCGCGTTCTTCGACGGCACGCACTGGTTCTGTCGGAACCGCGGCTGCCGGCGAGCCTGGCTCGAGCGCGCGGAGAGCTGACGCGCTGCGTAAATCCGAGGTCATCGACCGCAGCCCGCCGCGTCGTCACTATCCGACCGCATCAGTCAGTCATTGCCCGACTGTTAGCTGTTGCGCTGCTCGCTGTTAGACAGCAGCCGAGACAGAACGGCTCGCCGGCTGTCAAGCGGGGCGGGGACACGCACGCGCGCGGCGATTTTGCGCGTCCCAATTGCTGGTGTTGCCCCCCTCCCGTATCCTCATGGCTATGATGAGACGGCTGGGCATTCAGATCCTGATCGGCGCGCTCTTCCTCCCGACGCTGGCACCCGCCCAAACCCCGGTGGTGCCGCCGCGCACGCTCGCGGTGAACGGCGAGGCTGAGGTCAAGGTCGCCCCCGACCTGGCCGTGATCTCGTTCGCGGTGGAGACGGCGGCGCCGACCGCGGGCGCGGCAGTGGGCGAAAATGCGAAGAAGAGCGCGGCGCTGGCCGACGCGATCAAGCAGAAGCTCGGCCCGAAGGACAAAGTGTTCACCACGCAGTACGCGCTGCATCCGGTGTACGAGCAACGCGAGCGGCCCACCACCGCGCCGCCGCGCATCACCGGGTACATCGCCAGCAACGCCGTGCGCGCCGAGTTGCACGCGGTGGGCGATGTCGGGGCGCTGATCGATGCCGCCACGGCGGCCGGCGCGAACCGCGTCGACAACCTGGATTTCACCCTGGAGGAGCGCGCGGCGGCGCAGACGCAGGCGCTGCAGCGCGCCGGGCAGGACGCGCGTCGGCAGGCCGAGGCGGCGGCGGCCGCGCTGGGCGTGAAACTCGGCCGCGTGCTGACCGCCAGCACGGGCGGGAGCCCGATCATCATTCCCAAGAGCTATGCGCGCGACCGCGGCATGGTCGCCATGGCCGAGTCGCGTCCGCCCACGCCGGTGGAGGCGGGCGACGTCACGGTCACCGCGACGATCCTCGTGAGCTACGAGATCGAATGACAGGCAGAAGGGAGAGGGCAATGTCGAACCAATACCGGAGCGCCGCCGTGGTGCTGGCCGCTGTGTGGCTGTTGCACGGCTGCTCCGCGTGGGAAGGTCAAAGCGATACGACCAAGGGCGCCGTGTACGGCGCCGGCGCCGGGGCGGCCGCGGGTTCGGCGATCGGGGCGATCGCCGGCGGCGGGGAGGGCGCGTGGAAAGGCGCGGCTGTCGGTGCCGTGGTCGGTGCGGTCGGTGGCGGGCTCATGGGCCGGTACATGGATAACCAGGCCAAGGAGATGCAGGCGGTCGTCGGCGAGAACGATCGGCTCAAGCAAGAGCAGGACACCATCTACCTCTCGCTCGGCAGCGACGTGCTGTTCGATTCCGGCAAGTCGACCCTGCAACCCGGCGCGCGGAACAAACTGCGCGAGCTCGCCGCCATCTTGCAGAAGTATCCCCGGACGGTCGTGAACATCACCGGCAATACGGACAGCCGGGGCACCGACGAGCTGAACGATCGGCTGTCCCGCGAGCGCGCGCAAGCGGTGGCCGACGAGCTGATCGCCAACGGCGTCGCCCCGTCCCGCATCGTGACCCGCGGCGCCGGCGATACGAACCCGGTGGCATCGAACGACACGGCGGCCGGCCGGCAGCAGAACCGCCGCGTCGACATCGTCGTGCAGCCCGACGAGGGCCTGAAGAACGAGCAGGCGCGTCAGGGCGGTCCGGAACCGAAGTAACTCGCGCTCACCAGAGGCGCCGCGGACTGCCCGTGCCGGGCAGTCCGCGGGACCCGCAGCCGCGGCGGTCCCTCATCACCCGGCTGTGTCCGCGGTCGTCGCCCGCGCACTCCCATCGGCACGGACCGGCGCGACATAACCGCGCGGGGGTCGGCCCATCCCCCGCGCTGCGCGCGCACCCGCGAAGGAATGCCGCACGCCGTCGGATTGCACATGCTCGGAGTGGTGACGCGCCGAGCGCCGACTCTAACGCTGCGGCGCCGATTGTAGTTCGCGACGAGAGGTGCGCTGAACCGGGGGCCCTGACCACCGCTCAGGGGTCGCGGTATTCGATCGGCGCCCGGCCGCTCGCGATCACCGCTTCGAGCATCTCGAGGCGGTCCTGGCCCCAGAACGGCTCGCCGCGCCAGAAGAAGAAGGGCGCGCCGAACACCTTGCGCTCGATGGCCTCGCGGGTCAGTGCGGCTTCTCGCTCCTGCAACGCGGGATCTTCGGTCTGGGCGAGCAGCGCTGCACCGTCGAGACCGGCGGCATCGGCGAGGCGCACCAGCGTGTCGGCGTCCTCCAGGTTGCGCTCGTCCGCCCACACCGCGCTCAGCCCGGCGTGGACGAAATCGCCGACATCGCGCCCCTGGCGCAGGGCGGCGAGCAGCAAGCGGTGGGCGCGCGACGGGTTCACCGGATAATACCTCGGCTGCAGGACGAGCGGGATGTTCCGGAGGTCGCGCCAGCGCTGCATCTCGACCAGGCGATAGCTCTGGCGCGGGATCGAGCGCTGCTTCACGGGTACGCCGCCGGTTGCGGCGAAGACCGCCATCAGGTCGATGGGCTTGTAGACGACCTCCAGCGCGCGCCGCTGCACCAGCTCGCGGAGCGCGCGGCTGCCGATGTACGTGTACAGCGACAGCAGGCTAAAGTAATACTCGAGCTTTTCTGGCTGAGCCATTGGACCCTCCGGCGCAGTGAATTCCCCGGCGCTGTACGGCGACCGCCGCCCGGCCGTCAAGGTGCGCCCGGGCCGCCGCGCGAGCCGGCGGTCGCCTGAGCGGCCGCGCGGCGCGGCCGCGAATGCTTCGCGCTTCGCGGGTGAATCGGTATAAATTGCCCCAATGACGCGGTATACCGACGGCTCCGGCCGCGAATTTCTCGACAGCCGCGCGTATGGTTTCGCGCGCGTCGCCGTGTGCGTGCCACCGGTGCAAGTCGCCGATACGACCTTCAATGCGAACGCGCACATCGCCCAGCTCGAGGCCGCATACCGAGCCGGGGCCCATTACGCGCTCTGTCCCGAGCTCGGTCTGAGCGCGTACAGCTGCGGCGACCTGTTCTTCCAGGAGGTGCTGCTCGACGGCGTGCGCGAAGCGCTCGCGCGGGTCGCGGCCGCCAGCGCCCACTGGAACATGTTGATCACGGTCGGCGCGCCGCTGACCGCCGGCGGCTTGCTCTTCAACTGCGCGGTCACGCTGTACCGCGGCCGCGTGATCGCGGTCGCCCCGAAGTCGTACCCACCCAACCATCTCGAGTTTTACGAGCTGCGCTGGTTCCGCCCCGCCGGCGACGCGCGCGAGGGGTGCCTCGCGCTGCTCGGGGACGAGGTGCCGTTCGGCACCGACGTCCTGATCGAGGCGCCGCACCTGCGCGGGTTCGTCTTGCACATCGACATCTGCGAAGACCTGTGGGTTCCGATTCCGCCCGGGGCGGAGGCGGCGCTGGCGGGCGCGACTGTGCTGGCCAACCTCGCGGCCTCGAACATCACCGTGGGGAAGTGGGAATACCGCCAGCTGCTGGTGCGCAGCTCCTCGGCGCGCAACCTGGCGGTCCAGATGTACAGCGCGTCGGGTTTCGGCGAGTCCACGGCCGATCTCGCCTGGGATGGTCACGGGCTGATCGCCGAGCGCGGCCGCTTGATCGCCGAGACGGCGCGCTTCGCGCTGCAAGGGACGCACGTCGTCGTGGACGTCGACCTCCAGTCGCTGGCCCACGACCGCATGCGGCAGACGTCGTTCGGCGGCAACGCGCGCGAGCACGCAACCCGCGCGTTCCGCCGCGTGATCTGCGAAGCCAGCGGCGAGAGCCGCACGCGCGCCACCTGGGAGCGCCTGGCGCGGCACGTCGAGGCCCACCCGTTCGTGCCCAGCGACCCGGCCGAGCGCGATCTCCGCTGCCGCGAGGTATTTCTGATCCAGGCCACCGCGCTGGCGCGCCGCCTGCATGCGCTGCCGCCGGAGGGTCGCCGCGTCATCGTCGGCGTCTCCGGGGGACAGGACTCGACCCATGCGCTACTGGTGGCCGCGCACGCGCTCGACCTCCTCGGGCTCGAGCGCGCGCGGCTCATCGCGGTGACGCTGCCGGGCCTCGGCACCACCGAGCGCACGCGGCGCAACGCCGAGCGCCTGGCGCGCGCGCTCGGCGCGAGCTTCCGGGCGATGTCCATCTCGGCGCTCAGTCAAGCGGTGTATGCGGCCATCGGTCATCCGCCCGAACGCGAGGACGTCACGTTCGAGAATGTCCAAGCCTGGCTGCGCAAGTTGCTGCTGTTCGCCACGGCCTCCCAGCAACGGGGCATCGACCTCGGCACCGGCGACCTGACCGAGCTCGCGCTCGGCTGGTGTACCTACGGCGGCGATCACCTCAGCCATTACGGCGTGAATGCCGGCGTCCCGAAGACCCTGATCACGTTCCTGATCAACTGGACGGCGGAGGTGATCTTCGCCGGCGATGCGGAGGTGCAGTCGGTGCTGCGCGACGTGCTCGCCACGCCGATCAGCCCGGAGCTGCTGCGCCCGGGGCGCGAAGGCGAGATCCTGCAGCGCTCGGAGGACATCGTCGGCCCCTACGAGCTGCACGACTTCTTCTTGTACCACGTGCTCCGCTTCGGTTGCGGTCCGCGCCGCCTGGCGCGGCTCGCGCTGCACGCCTTCGGCGAGCGCTATGCGCTCGACGCCATTCGGCACTGGCTGATCGTGTTCGTGCGCCGATTCTTCGCCAACCAGTTCAAGCGCGACGCGATGCCGGACGGCCCCAAGGTGGGCTCCGGTGGAGCGCTGTCGCCGCGCGGCGACTGGCGCATGCCGTCCGATGCCTCGCCCGCCCTCTGGCTCGCCGAGGCCGAAGCGATCCCGGCGCACATCGAGCATACCGCCGCGTAGCGGCGCGGCCGGTCACCGCGGCGCGCGCGGCGCGTCCGGGCTCGCCGCGGCCGTGAACAGCCGGCGCGGGAAGTCCCACGCGACTTTTTTCACCAGCCAGAACGGCGCGCCGGCGGCGATGTACGTCGCGCGTCCCGCCGGCTTCCCGATCCCCGCGCCGCAGGCCTTCGCGGTCTCGCCGTATCCCTCGCCTTTGGGGAGGGCGCGCGCGAGATCGACGGGAGTGCAAGCCAGCGCGGCGGCTCCGCCGACCAGGATGTACGTCCCGATGCCGACGGTCTTCGCGGGCGCGGTGACGAACGGTCCATCGGCGTCGTACGTGTGGATGTCGAGCCACGGCGAATCCGGGTCGCCGTCGGCGGCGCGCGCGCCGGTGGCGCTGTAGACGAGCGCCGCGACCAGCCAACCGAGCCGGCCGGGCACGCTGCGCCGACCACACGACCTCTGCAAGCGAGCCGGTGCGGGTGCCATGCGGGTCAGGCCTCCTAGCCCGGATTGGCCAGTGCGTCCACTTCGATAAACGTCCAACGCTTCGCGTTGAAGGCTCCGACGAGATAGGGATCGGCAAAACCCGGGGGAGGGTGGCATGAGCATACGCGCGTACGAGATTCAGCGGGGCATCGGCATCGAGGGCCTGGCGGCGGTCGAGCGGCCGGAGCCGCGGGCGCAGCACGGGCAGGTCCTGGTGCGGATACGGGCCACCTCGTTGAACTATCGCGACCTCATGATGGTGCGGGGATACTTCGGCGCGCTCCGGGTGCCGCTGGTGCCGCTCTCCGACGGCGCCGGCGAGGTGGTGGAGGTTGGGCCCGGCGTGACGCGCGTGAAGCCCGGCGACCGCGTGATGGGCACGTTCTTCCAGAGCTGGATCTCCGGACCGATCGGGCGGAACGTCATGCGCTGCGCGCTCGGCGGCGGCATCGACGGCGTGCTGGCGGAAGTCGTCGCGTTGCGGGAAGACGGCGTCATACCCATCCCGGCGCACCTGTCGTGGGAAGAAGCGGCGACGCTGCCCTGTGCCGCGCTGACCGCCTGGCAGGCGCTGGTGACCCGCGGCGGACTGAGCGCGGGCGATACGGTCGTGGTGCTCGGCACCGGCGGCGTGTCGGTGTTCGCCCTGCAGTTCGCCAAGCTGCACGGCGCGCGGGCGATCGTCACCTCCAGCAGCGATGCCAAGCTGGCGCGGGCGCGCGCGCTCGGCGCCGACGAGACCATCAACTACCGCACGACGCCCGACTGGGACGAGCGCGTGATCGAGCTCACCGGCGGGCAGGGCGCGGATCACATCGTGGAGATCGGCGGCGGCACACTGCCGCGCTCGCTGAACGCCGCGGCCCCGCATGGCAACGTGGCGATCGTAGGCGGGTTGGCCGGCCCGCCGGAGGGCGTGAACCTCCGCGAGATCCTCCTGAAGGAGCTGAACGTGCGCGGCATCGTGGTCGGCAGCTGCGAGATGTTCCAGGCGATGAACCGCGCGATCGCGCAGCATCAGCTCCGCCCGGCGATCGACCGCGTGTTCGGCTTCGACCAGACGGTGGACGCGTACCGTCACCTGGAGAGCGGCGCGCACTTCGGCAAGGTGGTGGTCACCATCTGAGCCACGCCGCCGGGTTCCGGCAGCACCGCGCGCACGAGCTCCGCCTCGAGCTTCGGCAGGAGCTCGACGATGCGCTGCAGGTGCGCGACCTCGGCCATCATCGCCTCGCCCGCAGCTTGTGGCCACGCCGGCAAGAGCTCGCGCCGGGCGGAGTCGATGCGGCTCGCGAACGCCGCCCACGCGGCGCCGAGCTCGGCGGCCGGCTCGGCCGCCAGCTCGCGCGCCGCGGCACACGCGTCGCGGTGGCGGCGCGAGGTCGTGAGCGCGCGGTGATGGCGGGCGTCCAGCACGCGCACGAGGCGCTGCAGGCGGCCGCGCGCGGCGCGCTCGACCTCCAGCAGGGCGGCCGCGGTCTCGGCAGGCAAGGGCGGGCGCGGCGCCGTGCGGCGGCTGCGGCGGAGGAGCGCGTAACGGTGCACGAGCCGGCGGAGGATACCTGCCGCGTTCACGGCTGCATCCGGATCGACGCCGCTCGCGGCGCCTTCGATGCGCGCTTCGCCGGCCAGGCGCAGCAGGTCGGCCAGTCCCGCGGTCGTCTGGTCGGTCAAGCGCGTCGCGGCCGCGACCGGCAGCAGCGGTCGGCCGGGCTCCGGCCCGCCGGCGAGCAGATTGCGCAGGAGGTCGGTGAAGCGGCTGACGATTTGCCGGCCCGCGTAATCGGGCGCGACGATCTGGAAGACGCCGAGCAGCACCGCCGCGCCCACCACCGTCCCGAGAAAGCGCCACAGCGCCACGTGCACGTCGGTGATCGGCGCGTTGCCGATGAGGATGATCATGTAGGTCGCCGCGGTCTGCACGCCGAGGTATGAGAGCGCCGGGCCGGCGAGCGCCACGTACGCGCACGGGAATGCAACGAGAAAGACGATCAGCAACCACGCCGTGACATCGGCCGTGTTCGGCATCACCGCGATGGTCGTCAGAATCGCCAGCACGCCGCCGGCGACCACGCCGGCAATCCGCAGACCGGCTCTCCGGATCGTTGCCCCGTAGCTGCCCTGGGCGAGGATCAGCGGGTTCAGCACTGCGGTTTCCATGCTGCGCGCCTGTGTGGCGACGCCGATCAGCAGGGCGAGCACGCACGCGAAAGAGATCTTGGCGGCGAACTGCGCCGCGTACGGGTCGAACGGAGGCCACAGCCGCCGGGGCGGGCGCTGACCGGGCTCGGCAGGGACGTGCTCGAGCGCCTCGGGGGGCGTGTGGAGCACGTCCGCCAGCCCTTCGAGCGCCTGCACGAGCGTTTGCACTCTGGTCGACTCCGCCAATCCGATCCCTTGCGATCCGGGAGCGGACGGCGCGCGCTCGCGGGCGCGGAGGGCTTCCACGAGGGCCCGGTAGTCGGGCCAGGAGGCGGCCGTCGTGCGCGCGTCCGCCAGCACGTCGTCCGGCCTATGCGCTGCTGCGGCGTAACGCGCGAGCCCGTGATCGAGCGCGTCGAACAGCGCGGTGAGCTCGCTGTCGAGGTGCGCGGCCATCGGCGCGGGCAGCCGGTGCGGCGCGGCGGCTTCGGCGATGGCGACGAAGGTCGCGGCGCGCTCGGCGGCGGTGATCAGCGCGACGAACGCGCGCTCGAGCACGAGGTCGAGATGCTCCATCCGCACCAGACCGAGCAGCTGCAGATGCGCGGCGAGGGCGGAGAGTGGAGGCGGATCGGCCGCGAGCGGCGGCGCGCCGCCGCGCAGGCGCGCGCCGGCCTCGCCCAGTCGCGCACGCGTGCGCTCGAAGCTCTCGGCCAGCGCGGCCGCGAGCCGGTCGCGCGCCGGCGGCAGCGCGTGCAGCCTCGCCAACACGGTCGCGGTGGTCACGCCGATCGAGAACCCTACCGCCATCGTCAACGCGGTCGCGCCGATCGCGTGCGGCGCGAAAACGCCGCTGTACGTGACGCCGGCGATGATGAGCGCGAGGCAATAACCGCTGATCGGGTTTTGCCGAATCGGCACCAGATACGTGATCACCGTCAGGACGACGAAAAAGCCCGGCAGCAAGAGCCAGGGGAGCTGGACCGCGATGCCGACGGCCACGAAGGCGAACGCCGCGCCGGCCCAGATGGCGAGCAGGCGGAGCGCGAGCAACGACCAGGTGCACACGACGCTCGGCATGAGCGACTTGAAGGCCATCAACGGCGCGGGAAAGCTGGCGAACTGGACGAGAAGACCCGCGGTGAGCGCCGCGACGGTGCCGCCGCTCATCGCGAGGGCGGCGCGCACGCGGCCGGGCAGCGGCGCCAGCTCGTCGCGCACCCAGTGCGGCAGCAACGGCGCCGGCCGCGTCATGCGGTTCCCGCACGCGGCGGTACCGCGCCGCGGGCGCGGGCGGGGAGCTCGCGGCGGCCGCAGGCGGCGCACCCGCAAGCGGCGTCGCGGCCGGTCTCAGGCCCGCCGCGGTTGCAGAGGAGCGAGACGGCGACCGCGGTGGGTCGCCGCGCCGCGCGGCGCTCGGTCACCCGGCTCCCCGCACGGTCACAACGGCGGTCTGCCCCATGCGAAAGGGATGGGCGGGATCGGATTCCTCGAGCACGATCCGCACCGGAAAGCGCTGCGCGAGCCGCACCCAGTTGAGCGTGGGCTCGACGGCGGGGAGGACGCCCACCGTCGCGCCGTTTTGCTGATAGAGGGCCCACCCGATGCCCTGCACGCGTCCGCGAAAGCGCCGCGCCGGGTAGCTGATCAGGTACACGTCGGCTTCCATGCCCGGCGCGATGTGCTTCAAGAACGACTCGCGGAAGTTCGCCATCACGTACCACTGGCGGTCGTCGACCAGCGCGAACACCTCCTGGCCCCTGTTCGCGTACTGGCCGACGGCGATGTTCAGGTTCGTGACGTACGCATCGATCGGCGCGCGCACCTCGCAGTACTGCACGTTCAGCTCCGCGTCGTACACCGCCGCCTGCGCCGCCTGGCGGCGCGCGTTCACGTCCCCGAGCTGGCCGAGGAGGTCCCGCTGCCGGCTGAGCTCCGAGCGCGCCCGCTCGACCGCCGCCCGCGACGCGCGCGCCTTCGTGCGCGCCTCCTCGACCTGGTCGCTGGTGACGAACTGCCCCTTGAGCAGCGGCTCGACGCGCCGCAGATAATCGCTCGCATAGGCCGCCTCGGCGTCCCGTTCGGCGAGGCTCGCGGCGGCCGCATCCACGGCGCGCTCGTAGCCCTTGATCTCGAGATTGGTGAGCTCGAGCTGGGCGCGCGCTTGATCGAGCGCGGCCCGATACGGGCGGGGATCGACCACGAACAGCAGATCGCCCTGCGTCACGCGCTGGTTGTCGACGATCGGCAGCTCGACGATCGGCCCGCTCACGTGCGGCGCGATGCCGATGGTGTTGGCGCGGACGTAGGCATCGTCGGTGCGGGGGTGAAGATAGACGGCGCGGTAGACATACGCGCCCATGATTACCGTGGTGATGACGATCGCGGCGCCGACCACACGGCCGACCACGCGCAGCGCGAGACTCTCCCGCTCCCCGGCCACCAGTGCCTCACACGCGAAAGAACAGCAGCCAGGTGGTCATCGTCAGCAGCAGGGCCAGGCAGCCGTAGACGAGCGGCAGCGGGCCCAGATGACCCTCGAGTCCGACGCGCGCGAATAGCAGTCGGAGGACCACGGTGGCCGCGATGCCGGCGATCAGGCAGAGCATCCAGGCGGGGAAGAACGCGCCTTCCAGGTCGAAGACCGGATCGTAGCGCGGTAGCGCGAGCGCTGCAGGTATGCCGATTGGACCCGCGGCGCGGTTCGTATATGCACGGCGCCGCGTGCGCGTCAGCGCGCCAAGCCGCGTACCGTCGAGCATGGCGATACTAGAGACACGATCAGCGGGCCCGAGTAAAGCCCGCGCGCACGCACTGGCACTGCTCGGGCTGGCGCTCGCCGCGTGCGACATCTGGCGACCGCCGCCCGACGTTCGCCAGGCGCTCGCGCCCGAGACGCTGGCCCCGCCCGCGCGCGACCGGCCCTGGACGCCGCGCGACGCGGAGACGGCGCTCGCCGCGCCACCCGAGGCGTGGCGGACGAGCGAGCGCGTGTTGCCGAGCGAGTCCGACACGTACGATCTTCCGGCGCTGCTCGACGTCGCGCTGCGCGACAATCCGGACACGCGCGCCGCCTGGGAGTCGGCGCGCCAGGCCGCCGCCGGATACGGCCGCGCGCTGGCGCCGTTCTATCCGCGCGTCGGCGTCGAAGTGGGGATGACGCCGGCGAGCCGCTACCAGGAGCCCGTGAAAGGCGATCCCTTGACGATTCATATGCGAGCGGCCGAGCCGTCGATTGCGCTCACGTACACGCTCCTCGACTTCGGCCGGCGCGCGCAATCCGCTGAGCTCGCCCGGCAACGCCTGGTGGCGGCCAATTTCGCCTTCAACCGCCGGCTGCAGGACGTCGTGTTCGACGTGCAGCGCGGGTACTACCGCCTCGACGCCGCGCACGGGTTGGAGCGCGCGGCCGAGCGCAACCTCCAGCTGGCGCGGACGGTGCTCGCCGCCGCCGAGGAGCGGCTCGATGCCGGTCTCGCCACGCGGCCCGAAGCGTTACTGGCGCGCCAGGTGGAGGCGCGGGCGCGCTACGACCTCGAGAACGCGCACGTCGAGGTGAAGAACGCCGAAGCCGATCTGGCGCTCGCGCTCGGCTTGCCGGCGAACCGGCCGCTGCGCATCGAAACGCTGGCCGCGTCGCGTCCTACCGAGCTCGACCACGCGGTAGACGCGCTCATCGATGCGGCGATCCGGCAGCGCCCCGACCTCGCCGCGCGGGTCGCGGACCTGCGAGCGGCGGAGGCGTCGATCGCCAAAGCGAAAGCCGACTTCCTGCCCCGCCTCGGGTTCCGCGGCCGCTACGGGCAGCAGATCTGGGACTATTCCGCCGCGAATCGCTCGGGCCTGCGTGCGAACGAGCCGGCGTACGAGACGCTATTTACGTTCGAGTGGGATCTGTTCAGCGGATTCGACCGCTTGAACGCGCTCCGCGAAGCGGAAGCCGCGGGCGAACGGGCGCGCGCCGAGCTGGCCGCGACGGAGCTGGACGCCATCGCCGAGGTCTGGCGCGCTTACCACGACTACCGGGCCGCGGCGCGGAAGCTCGATTTCGCCGAGGCGTTGCTGGCGGCGTCGCAGGACGCCTACGACGGCACGTTCAAGACCTACGAAGCGGGCTTGAGCGACATCGTCGAGCTGCTCACCGCCGAACGCGACCTCGCGAATGCGCGGTACACCCTCGTCCTGTCGCGCGCCGAGCTGCTGATTTCTGCAGCCCGCGTGGCGTATGCCGCTGGGGCAGGCAGGTAGGAGCGACAGCGGGTAGGACGAGCTGTTCGGCTCTTACGGCGGGGATGTTTGCCCCCGCTCCGCGCGCGCCGGCGGAGCGGGAGGGAATGGCCGCACGCTGTGGAATTGCACGAGCGCGAGCGGCGCCCTGCAGGCGCGGACTCTATGCTTCACGCCGACTGCACTTCGCGACGAGCCCGCCGATCGTGCTTTCCGCGCCCGGCCGTCATCGCCCGGTGCACCGCCCATAGGTACTGTCCCCCCGCGACACGACCGGCAGGTCAGCGGGCCTATCGTGACAGCGCGACAGCGTACGAGCGTCGGCCTCGATCCTAGATGCTGAGGTCGAGCTTCCGGGCCGTCGCCAACCGCTGCGCCACATCTTGCCAGTTCACGATGCGCCAGAACGCTTTCACCCAATCTGCTTTTACGTTCTGGTACTGCAGGTAGTAGGCGTGCTCCCACATATCCATGGCGAGCAGCGGCACGGTGCCGTTGCCGATGTTCCCCTGGTGGTCGTACACCTGCTCGCTGACGAGCTGCTTGCCGACGGGCTCCCAGGCGAGCGTGCTCCAGCCGGAGCCCTGCACGTTCACCGCGGCCTCGGTCAGCTGCGTCTTCATGCCGTCGAAGGTGCCGAACGACTCCACGATCGCGGCTTTGAGCTCCCCCTCCGGTTCGCCGCCGCCTTTCGGCGATAGGTTCTTCCACATCATCGAATGCAGAATATGACCCGAGAGGTGAAAGGCCAGGTTCTTCTGCAGCAGGTTGATCGCCGCGAAGTCCTTCTTCTCCCGGGCGGCCGCCATCTTCTCCAGGGTCTTGTTGGCGCCGTCCACGTATGCGGCATGGTGCTTGTCGTGGTGCAGCTCGAGCTGTTTCGCGGAGTAATGCGGCTCGAGCGCGGAGTAGTCGTACGGCAGTTCGGGCAAGGTGTACTTCTTCATCGGTGACCTCCTGTTGTCCCAGTGAAGCTAGCAGCCGCATCGGAACGCGATAGATAGGCGGCCGTGCCGCCGCGGGTGGATTCGCCCGGCGCCAGGTGCAAAACGGAGCTGCCATGCCGCCGAAGGTCCGACGCCGCGGGGGAATGCGACGTGTCGCGCGCTTGTTCTTGCGCCTGGTGATCGCGCTAGTGATCTTCGCCGTCGGCAGCCTGCTCTGGGCGCACTACGACATCGCCCGCGAAGGCGGCCCGTTGCCGCGTATCGAGGCATGGGTCGGGCGGCCGCCGGACACCGATCGCCCGGTGCGGTTGGCGGTCATCAACACGGCCAGTCAGCCCGTGCCGCGCAGGGCCGTGCTCGACCGGGGTCGGGATCCCCACCCCGATCGGCCGTACGTGATGAGCCATCCGGCGTTCGTGCTCGAGTGGGCGGATGGCCGGTTGTTGTTGATCGACGTCGGGATGACGCCGGACCAAGCGCGGACCTTCGGCCGCATACTCGCATGGGCCGCCGGCGCCGGCCCGCTCGCGGCGCACCGATCGGTGGCCGAGGCGCTCGGCGGCGCGGCCAAACGCGTGCGCGGCGTGCTGTTCACACATCTGCACACGGATCACGTCGGCGGGATCGCGGCGCTCTGCGCCGCCGCTGCGCACGAGCTGCCGGTCTTCATGACCGTGGCGCAGGCCCAGCGCACCAACTACACGACCCGTCCCGGCCTGGTGGAGCTGCGCGACGCCGTCTGCGTGCAGCCGTTCGCGGTCGAGGGCGGGACGCCGATGGCGGTGGCGGGCTTCCCCGGCGTGTTCGTGATCGACGCGGGCGGCCATACGCCGGGCAGTGAGATCATCCTCGCCACCGTCGGCACCGGCGCCGCGCGCTGCTACGCGTTCACCGGCGATATCGTGAACAACCTCGACGGCATCACCTACGACGTCGCGAAGCCGTGGTGGTACCGCACCCTGATCGTGCCCGAGTCCGCAGCTCGTCAGACCGAGCTGCGCCAGTGGCTCAAGCGCCTGCAAGACGAAGCCGGCTGCACGTTGCTGGTGTCGCACGACCAGCTGGCCCTGGAGCGCGCCGGCATCGCGCCGTGGTCCGAGTGAGCGAGGTTTAGAGGCGCTCGGGGGGGGTACGGGCGGGCGAGCTGTGGGGCGTCTGAGTGCCACAATCTCGGCACAGCGGCACGTGCGACGAGATCGGGTGCGGCGATCCGCGACAGGCGCCGAGCGCGCGGCGCCGTGCGCCGCATGCACGTGGGTGGATGCGGCGGCGCTTTTTCTCGGCCACGGAGCGAACACTAGAAGAACACAAGCGCCACGCCGATCATGAGCAACATCAATCCGAAATAGGTGAGGGGAAAGATCCACCGACACAGGCGATCCACGCGATCTCCAATGTGGGCTTTTCCGCGTTTGTCGAGCGCGCCGACCACGAGGTTGATCACCACGGTCGCGCACATGGTCAAGAAGCTGACGCTCAAGATGCCGTTCATCAACGTGACATACGAGATCCGCGGGAGGAGCTCGCTCATCACGATCTGGTAAGCGACGCCGGTCAGGATCCCGATGAACGACACGCTGATCCGGTCACCCAGCGACGACCGGTCCATCCAGAACACGGAGAACGAGAGCAACACGATCACCACGAGAGGAAAGACGACCAGTCGGATGAAGAACAAGGCGACGCGTTGCGCGTCGACGCTCACGACGAACGCGGACGCCATGTCCCGGCCTCCGGCATAGGGCAGGGAGTGAACGCGGCTCGACGTCTCGATGCCGGTGATGGCCCATTGCGGTAGCCGGACCGTTGCGCCCACCGAATCGGCACCGGCCGATTCCGCCTGCAGCACGACTTCGCTATTGTCGAAACCCGGTACTTCGAACACCGCCTCCAAGCGTTGCCGGTCGAACGGGAACCGCCGCATATTGAGCTCGGTCTCCGCAATGGCGTTCAGAGTCTGGATCAGCGTCGACGTTCCGTCAGCCTGCACTCGCAGCACCACTCCACGTGCGGCGTACGAGCCGGTCTCATTGACCAAGACCACCTGAGGGAACCAACCGGTCGAGAGCTCATCGACCTGATAGGCGCCCTGGTAGACCTTCTCGTCCACGCCTGCCGCAGCGGGGCTGAACGCCTGTCGTGGGTCATGCCACTTCAGCGTGAGCACGCCGGAGAACTCGAAGGTCTGGGACTGCTCGTTGATCTCGTTGATGTCGCGCAACTGGAAGCTCGCTCGGACCACCACGGGACCGCCATCCTTCGGGGGACCGAGCAAAAAGGGTTCACTGGTTGCCGGTCGAGGCAGCTGGTTCTCGTGCTCAGCAACGGGCTGGGCGGCAGCGATGCTGGCCCAGCACGCGCCGGCTACCATCAGGGCCGTTATCGAGATGGTCGTTCGCGGGCCCGCCGGCGAAGGCCGCGGACGCCAGAACGCAAAGCGTTCTCGATCGACGCCAGACGGCGCGCTGAACGCTCGACCTCGGCGCCGGTCAACCCGTGGTGTCGAGCGGCCTCGGCGTCCGACCTCTAACCGTTCAACAGTCTCAGCAACCACGGTGGCGCGTTGCTTCGCACACCTCCCGAACTGCACCTGCGATCCCCCGTCGGATCACACCTCATCACGGTCTTACGGTCGGCGTCTACTGGCGACCTCGGCTGTATAGCGCGCCGAGGTCGGTGCAATCGGCAGGAGCGGTGGCGGATCCGGCTGCCACGCGTAAACGCTTCGTCTGCAGATGGACGCGCTCACCCCGAACCGCCCAAACCCTCTTCTGTTCTCTGCAAGACCTGTCCGGTGATGAGGTCCAAGGTGTCCATGTTCTCCACCGTGAGGTCGACGTCGGGAATGTAGACCTGGAACTCCCCCTCGATGAAGACGCTCAGGTAGGCCACGCAGAACGAATCGATGAGGCCGCCGGTCATCAGCGCTTCATGGTCGCCCAGGGGATACGCGTCCTGTCCCAAGAGCTCACTGCAGATGAAGGCGCGCAGCTTGCGCCGCACCTCGGCCGGGTCGAGCGGCGGCACGCTCAGCTCTGCGGTGGCGTGGGCGCGCGGTTGGCATCGCCCGCGTGTGCTCGTCCGTACTGCTCGAGAAACCTTCGGCGGTTCACCGGCCGCGCCGTCTTTCCGCTGGATGTCTTGGAGATCCACCCGCGCGGCACGAAGCGCACCTCGCCGAGGGTCACACCGATCTCGCGCGTGACGTTGCGGCGAAGCTGCCGCTCAATGGCGAGCTGCTGCTCGGCATCGCAGTCGGCTGCGACCTCGCAGACCACGACGATGCGCTCTGATCCCAGCAGCGCGTCGGGAATGCCAAACGCGACCGAGCGGCCCGGGCGCAGTCCGGGCGTCTTGTCGGCGATCTGTTCGAGATCTTCCGGGTGGACGTTGCGACCGCCGACGATGATGAGGTCCTTCTTCCGCCCGGTGATGTACAGCTGCCCGTCCGCGAGGTACCCGAGATCGCCGCTGCAGAACCAGCCGTCGCGGATGGCCTGTGCCGTGAGCTCCGGCTGTCGATAGTAGCCGCGGAACATGTACGCGCTGCGAACCATCACCTCGCCGACTGCGCGCTCCGGCAAGGCGTTGCCGCGTTCATCTGCGATGCGCAGTTCCGTGCCCGGCATGGGCCGGCCGCAGCTCATGATCGCGACGCCACCCGGCTGGTGTGGCACTGCCGGCTCGGCACGCCGCTCGGCTTGCAGTCGCGTACGGTCGATCCAGTCGGGGCCCGGCGGATCGCCGATCGCGGAGGTGGTCACCCCCTCGACGAGCTCGGCCATGCCGTACCCGGTGCGCAGCGCGGAGGCGCGGAAGCCATACGGCGCGAAGCGCTCGGCGAAGCCGCGAAAGCTGTCGAGCCGCACCGGCTCGGAGCCGCTCAGCAGCTTCTCCCAGTGGCTGAGGTCCATGCCCTCGAGGTCGCGGTCGCGAATGGTGCGGACGCAGTGGTTGAATGCGAAGTTGGGCATGAAGCACACCGTGCCGCGGTACTGGTGAATGGCCCGGAAGAGCATCTTCGGATCGCGCACCCAATGATGCGCCGCCATGAGGACGCCGTGCACGCCGAGCACCAGGGGGCAGAGCAAGCCGCTCACCAGGCCGAAGTCGTGGTACAGCGGCAGCCAGCTGACTACGACATCGCGCGGCCCCACCGACGTGCGCCGCTTGGCGTCCAAGTACCGCAATGTGGCGCCGTGGGTGTTCGGCACGCCCTTCGGCCGCCCGGCGCTCCCGCTGCTGTATTGCAGGAACGCGATGTCCTCCGGCGCGCGCCGTACGGCAGCATCTGACGGCGGCGCACCGGCCAGCGGTAGGTCTTCACAGCCGAGCACCCGGCAGCCGCTGTCGGCGAGCATATCGCGCAGCACCGCGCCCCGGTCGGCGGTGGTGACCACGGCGCGAGCGCCGCAGCTCTGCGCGAGCGTTGTGACGCCCTGGCGGTGGACCGCGGCATCCAGGCGGTCGGTGCCCCAGCTCGAGATGCTCGGGATGGCACCGCGCCACATGGCGCCGAGGAAGGTGGCGATGAGCGGTCGCAACGGGCCGATCGCGAGAATCACGACATCGTCGGGCGCGATCCCGGCCCGCTCGAACCCCGACGCGTACGCCTGCGCCTCGGCGAGCACATCGCCGGCGGAAACGTGCTCGTCCGTCCCATCCTCGTGCAGCACGGTGAGCACGCGCACGTCCGGCGCGCGGCGCGCGCGCTCGGCGATCGGCTCCAGCAAGTTCTGGCAATCCGTGAGGGTCATCTCAATGCCGCGACGCTCGCTCCGGCGCGCTCAAAATCCCCGGTAGATGAACGGTGTGGTCGGCTCGATGCGCGTCATGACAAACCAGAGCAGCATCGCAGCCGCAAGCAGCGCCGCGCGGTCGAAGCGCGGCCAGTGATCGAACATGGTCTCTGCACCGTAGCGGTGCTCGCGCCAATCCAGCCACAGCGATGCCGCCATGAAAGCCAGGATCTGGGGATCGGGCAGGTCGCCGGCGGCGCCGCGCAGCATGGCGCCCCAATATTCGAGCGCAACCGCGCCGGTCGTGCGGAAGGCGACCAATGCCCAGCACCCGAGCGCGAACACGGCGAGGGCGCTCAGCACTTGGCGGCTCATCGGCTGCACGCCGGCGCGCGATGCGCGGGGGCGCAGGGTCAGTATGCGCTCGCAGATGAGATACGCGCCGTGCATGCCGCCCCACAGCAACATGCCCGCGCTGTTTCCATGCCATAATCCGCCGGCGAGCATGGTGACCATCGGCGGCAACAGCAAGCCGGGCACGTTCGACCGGCGCGGATTCCGGCGCAGCAGCGCACGGCTCAACGGCATGTAGATGTAGTCTCGCAGCCACCGTGAGAGGGTGATGTGCCAGCGCGTCCAGAACTCGGTGAAGCTGCGGGCGAAGAACGGCTGCGCGAAGTTCGCCGACAGCTCGATCCCGAACAGGCTGCTGACCCCGCGCGCGATGTTCGTGTAGCCGGCGAAGTCGTTGTAGAGCACGAACGCGTAGCCGGCGATTGCGGCCGCCAGAGCGGCGGCGCCGAGCTGCGACGGCGCGGAAAATGCCTCCGCCGGCAGCAATGCGGCGAGTGGATCGGCGATCACCAGCTTCCGCGTGACGCCGACCGCGATCAGCGTTCCGGCGCGCCCCGCGGTGGCGTCATCCACGACGTGCGCGTGCGCCAATTGCGGCAGAAACTCGCGTGCGCGCTCGATGGGACCGGCGACCAGCTTCGGAAAGTAGGCGAGATACAGTGCCACATCGGCCAGGCGGTGCGGCGTTTTGAGCGTCCCAGCATGGGCGTCGAACAGATAGGACATCCCCTGCAGCGTGTAGAACGACAACCCGACGACCAGGAAGGGCTCGGTAAACGGATTCGACGGGTACGCGTACCGGAATGCACCAAGCGCGGCGACATTGGCGCCGAGCCCGATCCACAGCCACACCGCGCGGTGGTGCGTGCGGCGAAGCAACTGCCCCGCAACCGCGAAGGTCACGCCGGTGAGCAACAGCAGCACCGGCAGGAACCGCCACGACTCGAGCGCGTAGAAGGTGTAGGACGCCAACAGGAGCCAGTGCTGCCGCGCCCGCTGATGCGGCAGCAGATGGTAGACGGCGAGGGCGAGAACGGCGAAAGCCGCGAACGGGATGGAGACGATCGGCATGCCGAGTTACGAACGGGGAGGGGCTCGGCGGTCGTGCGGATGCGTCAACTCCCCGGCCTCGGCTGCTGCCGCCACGCGCTCCGCGAGCCAACGACTGAAAGCGGCCGCGCCACGCGCGTTCATGTGCCACAGATCGAACCACCCGTCCTCGGGCAGTTGCTGTGGCCCGACCGCCGCCCAGACCGGCGTGCCGCTCGGCCGGGCGGACTGCCGGACGCGGTCCATGACCTGCTGATAGGTCGTGACCGCGTCGGCGGGCCAGTGCGAGAGATCGAGGTGCACCGGCATCTCGAGAATGACGAGTTGCGTGCCCGCATCCCGAACCCGAAACAGGGTCGTCAACGCGGCCAGCTGCTGCTCAGCGGCGCCGCTCCTCAGCTGGTAGGAGACCAGGCCTTGCGCCTGAGCGATCTGGGCTGCATCGAAAATAGTCGCCGGCACCACAGGGTAGAATCCGCGTGCCGTAGCGACATCGACGGTGCGGTGGTCCGACGCCGACGGGGCATGCCACGCGTAGAGGAGGAAGTAGCGATAGGCGAGCGAGTGCTCGACGAGCCAGCCGTCGACACTCGGCGCGCCCCGGCGGTAGCGCACCCAGGGCATGGCGTCGATCGCCGGCGCCTCGGCGGCGCGGCTGAAGTCGCGCATGGTCAGCCCATAGATGATCAGCCAGGGGCGGTAATCTTCCGCCAAAATCCGCGCCAGCGCGGCCACGCCGGAGGCGGTGATACCGTTGACGGCGAAATTGAACGACCGCAAGCGGGTGCCGCTCCGCGCCTCGTACGCGGCATCAAAGGCATTGGGGTCCAACCCGAGAAGCACCAGCGAGTTGCCGAGGAAGATACAGTCGATGCCGCCGGCGCTGCGCGCGAACGCGTCCAGACCGGCGAGCTGCAGCTCGAGGTGGCGCGATGGGCTGCCGACGCTCGGCGGCGGCAGGCGCGCCCGCAACGTCCCCCACCGCGCTGCGATCTCGCTGGCGGCCAGGACCAGTGCGACCAAGGCCAGAGCGACCAGAGGCGTGGCGAGCGCCGCGGCGCGCACGTGCCACACGCGGCCTGCCGATTCCACTCGGGTAGTCCTCCCCCTGCACCCGTGCCCGCCGGGGTCGCTACTACGCTATGCGCACCCTCGCAACCCGAGTGACACACATCCAACGGCGTGCGCCGACGCGCTGATCAACGTTGTCCCTCGCGGGGTAAAGTGATAAACGCTCACGGCGCTGACGAAGGGGTGGAGGTAAGCATGCGAATTGCGCGCACGGTTCTCCTGGGATGCATGATGGCGCTGGTCATAGCGGGACCGCGAGAGCACGCCGCCGCGCAAGGCGACCCGGTGGGTTGCTGCTTGATCACGACGCTCGCCACGACCTGCGCGGAGATGGTTACGGCGGAGTCGTGCGCCACATCCGGTGGGACCTTCCTCGCCGGTGGTACATGCCGCGGCGGTACACCGATTGGGGAGAACGAATTTCTCGACGGGGTGTGCGCGCCCGCTCCGACGGCCGCGCCCGCTTTGTCGAAGCACGTCACGCTGTTCGCCGCGGTGATGCTGGCCGGGGTGGGGTTGTTGCGACTGATGCGCCGGCGCCGCGCCGACGGCTGAGCACGCCCTCTCCCGCAAGCGCTGAGGTCCGCGCAAAATGGACTGCCCCGAATATGCGGTGTCAGGGCAGACTTTGTCCTTGGCGCATGAAAGTGGCAGCACGCGGCGTCGATCGAAGCGGCGGGCGGAGGTGAGCATGCGAATCGCGCGGGTGTTCCTAGCAGGGTGCATCATGACGCTCGTCATAGCCGGCCGGGGAGATCAGGCCGGCGCTCAAGGTCCGCTGGGTTGCTGCTTGTACACCCAGGCCAGTACCCAGACGTGTGCGGATATGGTCACTGACGTTTTCTGCAGCTCTGGCGTCTCTGGGACCTTCCGCCCAGGCGGTAAATGCCGCGGTGGGGAAGAGGTCGACCCCGGCGTGTTTGTTGACGGGATATGCGCGCCCGTGACGCCTGCACCCGCAATGTCGAACAATGTCATGCTGATGACTGCGGCCATGCTGGCGCTCGTGGGGGTGCTGAGACTGGTGCGCGGGCGCCGCGCCCATAGCTGACGACGCCGCCCGTCGCGGGCGGCAAGGCGTTTAGCTGTCGGCTATGACGCGTGAGGTTCGGCCCCACAGCCTACGGTTCCCCCCATCGCAGGGTCACTCCAGTTGCTGATCGAACCGCAGGGGATCGAAGGGCTCGATCACTACGCGGTCATCGGCGATGCGCGCGCCGACGCCGCGCGCTTCGGCCTGTCTGTCGTCCTTCGTCAGCACCATGGTGTGCGTCGACCACTGCTCTGGGCCGTCCGCGAAGTCGCACCTGACGTACACCGCATACGGCGCTCCGTCCGCCAGCCGGTGCAATACGTGCGCGCCCGCGAACCCGACCGCGAGCGTCTCCGCATTCTTCGGCGTCAGCACGCCGCTTTCGCGCCGTGCGGCCGAGAACGTCGGCTGGAGCGTCAGCGCGACCCGCGTATCTCCCTCCTCGCACGTCTGAATTCTCCAGCCGTCGATGCCCATCCGGCGCGGCAGGCGCGGCGCGCTGAGGCTGAGCTCCACGGCTCGGCCCCCGGCGACGATGCGCGCGCTGCCGCTGGGGCCATCGCCGCACCCGCCGCCGACCGCGAAGACCTTCTCTCCGGTCGCTCGCACGGCCACCGTGCGCGGCTCGTACTGTGCGGCTTCCTCGACCGTCGCCGCGAACAGGTCTGCGGCCGACACGTACCGCCATTGATCGCCCTCGGCGCTCGCCGCTTCGTAGGACGCGGCTTTTTTCGCCGCGATGTCCTCTCGGTGTCCGGGCTGCTCCTCATAGCTTTCCACGGTGCACGAAAAGGGCATCGGCTTGCCGACCACGAGCTGTGCCGCGAAATCGATGTGCTCGCTCGACGTGCCGGATCGCGCGACGCGCACGTGCACCGGCACCACCTGCCCCTCGGTCAAGGCGAGGTCCGGCGGGAGTGCGAACGCAACGGCGCCGCGCGGCCCGCGCGAGGCACGTACCGGTTTGCCTGCCGCGGTCACGACCACGTCTTCATTGAGGTCGCCGGGCAGATGCCCAAACACCTTCACCTTGGGCGCTGGCTGCTGCGCATCGAGCCGGGTCGGCGACATCGCGAGGATGAACGGGGGCAGATCGTCTGCCGGCACGCGATCGATCGACTCGCCGATGAGCGCGAGGGCGGCGTTCAGCTTCGCGCTCGCATACGGCCCCGCCTTGGCGCCCTCTGCTCTGAGCGCGCCGAGGGCCGCCGCCAGCGCCTCGGATGTGCTGCGCATCGCCGCTTCACCGTCTTCTTCGGCTCCATTCAGGACTGCGTCGAGCCTCGGCAGCAGCCCTGCGATCTCGCGCGCCGCCCGCGCCGTCGGCTCGCTCAACTGCTGATCGCCGGCCGCGGCCGTGTCTGCGGCGAGGTGGCGCAACTGGCCGGAGATCGCCGCGATGGTCGACCGCAGTGCCGCCGCGTCTCTGAGCGTGTCGCGACTCACATCCCCGCACGCGGTGCACGCCATCACCAGCATCGAGACCAGCAGGTGGCCGGGCGCGGAACGGCCGGACTGGTGCGCGGCTGCTCGCTCGCCCGGGCGGGATGGCTGATGCGCCGCGCCGTTCCGCGCCGGCCGAGCGACACCGTTCTCCTTCCGCTTCGTCAGGCTCGTTCGGCGGCGCATTTCGGCGGCAGGCGGATAGCACATGACCCGGCCCGCACCCAACTGGCAGCGCGCACTGGCGCGGCTGTTGAATTGGGGCGGACCATCGTCGAGCGGCGCCGACAGAGCGGCGCCCTCCAGTGTCACCACTCGAGCATGTGCAATTCCCCCGCGTGCGACGATCGCTGCGCGTGAGCGACGAGACCATGCCGCGCGCGGGTCGCGGCGTCCGTGTTCAGATGTTTGCGCTATGAATCGCCGTTGCGGAGCGGGGTGTCGCACCAATCGCGCTGCCGCATCGGTGGTTCGGCCGGCCACAGCCACCGGCGCGACACGGGCATCTTCCCATCGCGCACCCATACTGCCGGCGGTGTATCCCCGCACGGCGAACGGAATAGGCGCAGATGGTCCGGCGATACGACAGCGCGCCGCACAACCGCGAAGCGGCCTCGCGACAGACACTGGGCAACAGCACCTGCGGGACAGCCGTGCGGGCCCAACTGAAAAGCCGCGGCTTGCGACAATCTGCGGTTGACGGACGCGCGCGGCCTTGTACCCTTCGGCGGATTCCGCGAGGGCGCCATGAGGCCCTGGTATATGCCTTCATCCACCGTTGCCGTCATAGCCGCGCTCGTCTCAGCCGCGGGATCGGCCGCGCGTGCGGCGGCCTGCGGACCAGGCTGCCGCGGCTATGCCGGCGAGCGAGGCGCGCGATGAACAGCGAGGTGCTCGCCGCGGTGGCGTTCGTGATCGCAGCAGGGCTCGGCGTCGTGCTGGTACGGCGCCGCGTGCCGCTCGAGCAACTGATGGAGCACCACGAGGTCGCGGGCGTCTGCTTCGCGGTCGTCGGCGGGCTCTACGGAATCATCCTGGCTTTCGTCCTCGTCTCGTCGTGGGAGCGCTACGAGTCGGCGCGCGCGCAGACGGAGTTCGAGGCGAGCGCGGCCGCGGACCTCTACCGCCATGCGGCGGGGTTCTCCGAG
>JBFXHX010000014.1:0-36558 GCA_050176585.1 Binatia bacterium
GCGCGCAGACCGCCGCGCGCGCGGCGGCGTGCGGTCTGCGCGTGCGCTTCTTGGACGAGACCTTCGACGTGGACGAGTGGGCGGACGTGCTCGCGCTGCGATCGCTACTCGCGGCGAGCCAGGGCGGCCTCAGGCACACGCGCGCGACGCTGGCCGCGCTGCTCGACTGATCGCCAGGGGTGCACCGCGCGCGGAAGTGCGACCCCTCCGGCGCGTCTACGGCTCGGCAAGGTGCTGCTCAACCGCGGCGTTGCTCGACGAGGTGCTTGAGCTCCTCGAGCTCGCGCTCGAGCTCCCGGCTCCGCCGGTCCAGGCTCGTGACGTAGAGCAGGAGCCCGAGCCACACCACCGCATATGCTGCGATCAGGTAAGCGAGATGCGATCCGCCGCCGTCCATCGATTGATCACCGACCCGCCGCGGCCACTCGCGCGCGGAGCAGGTCGACGGCGTCCTGCAGCCGCGCGGCGCGCAGGCGCAAGCGCAACAACCAGAGAAAGAGCAAGAAGAAAGCGAGCATGCAGACGAGCAGAGTCAGCCGCATGACCGGGTCCGAAAGCCCGGTGCCGCCCTCGCGGTTGACGATGACCGCTGGATGGATGCCGCGCCACCAGTAGACGGCGCGATTGATGAGGTAGAGGTCGACCACGCCGGACACGCCGAGGATGGCGGCGAGCGTGGCGCCCTGCTGCGGTTCCGTCGCCAGGCTGCGCAGCAGCAGGTACGCGGCGTAGATCATCCACAGGATCAGCGTCAGCGTGAGCCGCGGGTCCCATGTCCACCACGTGCCCCAGATGGGTTTCGCCCAGATCGTACCGGTGGCCAGCCCGAGCGTGCAGAAGAGCAGGCCGAGCTCGGCGGCGGCGCGCCCGAGGCGATCCCAGCGATCCGCGCGGCGCCACAGGTAGAGCAGGCTGGCCACCCCGACCACCGCGAACGCGGTGAAGGTGGCGAGCCACATGGCCATGTGAACGTAGAAGATGCGCTGCACCGGACCTTGAAAGCTGTCGGTCGGCACGCGCACGAAGACGAGATAGAGGGCGGCCAGGAGCGTGGCGATGACTGCGGGCGGCAGGACCCGGTCGGTCCAGTTCGCGCGCGCGGGCGGGGTGTCAGACATCGGCGAGAGCCGGCGGGCGCTTCATTCCTCGACCACATACTCGAAGGCCAACCACCCCACAACCAGGAACACGGCGTCGAACGCGGCGACCAGATTCAGCCAGTGCGCAACCGCTCCCAGTGTCTGGCCATTCATGATCTGCGCAGTGGCTTGGATGCCCGCGATCAGGAGCGGTGTGGCGAGCGGAAGCATGAGCAGCGGCAACATCACCTCGCGGGCGCGCGTGCGCAGCGAGACGGCCGCGAAAATGGTGCCCACCGCCGCGAAGCCGAGGAGACCGAGCAGCAGGATCGGAGCCAGGCGGAGCGCCGTGCTCGCCAGCGGTAAGTTGAAAAAGAAAACGAACAGCGGCACGAGCACCAGCTCGGCCGCGACCATGAACAGAAAATTGGCCGCTGTTTTTGCCAGGTAGATGCCGCCGCGGTCGACTGGTGCCAGGAGCAGGCCCTGCAAGCAGTCGTGCTCGCGCTCGCGCAGCAGCGACCGGTTCATGCCCAGCGTGCCTGCGAACACAACGGCAACCCACAACACACCGGGCGCGGCGGCTGTGCGCAGCTCACTCGTCGGGTCGAAGGCGAAACTCAACACGAGCAGCGTCAGCAGTCCGAGCAGCAGCAGCGCGGCCAGGGTCTCCTTGGTGCGCAACTCGATGCGCAGATCCTTCCACAGGATGGCGAGCATCTCACCGCCTCACGCAGGCTCACGGAACGCCAGCTCGCGCAACCGCCGCTCGAGTGCGGGCGCCTCATCCGCCGTGACCGGCCCCTGCCATGCGATGCGACCGCGAGCCAGGATGATCGCGCGCGCACAGAGGCTGAGCCCGAGCTGCAGATCGTGCGTGCTGATCAAGAGCGCGGCGCCGCGGCCGTGCGCGTCGCGCAGCGCGCCGCACGAGAGCTCGCGCGCCTCCACGTCGAGTCCGGTGAAGGGTTCATCCAGGAGGAGGATCTCGGGCTCGTGGAGCAGTACGCGAGCCAGCGCGCAACGCTGCACCATTCCGCGGGAAAAGGTCCGCACGGCGCGATGTGCCCAGCCGCGAAGGCCGAGTTGCTCGATCAACGCCGCCGCCCGCGCGTGCGGTTCGGACACGCCGTACAGCCGGGCGTAGAAGGAGAGGTTCTCGGCCGCGCTGAGGTCGGGATAGAGGAAGCTCTCGTGCCCGAGCACCGCGAGTTTCCGGCGCGCTGCGGCGCCGTGCGCGGCGGCGTCGAGCCCGGCAATGCGAATGTGTCCTCGCGTCGGCCGCAGCAGTGTCGCGCAGAGCCGCAGCAGCGTGGTCTTGCCGGCGCCATTGGCGCCGAGCAACAGGACGGCTTCGCCCGCCGCGATGCTGCAGCTCACCTCGTTCACGGCGGCGACCAGGCCGAAGCGCTTACTGACCTGGTCGATTTCGAGCGCGGTCGGCATGGCGCGACTAGACGCAGCCGGCCGGCACACGCCGCCCGGTCGTGAGCCACACCGAGTTGCTGGTCGCCCCGCAGGCGATCGCGAGCGGTGCCGCTTGCGCGCCCCGTAGCGGAGGCGGCGAGAGCGCTGCCGCCCAATAGCGCATGTCCATGCCGGCGGGCTTTAGACGAATTCGGGGATGAAGTTGCGCACGACCGCATCCCGCACGCGCGCGTTCAGCTCGTCGCGCACCGCAAACGGCAACCCCGCGGTCGCGATCGGCTCGCCGAGCACGATTCGCACGCGGCCGCCGGGGCGGATCACGGCGCAGCCGCGCGGGAGGAACTTGCGCGTGCCACTGACGCTCATCGGGACCAGCGGCAGTTGTGCGAGCAAGGCCAGGCTCACCGCGCCCTTTTTGAACTCGTGCACCTGGCCGTCCCGGCTGCGCGTGCCCTCGCCATAGAAGAGGATGCCGATGCCCTCCGGCGTGTGTGCGGCGGCCTCGTTGATCCGCGCGATTGCGGCGTCGGGGTTTTGTCGGTCAATGACGATGTGGTCGCTCAATGCGAGCGCCTGCCCGAGCACCGGAACCCGCAACAGTTCGTTCTTGGCGACGAAGCGTATCGTGATCGGCATGCTCGCCAGCGTGCACCAGATGTCGAAGTTGCTCAGGTGATTGCTGACCAGCACGTAACTCTGCCCCGGCTGCAGATGTTCGAGACCTTCGACCTGTAAGTGGATCCCGCACGCGCGTACGATACATCGCCCCCACCAGCGGCCGATGACATCGATCGGCGACCCGCGGCGCATGACGAGCACGAGCGCGATAGCGAGCAGGCCGAGCACGAGCGTGCACAGCACGATCCATACGCCGGCACCCAGTCCCCATAGATAGCGAAGCGGATGGCGGGCGGCGAAGGAGGCCAGCGACTCCTGCGGGGCCGTGCTCAGGCTGCCGCCCTGCGGCTGGTCGAGCATTCGCCTCCCCTATCGGAAAGAGCGCCCGACTTCCATTTCGCCGGCGCGCTCGGCCGCGCACACCCCGAGCCGCGCGCATATCCATACTGTAATGCACTTACAATTAGTGCGGACGATGGCAAAAAGTAGTTTGCCAAATGAAGGTAGCCAGTGCTATGGCGGCCAAGAGCAAAACTGTGGGAGGCCGAGATGGGCCGCAAGTTGTATGTGGGTAACCTGGCGTTCTCAGCCACAGAAGACGAGCTCAAACAATACTTCTCCCAGGCGGGAACTCCGGATTCCGTGGCGATCATCAAAGATCGCCTGACCGGGAAGTCGCGCGGTTTCGGTTTCGTGGAGATGCGGACGGACACCGAGGCGGCGCAGGCGATCCAGCAGCTGGATGGCAAAGACTTCAAGGGCCGTCCGCTCAAGATCAACGAAGCGCGCGTGCGCGACGGCGCGAGCGGTCTGCGCTCGAGCTATTCGCGCGAGCGCGAGCACTGAGCATCAGCCGCGCACGTCAGCGACCAGCCGCTGCAGGCGGTCGAGCCGCGGCAGGACCTCGTTGCCCGACGCGGCCGGCACGCCGAAGATCGCGCGCGTGAGACCGGCTTCCACATAGGTCGCGAGCGTGCGTGCGTCCGCGGGAGCATCGAACACCGATACCGCGATGCTGCCCGGGTCCCTGCCGGCCTCCGTCGCCAAATCGCGGAGTTGTGCCACGCCCTCGAGCAACTGGCCCGCCCGGCCCGGGATCGGCAGCCACCCGTCGCAGTAACGGACCACGCGCGCCAACGCACGCGCACCATGCCCGCCGAGGTAGATCGGCGGATGCGGCTTTTGGACGGGTTTGGGCCACGACCAGATGGGCTCGAAGTTGACGGTTTCGCCGTGGTACTCGGCGACCTCGTTGCCCCAGATGGCCTTCATCGCTTCGACGCGTTCGCGCAACACTTTCCACCGGCGCCGGAAATCCGTGCCGTGATGTTCCATCTCTTCCGCATTCCAGCCCCCGCCGATGCCGAAGAGGAAACGGCCACCCGAGAGTGTATCGAGCGACGCGACTTCCTTGGCCAGAATGATCGGATCGCGTTCCACGACCAAGCAGATGCCGGACGCAATTTTCAGCGTCTTAGTCACCGCCGCGGCCGTGCTGAGACCGACGAACAGGTCGTAGGTGTGGGAGTACTCTTTCGGCAGCTCGGCCCCGCCCGGCCAAGGCGATTTGCGGCTGGTGGGGATGTGCGTGTGCTCGGGGAACCACAGCGACTCGAAGCCGCGCGCCTCGACCTCGCGCGCCAGGTCATCCGGCCGCATTGCGAAGTCGGCGGGAAACATCATCACGCCAAATTCCATTGCTCCTCCTGAAAGGGCACGCCGTTTGGCTGCGCTTCAGCGCCACAGCATCCCGTGTGCGCTGGCGGGTCGCCTCACCATGGCGTCGGTCATGCGCGCGGCGCCTGGATGCGCCGCGCTTCGGTCGCATCGGGCGCGAGCTCGCTGTGGCACGCGTTCTTGCCCTCGACGACCGGCACGGCGGCGGAGCGCCGGGCGAGCAGGTCGCGGCCGGCAGCGCTGACGCCCGGACTGCGAATCGCGGTGCGGGCCGGTTGGAATGCGGGATCCTTGCCGCTGTCGAAATCGGCGATCTCCTTCGAAATGCGCATGCTACACCAGTCGTGTCCGCACATTGCGCAGAAGTCCGTATCGACGGTGAGGTCCTCGTCGTGCAGCGCTCGCGCGGTCTCGCCATCGAACGCGAGCTCGAACTGGCGCGGCCAGTTGAGCGCAGCGCGAGCGCGGGAGAGATCATCGTCCCACTGGCGTGCGCCCGTGATGCCGCGCGCGATGTCACCCGCGTGCGCGGCGATCTTGTAGGCGATGCACCCCGCCTTCACGTCTTCGGCCTTCGGCAGGCCGACGTGCTCCTTCGGCGTCACGTAGCAGAGCATAGCGGCGCCCGCGCGCGCCGCCTCGCAAGCGCCGATGGCACTCGTGATGTGGTCGTAGCCGGGAAAGGCATCGGTCACCAGAGGGCCGAGCACGTAAAACGGCGCGTCGTCACAGACGCGTTGCTGGAGCTGCATATTGAAGGCGATCTGGTCGAGCGGAACGTGACCGGGCCCCTCGACCATCGCCTGCACGCCGGCTTCCCGCGCGCGCTGCACGAGCTCGCCGAGTACGTGCAGCTCCGCCAGCTGCGCCGGATCGGAGGCGTCCGCGAGACACCCCGGTCGCAAGCCGTCGCCGAGCGAATACGTCACGTCGTATTCGCGCATGATCGCGCTGATCTCGTCGAAGAGCTCGAACATCGGGTTCTGTTTGCCGTGGTGGATCATCCACTTCGCCAGCAACGACCCGCCCCGCGACACGATGCCGGTGATGCGCCCGCGAATGAGCGGCAAGTGCTCGCGGAGCACGCCGGCGTGGATGGTGAAGTAGTCGACCCCCTGCCGCGCTTGTCGCTCGATCTCGGCCAGGATCATGTCGTAGGTCAACTCTTCGATGTGGCGTCCGATGATCATGCTGTAGATGGGCACCGTGCCGATCGGCGCGGTGCTGTGGTCGATGATCGCCTGTCGGCACTCCGCCAAGGCGCCGCCCGTGGAGAGGTCCATGACCGTATCGGCGCCGTAGCGCTGCGCCCAACGCAGTTTGTCGACCTCCTCGTCGGTGCTGCTGCTGACCGGTGACGCGCCGATGTTCGCGTTGATCTTGGTCGTGATCATGCGGCCGATGCCGACCGGGTCGAGGCGCTTCGGCGCCCGCTGGCCGCGCCAGTATGCGTCATCGTCGAGCGCTGCCGCGCGCTGCGCCACCGTTTGGTTGACCCAGAGATGCGCCGCCGCGCGCGCACCTGGATGGCCGACCGCGTGCGCGGGTTCCGCGTGTGCCTCGGGCGCCGCGTCCAACCCGGCGCTGCCCACGAGATGACGCACATTGGCTGGGATCACCAACCGGCCGCGCGCCACTTCGCCGCGGATGAACTCCGCCGTCGTGTTCTCGCGCTGGGCGACGCGGCGCATCGCATCGGTGACGGTACCGCGGCGCGCGGCTTCCAACTGTGTCATTGTGTGCTCTCCTCAGGGCAGAGCTGCCACGCGCGATGCCGCGAGAGGCTGCGTAGTGGCGAGAGTAGGATGCGGGGGACGAGGGATCAAGCCGGTGCGCGCGCGTCGATGCCGACGGCTTGCGCGACGTTCGTGAAACCGTCGCGCTGCAACAGCGCGCGCAACTCCGCGATCGTGCGCCGGGCGAAACCGGGTCCGCCGTACACGAACCCCGTGTACGCCTGCACGAGCGACGCGCCGGCGCGAATGCGTTCATATGCATCCGCGCCCGAGCCGATGCCGCCGACGCCGATGATCGGCAGCTGCCCTGCACTGTGGTGGTAGAGCGCGCGGAGCACGGAGGTGGCGCGCGCGCGCAGCGGCGCGCCGCTCAATCCGCCGGCCTGTTCGGCGAGTGCGTGCCCAGCGGGCAATGCGTTGCGCTCGACGGTGGTGTTGGTCGCGATCAGACCGGCGATGCCGTGGGTGCGCACCGTGTCCACGAGGGCCGCCAAGGCTTGATCTGCCAGATCGGGCGCCACCTTCACCAACACCGGTCGCGGCGGCACCGCGTGAGCGCGCGCCAGACGGCGATTCTCTTCCTGGAGCGCCGCGAGCAGCGGCGCCAATTGCTCTTCCGCCTGCAAGTCGCGCAGTCCCGGTGTGTTCGGCGAGCTCACGTTGACGACGACGTAATCCGCCAGGGGGAAGAGGGCGCGCAAGCTCGCGCAGTAGTCGTCCGCTGCGCGCTCCAGCGCGGTGAGCTTCGATTTGCCGATGTTTACCCCGAGGGGACCGGGCGGGCGTACATGTGCCAAGCGCGCCGCGAGGTCCGCCGCGACGGCGCTCGCCCCCGCGTTGTTGAACCCGAGCCGGTTGATGAGTCCTCGCTCGGCCGGCAACCGGAACAGGCGCGGGCGCGGGTTGCCCGGTTGGGCGAGCGCCGTCACCGTCCCGATCTCCGCGAACGCAAAGCCGAGGGCCGACCAGACGTGTGGCAACGCGCCGTTCTTGTCGAAGCCCGCTGCGAGCCCGAGCGGATGGGCGAAGTCCAGCCCCCACACGCGTTGAGCGAGTAGCGAATCCGCGGCCGGCGGCGCTGCTCGGCCCTGCAGGAAGCGCTCCCAGGGGCGGAGGCCGCGGAGCGTGAGCTCGTGCGCCGCCTCCGGTGGGAGGCAAAAGAGCAGCGGGCGAATCAGGTCGTAGAACACGCTCACGCATACCGCCGCGGGCGCGCCAGCGCCACGCGACTGGGCCGCCGGCCGTTCGCACGCCCGCTCGGCGCTCGACCTTATGGGGATGCGGCGTGCGCGACAAGGCTAGCGCGAAAACCACGGTGGACGGCGCGCCGCGAGCGGAGTATTCAAATGGTATGGACATGCCGACTCGAGCGGACACGGCTCCTCGGTCGCGCGCAGTCGTTGGGAGTGCGGGCGATGGGTCGGGCGGGGCGGCGACAATCGGCGGCCGTCGACCTCGTTGGCGCGGGCTGGGACCCGCGGTTCCCGTGGTGGCGCCGAGAAAGGAGGTGGTCCAGTGCAAAGTACGCTTATGGTGACGAGTGAGGTGGTGGCCCCCTAGGCCGGCTTCACACGAATGTTTGGTCTGGCGAAGCGGACTCTGCTGCGCGGTCGATGGTCAACGACGGCGCAGCCCCGCGACGTCTGGCCCGGTACGCCGGAACCGGCGCACTTGCATGAGGTGATTCCGCCTGGGGAACCCAGGCCCTATCAGTCCCGGTAGCTCCCGCGCCGTCACCCGCGGGGCGGCTGAGTGCCGCAGCAGCTACCGGGATTTCTTCGACCACACCTGCAGAGCGCCGGCTGCGCTCTGCCTGCCCGGCATGGCCAAGGGCTTGCGATGACTGGGGTACGGCGCCATGCCGCCGATTCGATCACGCTCTTGCGCCTGGCGCTCGCCGTGCCATTTGCGCTCGCGGCATGGCACGCCGCGCACGGCGGTGCTGCGTGGCCGGCGGCGCTGCTCTACGCCGGGATCGCGCTCAGCGATTTCCTCGATGGCCGACTGGCGCGCAGGTTCGGCGTGGTGTCGCCGCGCGGGCAAGCGCTCGACCACTGTACCGATCTGGCCTTCATCCTCCTCGCCCTCGCGACCTATGTCGCGCTCGGGCGCGTACCGTGGTGGGTGCCGGCGGCGATCGCCGCGTCGTTCACCGCGTATAGGCTCGACTCACTCTCGTGCGGAACGGCGCCCGCGCCCCTGATCGGCAGTCGTATCGGGCACGTGGGCGGCGTGGCGAACTACGGAGTCGTGGGCATGCTCGTGCTCGACCAGTGCCTCGGCCCGAGCTGGCTGCCGGCGGAGCTGTTGCGCGGCGTGTTCGTCGCGGTGCCGATCTACTCCGGGTTGTCGATCGCGGCGCGCCTCAACGCCCGCCGGTCTCGGATTCGGACAGCTCCCGACCGATGCTGGCGCCCTGCACGTACATGCCGTGCAGGAAAAACAGACTGATGAGCAGCGGCACCAGGTAATAAGCGACGCGAAAGATCAAGACCGCCACCACCGCGGTTTCGAATGGCACGCCCATGCTGGTGAAGACCGCGGCCATCGAGCCTTCCATCACGCCGAGGCCGCCGGGTATGAGCGAAGCAAATGACAGGGTGATGCCGACCGCGAAGCCCACGATCACGTGCCCAAACGGGATTGCGTAGTGCACCGCCAGAAACGCCGTATAGAGAATGAGGATGGTGAACAGCCAGTCGAGGGCGATGTAGGCCAGCGGCCCGCGCATGGCGCGCTTGCGCGCCAGCAGAAACCCGATGCCGCGGTTGAGGTTGAATTGGTACCGCCAGATGTGCGTGCGCGCCGGCGCTCGATGCGGCCAGGCGCTGTGCATCGCCCAGTGCGCCACCTGCGCCAGCCTGAAGAGCGTACGGCGTCGGAGCCCGGCATGCAGCAGCAGCAGCGCGGCCATCGCGGCGCCCAGCGCGCAGAGGACCAACAACGTGGTCGTGATCACGAGGGCGGAGCCGTGCAGGGTTCCACTCGCAAGGACGTATGCGAAACCGCCCAGCAGGAACACCAGCAGTGTACAGTTCGTGAGGAACGTCTGCGCCAGTGAGATGATCACGGCGGTTTGCGACGGAATCCCCAGCCGCGTGAAGAAATACATGCGCACGGCGAAACCGGAGAGGCCGCCCGTCGAGAGCAGATAGTTCACCGCGTTCGCGACGAATGTGATCTTCAGCATTTCGCCCAGCGGCACAGGACATCCCGCGGCCTCGGCGATGCCCTGATATGAACGCGCCATCGTGAGATAGCTCGCCACCATGCAGACCAGCGCCAGGATCAGCAGCCAGCCGTTGGCCTGGGCCACCACGGCCCACAGCTGCCCGAGATCCGCGATGACGAACAGCGCGGCGAACGCCAGCAGCCCGAATGCCAGTGCCCAGCGCACCCAGCGACTGCGGGGCAGTGCGTCGACACCGATGGGCAGGTACTCGGCGGGCTCTCCCTCTTGCCGCTGCATGCGCGGCCCGTGCGTCACGAACGACCTCGCCTGCGGGCTTATTGTGTCCGCCAGCAGTGGTCAAGGTGGTCTGGTGCCGCTTGAGGCTAACCGAAGCTGAGCACATGCGCCCATCCACGCACGTGACCACGCATCCGGCGTTGCTCGTCGCCGCTCGCGGGTTGGCTAGGGCTCGGGCGCGACCGCCGCTGGACCGGTTTTGGAGCCGCGCGGCCGGGTGCGAACGCGCCGGCTCGCCTCCGTGCCGCAGCGCGCGAGCACAATCAGCATCCAAGGCGCGCGCCTAGCTCCCAGGGCTCACCCGCCTGCAGTAACATGGACAGAGATGCCTCGTGCTGGAATGAAGTGGCCGGGCCTGACCGTCCTCCTGTTCTCGACCGTCCTTCTCCAGCTCTGGTGTGACGGGCCGGCGTGCTGCGCTGCGGCCACACCGGTACCGGGCTCGCCGGCGTCCGTCAGCGGCACGCCCGCGGGCGCCGACAGCAACGGGTCATTCTGGGGCTACGCGAATCGGCTGCTCGACCCGTTGCGGCGCCGCGTCAATGAGAGCGCGCGTACCCGGCTCGTGACCTTGCTCGAATCGGTATTTCGCGCGCCGGTATCCATCGGCGCCCTGCGCGTGTCGTTCGTGGCCATCGAAGCCGACGAGGTGGCGGTTGGCTCGGGTGCCTCGGTCGCGCACATTGCCTCGCTCCGCATCCGCTTGATCGCCGGCAGCAGCCTGCGCGACTTTCGGCCGATCGGCGAGGCGACCGTCGACGGCCTCCGCCTCGATCTGCCGCGGCTCCTGGCGCTGTTCAAGCGCCGCGAGGAGGCGGCTGGCGAGTCGAAGCTGCCCGAATTCGATCTGCGCGCGCTGCGCGTGAACGGCGCCAGCGTTCGCGTCAGCGATGGCGGTACGCCGGTCGATGTCGCGGTGCGGCTGCTGAAAGGCCGCGTGAGTAGCCAGGATGGTCGGTTGCAATTCGCCGCCACGGCGATGCGCGCGGAGGTCATGCGCGAGCAGCGGTCGCTGCTGTTGCGCAGAGTGCGCGCGGTCGGCGGTGACACCGACGCCGGCTGGCGCCTGACGGCGCTGCATGTAAAGGGACCCGGGATCGAGCTCCGCAGTGGTCCCGCAGATGCGAATCGCTTGCCCCTGCGTGGTCGCATCGCGCTCTCGCGGCTGGCGCTCGTGAACGATGCGCTGGCGCGCGCGGACGGTATCGCCGCGCTCGAGGGAGCGGTCGTCTGGAACGACGAACGACCGACGGCGACGCTCGCCACGCGCGTGCCGCGCTTGCGCATCGACGGCCGGCCCTGGGGCGAGGTAGGTGCGGCGGTCGACGTGAGCGGCTCACAGGCGCGCGTTGCGCGTGCGTATCTGGAGGGTTTCGGCGGCCGCGTCGATGCGCGCGGCACGATGGCCCTCGCGGCACCTCTCGCCTATGAAGCGCAGATCCGCTGGGCGTCGCTCGATGTCAAACAGCTCGCCGGTGTGCGCGTGGACCCCGCCGCGCCACCGCTCACGGCGTCGGGCAGTACGGAGGTGTCCGGGACCATCGAACCGCTGGCGGTGCGCGGTGTCGGCGAGGGAAGTTTCGCCGCCGGAGCCAGTGCGACGCCCATCGCGTGGAAAGGTGAGGCCACGTACGCGGACGGCACGGGCCGGGGCGAGCTCCGGCTGCAACAGTCCAACGCCAACACCGCCCGCGTGGAGCTCGTCCTCCAAGCGAGCGATGCCGTGAGCGGCGCGCTCGAGGTGACCGTAGCTGACCCCGCGATGGCGAGCGCGCTGTTGCCCGTCGGTGCCGTGCCGAACGTCGGTGGCTGGTTCAGGCTCACCGCGCAAGTGAGTGGTACCACGGCGGAACCGCGCGTGCGCGGCGAGATCGCCGGCCGTGATGTCGCGCTGCTGCGCGTCACGTTCAATCGACTGGGTGGCGCGTTCGTGGTGGATCGGCACGCCTTGCGCACCGACCGGATCGTCGCAGAGCTGTGGCGGGGAAACGTGACGTTCGCCGGGACGCTGGCGCTGGATCAGGCCACCGAGAATGACTGGCAGGTGCGGATCGAGCGCGTGCCGGGAGAGGCGCTGGTCGCCATCGCCGCGGCCGCCAGCGGCGCGCTGCCGCCGATCGGACGCGGCGAGCTGAACATGGCGGTGGCGGCCAAGGGCCCGTGGCGGGCGATCTCGCTGAGCGCGAACGGCGTCATGCGGGAGTTCTGGCTGACTCAACAGTGGATTCAGCACGCGACCATCGCTGCGACGGCACGATGGCCGCAGTGGGAGGCCAAGCTCGAGTTGCACAACACCAGCGCGGACGTGATCTCCCTGCAAGGCAGCGGCGGCGGGGTCGATGCCGTAGTGCTGACCGCCCGAGCGGCGGACTGGAAGCTGACGGCGCTGCAACGCGGCGACACCGTGTACATGGACGGGATCGTGACGCTCGACGCCGCGCTGCGTGGGCCATTGCAGGCCTTGAGCGGCACGGCCACGGTTACGGGTCGCGAGCTCATCGTCGGCGGCCGCGCGGTTGGCCCCGCGATCGTCGAGGCGACCGCAACGCGCGGCACCTGGGACGTGACCGCAGCGCTGCCGGTGCAAGCGCTGCGCGCGCGGGCGCGGCTGCGTCCGGAGGCGGGCGCGCCAGTCCGAGCGGATGTGGAATGGACCGATGCGGAATTCGGAGGTCTGATCGCCCCGGGCAGTGATCTGCGCGTGCAGAGCACCGGGCGCCTGCATCTCGAATCGCGGCTCGGCGCGCTGGCCCGATTCGATGCCGACGCCCGGGTCGACGCGTTGCGCATCAGCGGCGGTGCGTACGAGCTCGCCAATGTCGCGCCAGTCGTCGTGACGTGCGTCCGCGGCGCGTGCCGGCTGGATGCGCTCGAGCTGCGCGGCACGGACACGCAGCTGCGCGCCAGCGGTGACATGTCCGCGCAAGGCGCGGTGCGACTTGCCGTCACCGGACGCGGCGATCTGCGCCTGCTGGAGCTCGCCGCTGAGCCGATCCAATCCGCGCGCGGAACATTCACGGTCGACGCCGATGTCCGTCGCAGCGCCGGCGGGTGGAACCTGTCCGGCCAGATGGCACTCGCCGGCGCCGCGGTGGATATCGGCGCGCCGGTCGCGATCACCGAGGCCGCGGGCCGGCTGACGCTGGCCGGGACGACCGTCACCATCGATGAGCTGCGCGGGCGGATGGGCACGGGTGAGTTCGCCATCGCTGGCGCCATCGACCTGCAGCGCGGACCGGAGCTGCGCTGGACGCTGAGCGAAGTCGGTGCGGATCTTGCGCCGTCGTTGGAGGCCGAGCTGTCCGGCGCCGGCGCCGTGGACGGGACGTGGCAAGCGCTGCGCGTCGCCGGGGAGCTACGCATCGATCGTTTGCTGTACGACCGCAACATCGCGTTGACGGATTTTCTGCCATCATTGAACCGCGCGCTCGCCGCAGCTCCGCGACCGGCATCGCAACGCCGCGTGATGCTGGATCTGCACATCGTCGCGCCGGGTGAGCTGTATGTGGAGAACAACATCGCGCAGATCGAAGCGCGAGCCGATCTGCGGATCACCGGTACGGTATCCCAGCCGGTCGTCGACGGCCGGATCGAGGTGCTCGACGGGCAGGTCACGTTCCGTGATCGCGTATTCGACGTGGTGAGCGCCACCATCGATTTTCGCCCCGACCTCGGCCTGGCGGCGGCACTGAACATCTTCGCCGAGAGCACGATCGACACGCCGGATGCGATCTACGTGGTCACGGTGCGGGTGACCGGCACCACCGCGGATCCGCACGTCGTCCTCGCCAGTGACGATCCGGCGCTCAGCGACACGGACGTGGCGACCTTGATTGCGCTCGGGCAGACGACCGAGCAGTTGCGCCGCGGCGGCCGCGGCTTCTCCGTGTACGACGCGATTGCGCTCGGCGCGAACCCGTTCTCGCGGGAGGCCGCGGAGCAGGCGCGCGATCTGCTGCCGGTCGACCGGGTCGAATTCGAGCCGACCTTTTCGCGCACGACCGGAGCCTTCGAGCCGCAGCTGAAGCTCGGGAAGGATCTCACCGACAACCTCGCGGTGTCGCTCGGCCAGACGTTTGGCGTCGAGTCGCGCACCAGCGCGGAAGCCAACTACCGCCTCTCCCCGCACGTGTTCATCCCACTGACCTGGGAGAGCCAGACGGACAAGCAAGAAGGGGCGTTCGGGTTCGGGCTGAAACTGCGCTACGAGTTCTGGCGGCTGACGCCGTTCTCGCTGGTCCGGATGCTGCGCTGACGCGGCTTATGCGATGGCGTCCCGATATACTGGTCATCGCCGCCCTGGCGCTGGCCGCTGCGGCGGCGTCGGCGGCCGCGGATGGGATCGGATTGCCCTTGGGGCGCGTCCATCTCGTCAGCGACGCCTGGATCGACGACGAGGGGCTGCGGCAATTGTTGCCGCTGACACCCGGTGAACCTGTCACGCAACAGCGCCTGGCGGAATCGCGTCGGGCGTTGGAGAGCACGGATTTATTTACCGACATCGCCGTGACCACCCGCGCGAAGGATGGGCGGGCGGTGGTGATCTTTACGCTCACCCGCAAGCGCGTCATCACGGACGTGTCGGTCACCGGGTACGATCATCTGACGTGGCGGGACGTCTACCGGTCGTTGCGCTTGCTCAGCGGCGCCTTCTACGACGCCGCTACCCTCGAAGCCGCCGAGCAGCGGCTGCTCCGGCGCTACGAGCAGGAGGGCTTTCCGCATGCCGAGGTGCGCAGCGCGCTGGCCGAACGCCCGGGCGCCGTGGACATCACGGTCACCATCGATGAAGGTGAGCCGGTCGAAATTGCCGCCGTGGTCGTGACGGGTGACACCGGTCTGCCCTCGGACGAGCTGGAGTCTGCGGTGGAGGATCTGGTGGGCAAGCCGCATGGCCGCAAGCTCGGGCGCGACGGTGAACGGCTCCTCCTGAAAGAGCTGCGGCGCGCTGGCTATTACGATGCGGAGATCGAGAGCGAGTTCGTCCCCAGCGACGCCTCGTCGGGCGTGTTGCGGTTCACCGTCAACGCCGGTGAGCGGACGGACGTCGAGATCATCGGTAACGAATCGTGCGATCGCGAACACCTGCTCGGGTTGATGGAGCTCGAGACGCGCTTGATCATCACCGACGGCACCTGGCGCGAGCTCGCCCGCCGGATGGCCCGTGACTATCAGCAGCGCGGCTACTACCGCGCGGCCGTGGAAGTCGACATCCAGCCGGGGACGCCGCGCCACGTGGTCTTTCGCGTGGCCGAGGGCCGCAAGTACACCCTGCGCGAGCTGCGGTTCGTCGGGAATCGGCAGATGTCTGCGGATGCCCTGCGCAAACACATGAACACGCGCGCGCGCGGCTGGCTGCCATGGCCGCGCTCGGGCGTGTTCTTCCGGCCGGCCTTCGACGAGGACCTGCGGCGGCTCTGGTACTTTTACCGCGAGGAGGGGTTTGCGGACGCGGAGATCGTGGATGCGCCAGTCGAAGTCGATGACGCGACCGGCGATATTGCCGTGACGGTCGTGATCGCGGAAGGGCCGCGCACGATCGTGGAGGCGTTGCGGCCGCCCGATTTCTCGGTGCTGCCCGCAACCGTGCCGACACCGGAGTTGAAGCTCGTCCCCGGCCAGCCCCTGCGCCCGGCGATCCTCGACGCAGATACCAAGGCGATCGCCCACGCCTTCCGCCGCGGCGGCCATCGCGATGTGTCGGTCGAACCGGCGGTGACTCGCCGTCTGGAAGGGGAGATTGCGCCGGCAGTGGTGGCGTGGACGGTCGTACCCGGCCCGCGCTACACGATCGGCGACGTCGTGGTGCGGCGCAACGTGGAAACGCGCAACGACGTGGTGCGGCGCCAGCTGCCCTTCGAGTCCGGCGATCCGCTCGATCCCGAGCTGCTGCAGCACGGGCAAGACGAGGTATATGCCCTTGGTATTTATCGGAGCGTGTCGGTCGAGCCGATCGAGCCCGGGGCCGCGGCGGAGGGCGCGTCGGTAACGGTCGAGCCGGGCGAGTCTCGCGCGCGCGAGGCCGAACCCGCCACTATCGTGCCGGAACCGGCCGAACCCGGTGGCGAGGCGCGCGAGGAAGCGCCGGTGACCATCGAGCCAAAGGGGGCGCGCGGCCGCCCCGCTCTGCCGGGCGCTGCCGCAGATCAGCGCACGCGGGCCGGCACAACGCGAGACATTGCGGTGGAGGTGCTGCCGCGCCCTCCGGGCAGGTTGCAATGGGGCGGCGGGTACAACACGCGCGACGGCATCACCGGGTTCGGCGAACTGTCGTACGACAACCTCGGCCACCGAGCGCGGCGGCTCACGCTGCGGGGGCAGGGCAGCGTCGTACCGGACGACCCGGGCTCGACACAGTTCAACGTCGCGCTCGCCTATCGACAGCCGCAGTTCTTCGACCTGCCGTGGCAGTGGACCAGCGAGCTCGCCGGGCAGCGCTCGACGCGCACGATCGACCAGTTCGACATCGAGCGCGCGAGCCTCGGCAGCAGCCTGCTGCGCAGCGTGTTGCCGCGCCTGGAGTTCGGCCCACAGCTGCAGATCGAATACGCGCACGTCTTCAACGTGCAACCGCTGCCGTTTCGCGGCGAGGACGAAGGGTCCTCCTACACGACCAAAGCGGGCGCGTCGCTGATCTACGACGGCCGCGACGATCCCTTCGCGCCGCGCCGGGGCGTGTTCGATAGCCTCCGGTTGGACTACGCGCCGCCGGGGATCTCATCCGTGCAGTTTGGCAAGCTGAACATGCAGCACAGCCAAGCGATACCGCTCTCGGAGTGGCTCTCGTTCGTATACACCACCCGGATCAGTTATGGCGGCGTGGTCAGCGGCGCGACCGTGCTGCCCATTCGCGAGCGCTACTTTCTCGGCGGAAGCACCACCGTCCGCGGCTTCGACGAAAACAGCCTCGGGCCGGTGGATGCCAACGGTACGGTGATCGGCGGCGACCTGGCGATGGTGCTCAGCCTCGAGTGGCGCGTGCCGATCATCTACCAGCTGAGCGCGGCCGTGTTCAACGACAACGGCGCGCTGTTTCTGACCCAATGCGGCTCCAGCTGTCGGACGCAGCGGGACGTGCACAACAACGCGTTCACGTTCCAGAATTTCCGCCACTCGGCGGGACCAGGGCTGCGCTATATGACGCCGGTCGGGCCGATCAGCCTCGACTACGGATTCAAGCTCGACCGCCGCTCGGGCGAGTCCATCGGCGAGGTGCACTTCAGCATCAGCGGGACGTTCTGAACCACAGCGCCGAACCGTTACGGCCGGACGCATGCGCCCCGAGCACACGCGCGGTGGCGCAGCGCCGCCGCCGCAGCCGGATGTGCCCTCACAGTTACTCGTCTGTGCCGGCGGCGTTGGGGGCCGCCACGTCGCCTGCATGCTCGCGCAACAAGCTCTCGAAGTAGGCGAGCATTTCTGGACTGTCCCATTCCGCCGGGCCGATCACGTGGCGCAGTACCTGGCCATCCCTCCCGATCACGAACGTTTCGGGGAAGCCCGTCACTCCATACCGGCCGGGCAGGCGATTTTCAGTGTCCAGCAGAATGGGAAACGTCAGCTCGAGATCGCGCACGAACGGGGATACGACCGCAGCGCCCTCTGCGTCTTCTGACACCGCCAGCATGGCGAAGTCGCTTCCTCTGTATCGGCGGTACAGCGCCTCCATGCTCGGCATCTCCGCCCGACACGGCGGACACCAGGTGGCCCACAAGTTCAGAAACACGATGCGGCCGCGAAAATCCGCCAGGCGCACCGGCGCGCCGCTCAGGTCCGGCAACGTGAAATCGGGCGCCACATAGCCCGACGGCCGACCGCTCTGCAGGCGCTGCAAGCCGAGCACGGCCGCCACTACTGCCGCGACGATGAGCGGCCCGAGTAGGAAGCGCCTCATCGCCGCGCCGGTGCCGCAGGCGCGGGCACCGCCGCGCCGCGGAGGGACAGGCGCCACACGCCGATCGCCATCAACACGAGACTGAAGAGTTGCGCGCCGGTCAGTCCGAAAGCGACCGGCGCGTTGATGCGCCAGAACTCGATCACGAAGCGTGCACCGGGCGCGAGCACCAGGTACCACCAGAACAAGGAGCCGTCCGGATGCGGTCGCTTGCGGAGGTGCCAGAGCACGGCGAACGCCGCCAGATACGCGAGCGTTTCGTAAATCGGCGTCGGATGAACCCGCACGCCGGGTGCGTACGGCCAGCCGATGATCGCGTTCGGATACGCCATCGCCCACGGAACGTCGGAGACGCGGCCCCAGTCGCCGTCCCCGGCGAGCTGACAACCGATGCGGCCAATCGCCTGCCCGAGCGCAAGCGCCGGTGCAATGCAATCGACGGTCGCGAGCCACGGCAACGCGTAGTGCCGGATACACCAGGTGACCCCGATCACGCCGCCGATGAGCCCGCCGTACCAGACCAGGCCGGAACCGGAGAAGAGAATGCCGACGGGATCAGCCGCGAGCTCTTCGAGATGCTGCAACACGTACCAGAGCTTGGAGCCGATCAAGCCGCCGGCCGCCGCAGCCAGCACGAGAGAGGAACCCGCATCGCGCGGCAGCCCGCGCCGGGCCAACCCCTTCTCCGTGACCCACCCCGCGACGAGGAAGGCGATCGCCATCATCGCCCCGAAGCTGTACAGCTTCAGAGGCCCCAGCTGGACGATCACCGGCCACACGGCGGTGGATGATACCCCACCCGAACTCAGCTAGCCAGGCACGTCGCTGAGCTTGGCTCCAAAGCCAAAGCGATCGGCGAACTGCGACCGGTAAGTACCAAATAAAATTGTGCTTTCGCGTGTTGGCGGCGGCGCGCCATGCGCCGCGTACGCGCGTTGACTTTACCCCGTACGGGCATTATGGTCGCGCCACTTTTTCCCCTTCGAACGTTGGAGCCCCGCAGATGCGCATGATCGTACCCCCGTTGAGGGATCGGCGGGTGATGAACCGCCTGCTCGTGCAGTTCTTCCGCGATCACAAGGTCTCGAACTTCAAGCGTGCGATCGGCGAGATCTGTCGGTTCTACAAACTGAGGCGACCACAGGTGGAGTGGTTCGAGTACCTCGATTGGGGCCGTACGGCGGGCCGCACCTATGAAGATGGGAAGATCCATCTCGTCCATCCGGAGAACTGGAAGCGCGGCCGCAAGTATAATTCCGAGCGGCAGTGGCTGAACGCCGTGTATCACGAAATGGGGCATTACGTGTTGTGGACGGATGCGGAGCGCAAAGCGGACCTGTTCGCCGAGCACATGGAGCGCAACCTCGTGCGCTCGACGACGGGCACGGCGTCCGGCAACCGGACGCGTCTGGTGCGCAAGGCGGCATGAGTGCTCCGGGCGGCAGCAGCGACCCGCCCGCGGTCAAAGACCGGTGGTGGGTCGATACGGGCGAGAAGAAGCGCGAACGCGCGCAACCGCCCGCAATGCCGGTCGGCAGCCGCTTCTACCGCAGCAGCGTGGGATTCGACCAAGAAACAGCGCGCGCGCGGTTGACCGACCTCAACCTGAAGTTGCTCGAGGCCGCCAATCCGGAAGAGGGGACGTGGGGGTACGTGAAGCTCGCAGAGAAGCCGCACCAGGCGCAGAACCGGGATCGCATCACGGCGCAGCTCGCGATGCCTCCGCATGCGCGCGGGGTGGTGGTCGATTGCGGGCGTACCCTGCGCCTGCTCGTCACCGGATCGCCGATGGGCGAGCGGGTGCTGGATCTGACGCTCGGCGATCCGCCGTCGTTCGATGCGTGGATCGCCGGCGACTGGGTGCGCGAGCGCGTGTTCCGCGATCAGCGCAGCGCGCTCGCCGCGTTCAAGCGCCTGATCGCCGAGTTTCTTTCACCGGAGGCGATCGCCACCTGGCAGTCGTTGCGGGCGCAGCTCTGACTCAACGCGAGCGCGGAGCGGGGCCGGTCCGGCGAGGCCGCGAGCGCTCCACGCGCCGCGGAGCAGCGGCAGCGCCGAAGGCGCGTTCCGGGTCCCAGTACTTGCGAATCCCGAAATAATAACAGCAAGCTTCTGCATCGAGGTCGTTGTTGAACGTGCGCGTGCGTCCGTCCTGGAATTGGACGCGGACCAAACAAGTGCCCCCGGGGACGGTCGAGGTCATTTCCTCGACTACACGCCCCTCACCCCACTGCAGGTAGTCGCGGTGCGTGACGATATCGCCGAGACGCAGAAACAGGCGAAAGCCATTGGTACCCATTGCTGTTTCTCGGATAGCATGCCGGTGCCGGCGCGCAGAAGGCACCCATCGCGCGCGGTCCCGCGCGTCATCGCCGGCCAGCGCACCGACCGCGCATCGGCGCCCGGGCCACAGCTTGACTGCCCAGCCCACCGACTCTATGCTCCGCGGGAATTTTCGCCGAGCTTCGGTGCCGTTAGTCGTGTCAGCTCATGAGTGAGCACCCCACCTGGCTCAGCTCCCGTGTGACTGGCGTGATTCTGGCCGGCGGCCGCAACAGTCGCATGGGCGGTCGCGATAAGGCTTTTCTGCGTGTGAACGGCGAGACGATCTTCACCCGCACACTGGCTGTCCTCCGCCGCTGTTTCGGGCACGTCGTCGTGGTGAGCAATGCGCCGCACAAGTACGCGGAGTACCCAGTTGCAGTCACGCGCGACGAGCTCGTCGGCCTCGGTCCGCTCGGCGGCTTGCACGCGGCACTCGGCTGCCTACCGACGCCGTACGCGTTCGTCACCGCCTGTGACATGCCGTACCTGCGCGAGGAGCCGATCCGTTATCTCGTGTCGCTGCTGGCGGATCAGGATGCGATCGTGCCGAGCTGGGACGGCGACATCGAACCGCTGCACGCGCTGTATGCGGCGCGGCTGCGGCCGCGCATCGCCCAGGTGGCCGCACGTGGCGGCCAGGGGGTGCGCGATCTCCTGCTGGAGATCAACGTCCAGTACGTGCCGCAGGCCGTGATGGAGAGCGTGGTGGGAGCGGAAGAATCGTTTCGCAACATCAATACACCCGAGGAGGCGGCGCGATTCGCCGTCCAAGTGGGGGGGGAACCCACCTGATGTTCCAGTGCGCGCCACCGGCGGCGGTGTCCGCCGGGCGCGCTATGCAGGGAGGAGAGCAACCGAGCATGGACGAGGATCCCATTCGGGCTGCGCTGGAGGAATGGACGCGGGGGCTGGCCCCCCTCGCCGCCCGGATCGCCCTGTTCAACCGCGTGCGCGATCTCGCGTATCGATATCCCTCCAGCCGCAATCCGCTCGAGGTGCTGCGCGACGGTGCCGGTTCGTGCTCGGGCAAACACTACCTACTGGGCGAGCTGTACCGCCGTCTCGGAGTGCCGGTGCGGCACATGCAGTGCACCTACCGCTTCAACGACTCGCCATTGCCGTTCCCCGATCACATGCAGGAGCTGTTGCAGAAGAACGAGATCGTCGATGTGCACGACTATCTGCAGATCGGCGTCGACGGCGACTGGGTGGACGTCGATGCCACATGGCCGCTGGCGCTACGCGATTTCGGCCTCCCCGTCACCGACGATTGGGATGGCCGCTCCTCGATGAACCTGACCGTGGTTTCCGATGAGCACGAGCAGGTGAGCGGCGATCTGGCCAAGGCAAAAGAGGAGCGACTCTCGCGGTTGACGCCGCGCCAGCGCATGCTGCGCAAGCAGTTTCTCGAGGCGCTCGGTCAGTGGGTGCTCGAGCTCCAAGCCGAGGCCCCGCGCTAAGGCGCCGCCCCCGCGTCGCGCACCCGCGGCGGCGCACGTTGGCCATCACCTCGGCGCGCGCGGCCTCTACATCGTGCGCAGCGCGTTGTAGATCACGCGAACCGCAGTACCGAGCGCATTCACGGGGATGCGCTCGTCGACGCCGTGGACCGTGCTGATCACATCCTTGGGCAGCAAGACCGGGAAGAATCCGTACGCCGGCACGCCGCGCTGCCGGAAAAACCGCGAGTCGGTCGCGCCAATGGTCATCGACTCGGTGATCACCACGCCCGGATAGGCCGCGGCCGCCGCGCGGCGCATCGCGATGAACAGCGGCGTATCCGTCGGCGACGGCGGTGTGGCATCCGGCGCCTGCAGCACTTCGATGCGGATGCCGGGGTCGTCGATCACCTTGCGGAGCTGGTCCACGAACGCTTGCGGCTTGCTGCCGGGCAGCAAGCGGCAGTCGAGCACGGCTTCGGCGCGCTCGGGAATCACGTTCGGTTTGTACCCGGCGTCGAGCATGGTCAGCGAGACCGTGTCGCGGGTCATTGCCGCGGTCCATGGCTCGTGCGCGAGCAGCCCGTCGGCGAACAACCACACCACTGGATTGTTCAAGCGCCGCAGCGCCAGACCTTCGAGGCCGTCGACCTGTTTGCCCACCCGCTGAAACACGCGGCGGGAAATCGGGGTCAAGCGAGGCGCCGGCGGATTGTCGAGTACGCGCGTGAGCGCCTGCGTGAGGCGGCGCGGCGCCGCGCCGGGGAAAGGCCGCGAGCCGTGTCCGGCGGGACCCTCGGCGATCAGCTTCAGCCACAGCAACTGTTTCTCCGCCACCGAGATCAGCAGCGCCGGCACGGGTAGTAAGTCGGTGATGCCACTGCCGCCTTCGTCCCATACAGCTTCGGCGTCGAGGAGATCTGCTCGGTGGCGCGCGAGCCAGCCGGTTCCTTCGATACCGCCCACCTCCTCGTCGGGCACGGCGAGAAAGATCAGGTCGCGCTCGGGCTGCTCCCCGCGCTCGGCGAGTAGCCGCATAGCCATCAGCATGGCGATGCCGAGACCTTTCATGTCGATCGCGCCGCGTCCGTAGATCACGCCGTCGCGTATCTCGCCCGAAAGCGGCGGGAACGACCAACGCGCCGGTTCGGCCGGCACGACGTCCATGTGGTTCAGCAGTACGATCGGTTTCCGCGCCGGCCCCCGGCCGGGGAGGCGCGCGACGAGGATCGGCTTTTCGGGCGAAGCTCCCAGCGTCTCCCACGCGATGCCGGCGCGCTGCAGCTCAGCGGCGAGGAACGCCGCTGCCTGCGCGGTCGCTCCCGGCGGGTTCTGCGTATCGATGCGAATGTAGCCGGAGAGCAGTGCGGCGGCTTCGCGGGTGACCTGGTCCCAGTTCGGCTCTGCGGCGCGCGCCGATGGCGTGCCGACGACGGCGAGCAATGAGAACAGTAGAGCGCGCAGGGGCATCGAGGCGGTTCGGCAGGGTGCGAGGTTTCCTACTCGGTTGCGCGTCCCTGTGCTAGCCCGCGGCTTGCACCGCGCTGGAGCGCGTGTCTATGAGAACCAGATGCGGCGAAACGCGCTGGCCCGAATGGCGGCGAGGGTGCGCTGCGCCGCGCCGCTTGCGGCGGTGCTGCTCCTGGCGACGACGGCTCACGGCGTGCGGTTGGTGGCCACCGATGCGCAGGTCTCGCAACCGGGTGAATACGGGCAGATCTGCGTGGTGCTGGACACCGGCGGGTTGGAGGTGGCGGGCACGCAGAACGATCTCGTGTGGGACGGCAGCTGCGCCACGCTCGACGAGAGCAATTGCAGCGCCGCCGGTTCGCATGGCAAGCAGGCGCTCTTCAAATTACAGCGCGAGGATTTCCGCATGCGCGCGCTGGTGCTGTCGCTGGCGAATACCAATCCGATCGGCAACGGGCAGACGCTCTACTGCTGCAACGTCCAGTCGGAAGCGGCACCGGGGAGCTGCTGTGCGATCAATCTGGTCGCCGCCACCGCGAGCGATCCGAGCGGAAATCCGCTCGGCGCACAGGGGAGCCCCGGGCGGATCTGCACGGCTCAGGGGGGCAGGGGCATCGGCAGTGTCGGATCTTCGGCCCGTTCAGGCCCGCTGAGCGCTTCCAACGCGGGCGTGGAGCCGCAAGCGGCGGCGCCCGCCGCGGAACCCGCACCGGCCGGTGCCGGGTCGGCGCCGGCCGCACCGCCAGCCGCGCAAGTGCTGCCCGGCGGCGGCGCGCGCGCCGCCGCACCAGGCGCACCGCAAACCCCGGCTGGCGCGCCGCGCGCGCCAGCGCCTGCGGAAGCGGTGCCCGGACAGCCGGCAACGCCGGGGGCCCCGCCCGCGGGTGGAGCGCCGGTGAGTGCCGTTCCACCCGCGACCCTGGCACCGGCGCTTGCACCGGTGGGTTCGCCGGCCTCGGGGCAGCTCACCCCTGTCGTCACTGCCGAGGCTACGGCCGTCGAAACCGCGGCGAGTATGCCGACGCCTCCAGACACCGCGACCCCGCTCGCGCCGACGGTGGCGCGGCGCACGAGCGCGCCCGCATCCACCGCGACGGCCGCACAGGCGCGCGGAACCGGTCGGCGCGGCCCATTCGGCTGCGAGATCGGCAACGGCGAAAGCGCGGTCTCTCTATTGCTGTTTGCGATCCTGCTCGTGGCAGCCAAGCTCTCGCGCCGCTGGCGCACACCGCATACGTGAGGAGGGAGGAGCTCCCATGCCGATACCGAGGCACCCGATACCTATCCTGGTCCTCGCCGCGATCCTCGCCATCCCCGCCTTGGTGCTGGGCGCGGACATCACCATGCAGGCGACCAAGAGCGACGGCGGCGCCGTTCGCCTATGTGTCGGGCTCAACTCGAGCGGTGAGAAGGTCGCGGGCACGCAGAACGATCTCGTCTGGGACGGCAGCTGTGCGCGACTGAAGTCGGATAGTTGCGCGGCCGTACCGGATGCGAAGAAACCGCTGCACGGCAACGTTCCCGCGAACGCCCAGAACACGTACCGCGCCCTCGTGTTCGCGCTCGACAACGTCGATCCCATCCGGGACGGAGCGCTCTATTGCTGCGATTTCGAGCTGACGGCGGCGGCGGAGTGCTGCGCGGTGAAGCTCGACCGGCTCGGCGCCTCCGATCCGGTCGGCAACGCGCTGCCGGCGAGCGGACAGCCGCCCGCCATCTGCCTGGCCAGTGGGGCTCCCGCATCGGGCGATGTCGTACCGGCCCCCGGCGCTGCTCCCGCAACCTCTGGGTCCACCGCACCGTGGCTCTGGATCGGCCTGATTGCGGCCGCCGTGATCATCGCGGCGCTACTGGCGACGCGCAGAAAAGCCTGAGGCTGTCGCGCGTGGTGGATCGCCGGGGCGGCGACGGCGGGACGCGCAAAGCACGATCGGCGGGCGCGCGCGCAGTGCAATCGGCGCGCAGCATAGAGTCCGCTCCCTCCAGTGACACCACTGGAGCATGTGCGGTTTCACTACACGTGCGGCATTCCTTCCCGCTCCGCTGGCGCGCGCGGAGCCGGGATAGACCGGCTCACCGGCCGACTGTATCGTGCGGTGGTCCGTGCCGCGGCGCGGCTCCGCCCAGCCGCCGCGCATGTCGCGCTCGTGACCGACGGCTGAGGGCGTACGAGCAGTAGCTCTCCCGGCGGGCGGCGCCGCTCAGCTCAGCAGCCCGCGGGGCCCGTGCGCGACCGGCAGCGATTCCGCGAACTCGATCCCCTGATCCGGCGCCATGCGCACCCGGTGGTATGTGACCGCATGGCGCTCGAGAGGGCAGTGCACGAGCACCGCCAGATGCGCGCCGTCCTCGGCGCCCGTCATCACGGCGGGCTCGACGCGTTCGAGCGGGCGTTCGATGCGCCAGTCCGCACCGGAGGTGAGCTGGCTGAACTCTTGTGCGTCCGCGAGCACGGTCGAATGCACCCACCGCTGGCTCGCCCACAGCTCCTGCATCGCGACCCAGTACTCGAAGACGCCCTCCGCAGAGGGCTCGATCGCGAAGTGGCGGTAGAGCAACTCCACATCTTGATCGTTGCGCGCGCGCGGACCCGTCGCCGCATCGGGCGGCGGGTGCCAGTCGAGCAGGCCGATCACGCCGTCGACGTCCGTCCCCACCCGCGTGACCAATGGGCGGACGAGCAAGTCCCTGCCGCTGCGGCCGTAGAACCGGTACCGCACGACGCGGCCTTCGGCGAGCCGCACGCGCCCGAGCGATTGGAGCACCGCGTGCGCATTGGCCTCGAACAGGCCCTGCCAGTACCGCGGATCGTCCGCGTTGCGCCGTTCCTCGGGCAGGGCTTCGCTCGCGGCGCGGCGGGCGGCGGCGACGCGGTCGCGCAGGTCGCGCACGATCGAAGCATCGATGTGCTCGATCTGCACGACGCCGCTCCGATGCGCCCCTACCGCCCGCGCACGGCGGCGCGATTCGCCCGGACCGCCGCCAAGCTCACTACATTGCTCGGCGGTGCGCCCAAGTCCTGCGCCGCGCTCGGTGGTGGACCCAGTTCGTCCACCTCCACCCACTCCTCTTCGGGGGCTGCGCTGCGCGCGGTCACCAGGCGACTCTGATGATGGAGGATCACCCGGGCCTCCGCTTCGCTGATCGGGCGGCCGAACACGTGGGCGGAGGCGCCGTTCTGTCCGTTGGCCCAGCGGGCGAAGTCCGCCGCGGATGGTGTCCGGCCGAGCTCCACGGCGCAACGGCGCACCACGAAGCCGATCATCATCTTGGGCAAACGCGGTAGGCGCATTGTGCTGCCAGCTGCGTTAGCAGGTGTATGCCGGGCGCGGGTCGCGGCGCAAGCCGCGGATCACCGGCCCGCGGCGATCAGCCGGTCGAGCTCGGTGCGCAGGCGGGGCAGCACCTCGGCATAGCTGAACGAGCCGACCTTTTGGTCCTTCTTTTTTAACACCACGGTGGACGGTCCGCACCACAAGCCGAGGTCGGCGTCATCCGTTTCGCCCGGGCCGTTCACGCGACACCCCATGACGGCGATCGTCAGCCGATGCTGCTTCGCATAGTCGGTCAGATCGCGCACCTGCTCGGCGAGTTGCACGAAGGCGTCGTTCTCGACCCGCGAGCAGCTCGGACACGAGATGATGTTCAAGCCCTGGCCGAAATCGGGCACCGAGATGAACCGGCCGTTGCGCACGTCGTCGAGAATCGCCAGGGCGGCCAACACCTCTTCGTGCTTGCGCTCGTTCGGCAACGTCAGCGAGGCGCGGATGGTGTCGCCGATACCAGTGGCGAGGAGCTTCTCGAACGCGATCCGGGTCTTGATCACGCCCTGGGGCGGCAGTCCGGCTTCGGTGACGCCCAGGTGGATTGGCACGTCCGGGCGCGCAGCGGCAAACCGGCGGTTGGCCTGCAGGACTTTCTCGGGATCGGAATCCTTCAGCGAGACGACGAAGCGGTCGAAACCGAAGTCCTCCATCAACTGGCAGTGCCACAGCGCGGATTCCACCAGGGCTTCGAGTTGATCGCCCGGGTAGCGCGCGAGGAAATCGGGCGCCACCGACCCGCAGTTCACGCCAATGCGCAGCGCGACATCGTTGTCCCGCGCCACCGACGCCAACCAGCCGACCTTGTCAGGAACGCTCTTCTCGCGTTCGATGTGGTGCAAGTGGCCGGGGTTGTAGCGGATCTTGTCGACGTACGGCGCGACCGAGCCGGCCAGGCGGTAGTTCTCCTGGAGATCGACCGACAAGGTCGCGGAAGTCTGGCGGCGGATTTCCTTCACCGCGGTGACGTCCTTCTCGTTGTCGATCGCGATGCGCACCACGCCGGCGCCGGCGGCGCGCAACTGCTCGCATTGCGCGACGGTAGCGTCGATCGCGCGCGTCTTGGTCGCGCACATGCTCTGCACGACCACCGGGGCCGCGCCCCCAATGTTAATCCGCCCTACGCGGACGGATCGCGTACGCCGTTCGTCGAGCGCATGGCTCATCGCGGCGACGCTATCCGAAGCGCCCGATGCTCACAAGCCGGGCAACCGCGTGCGCGGGCAGCGCTGCGCGCCGTCAAGGCCAAATGACACGGGTTCGGTACGAGCCCGGGCACCCGACTCTCGACGGCGCGTGGTGCGACGCGGTACACCCCGCCCCCAGCAGTGGCCACGCGGATCTTGCGCGGTGCACCGGTTGGCGCGCATGATCGTGCCTAGCGTATGGCGCTGATTCAGTTTCCCGATCCGCGCACCGCCAGCCCCGAGGGTATCGTGGCCATCGGTGGGGATCTCCATCCGAATTCCGTTTTGGCTGCCTACCGGCAGGGCATCTTCCCGTGGCCCGTCGAAAAGCTGCCGCTCCTGTGGTTTTGTCCGGCCGAGCGCGCCGTCCTCGATTTCGACGCCTTGCACGTTCCGCGCAGTCTCCACCGCGCGCGCGTACAGAGCGCGCTGCGGTTCACCGTCGATCGCGACTTCCGCGCCGTGATCCGCGGTTGTGCCGAGACCCCTCGCCCCGGCCAGCACGGGACGTGGATCACGCCGGCGGTGATCGCCGCATACAGCCGCCTGCACGATATGGGCGTCGCTCACAGTGTGGAGGCGTGGTCAGGGTCGACGCTGGTCGGCGGATTGTACGGGCTCGACGTCGACGGGGCGTTTGCCGCCGAGAGCATGTTCTACCACCAGCCGAACGCCTCCAAGCTGGCGCTGCTCCAGTTGATCGGACACCTGCATGAGCGCGGCCTCGACTGGATCGACGTCCAGACGCTCACGCCGCACATGGTGCGGCTCGGCGCGCGCACCGTGCCGCGGGAAGTGTTCCTGGAGCGCTTGCGGTCCACGCGCGAGCGCGGATTGGTGCTGTTCGACACGGCGCGCGAGAGCTGAACCCGCGCCATCTCCGTGAAGCTCGGCGATTGCGGCACCGCGCCGCGGCTGCGCTGTGCGGCGCGCGCCGGGACGTTGCACCCTTCGTTCTCTTCGTTACACTCGTCGCCCATGGCCAGACCCGGGGCGCGCGCTGTGAGGTATAGGGGTGTTCAGCGACGCTGATCGGGCGCGCTTCGCCGCGGCGGGCATTCCGCCGGAGGAGGTGGATCGGCAGATCGCCCTGTTCACCGATCCACCGCCGCCAATGCAGCTCGAGCGGCCGTGTACGATCGGCGACGGCGTCCAGGTGTTGTCCACCACCGACCGCGCCGCCGCTCTCGAAGCACACGCCGAAGCGAGCGCCGCCGGGCGGGTTTCGAAGTTCACCCCGGCGTCCGGCGCTGCGAGCCGTATGTTTCAGTCTCTGCTGGCGGTGCGCGGTAGCGGGCCGCTCGCGCGCGCGGCCGTGGAGGCGCGTGCAAGCGCCGGGGAGGCCGATGCGCGCGAAACGCTGCGCTTCGCCGACAATGTCGATCGCTTTGCGTTTGCCGATGCCGTGCGCGGCGCACTCGCGCGCGGCGGCCGCGACCCGCAAGCGCTGCTGGACGCGGGCGACCTCGGCGCGTTGCTCGACGCTGTCCTCGATGCGAACGGTCTCGACTACGCCGCGGCGCCGAAAGGCTTGTTGCCGTTCCACCGATACCCCGACGGCGCACGTACCGGGTTCGAGGAACACCTGGTCGAAGCGGCCGCCGTGGCCCGCGACGCGCGCGGCATCGCCCGCTTGCACTTCACCGTTTCGCCGGCCCACGCCGAGCGGTTCGCCGCCTTGCTCGAAGCGGTGCGCGCGGCGCACGAGCGCCGAAGTGGCGCGCGCTTCGATGTCGGGTTCTCGAGCCAAAAGCCGTCCACCGATACGATCGCAGTCGACGCGGAGAACCGGCCCTTCCGCACGGCGGCCGGCGAAGTGGTCCTCCGCCCCGGCGGACACGGCGCGCTGATCGAGAACCTGCAGGACCTGCAGGCGGACATCGCGTTGATCAAAAACATCGACAACGTGCAGCCCGACCACCTGCGCGCCATCACGGTGGAGTGGATGCGCGTGCTGGGTGGCCACCTCGCGCGACTGCAACGGGAGCTCGCCGGTCATGTCGCCGCTTTGACCTCTGAATCGCCGCCTTCGCACGCCGCGCTGAGCGCCGCCCGCCGCTGTGCCGCCGAGCGCCTCGGGCTCACGATACCCGCGGAGGCCGGCGCGGCCGAGCTCGCGCAGGCACTCGAGCGCCCGGTCCGCGTATGCGGCGTCGTGCGCAACACGGGCGAACCCGGAGGAGGGCCGTTTTGGGTGCGCGGCCCGTCGGGGCGGTTGACGGTGCAGATCGTGGAATCGGCACAGGTGGATGCGCGCGACCCGGCGCAAGCCGCCGTGTTCGACGCGGCGACGCATTTCAACCCCGTCTTGCTCGCCTGCGGACTGCGGAATCGCGCCGGCCGGCCGTTCGACCTGCGGGCGTTCATCGATCCGTCCGCGGTGTTCATCGCGCGCAAATCGTTCGAAGGACGCGAGCTGAAAGCGCTGGAGCGCCCGGGGCTGTGGAATGGTGCGATGGCTCACTGGATCACGGTGTTCGTCGAGGTCCCCGAGGCGGTCTTCACACCGGTGAAGACCGCCAACGATCTCCTCGGCCCGGCGCACCAGCCGCCGGCGTGAAAGGCGCCAACTCCCGTGGACACCATCCTCGTCACCGGCGGCGCGGGTTTCATCGGCGCGAACTTCGTGCGCTGCGCGCTCGCCTCATCCGCGGCGCGCGTGGTCGTGCTGGACAAGCTCACCTACGCGGGCAGCCTCGAGAGCCTCGCGGACGTGCAGCGCGATTCGCGCTTCGCCTTCGAGCGCGGCGACATCGCCGATCGCGCGCTGGTCGACCGCGTATTTCGCGCGCACCGGCCGACCTGGGTGGCCAACTTCGCCGCCGAGAGCCATGTCGACCGGTCGATCGACGGGCCGCGCGCGTTCGTGCACACCAACGTGGTCGGCACCTTCGAGCTCCTCGACGCCGCGCGGGCCTACGTCGCCGAGCTGGACGCGAACGCGCGCCGCCGTTTCCGCTTTCTGCACGTCTCCACCGACGAGGTGTACGGGACCCTCGGCGCCAGCGGCCAGTTCAGCGAGACGACCCCGTACGCGCCCAACTCGCCGTATGCGGCTTCGAAAGCGGGCGCCGATCACCTGGTGCGCGCCTATCACGAGACGTATGGCCTGCCGACGCTCACCACAAACTGTTCGAACAACTACGGGCCTTTCCAGTTTCCCGAGAAGCTGATCCCGCTGATGACGCTGAACGCGATCGAGGGCAAACCACTGCCGATCTACGGCGACGGCGGACACGTCCGCGACTGGCTCCACGTGGCCGATCACTGCGCCGGCATCTGGCTGGTGCTCGAGCGCGGGCGCGTCGGCGGCCGGTACAATATCGGCGGCGGGTGCGAACGGTCCAATCTCGAGCTGGTCGACCAGTTGTGCGCGGTGCTCGAGGAGCTCGCGCCGGCGGCGCAGAATCCCGCGCTGCAGGCGCGCGGCGCGCGCGGCTACGACGCGCTGAAGACCTTCGTACCGGACCGACCCGGGCACGACCGCCGCTATGCAATCGATGCACGGCACATCCGCCGCGAGCTGAGCTGGTCCCCGCGCTTCGACTTTGAGCGGGGCCTCCGCTCCACGGTGGAATGGTACCTCGCGAATCGGGCATGGTGCGCGGCGGTACAGGGCCGCTACGGGCGAGAGCGGCTCGGCACGGCGGATCGCGTCGCATGATCGGCGGCGCGCGCCGCTGTCGCCGCCGCGGCGTTCCGGATATGAAGCGCGGCGGTTTTGGGTGAGGCATGCGTAAGGGCATCATTTTGGCCGGGGGCTCGGGGTCGCGGCTGTATCCGCTGACGCGCGCGATCAGCAAGCAGCTGGTGCCGATCTACGACAAACCGATGATCTACTATCCACTGTCGACGCTGATGCTGGCGGGGATCCGGGACGTGCTCGTGATCACCACTCCGCACGAGCAAGAGGGCTTTCGCCGCGTGCTCGGCGATGGCGCCCAACTCGGTCTGGAGATTCAATATGCGGCGCAGCCGAGTCCCGACGGGATCGCCCAGGCCTTTCTGATCGGCGAAGCGTTCATCGGCGACAGCTCGGTGGCATTGGCGCTCGGCGACAACATTTTCTACGGGCACGGATTCACGGCCACCCTGCGCCGCGCCTCCACGCGTGAGCGCGGCGCGACCGTGTTCGGGTACTGGGTGCGGGACCCGGAGCGCTACGGCGTGGTGGAATTCGGCAGCGACGGCGAGGCGGTGGGACTTGAGGAAAAGCCGCGGCAGCCGCGCTCGCCATATGCGGTCACGGGTTTGTATTTCTACGACGCGCGGGTGGTCGAGATCGCGCGCGGGCTCACGCCATCGGCGCGCGGCGAGCTCGAGGTCACCGACGTGAACCTCGCGTATCTTCGCACCGGCGAGCTGCACGTCGAGAAGCTCGGGCGCGGTATCGCCTGGCTCGATACCGGTACGCACGAGGCGCTGCTGCAGGCGTCGAACTTCATCCAGGCGATCGAGGAGCGGCAGGGGCTGAAGGTCGCCTGCCTCGAGGAGATCGCGCTGCGCATGGGGTATATCGGACGCGACGAGCTCGAGAAGCTCGCCGCGACGATGCACCAGAGCACCTACGGCCAATACCTGTTGCGCGTCCTGGCGCAGGGCTGAGGGCGCCCATGCGCGTGCGCTCGAGCGATCTGCCCGGCGTCCTGATTATCGAGCCCGCCGTGCACCGCGATGCCCGCGGCCTCCTGGTCGAGAGCTACCACGAGGCGCGCTATCGCGACGCCGGCATCGCTGCCCGTTTCGTCCAGGACACCCATACACGCTCCGGCCCGCGCACGCTGCGCGGGCTGCACGTACAGCTCGGCGCGCCGCTCGGCAAGCTCGTGCGTTGCGTGCAGGGCGCGGTGTTCGACGTCGCGGTCGACGTGCGGCGTGGCTCGCCGGCGTTCGGGCAATGGGTAGGCATCGAGCTCTCGGCCGACCACCTGCACCAGATCTGGGTGCCGCCGGGTTTTCTGCACGGCTTCTACGTCACAGCCGCACCCGCCGCGGTCGAGTACAAGAGCACCGCGCCGTGGGACCCCGATCTGGAGATCGCCGTACGCTGGGACGATCCGGGCCTCGGCATTGCCTGGCCGGATCGCACGCCAGTCCTCTCCGCGAAAGACGCCGCGGCGCCGCTGCTCCATGAGCTCGGCGACCGCCTGCCGCCGTACGAGCCCGACTGAACGGGTGCGGCGCCCGCGGGCGCGATCTCCGGCGCGCAGTAGCGGTTACGGGCCGGAACGTCCAACCGGCTTGGCGCGGGAATACTGCCAGCCTTCGATGCCCAGGCCCTTCGCGAGACTGTAGCCCGTGCCGTAGAACTGGACGCGATTCGCGCTGTCGAGCAGCACGAACGTGGGCGTGCCGCTCACGCCGAAGGCCTGGTAGGTGATGCGCTGCGGGTCAATGGCCACCGTGGCGGGAAAGGGCTCGGTGCGCTCCGCGAAGAAGGCTTTCAGCGTGTCGGGGTCCTCGTCCGTAATTGCCACCACTTCGACGTCGCGCGCCTTCGCGAACGCCATCACTTCCGGGACGGAGTACTTGCAGGGCAGGCACCATGTCGCCCAGAAGAACAGCAGCCGCTTCCGCCCCGCGGCGAACGCGCGATCGCCGCGGAACGACGCGAGCATCGGCTCGGGCGCGACGCTGCCGAGCGCGGGCGGCCCCGGCAGCTTGGGCAGCTCGATGGGAAACGGTTCCGGTCGCAACACCAGATCGCGGGTGCGGCCGGCGCGCGCCACGCGCAGTGGAGCCGGCTCGCCGATCTCGCGCTGCATGGTCCATTCGCGCACCTGCTGCGGCTCCCGAAACGGCGCGCCCGGCGGGCCGAGGATCACGTCGCCAACCTCGAGGCCCGCCTTCGCCGCGGCGGAATCGGGGTACACGGTCGTGATCGTCACGGCTCCCGGCGGGCGCCGATCGCGCTGGCGCACCGAGTCGGGCAGCGGCTGGAACGCGATGCCCATCCAAGCGGGCATGACCGAATCCACCACTTCGCGATCCGTGGAGAGCGCGGGAAACGGCGCCGGAGAGGGCAGGCTCGCGGCACTGGGTCCGCGGCCGTTCGCCGACCCCAACTGCGGCAGGTCGAGCGCGGTGTCTTCGCAGGCGAGCAGCGCCTGATAGGTCTCTCGCTGTTCCGCCGTACCGCGCTCGGCGAGGTACTCCCGGCCGGCGATCTGTTCGAGCAGCGCGCGCATGCGGAGCACGACGCCGAGCCGCACGTCCATGCGGTACGCGGCATCCGCGGCCGTCTTCGCGCGGTCGCGCAGCTGCGCCAGGCGGGCCGTCGTATCCGCATCGGCGGCGGTGAAGCGGGCCAGCGCGCTGCTCAGCTCGATCGCGAGGCGCTGGCGCGCCGCGCCGTCGAGCGAAGCGAGGGCTTGCGGGTTGAGCTGCGTACGCCACGAGGGGTGCGCGCCGAGAAACCGCATGAAGTTCTGTTGTTTGAGCGCATCCACCGCCTCATTCCAGCGCTGCGCGTACGTGCGCAGCTGCGCGCTGACGGCCGGCAAGGTGCGCGTCTGCTGCTCCAGCTCGGCAAAAGAGCGCGGACTGAACATGCCGAAGGTCGAGCCGACGCGATCGAGCTGGCGAATCTCCGGCTCCCACGCGGCGCGCTGTTCAAACGCGTCGCGAAGGAAGTCGTCGGTGACCTGGTTCACCGGACGCTGCTCGCGGGCGGCCTCGGCGGCAAGGAGCTTGGCGAGGTAGAAATCCGACGTGGTGTTCGGCACGTCGGGCGAGTCATCGGTGAGCAGCACGCGGCGGTGTGCCTCGGACATGCGGCCGAGGCTCTCCCACGCATGGAAGAAGTGGAACGAGTGGCCGACGCCCTCCCGGCCGAGGTTCTCGGGATAACAGCCGTACGCCGGCCGGTCGGCGCTGGAGGCGAAGAACCCGCACGTCTGGCCGGTCGCCGATGCCGGTTCGGAGGCGCTCGTGAAGATGGCGTTCGCGAACGACCCACTGAAGCATTGCGACATCAACATGACGACGCGGACGCCGGGATCGAGCTGCGCCAACAACTCGCGCAACTGATTGACGCTGAGCGTCTCGTTCCAGAGGACAATGGTATTGTCGTTCGGGTCCTGGCGATTGAGATCGCCGTGGTCGGTGACGTACAGCAGCAGGGTATCGCCGGCGCGCAGCCGCTTGCCCTGATCCGCAAACCAGGCGCGCAAAGCCGCCGAGCTGGCGGGTTTGAGGGCGAACCCGTCCACGCGCGAATCTACGTATTCGATCGGGCGGAGCTGGCGCATCACCGCCGGGGGCAGCAGCCACATGTCCCCCTGCGGATCGGCGCTCGCGCGAGTCGCGAGGTCGGCGGTGCGGTCGTCGCCGTCGGAGGCGAATATGGTGACGTCGTCGACGCCGCCGGTGCGCAGCAGCTCGACCAATGTCTGCACATGCGTGAGATGCGACTGGAAGTTGAGCTGCTTGTTGCCGCCTCCGTTGATCAGCACCGCCGTGACCTGCCCGGCGCCGCTTGCTGCGGCAGGCGCCGGCGCGCGGACTACCGGGGGCCGCGCACAGCCCGCCAGGGTTGCGCACGCGAGGAGGCCGAGAGCGGCCGCATGACGGGCGGCGATATCTCGCATCGAAGCCCGCGAGTCTACCAGACGGCGCACGGGCCCGAAACGCGGCTCGGCGACCGCAAACCGCGACCTCCGGGCCCGAGCTGGCGCGCGCCTTCAATCCTCGTCTTCGACCCACATGAAGTGGGCCCCGCAATGCAGGCAGAGGGCGTCGAGATAGAAGATCCCGCGCACGCTCCCCAGCGCCAGGCGCTGGCGGTGCAGCGCCCCATTTGCGTCGCGGCATTCGTGCGGCAGCGAGCGCCCGGCGCCAGCCACCACCGTGCGCTCGGGCGCCTTGAGCGGCGTGAAGGTGACGATGGTCGGCACGCGCGGGCTCCTCAGCGGCGGAGCTCGGCCACGATCGCGGCGGTCGCGGGGGACTGGTTGAGGGTGTAGAAGTGCACGCCCGGAGCCCCGCGGGCGAGCAACCCTTCGCATTGTGCGAGGGCGTGCTCGATGCCGACCCGCAGGACCCGCCGTTCGTCGTCCGCGGCCGCGTGCAGCCGATCGCGAAGCCCGGCGGGAATGCGCGCGCCGCACAACGTGGCGATCCGCTCGATCTGGGCGACGTTGGTGATCGGCATGATGCCCGGCAAGACCGGCACGCCGATCCCGGCGCCGCGGGCGCGCTCGACGAACGCGAAGTAGTCCGCATTGTCGTAAAAGAGTTGCGTGATGATGACCTCGACGCCGGCCTCGACCTTGCGCCGCAGATGCTCGATGTCTTGCGCGAGATCGCGGCATTCGGGATGGCCCTCGGGATACCCGCCGCCGGCCAGGCAGAAGCCGTACCCGCGCTGCTTGATGAACTGCACGAGCTCGCTCGCATGGGCAAAACCGTTGGGCGGCCGGACGAACTCCGCTTGGCCGCGCGGAGGGTCGCCGCGCAGCGGCAAGAGGTTCTCGAAGCCCGCGTTGGTCAGGCGGTCGAGAATCGCCACCAGCTCGTCGCGGTCGTGGCCCACACAGGTGAGGTGCGCCATCGCCTCGATGCCATACTCGCGCTTGATCCGGGTGACGATCTCGATCGTCTTCTCGCGCGTGCTGCCGCCGGCGCCATACGTGACCGAGACGAAGCTGGGCTCGAGGGGGCGGAGATTGGCGATCGTCCGCATGAGCGCGTCCTCGCCCGCCGCGCTGCGCGGGGGGAAGAACTCGAAAGAGAACACTGGTTGGTCGCGGTCGAACAGCGCGCGCAATCGCATCGGCGCGGGAATGTAGAGAAACGCCCGGAGCAGGGCAACGCCGCGGCGGCTCCGGGGCGCCGGCAGGGGCGGCGACGAACCGCGGAAGCGCGGCGGCGCTGGCGAAGATCGCGGCCGGTCGCCGCCGGCGCGCGCGCTAG
>JBFXHX010000014.1:36658-99838 GCA_050176585.1 Binatia bacterium
GTCGCCGCCGGCGCGCGCGCTAGAAGTTGTATTCGATCTGCCCCGTATAGATGACGTCGGCGCGCAGGCCGTCGCGGTTGACCGGGAACTGGAAACCGGCGTTCAGCACCAAGCCGCCCCAGGGATTCAGCTTGAACCCGATCGCCGACTGGATCACGTCATCGATGTCGTCGTGGTAGCCGAGGAAGTCCGCCGAAAGCGTGAGCCAGCGGGTGCCCAGAAAGTCGGCGCCGGCGATCCACTGCGCCTGGCGAACGTCCTCGTCGCTGCGAATGGCGTATCCGAGGTTCACGTGCGGCGAGAAGCGGCCGAAGTTCTTCGATGCGATCAGCCATGGGGTGAACGTGGGATCGTGAAACCCGAGGAAGTCGTCGGCGTTGCCGGTGGGGATCGTGAGGACGCCGGCCAGCGCCAGATCGGCGTAACGGAAATCATCCGCGTGCCACTTCAGGCGCACGAAGATGTCGCCAGTGCCGGTTGCCGACTCGTCGAAGCTGTCCTCGGCACAGCGAAACGGAAAGCCGCAGACCGCGCCCGTGCCATTGGTGATCACGCCGCGCTGGTTGGCGGTGAAGTTGGCGACGAACGTCCCAGCGCCGTCCCCGTCGGGATCCACGGTCATGGCCAATGCGCGCCCCTTCATGGTGGCGCGGTTCACCGCCAGGCCGAGGCTCGCATCGAGATTGTCCGTCAGCCCGTACGCCGCGCTCACGTAGAACAGGTCGAAATTGAAGGACATGTCGAGTTTGGTCTGCACGATGTCATCGCCGAAGATGACCTGGTCGTCGGGTGGAAGATTGTCCAGATACGCCTGAGTGAAGGCGCGCTGCGTGGATCGGATGTTGCTCAGCGAATCGCCCTCCAACGTGCTGAACTCGACGCGTTGGTAGGACATGCCGATGTTGAAGCGCCCGCGCCCGAGGGTCTGAGCACGCTCGGCGAAGATCGAGCCGAGGCTCTGCTCGAAGCGCACGAAGGTATCCACCTCGGGATCCCAGGCGAAGCTGAAAGCGCCACTCGACGAGGGGAGGGGGACCTGTGAGCGGGCGGCGGCGAGTTGCGCGGAGAGATCGCGAAAACGCCGGATCACACTCGGTTGCTGCTGGCTGACGGCGCTGAACGACTGGTCGATCGTGGTGTTGAGGGTGCCCCCGAACAGCCTTGGGATCACCTTGTCGAGGGGCTTCGCGGCGCCCTGCGCGGGCACCAGGAGCGCGAGCGCGAGCACGGCTATGCAGGGCGCGTGCAGTCGCTGCAGCGCCAGCCGTTCCGCAGCGCCGCGGGCGGCGCTGACCGGCGAGGTGTTCTGCCCGACTATTGTCCGCTCCCGATCTTCCAGCTGGACTGCCCCCGGACGAGCAGCTTAGTCAAACGCACCTCGAGGCGCACGGGGCGGCCGGTCTCGGCATCGGTGAAGCGATCGCGACGCACGAACGTCACGGTCGCGCCACCTTCGTGGGGCGTGACCACGATGTCGTTGATGTCCACGACCAGGTCGGTCGCATCGGCGAGGTACTGCTCCAGAGCGTTGCGCTGGCGTTCGGAGAACGAGACGTACAAGTCGGCGATTTCGTCGATGTCTTTGCGCTGCAGGGCTTCGCGGTAGTGCTCGATCAGCGCGCGGACTTCCTGCTGGACCTCGGGCGTGACCTCCTCCGCATGCGCGGCGCGAAGTAACCACTGCGCCGTTCGGTGCAACAGGTCTCCGCGGTGGGAGCGGGGCTCCGACTTGGGTTTCGTGCGCGAGGCGCGCGGAGGGGAAGGGGCTCCGAGGCCCTCGGATTCGAGCAGCAGGCGGTACGCGTCCACGTCCGTGTTCGTCTGATTCTCGATCGAAGCGCCCTCCTCGGGCGATATCTGGACGCGGAGGCGCCGCAACATGCTGAGCACGAGCTGCTTTTGCAAATCGAAGAATGAGCCGAGGTCGCCCTCCACGCTGTCGGAGGCCTCGTTCACCCCAGTGCGCGCGTCGACGATGCGGGCATCGATCCGGAGCGTCTGGTCGCGCACGTAGTAGGCGCCGGTCAACAGCCGCCCGATGCCGAGCTCGCGGGCGGTGAACAGCGCGTCGGTGCCGCGCGCCTGCGCGGTGCGATCGATCAGCTCCGGCGAATAGACGCGCAAGGCGTGTACCTTGCTGAGCTCGGTGTTGAACGCCAGCCGCAGCGCTTGGCTCATCCAGTCGTAGGAGGGATCCTCGCGCAAGTTCTTGAATTCCATCACGCCGATCACGTTGCTGACCGGCGGATGCAGCGCCGTGGGGGTACTCGGCGCAGGTGGCGGCGGCGGCGCCACGCCGGGTGACGCTGCCGCCACCTGCAGGAAAACGAAGTCGGTCCCCTCCATCTTACTGTAGGGGTGCTGTCCCCCTCCGGTCAGCTGCGGCACGCGGCGTGCCACGTAGCCGAACAACTCCGACACGGGCAGCGATCCGTCGGCGTCGCTGTCGGCAGCCCCGCGCAGGCCCTCGAGGATGGCGTAGGTGAAGGCGCCGTGGCCGAGCCCCGACTGCTCTTTCGACTGCTCGCTCGGTTTGCTGGCGGCGAGCAGGAAAAACCCTTCGCCGGCGGTCATCTGGCCCGCCATCTCATCCGCCGAGACGATGCGCGAGCTCGGGATGCCGAGCGCGCCGGAGTGACAGGTATCGAGCATGACGATAACGTTCCGCACGTTGCGGCGCACCACGCGCAACATCTCGTCGAAGTCGGACATCCGCAATCCGTCGGTCAGCAGCGTGTCGGCGGTCGCCGGATACGGCAGGAAGTAGTAGCTGCCGCTCGCCAGGTCGCGGACGCCGTGACCGGCGACGAAGAGCACCACCACGTCGTCCGGCCCCGCTTTGGCGAGAAAACGCGAGAGCCCGGAGAGGATGCTCTCACGGGTGACTTCCTCGTTGGTGAGCACCAGCGTACGCACCTCGCGGTACGGCCCCCGCTGTGCCGCGGCGGCGAGGGCTTCCTTCATCGCCCGGGCGTCGACGTCGGCATACTGCAGATTGAGCTCCGAATTCGCATACCGGCTCACGCCCATCGAGAGCACCCACAGGATCGAGTCCGTCCCGGCGCCCGTGTCGAACGCGGTCGGCCCCGGCAGTGGATACGCGCGATTGGTGGCAGGTGTGCCCCAGAGCGTCCACATCGCCAACGCCCCCACCGCTAAAGCCGTACCGGCTACCACCAAGCGCCCACCCGCCTTCATGGCGCGCGTCGGCATCAGTACGCCGGACGCCGCGCGCGCGCAATGTACCAGTAGGCTCCCCGGGGACCGGGATGCAGATGCGGCTTCTGTCTCTTGCATGTCGCGGGGAAGTCCTATGATCTGCCGGGCATGGCGACGATTCTCAAGCCGAAGGACCCGTTCGGGGACTCGTCCGTCTGCGGCCGCCGCGCGCGCCAAAGCCGGAAATCGTTCGCGAAATCCACAGGCCAAGCAGCAAAAAGCTGTTCAGGGGCATCTCGCGGGCTAGAGGCACATGGAAGCGCGATGCGGGTTGCGGGCATACGTCCGCGCCGGAGGACGGCTTGACGCCGCCGGGAGAGGCGCGGGAAGCGCAGCGGCTGATCAGTCGCTGTCTCGCCGGCGATCCGGAGGCCGCGCGGGAGTTCCAGGCTCAGTACGGCGAGCTGATCTACGGGTACCCGATACGGGTATACCGTGTGCCGCACGACGAGGCGGGAGACTTCTACGTCTTCGCGTTCGATCGGGGGCGGATCTTTCGCCGCGTGCGGACCTACGAGGGCCGCGCGCCGTTCCGGGCCTACCTGCTGGGCTTCGTGCTCGACGATCTCGTTCTCGAATGGAAGCGCGGCGTGCGCGAGATCGAAACCGTGTCGATCGAAACCCTCGGCGAGCTGCCCGATCCGGTGGCTGTCGACCGCGCTACAAACAGTGAAGGCGAAGGGTCGATGGAGCGGACGTCGTTCAGCCAGTTGTTGGGGGAGTTGTCACCTTCGAAATCCGTGGTGATGAAGCTGCTGTACGTCGAGGACTACGAGTTCCAGCCGGCGGAGGTGCGCTACCTGGCGCAGGTCTCCGGTACCGATGTCGCCGACGTGCTGGATCGGATCGAGCGGTTGCGGGCCACCGTGCGCGAGCGCGAGGCCGGCCTCAAACGCATGGAGGACGCGCTCGATGCCGTCCAGGCATGGGTGCAGCTCTACGAGCGCCGCGTCCAGCGCATCAACGATGATCTCGCGGCGCTGCCGCCCACTTCGACCGCCGCGGAGCGGCTCCGCGAGGAGCGCCAGCAGCTCGAGCGCAAGATTCAGCGTCGCCGGCAACAGCGCGCCAAGCTGCTCGCCCAGGCACAGCGGCGGAAGGTGACGGCGCCATACAAGGAAATCGCCGCCATGCTGAACACGAGCATCGGCAATATCGGCTCGCAAATCGCACGGCTGCGCCGCGAGTTGCTCACCAGGGTCGGCGGCAACGTTGCGCCGGCGCTCGATCCGGCTCGCCTGGATCATGCGGCTCGCAACTGACGCGCGTGACGCCGAGCCACCTACCGCAAGAACTGGGGCGAAGAGGACCACGTCGATGACAGAGGCCAAGGAGTCGGGACGGGGCGCGGGCGCGACGTGCCCCGATTTCGAGAACCTGTCGCGTTTCGCCGACGGCGAGCTCGATTCGGCCATCGCGAGCAAGATCCAAGCGCACCTCGACGGCTGCCCGCGCTGTCGGGCGCTGGCGCTGCGCTTGCGCGAGGGATTCGGCGCCAGCGATCCGCTGCGCGGTGGCGGCATCGGCGGCTCCGGCTGCGTCGGCGAGGAGCATCTGCTGCTGTACGCGATGAACGGTACCGCGCTCGGCGAGGATGAACGCCACGGCATCGCCGACCACGTCGGCGGCTGTGACGCTTGCGTCGCCGCGCTGCAGCGCCTGCAGCGGCGCCTCGGCGTCGCTGCCGACGTGGCCACACCGGTCCCGGCCGCGGTGCAAATGCGCGCCCGCTCCGTCGTCGACGCCGCGCTGCACGAGCTCGCGCGCGAAACGGCGCCGGCGACTCCGCTGGCGCACCAGGTCGGCCACGGGATCCTCGAGCGCTTGCGCAGCTGGTTGCGAGTCCCGGTGCTCGTCCCGATTGCGGCCGCGGGGGCGGCCGTTCTGATGCTGAGCGTCGGCCGCGTGCCCATGCGGACCGGGCCGGCAACCGAGCAGAGCCGGGCGCTACCGGCGGCATCCACGCGCTTGCGCGTGACGGTCAGCGAAGCGCCGGTCTACAGCCGGCCTAGCGGGCAGTCCCAGGTGATCACCACCGTGCGCCGCGGCGCGATGCTCGAGGTTGCTGGCGAGGAACGCGATTGGTACGAGGTTCGGCTCGAAGGGGGCAACTCCGGGTGGGTTGTGCGGGAGGCCTTCGAGTAGCCGGTGAGTTCTGAATACAAGCGGCTGGTCAACAGCTGCACGGTGGGCATCTTCGGGATGGCCGCGGTTACCGCGGTCATCATCAACGGATTCGTGCGCCCGGCGGTGGCGCAAGACACGTTGCGGTGCGGTCAACCCGCGCAACGCGCGCTCGCTGCGCGCGGCATGGATACATTCCGCCTGGATGCGCCGGTCGGCGCCGCGCTCGTTTTGCAGACGAGCGATGTCTCGGGGACGATCGGTCCGATCCGCATGCGGGTCACCGCTGACGGCACGCAGGTCGCGGATACCTGTGCCGGTGTCGTGCCCTTCCGCGGCCGCGCTGGCAATCTGCAACTGCAGGTCTCGCCGTGCTTCCCGGCGGACTCCCCCGGCGGCCAGTATACGGTCACGCTGAACGTCGTATCGGACACGGCCGCGAACTGCGGACGCCCGCTGCACTGCGGCGCGACCTCCGAGGGGATCGGATTCCAGCTCGCCGGCGAAGTGGACGCCTGGTTGTTGTCGCTCCGGGCGTCCGTACTGGCAACGGTAAAGCTGAATTACACGAAGATCTCGGGCGCGCCGCGCTTGCGCTTGTACGACCCCGACGGCCAGGAAGTGCTTCTGCAGGGCAGCTGCGCGGGCCAGCTCTCGATCATGCCCGCGAAGACGGGCGTGTATACCGCGCTCGTCAGCGCCTGCGGGACCCCGCTGCGGGCCGAATACCGCATAGAATATTACGACCAGGACTGCCCGTCCGGCCCCGTGATCACCCACTTCGGCATCGCCAACTCGATGAACGACCCACAGGCGCCGATCAGCTTCGACGCGATCGGGCGGCCGGTCTTCGGCTTTCCGTTTGGGCAGGGAATGTCGCTGGTCCTCGAAGCGCGCGCCGGCGCGAACCGCAACAACCCAGGCATCAGCGCGGTGCCGTACGTCGAGGGCGAGATGGAGCGCGCGGCGGATGCCCAGATCATCTTGTCGCGCCCGCTCGGCGACGGCAGCCCGGGGGTGTGCGACATCGAGCCGCCCGACTTCGGTGGCGTGCCGGCGACGACGCCCTTCGGGTTCCAGTTCGCCTCGCCCGCGGCCATTCACGACATGGGCTGTCGCGTCAACGATGGGACCGGTGAATTCATCGCCCGCACCAGCTCGAACGAAGCCTGCACGCGGTCGAACGAAGGATTCGGGTTCAATTTCGTCGACCGCGGCTCGCGGCTGCAGTTCTGCGCTCCCATCGCCAGCGCCTGGGCATTCCAGGAAGGCGATACCGTTGTCGCGGCCCGCGTGAAGGATGCGCGCAGTGGCCAGTTCGGCGCCGTACGCGAGATCGTGGTGCGGATCGGCGACGTCCCGCCGCTTCCGACCCGCACACCGACGCCCACCTGGACGCCGCGACCGACGCATACGAGCACGCGAAGCGCGACGCGCACGGTCACCCCGACGCGTACTGGGTCGACGCCGACGCCTACGCCTACCGGGTCGCTGGAATGCGTGGGTGACTGCGACGGGGACGGCGTCGTGACCATCCACGACATCATCTCGATCGTCCAGATCGTGCTCGGGCAGCGCCCGGTCGCGGACTGCCCGCGCGGGGACGTCGGAGGAGACGGCGTGATCGGCATTTCCGACCTCGTCGCTGCCGTCGTCAGCGCCCTGCAGGGCTGCCGCGCTGACATAGGCGCCGCGGCGTAGTAACTGCGCGCATGGCCACGCCTTCCGCTCGAACGCAGCGGGGGTGCCCGCATGCGCCCGCCTGCGTTGGGTGCCCATTGATCGGCACGCCCTACGGTGGGCAGTTGCGCGCGAAGGTCGCGCGGGTCGCGGCCGCAGTCGCCGCCTACCCGCGCTTGAGCGGATTGGCCGTGCCGCCGGTGATCGGCTCGCCGCGGCTGTTCGGCTATCGCAATCAGGCGAAGCTGGTCGTTCGCCGCAGCCGCCGGGGTCTGCTCTTGGGCGTGTACCGGCCCGGCACGCACGAGGTCGTCGACATCTCGGAATGCCCCGTGCACGATCCCCGCATCACCGACGTCCTGCGCGGCGTGCGCGCCGCCAGCGAGGCGCTCTCGGCGCCGGTATATGACGAGCGCGACGGCAGCGGCTGGCTGCGCTACGTGGTCGTGCGAACCAGCGCCTGGCGCCGCGCCGCTGAAGTGATCCTCGTGGTCCGCGGCCGCGCTTGGCCAGGCGAACGCGAGCTGGTCAAGCGGTTGCGCCGGTTACGCGGCGTCGCCAGCGTCGTGCTCAACGTCAATGCCTCGCCGGGCAACGCCATCTTTGGCCCGACATTCATCAGCTCACCGGTGGACGGGGCGCTGTACGAGCGCATCGGTGCGGTCACCTTGCGCAGCCGAGCCGGCGCATTCCTGCAAGCCAACATCGGGGTAGCGCGCCGCGTATACCAGTGCGCGCTCCGCTTCGCCGATCCGGGCCCGGATGACATCGCCGTCGATCTGTATTGCGGCGTGGGCGCGATCAGCCTCATGCTCGCCGGGCGCGCCAAGTTCGTGCTCGGAGTGGAAGAGTCGGCCCGGGCGGTGCTCGACGCCAAGCGCAATATCCGCCTGAACGGGTACCACAACGTGCGTTTCACAGCGGCGCAGGCGGACGAGGGCCTCGCGCAAGCCGCCGCGATGTTCGACCGCATCGACGTGGTGGTGGTGAATCCGCCCCGCAAAGGGCTCGATGCGGTGACGCGCGCCGCGATCGCGTCGGCCGCGCCGCGGCGGATCGTGTACGTATCCTGCGACCCGGATACGCTGGCTCGCGATCTCGACAGGTTTGCCGAGCACGGCTGGCGCATCACCGCCGTGCAGCCGTTCGATATGCTGCCGCAAACCGAGCACGTCGAATGCGTCGCGCTGCTCGAGTCGGGCGGCGCTGGGGAGGACCGCGACGATCGGCGGTTGGGCGATGCGGCGCGATCGGCGGAGGCAACGGACCGGCGCGGCAATGGCGAGGGAAGCCGCCGTACCATCGACGCCTGAGCCATCGGCGCGCTCAAGACCGCTCTCCCTTGACTCGAGGTGGGCGGCGAGGGATTTCGCCCGCATGCGCTGTCGCCCCTGCGGCAACGAGCTGCTGCCTGGCAAAGCCTTCTGTCACGCCTGCGGAGCCCCCGCGCCGCAGTGCTGCGCGCGTTGCGGCGCGGAGGTGAAATCGGGCTTTCGCTTCTGCCCGGATTGCGGTGCCGGTCTGGCCGCAGAGGTTCCATCCCCGACTGTCGAGGAGATGCCGACGGCGCGCTACACGCCGGTCCCGGAGCAGCTCGCGCAGAAGTTTCGCGCCGCGCCGCCGCTCGCCGGCGAGCGCAAACAGGTCACCGTCCTCTTCTGCGATCTGGCCGGGTCGACGGCGGTGGCGAGCGGGCTCGATCCGGAGGAGTATCGCGAGCTGCTCGACCAGTATCTCGCCCTCGCGCTGTACGAGGTGCATCGCTTCGAGGGCTTGGTGAATCAGGTGTCCGGCGACGGGTTCATGGCGCTGTTCGGGGCGCCGATCGCGCACGAGGACGCACCGCAGCGCGCCATCTGGGCCGCGCTGGCGATTCGCGACGGTCTGGCGCACTTCAACCAGCAGCTGCAGCGGGATCGCGGAATCGCCTTGCCCGCGCGCATCGGCATCCACACCGGTCCCGTGGTGGTGGGTCCCGTCGGCAACGACCTGCGCATGGACTACACCGCCATCGGCGACACCACGAATCTCGCTTCACGGCTCGAGCAGCTCGCGCGACCGGGCACGATCCTCATCAGCGACGTGACGGCACGCCTGGCGCACGGCTTCGTGCGCCTGCGCGGTGTAGAGCCGCTGATCGTCAAAGGGCGTACCGAGCCGGTGATTGCGTACGAGGTGCTCGACGTCCACGCCGAGGCCAGCCCGATGGCGGTCGCGACGGCGCGCGGCCTCACGCCCCTGGTCGGCCGCGACGAAGAGCTCGCGCAACTGCACGCGTGTTACGAGCGGGCGCGCGGGCATTTCGCCCAGGTGGTCGCTGTCATCGGCGAAGTCGGAAGCGGCAAGTCGCGGCTGATCCACGAGTTCACGCAGCGCCTGCGCACCGCTCCCGAACCCCCGCGCTTGCTCGAGGGCCGCTGCGCCGCGCTCGAGCAAGCGGTGCCGTTCGGGCCGTTCATCGCCATTCTGCGCCAGTACTTCGACCTCGGACCGCACGACCCTTCAGCGGCTGAGACGGTGGCGGCCCGGCTCGATGGCGCCGCCGCCGGCGCGGCATATCCGCTGCTCTGCCGCGCGCTATCGACACGGGCGTCGCAGGCGGCGCAGATGGCGGACGAGGCGCTGAAACGGGAGGTGTTCGGCGCGGTCGCCGATTTGGTGCGCGCCGAGAGCGGCCGCGGGCCGCTGGTGGTGACGCTCGAGGACCTGCACTGGATAGACGAGCCGTCGCAGGAGTTGCTGCAGGTGCTGATTACGGGCGTGAGCCGCGCACCGGTGATGATCCTGGTCAGCCACCGGCCCGACTACCGGCCGGGCTGGCGGACGGGTGCTGCCGTCACCCAGCTCCCGCTGCGACCGCTGCCCGACGATGACGTCGCGCGGATCGCACGCGCCGTAGCGCGCGGATCGCTGCCGCCGGCGCTCGAAGCGCGCGTGCTCGCCAAGGCCGAAGGCAGCCCGTTTTTCGCCGAGGAGATCATGCGGTCGCTCGCGGAGGACGGGTATCTTTCCGCCGGGGAAGCAGGAGTGCGGCTCACGCGGCCCATCGACGAGATTTCAATTCCGGGCAGCGTGCGGGAAGTCCTCGCCGCCAGGCTCGATCGACTCGGCGCGAGCGCCAAGCGGGTGGCGCAGATCGCCGCCGTGCTCGGACGTCAGTTTCATCGCGACCACGTCGCCGAGTTGCTGGCCGACGAGCGCATCGACGTGGACCGCGAGCTCGCGGAGCTGATGCGGCGCGGCGTCGTACACCGCCAGAGCCTATTCCTGAGCGCCGCGTACCGCTTCGGCGAGAGCCTGACGCGGGAAGTGGCGTACGAGTCGTTGCTGCACCGGCAGCGCCGGCAGCTGCACGGCCAGGTCGCGGCGCTGCTGGAGCGCGGCCACGGCGAGCCGGAGCGCGCCAGCTCCGCGCTCATCGCGCATCATTACGCGCTCGCGCACGACCGACCCCGAGCGGTGGAAGCGCTGCTGCGCGCCGCCGCCGACGCCGAGCGGCTGCCGTCCTACCACACCGCGCTCGATCTCTGCCGGAAGGCGTGGGAGATCGGCGAAGCGGCCCTGCGCGAAGCGCCGGCCGACGAGCGCTTCGCGCGCTGGGTGATGGAGGCCACCCGGGCCTACGCGCGCCTGACGGTCATGTACGGCGCGTCCACGGACCCGGTCGCCACGCGCGCGGCGCTGCGCGGGCGCGAGCTCGCCGAGCGCCTGGGCGACGCCGACGCCACTGCGCTGTTGAGCACGCTGCACGGCATGCTCCTCGCCACCGATCCGGCGCGGTTCGCGGAGGCGCTCGCCATCGTCGAAGCCGCGGTCGCGGACGCCAGACGCAGCGGCGATGCGCTCTTGCCGTTGAGCGTTTCGCGCGCGGTCGCGGCGCTGGCGCTCATGGACGGCGATTTCGCCGGTGCGCGACGCACGATCGAGACGACTCTCGCAGAGCTGGAGTCGCACGGGCAGCGCGAGGCGCTGTCCGATCTCTACCTGTCCGCGCGCTGGCTGTATGCGGCCGCCTTGCAAACCGCCGGCGACCTCGCCGCCGCATTTCGCGAAGCGACCGAGACCCTCGCGCTCGCCGAGCGGGCGTGCAACCGCACGGTCGAGAGCGGCAGCGCGACGGTGCTGGCGATGATCCATGCGCTGCGCGGAAATTACGCGGAGATGCGGCGCTGGGCCGAGCGCGGCTTGGCGACAGCAGAGCAAATCGGCAACGTCGCGGGTGTCCACCGGTCCGAGGCGCTCCTGCTCGCCGCGCGGGTGGCGTCGGGAGAGAGCGGGGCGTGGACTGCCGTCGCCGACCGACTGGAGGACGGCATCGGCAAGGGCGGGAACATGGTGATGGCCATTCATTCGATCACCGACGCATTGATCGGCCTGGGGGAGCTGACGCGCGCCGAACGCGTCGCGCGCTTGGCGCTGGCGCGCGCCAGCGGACGTCATCGCGAGTTGCTGGCCAACGCGGCGCTCGGCAACGTGCTCGCCCGGCTCGGCCCGGGTGCGTGGGCGGAGGCTGCACGCACGCTCGATCGCGCCGCCGAGCTCGCCGACGCGATCGGCGATCGCGCGGTGCTCGTCGATGTGCTGCTGGCGCGGGGGCGTCTGGAGCTGGCGCGTGAAGCCGCCGATGCGGCGCGGCTCGCGGTGGCGCGGGCGCGGGCCGTGTACGAAGGGCTCGGTTTGCGCTGCCACGACCGCGCGATCGCCCGGCTCATGGCCGACGTCGAAATGCTGTCTGCGTGAGGGGTGGGGCCGGAGCGCAGTTTGCCGGAGCCGGACCGCCGGGTTCCGCGATACGCATCCCTCAGCCGGCGCTCGCGCGCACGGCAGCGATCACCTCCTCCACTTGCGCAGCGGTCAAGAACGGCGACATGGGCAGCGACAGCACCTCCGCTGCCGCCGCCTCGGCGACGGGGAACGCGCCGGCCTCATACCCGAGATGGCGATAGCCCTCCTGCTGATGGAGACAGCGCGGGTAATGGACGGCGGTGCCGATGCCGCGCGCGGCGAGCGCCTCGTGCACGCGGTCGCGCCGCGGGCTGCGGATCGCGTATTGGTGGTACACGTGCTCCACCTCCGGCCGCGCTTCCGGCAGCATGAGCGGCAAACCCGCGAGGCTCGCGCCGTAGCACGTCGCGATCGTTCGGCGGGCGCGGTTCCACGCGTCGAGGTGGGGCAGCTTCACCCGCAGCACCGCGGCGTGGAGCGCGTCGAGCCGGGAATTTCGCCCGTCGGAAAGCACGTGCTCGTATTTCGCGCGCTCGCCGTGATTCGCGATCAGCCGCACGCGCGCCGCCACGTCGTCGCGTTGCGTCACGACGGCGCCGGCATCGCCCATCGCCCCGAGGTTCTTGGTCGGATAGAAGCTGAAGCAACCGGCGTCGCCGACGGTGCCGGCGCGCCGGCGCTGGCCGTCGACCGTGCACCACGCGCCGTGCGCCTGCGCGGCATCCTCGATGAGCGCGGCGCCTTCCGCGCGGGCGAGGGCGCATAACAGGCCGAGGTCAGCCGGCTGCCCGTACAGATGCACGGCGATGATCGCCTTGATCCGGTGTTGGCGGCACGCGGCTGCCGCACGGCCGACGTCGATGGTGAAATCTTCGCCGATGTCCGCGAACACCGGCTTGGCGCCGGTCCGCACGATGGCTTCGGCGGTGGCGGCAAAGGTGAAGGGCGCGGTGAGCACGCAGTCGCCGCGCTGGATGCCCAGGGCGTGGAGGGCGAGCTCCAGCGCGTCGGATCCGTTTGCGACGCCGATCACGTGCCGCGCGCCGAGATAGCTGGCGAATTCGCTCTCGAACTCCTCCACTTCCGCGCCGCCGATGAACGCCGTGCGGTCGACGACGCGCGCGATCGCCGCGTCGATCTCTGGGCGGAGCGCGCGGTATTCGGATGCGAGGTCCAGCAGCGGAACGGGCATTGCGGACCTTTCAGGCGCGGGGCGGGTGCGTGTCGGCGAATCGCGGGGAGTACCGGCGCAGCTCGTCGTAGAGCTCGCCGAGCGGCAACTGGCCCGGTGCGGTGGGGGTGCCGGCGAAGCCGTAGGTGAGCACCGAGCCGAGCAACGGGAAGAACACCCGCGAGGCCATGCCGGCGCGGCCCATCGCGATGACGACCCGCGGCTGATCCCCCGTGCGGGGCAGCAAGTCCGCCAAGCGCGCGAGATCGCGGGTGTCGGCGGTGGTGACGGCGATCTTCACCACGTCGGCATGTCGGCCGTCGGCGAGCGCGACTTCCAACGCGGCGGTGGGCGGGGCGGTGGTGAAGTCGTGATACGACACCATCGCGAGCGCGCCGCAACGGCGCGCGAGCGCGACCACGGTATCGCGCAGCGGCGCGCGCAGCTCGACGTCGAGCCCGTCCACGAGCGGCGCGATCGCGGTGTAGAGCGCCAGCCGCTCGGGATCGCCCAACTCGGCCTCGCCGCCCTCGGCCGACCAGCGGACCGTGCCGAGCAGCGGCTTCCCGAGCGCGCGAGCCGACCGGCAGACCGCTTCGGCGTGTGCGACCGCGGGCCGGGTAAATGCATCCACGCGCAGTTCGATCACATCGGCGAGGCCGGCCCAGCCCGCGCAGTCGCCGCTCAGATCGCGGTCGGTCACCGCGGCGACGATCGCTGGTGTTTCGCCGAGCTCGAGGGGACCGATGCGGGTCATGCGCGGCAGCGTCGCATGCGGCAAACGCGAAGGCCAGCCGCCGCGGCTTTCCGCGCCATCGCGAGCCGGCGCGCCCGCCCGCCGCGATGGGCCGGCAAATTCCTCGACTTGCCCGCCGCCCACCGGTACTCTCCGGCGCGTGAAGTGGCTGCACCGCGCGGGGACCGACATGTCGCGACGGCTGTTCTGGGGCGGGTTGCTGGTGATTGCGGCGTCGGCCGCGGTGGCCCGGGTGGTGGGTTTGAGCGATCTGCCGCCTGGATTGTTCTGCGACGAAGCGGCGCTCGGGTACAACGCCCACGCCCTCTGGCACACCGCGCGCGACGAGCACGGCAACCTGCTGCCGCTCTACGTCTGGTCATTCGGCGTCAGCTACAAGAATCCCGTCTTCATCTACACCGCGACGTTGCCGGTCGGCCTGCTGGGGTTGAGCGAGTTCAGCGTGCGCGTTACCTCCGCCTTCTTCGGCGTGCTGGCCGTGATCGGCATCGGGCTGCTGGGCCGCGTGATCTTCGGCGCCGCCGCGGGGCTGATCGCCGCACTCTTGCTGGCCGCGGTGCCCTGGCACGTGCACTTCAGCCGGATCGCCTTCGAGCTCATCGCGTTTCCGGCCGTGTTCTCGTTCGCCTTCGCGGCGCTCGCCGCCGCAATGCGCGGCCGGCCCCGGTGGCTGCTCGCCGCCGGTCCGCTGTTCGCGCTGTGCCTCTACACGTACGCGCCCGCCAAGCTGTTCGTGCCGCTGTTCCTGATCGGTGCGCTGTGCGTGTATCGCCGGCGCTTGTGGGCGGCGCGACGCACCGCCGCCGCTGCCGCGGTGCTGATGGTGTTGACCGGTCTGCCGGTCGCGATGTTCGACCTGAAGCACCGCGACCGCTCGGGGCAGTACTTCCAGAACACCACGGTGCTGAACGCCGCCCACAGCGTGTCCCAGAATGCGCGGCGCGTGGGGGAGCAGTACGCGCGCTTCTTTTCCGATGAGTTTCTCTTCCAGCGCGGCGACCCGCTGCCGCGCCACGCGGTACCCGGCTTCGGCGAGCTCTATCGCGCCATGATCCCGCTGCTGGTCCTCGGCGTGTTGTGGTGCCTCTGGCCGGGGCGTCCGGAAGGCAAGTTGGTGCTCTGGTGGTTGGTGTTGTACCCGATCGCACCGGCGCTGATGAACGAGGCGCCGAGCGCCTCGCGCGGAATCATCGGGGTGGGCGGGTTCTGCCTGCTCGCCGCCGCCGGCGCGAGGCTGGCCCTCGACGCCTTGCGCCGAGTGGCGCCTACACCGCGCGTGGCCCATGCGCTGCAGGCGGCGGCGGTCGCGATCCTGATCGTCGCGCTCGGCCGCGAGGCGGTCGCGTACGCCCATGCGTACGTGCACGCATATCCTGCCTACGCCGCCGCCGACTTCCAGTTCGGGTATCGCGAGGCCATCGCGTTCATGGAAGCGCGTCGGAAACAGTACGACCTGTTCCTGCTCACCGCGAACAACGTGAACATGCCGCAGGTGTTCACCGCGTTTTACAACGCCGACCGGCCCGGCCGCGGAGATGGTCAGGACGACGGCTATCTGATCATCCGCCCCGACGAGTTCGACCGGTACGAGATGAACCAGCGTATCCTCGCGGCGCTGCGCGAGGACGATGTGCCGTTCTTTGACGACTACACGGAGCTGCACCGCGTGCTGCAGCCGAACGGCCGCACCGAGTACGTCATCGCGGAGGTGCGCAGCCGCAAGCGCTACTTGCGCGAATGGCTGGTGCTCGGGCCGTTCGACAATCGCGACGGGAGCGGAGTGGCGCGCGACTTCATCGACCCCGCTGCACCGCCCGCGGGCGCCGACTCGCCGTGGGGGCGGGTCGATTGGCAGCATGTCATCCCACAGTTCGTCGACATCGACTTCAACAACCTCTTCCGCCCCGGCGCGCTGTCGAGAAACCAGTCGCTGGACTGGCTGTGCGCGTATGCCACCACGGAAATCCGTGCGGATGCACCGCAGCATGCGCAACTCGAGATCGCGACCGCGGGGCAGGCGCTGCAGGCCTGGGTGAACGGCCGGCCGGTGACGCAGCGCATGGGACCGGCTGGCGCGCCGCGGCGCTGGCCGATTCAACTCCAAGCTGGGGACAATCACGTCCTGGTGAAACTCTGCAAGGCGACGGGGGACTGGTTCTTCACCGCGCGCATCACCGACCACGAGGGGCGCGATGTCAAAGAGCTGGGCGTGCGGGCAAAGCTGCCGCAGCGGGGTGCTCCGGCCCCGCCGGACGGTTCGGCATGAGGGCACCGGACGCGAACCGGCCGCCCGGATTACGGGCGCGCGCTCAGGAGCCGCGGTCGACCAACTGTTCGACCAAGGCCAGCAGGTGATCGCGGTAGCGCGTGTCGGGCAATGCGAGCAGCGCGCTGCGCGCCGTCACCGCGTGTTGCGCGGCGAGCTGGTACCCGCGCGCAATCACCCCGGAGCGGCGGAGCCGGCCGAGCACGGCGCTCACCTCGCCCTCCGACAGCTCGGGCCGGGCAAACAGCCGCCGCAGCTCTTCGTCTTCCCCGAGCGCCAGGACGATTGGCAGTGACGGGTTGCCCTCGCGCACGTCGATCCCGATCGGCTTGCCGAGATTCAGCTCCGCGGCGGTGACGTCGAGGAGATCGTCGATCATCTGAAAGGCGAGCCCGACGTGACGACCGCAGCGGGCCATGGCGTCGATCATCGACGCGTCGGCGCCGGCGAGGTAGGCGGCGGTCCGCGCGCCCACTTCGAAGAGCGAAGCCGTCTTGCGCGAGATCATCTCGAAATAGTCATCGTAGGTCACTTCTGCGCTGTGGCGCAGGCGCCCCTGCATGATCTCGCCCTCGGTGAGGGCGACGCAGGCTTCGGCCGACCAGTCGATCACCTGCGCGTCGAACCGGCCGCAGATCTGAAAAGCGCGGCTGAACAGGAAGTCGCCCGTGACCAACGTCTCCGCGACGCCCCACTTCCGGCGCGCTGAATCGCGGCCGCGGCGCACCTGGCTGCCATCGATGATGTCATCGTGCAGCAGGCTGGCCGAGTGAATCAGCTCCAGCGCGGCGGCGAGGTCGACGGCGTCGCGCACGTCGCGGCCCTCGCAGGCGTGAAACACGAGCAGGATCACGGTCGGCCGGGCGCGCTTGCCCCCGGCGCCGATCAGGTAACCCGCGATCTCCGTAAGGCGGGGCTCGCGGGCCCGGAGGCAGCCGGCGAGTCGGTCTTCGACCATGCGCAGCTCATCGCCGACCAGTGTCGTGGGCGATGGCGGTGGTGGGACCGAGGCCGTCGGGCGAGCACTGCTCACGCGGGCGCTCCGCGCTGTCGGCGAACCTGCATGGGGGGCGCGGGGATCATGTCAGGTTCCGATCGACTGTCAAGGCAACCGACCAGTCTGCGTTGCGTTCGCATCGGGCAGTCGTTACGTTCCGGCTCGTGACGCCGTCGCAGAATCCAGTTGAGATCCGGCGGCTCGGTACGCGTGCCGTGCGCATCGTCTGGGCCGACGGTCACGCGAGTGAATACGTGAACCGCTACCTGCGCGAGCACTGCCCCTGTGCCGCGTGCCGTCTCCAGCCGCGCCAGTCGCTGCCCGTACTCGGCTCCGAGGAGGACCTGTACCCGGTGCAAGTCGCGGTCGTTGGCCGGTACGCGCTGAGCGTCGAGTGGAGCGATGGTCACGATAGCGGCATCTACAGCTATCGGACCCTGCGCGAGATCTGCCCGTGCGCGGAGTGCCACACGGCCGTGGCGGCCGCGTCATGAGCACGCTCGAGGACGTCCGGGAACGCCTCACCGAGGTGCGTCCCGCCGGGTTGAATCGGGACATCGTGGCCGCCGGCCTCGTCCGCGACGTCGACCTGCGCGACGGCATCGTGACGGTCACCCTGCTGCCGGGCCCACTGCCGGCCTCGATTCGCGATGCCACCGTAGCCGACATCGAACGCGCCGTCGGTGCCTTGCCGGGCGTGCGCCGCGTGGCGGTGCAGGTCGCCAGGGCCCCAGAGCAGGCGATGACGCCGATTCCCGGCGTGGCCGATATCATCGCCGTCGCCAGCACCAAGGGCGGCGTGGGCAAGTCGACGGTCGCGGTGAACCTCGCGTGCGCGCTCGCGCGCTCGGGGCAGCGCGTCGGCATTCTCGATGCCGACATCTACGGGCCGAGCCTGCCGACCATGCTCGGATTGTCCGGCCGCCCGCGCGTGGGGGAGGAGAACAAGGTCTTTCCGCTCGAGAAATACGGCTTGCGCGCGATGTCGATGGGGTTCTTTCTCGAGGAGAGTTCCCCGGTCATCTGGCGCGGCCCGCTCGTCACCGGGCTGCTGCGCCAGTTCCTGAAAGACGTGCAATGGGGCGAGCTGGATCAGCTCATCATCGACCTGCCGCCGGGGACCGGCGACGCGCAGCTGACGTTGGCGCAGCAGGTGCCGTTGTCGGGCGGTGTGGTGGTGACCACGCCGCAGGCCGTGTCCGTCATCGACGTGGAGCGCGGCATCGCGATGCTCAATCAGGTGAACACCCCGCTCCTGGGGCTGGTGGAGAACATGAGCGAGTACGTATGCGCGCACTGCGGCACGCGCGACGCGATCTTCGGCAGCGGCGGGGCGGCCGCGCTCGCCGAGCGATTCGCCGTCCCGGTGCTCGCGCGGATCCCGCTCGAGCCCGCGGTGCGGGCCAGCGGTGATGCCGGGACGCCGATCGTGGTGGACCGCCCGGAGCACCCGGTGAGCCGCGCGTATCTCGAGTTGGCGGAGCACGTGCTCGACGGCGTCGAAGCCGCGCGGTCTGCCGCGCCGCGCATCGTCGGCTGACGCTGCGCTCTGTCTGCGGCGCGCGTTGCGGCCTCGGCGGGGCTCCGTTATAACGCGCGGGTTATCGTCGATGTCGCGCGCGCTGTTCGCCCTGTTTAACCTCGGCCTGATCGTGGGCACGGCCTGGATCGGCGTGCAGCGCTACTGGCGCACGCAGCCCGACGTCTCGGGCGTCAAGGGCTCGCCGATGCTCAGTCAGCGCGTGCGCGCCTGGTACTTCAGCAATCTCACACCGTTCGAGAGCTTGTTCGTACGCCTCGGAGTACGGCCGATAGCGCTCACGTACGCACAGGGACTGGTCAGCATCGGCGTCGCGCTGGCGTATGCGACCGGGCTGGTATTTACGGCCGGGTTTCTCGTGCTGTTCACCGGCACGCTCGATGTCCTGGACGGCAAAGTGGCGCGCCGCACGAACGGCGCCAGCCCGCGCGGAGCGTTTCTGGACTCCGTCATGGATCGCTACGCCGAGTTCATCGGATATGTCGGGTTGATGGTGCTGTTCGGGAGGGGCTGGCGCGTGTGGGCGGTGCTGGTGGCCATTCTCGGCAGCACGATGGTCAGCTACGCGCGCGCGCGTGCCGAGGGCCTCGGCGTGCGCTGTGAAGTGGGCTGGCTGCAGCGCCCGGAGCGGTTCGTCATCCTCGGGTTCGGCTCCGTGTTCAGCTCAATCGCGGTCCACGTGCTCGGCGGCGATCACGTGCTCCTGGTGGCGACCATTGTGCTGCTGGCCGTGCTGTCCCATGTCACCGCGGTACAGCGCATCACCTACGTGAGCCGCGCGTTGGAGAAAATGCCTCATGCCTGAGCTGCGCGGCAAAGGCTGGCGTGTGCTCGGCTACTTCACCTGGATGCTCGGGGCCGGTGTGGTACTCGATAGCGCCGCGCTCGGGCCGGGAGCCGTCCTGCTGGGCCTCGGCGCGGCGCTGTTCGCGCTCGGCGCGATCCAGTCGCTCAGGAGCGCGAGGACCGCGTGAGCCGTCGCGCGGTGCGGATCACCGTCAGCGTCGCGATCTCGGCGCTGTTTCTCGCTTTCGCCGTACGCGGCGTGCACTGGGGCGAGGCCGGGGCCGCGCTGCGCGGTGCGAACTACGTGTGGGTCCTCCTGATGCTGCCGATCACGGTATGGACGCTGTTGATCCGCGCCCAGCGCTGGCGCGTGTTTCTGCTCGCCGTCGGCTCGGCGCCGCTCCCCCCCCGCGTCTCGGCGACGAATATCGGCTTCATGGCCAATATGGTCCTGCCGCTGCGCATCGGCGAGGTCGTGCGGCCGGTGCTGCTGGCGCGGCGCGCCAATCTGCCGCTGAGCGGGGTGCTCGCGAGCGTGCTCCTCGAGCGCATCTTCGACATGTTCACGATCCTGCTGCTCTTCGGCCTGTCGGCGAGCCTGGTCGGGGTGTCCGTCCAAGTACAGCAGTGGGGCTGGATGCTGAGCGGGCTCGCCTTTGCGGTCGCGGCGTTAATCGCCGTGATCCGCGTGCAGGAGCCGCTCGCGCTGAGCGTCGCGCGGCGGCTGAGCGGGCTCGTCGGGGAGCGCATCGGCGCTCCGCTGTTCTCGTTCGTACAGGGCTTCGTGCACGCGCTTCGCATGCTGGACAGCCCACGCGCCTATCTGCGGGCGTTCGGCTGGTCGGTGTACCTGTGGGTAGCGATCTCGATCATCTACGTGTTCGGCTTCTGGGCCTTCCACCTCGACGTCCCGGCGGTGCGCGGCGCGCTGGTGATGACCACGCTGGTCGCCATCGCGGTCTCCGTGCCGTCCGCGCCGGGCTTCATCGGGTCGTTTCAGCTCGGCTGTGTGGTCGGCCTGAAGATCTTCGGCGTGGGGGAGAGCAGCGCGATCGCGTTTTCCCTGATCGTGCACCTGACGCAGTTTGTCGGCGTGATCGGCGCGGGACTATACTCGCTCTGGCGCGAGAACATGAGCCTGCGCGACGTCGAAGCGATGAAGTAGCGATGGCGCAATCTCTCGATGGCAAGACGATCGTCGTCGGCCTGAGCGGCGGCATCGCCTGTTACAAGGCCGCCGAGGTCGTGCGCCTGTTGCGCGGGCGCGGCGCCCGCGTCCGCGTCGTGATGACCCGTCACGCCCAAGAGTTCGTCACCCCGTTGACTCTCCAGACCCTCTCGGGAGAGCAGGTGTCCACCGAGCTGTTCGACCTGACGCAGGAGTCGGAGATCGGCCACATTCGCCTGGCCGATTCCGCCGACACCGTGGTGGTCGCACCGGCGACCGCGAACCTGATCGGCAAAGCCGCCGCTGGGCTCGCGGACGACCTGCTCAGCACGGTGCTGCTGGCGACCCGCGCGCCGGTGCTGCTGGCGCCGGCGATGAACGTGCACATGTGGGAGAACGCGCTGGTGCAGGACAACCTGGCCCGCCTCCGCGAGCGGGACTGGCGGGTGATCGAGCCCGGCGCGGGCTCGCTCGCCTGCGGCTACGAAGGGGTCGGGCGCTTGGCCGAGCCGGCGGTCATCGTCACCGAGGTCGAGCGCGCGGTCGGACCGGGCGATCTGCGCGCGGAGCGCGTCCTGGTCACGGCGGGACCGACGCGCGAACCGGTCGACCCGGTGCGCTTCCTCTCCAATCGCTCCAGCGGCCGCATGGGCCGCGCGTTGGCAGCGGCGGCGTGGCGCCGCGGGGCCGAGGTGGTCCTCATCGACGGCCCGACCGCGCTCCCGCCCCCGCACGGCGTGCGCTGTGTGCGGGTGGGCACGGCCGCCGAGATGCGCGAGGCGGTGCTGCGCGAGTTCGAAACGGCGACGATGCTGTGCATGGCCGCGGCCGTGGCGGACTACCGCCCGGCGACATCGGCGCGGCAAAAGATGAAGAAGGGCGACGGGCCCATCCGATTGGAGCTCGAGCCGACCGCCGACATCCTGGCGGAGCTGCGCGGGCGCACCGACGGGCGGCTGGTGATCGGGTTCGCGGCGGAGACCGAGAACGTCGGCGGCAATGCCGAGCGGAAGTTGCGCACCAAGGGGCTCGACCTGATCGTCGCCAACGACGTATCGGGCCCGCACGCCGGGTTCGAGGTCGAGACGAACGCGGTGACCCTGATCGATGCGGGTGGTGCTACCGAGGTGCCGCTGGCGAGCAAGGAGGAGATCGCGGACCGGATTCTCGATCGCGCGCTGGCGCTGCGCCGCGGTCGCGGCGCGAAGACGGTCCGCCCGGTCGCGCCAGCCCCCTCCGCGCGCGCGCGGCGCTGAAGCGGCCGCTCCCGCCAATTGCAGCGGGGGCAGGGCGGGTGGTAGCGATCGACTACGCGATGGCCCCGGACCCTGCTACGGAGCTGCGAATGCTCCTCGCCAATCTGCGCGCGCAAATCGAGTGGCAACGCGATTGCGGAGCGCCGTGGTTGCCCGCGGCGGAGCGCGAGATCGCGAGTCTGCAGGCCGCGGCTGCGCAGCCGGCGGGCGGCCGCCCTATCGCGGCCCCCCCGGCTGTCCAAGCCGCGACCGCACCGCGCGGTGCGGAGCACGACGGAGCGGGTGTGGCCACGCTCTCGGGGCTGCGCGCGCACATCGGCGATTGTACGCGTTGCAAGCTCGCAGGCGGGCGGACCAACCTGGTGTTCGGCATCGGCAGCCCGACCGCCGATCTGATGTTCGTCGGTGAGGGTCCCGGGCACGACGAGGACCTCCAGGGAGAGCCCTTCGTCGGCCGCGCGGGGCAGATGCTGACCGAGATCATCACCAAAGGCATGAAATTGCGTCGCGAAGACGTCTACATCGCCAACGTCGTGAAGTGCCGCCCACCGGGCAATCGCAATCCGGAGCCGGACGAGATTGCGAGCTGCATGCCCTTCCTCCAGCGCCAGATCGAGCTCGTGGCCCCGCGCGTGATCGTCGCGCTCGGCACGTTCGCCGCGCAGACATTGTTGGGCGTGAAGACGCCGATTACGCGGATGCGCGGGACGTGGCAGCCATACCGCGACATCAAGGTCATGCCGACCTTTCACCCGGCCTATCTGCTGCGCAACCCGGCGGACAAGCGCCTGGTCTGGGCCGACATCAAGCTGGTGATGGCCGAGCTGGGATTGCCGATCTGATGCACCACTGGCCGCCGTTGGCGCTCGCGCTGATCACGCTGCTCTGCACGGCGGCACCCGCGCTGGCGCGCACGCCAGCGGCGGGCGCCGCGCACGCGCCAGGCGAGGTTCTCCTGCTCACCGTCGACGGCATCATCAACCCGGCGACCGTCACCTACATTCGGGACGCCATCGCACGCGCCGACGAGAGCGGCGCGGCGGCGGTCCTCATCCAGCTCGATACGCCCGGCGGCTTGTTGGAGTCCGCGAAGATCATCGTGAAAGAGCTACTCGGCGCTCCGGTGCCGGTGATCGTGTACGTCGCTCCGCGCGGCGCGGGCGCGACCTCGGCCGGGGTCTTCGTCACGCTGGCGGCGCACGTGGCCGCGATGGCGCCCGGGACGAACATCGGCGCGGCGCACCCGGTGGGCCAGCAGGGCGAGAACATTAAAGGCGATCTCGGGGAGAAGATCGAGAACTTCGCCGCGTCGCTGAGCCGCAGTATCGCCGCGCAGCGCGGCCGCAACGTGGACTGGGCGGAGAAGGCGGTGCGCAAGAGCGTGTCGATCACGGAGACCGAGGCGGTCAAGCTGAAGGTGGTCGACTTCGTCGCCGGCTCGGTGGAAGAGGTGCTCGCCAAGGCCAGCGGACGAGTGGTGGACGTCGACGGGCAAAAGGTGACGCTCGCTTTGCAGGGCGCGAGCGTGGTGCCGGTCGACATGCGCCTGAGCGAGAGGTTCCTCGATTTCCTCGCCCACCCGCAAGTCGCCTACATCTTATTGATGCTCGGATTGCTCGGCCTCTACGTCGAGTTCTCGAACCCCGGCGTCATCTTTCCCGGCGTCGCCGGAGCGATCTGCCTGGTGCTCGGGTTGGCGGCCATGCAGATGCTCTCGGCGAACTGGGCGGGGGTGGTGCTGATCATCCTCGGGCTCGCCATGCTGATCAGCGAGGTGTTCCTGCCCAGCGGCGTGCTCGCGATCGGCGGCATCGCGGCGTTTGTGATCGGCTCGTTGCTGCTCTTCGATGCCCGCGAGCCGGTTTTGCGACTCGACCGCGGCCTCATCGTCGGCGCCGCCGCCACGCTCGGCATCTTCTCGCTGACCGTCGGGTGGCTCGTCGTGCGCTCGCAGCGGCGCAAGCCCGCGGTCGGCGCGGAGGGCATGATCGGCGAGGTCGGACAGGTGCGCCGACTCTTGGGACCGGACCGGCGGGTGAAGGTGTTCGTGCACGGCGAATACTGGGATGCCGAGGCGGAAGACGAGGTCGAGGTCGGCCAGCCGGTGCAAGTAGTCGCGGTGGACGGGTTGCGCATGCGCGTGCGGCGCGCCGCGACGCCCTGAAAAGGAGTGGCGATGTTCTTGAGTCCCCTGCTGCCCATCGTGCTCATCGGGATGCTGCTGCTGATCAGCGGCATCAAGGTGCTCAAGGAATTCGAGCGGGGCGTCATCTTTCGGCTGGGCCGGCTGGTCGGGGCGCGCGGCCCCGGGCTCGTCTACGTCATCCCGTTCGTCGAGAAGATCGTGCGCGTCGATCTGCGCACGGTGACCATGGACGTCCCGCCGCAGGACGTCATCACCAAGGACAACGTATCGGTGAAGGTGAACGCTGTCCTCTACTTCCGCGTCGTGGACCCGCAGCGCGCGATCACCGAGGTGGTGGACTACCTCTTCGCGACGTCCCAGCTCGCGCAGACGACCCTGCGCAGCGTCTGCGGGCAGCGCGAGATGGACGAGCTGCTCGCAGAGCGCGAACAGATCAACCTACACATCCAGGAGATCCTCGATACGCAAACCGATGCCTGGGGCATCAAGGTCGTCACCGTCGAGATCAAGCACATCGATCTGCCGCAGGAGATGCAGCGCGCCATGGCGCGCCAAGCCGAGGCCGAGCGCGAGCGCCGCGCCAAGGTCATCAACGCCGAAGGTGAGTTTCAGGCGGCGCAGCGCCTGGCTGAGGCGTCGCACATCATCGCCCAGCATCCGACTGCGCTGCAGTTGCGCTTTCTGCAGACGCTGACCGAGGTCGCAACCGAGCACAGCTCGACCACCATCTTTCCGCTGCCGATCGATCTCATCAAGCCCTTCGCGCCGCCGAAGTCGGAATGACTCAGCAGAGGCCGAATCACGCCGGACACCACGGCGCCCCGGCCCTCCCGCAAGTGACATTGACTCGCTGGCGGACCTGTGGTGAGGCTGGCCTCGGGCCGGAGCGCTCCGCCGGCTTCCCACCCCTTGCATGCAGCACGAACCCGCCAGTGACGTCGCAGCGGCGACGCGGCTCTCGGATTTCGATTTCGAGCTGCCCGCCGAGCTGATCGCGCAAGCGCCCGCGGAGCGCCGCGACGGGGCCCGCCTGCTGGCTCTCGAGCGCGCCACCGGCGCGCTCCGGCACGGGTACATTCACGATCTGCCCGGGCTACTGCGCGCCGGCGACCTGCTGGTGTTCAACGACGCGCGCGTGCGCCCGGCCCGGCTCCACGGCCGCACGCCGACCGGCGGGGCGGTCGAGCTGCTGCTGGTGCGGGAGCTCGCCGCGGGAACTTGGGAGTGTCTCGGGCGCCCGGCGCGCCGGTTGCGCGATGGGGCCGCCATCGAGTTGCCGGGCGGTGCCGCCGCGGCCGTGGTCGAGCGGCGCGGTCCGGGCCGCTATGCGGTGCGGTTCGAGGCGGGCTGTGGCGTGACGGAATTGCTCGAGCAATACGGCGAGCTCCCATTGCCGCCGTACATCAAGCGGCCGCACGGTCCGCTGCCGAGCGACCTCGAGCGCTATCAGACGGTGTTCGCGCGCCGCGACGGCGCGCTCGCGGCGCCCACCGCGGGTTTGCACTTCACCGCGTCGCTGCTCGAGACGTTGGCGGCCAACGGGGTCGCCCACGCCTGGGTCACTCTGGCAGTGGGTCCGGCGACGTTCCTCCCGTTGCGGGACGGGGCTGACGCCGCCGATCGGCTGGAGGCGGAATGGGCCGAGCTGCCGGAGGCGACCGTCGAGGCGATCGCCCGCACGCGCCGGGCCGGCGGGCGGGTCGTCGCGGTCGGCACGACCACCACTCGGGCGCTCGAATCCGCCGCGCGCCGCGGCGACGGCCTCGCCGCCGGTGGGTTCTGGGCCGATGCGTTCATCCGACCCGGCCATCGCTTCGCCGCCGTCGACGCGCTGCTGACGAACTTCCACCTGCCGGGCTCCACCTTGATCCTGCTCGTCGCCGCTTTTGCCGGGCGCCACACGTTGCTCTCCGCGTATGCCACCGCCGTGCGCGAACGGTATCGGTTCTATAGCTATGGCGATGCGATGCTGATCGCATGACTGCAGCGGTCGAATCCGCGGAGGAGCTGAGCGCCGCCGCGCCGCGGCCCTCGCCGTTTGCCGTTCGCCGGCGCGATCCGCAGAGCGCGGCGCGCGTGGGCGAGCTGCGCACGGCACACGGAGCGGTGCAGACGCCGGCCTTCATGCCGGTCGCCACGCAGGGGAGCGTGAAGGGGATCACGCCGCGCCAGCTGATCGACGCCGGGGTGCAGATCATCCTGTCCAACGCGTACCACCTGTCGTTGCGTCCCGGTGTGGACACGGTCGAGGCCCTGGGCGGTTTGCACCGGTTCATGGGCTGGGGCGGCCCGATTCTGACCGACAGCGGGGGCTTTCAGATCATGAGCCTCGCGCCGCTGCGCACCGTGACCGATGAGGGGGTCGCGTTCGCCTCGCACGTCGATGGCGCGCGGATGTTCCTGACCCCGGAGGACGTGGTCGCCCGGCAGCACCGGCTCGGCGTCGACGTGTTGATGCCGCTTGACGAATGTCTGCCCGCGGCGGCCGACCCTACGGCAGTGGCGCGCGCGATGCATCGCACCACCGATTGGGCTTCGCGCTCGGCGGGAGTCCACGTGCGCCGCGATCGGCATCTCTTCGGCATCGTCCAGGGAGGGCTCGACGCGTCTGCGCGCCGTGAGCATGCCGCGCGACTTGCCGCGTTCGCCTTTCCAGGGTATGCGGTCGGGGGTTTGAGTGTGGGGGAGGAGCGCGCACGGACGCAGGAGGTGGCCGCGGTGACGGCGGAAGCGCTGCCCGAGGACCGTCCGCGCTATCTGATGGGTGTGGGGTTGCCGCAGGATCTTCTGCGATTCATCGCCATGGGGTACGACCTCTTCGATTGCGTTCTGCCGACCCGCAACGGCCGCAACGGCACCTGCTTCACGCTTAACGGCCGGCTGAACATGCGCCTCGCGCGGCACGCGCGCGATGAGGGGCCGATCGATCCGCACTGCATGTGCGAGGTATGCCGCACGTTTTCCCGCGCGTACGTGCGCCACTTGTGCGTGGCCGGCGAGATGTTGGGCGCACAACTGGCCAGCCTTCACAACCTGCATTTCTACCTCGGATTGCTGGGCGAAGCGCGCGAACACATCGCGGCGGGCGACTACCGCCCGTGGGCCGCGGAGCGCGCCGCGGCGATCGAAGCGGGAGAGCGCGCATGATCGACATGGCGTGGGCACAGGCACCCGGAGGACCGGCGGGGCCGCCATTCTTCGTGCAGCTGATCCCCTTCGCGCTACTCTTCGCCGTCTTCTACTTCCTGATCATCCGGCCGCAGCAGCAGAAGCAGAAAGAGCATCGCGCAATGCTCGCCAACCTCAAGAAGAATGACGAGGTGGTGACCAGCGGCGGGCTGTACGGACGGGTGACGGCGATCGCGGATGATGTCGTGAGCCTCGAGATCGCGCCCAATGTGCGCGTGCGCGTGAGCCGTCCGCAGATCGCGAGCGTCGTCAGCGCCGCCAAGGCGAGCGCCGCGCCCGCCGTTCCGGAGAAGGAAAAGGATAAGGGCAAGTGAATACCAGCCTACTCTATCGCACCCTGCTGATGCTGGGGCTGACCCTGGCGGCGATCGTCATCTTGCTGCCGACGATTTGGCAGCCTCTGCCGGATTGGTTGGGTTTCCTGAAGAGCAGCAAGGTCTCCCTCGGTCTCGACCTGCAAGGCGGCACGCACCTGGTCATGCAGGTGGACACGGACCAGGCGGTGAGCAACTCGCTCGAAGTGAACGCAGACGAGCTGCGGCGCGAGCTGCGCAAGGCCGGCGTGCGCGCGCCGAAGGTCGAGCGGGTGGGCACTGGCCTGCAGGTCACCATTCCCGCCGACCAGCGCAGCACCTTGATCGACGTGGTCGCGGAGCGGTATCCCAATCTCAAGGTGGGCGAATCCGAGACCGCCGACGGCACTCTGGTGCAGCGCTTGGGCCTGAGTGCGGAGGAGATCCGCGCCATCAAACAAGCGGCGGTCGAGCAGTCCCTCGAGACCATTCGCAACCGCGTCGACCAATTCGGGGTGGCCGAACCGATCATCCAGCGCCAAGGCGAGCGCGACCTCCTCATTCAACTTCCCGGCGTGCAGGACCCCGAGCGCGCCAAGGAGCTGATCGGCAAGACCGCGGTCCTCGAGTTCAAGCTGGTGCGCGACGTGAACGCCGAGCCGTTCGCGAAAGGAAACCAGACGCTGCCCTCAGGGACCGAGGTTCTCTACGAGATCATGAAATCGCCGTCCGGCGAGCGGCGAAAGGGGGCGCCCCTGCTGCTCGAGTCGCAGACGCTCATGACCGGGGACGTGGTGACCGACGCGCGCGTCCGCCCCGGCGATTTGCCGGGCTCACGGATCGTCTCTTTGGACTTGAACCAGCGCGGCGCGCGGCTCTTCGGGGAGATCACAGCGGCAAACGTCCGGCGGCGCCTCGCCATCGTGCTCGACGATACGATCTATTCCGCACCGGTCATTCAGGAGGCGATTCCCGGTGGCAAGGCGGTCATCAGCGGCAGCTTCACCACCGAAGAGGCGAAGGACCTGGCGATCGTGCTGCGCAGCGGCGCCTTGCCGGCGCCGGTATCGGTGGCTGAGGAGCGCACCGTGGGACCGACGCTCGGGCGCGATTCCATCCGCCAGGGCATCCGGTCGTTCATCGTCGCCGGCGCGCTCGTGATGCTCTTCATGGTCATCTACTATCGCTTTGCGGGCCTGTTGGCCGACATGGCGCTGATCTGGAACGTGCTGTTCATGGTCGCGGCCCTGGCGGCATTCAACGCGACCTTGACCCTGCCGGGCATCGCTGGGATCGTCCTCACGCTCGGTATGGCGGTGGACGCCAACGTGTTGATCAATGAGCGCATCCGCGAAGAGCTGCGCCTGGGCAAATCCCCGCGCGCGGCGGTGGAAGCCGGTTACGACCGCGCCCTTCCGGCCATTCTCGATTCGAACATCACCACGCTGCTGTCGGGTATCATCCTGTTCCAGTTCGGCTCCGGGCCGATCAAGGGGTTCGCGGTGACGCTGTGCATCGGCTTGGTGAGCCACGTGTTCACGGCAGTGGTCGGTACCCGGTTGGTGTGGGATTACTTGCTCTCGAGACGTCAGCTGCGGTCGGTGAGTATCTGACATGTTCGAGATCATTCCCCCCAATACAAACGTCGATTTCCTCGGCTGGCGGCGTACCGCCATGATCGTCTCCGCGGTGCTGTTGATCATCAGCGCTGGCCTGCTGGTGATCCGCGGACCGCAGCTCGGCATCGACTTTGCCGGTGGTTCGCTGGTGCACGTCCGGTTCGCGGCGCCGAAACAGACCGACGAAGTCCGGGCCGCGCTCAGCGAGGCGGGGTTCGAGAACCTCGACATCCAGGACCTCGGGCGCGACGGCGGGGAATTCCTGATCCGCTTGCCGCTCGAGGGCGATGGGACCGAGGAGGTCAGCCAGCGGGTGGTCGGCACCTTGAAAGAGCGCTTTGGCGCCGATCAGGTGGACGTGTTGCGCATCGAGGCGGTCGGGCCGCGCGTAGGAGAAGCCTTGCGTGGCAAGGCGGTTCTGGCGGTCGCGCTGGCGACGCTGATGATGGCCGTTTACATCTGGCTGCGCTTCGAATGGCGCTTCGGGGTGGGTACGGCGATCGCGATCCTGCACGACGTGCTGATCGTCGTCGGCTTCCTGATCATCTTCGGGTACGAGTTCGACCTGAACATCATCGCGTCGCTGCTGACCGTGATGGGCTTCTCGGTGAACGACAAGGTCGTCGTGTCCGACCGCATTCGAGAGAGCCGGCGCAAGGACCGCCGCTCACCGCTGGCCGTGGTGATCAATCGGAGTGTCAACGAGACCCTGAGCCGCACCATCCTGACCAACGGCACCGCGTTCATCGCCGTTCTGTCGCTGTACCTGTTGGGCGGCAGCGTCATCCATGGCTTCGCCTTCGCGCTGGTCGTGGGTTCGATCATCGGCACCTATTCCTCCATTTTCGTGGTCAGCCCCATCGTGCTGTTCTTCGAGCCGAGCGGCGCCGCCGCGGCGACGCCGGAGCGCCGCGAACGGCGGGTGCCGACGACGTCGGCCGCCCGGCGCCGGTGAGAGCGCGGTGACGGGGGCTCGGCAGCGCACGCACGCGTCGATGCGGCGCGCGGCGCTGCGCGCCGGCCGAGTGGCCGCATGAGCCGGGCGCGCCGCTGGCAGGTCGCGGCCCGAGATGCAGCGGCGGACGAGCTCGCGGCGGCGCTCGGGGTCTCCGGCCTGCTCGGCCGCTTGCTGATCAACCGGGGCGTGGCGGATCCCGCCCGGGCCGCCAGCTTCCTCGGGGCGCGGCTCGACGAGCACCTGCGCTCGCCGATGCTGTTCCGCGACATGGCCGCGGCCAGCGCGCGGCTAGCGGATGCCCTGCAGCGCGGAGAGCAGATCGGCATCTACGGCGACTACGACGTCGACGGAGTGAGCGGGAGCGCGTTGCTGGTGCGCTTTTTGCGCGCGGTCGGCGCGCGGCCCGATCCCGCCGTGTACATTCCGCACCGCCTGCGCGATGGGTACGGCCTGAATGCCGCGGCACTCGAGCGCCTCGCGGCGGCCGGCGTGCGGGTGCTGGTAACGGTCGACTGCGGAGCGGTCAGTCACGCCGAGATCGCGCTCGCCCAATCCCGGGGAATGGACGTGATCGTGTGCGATCACCACCAGGTGGCGGCGACGCGGCCGCCGGCGTTCGCGGTGCTGAACCCGATCGAGCCCGATGCCGGTTTCCCGTTCAGCGGCCTCTGCGGCACCGGCGTGGCATTTTACCTGGCGCTCGGCGTGCGCATGCGGCTGCGCGAGCGCGGCGGTGTGGTGCCCGATCTCCGCCGCGAGCTCGACCTGGTGGCGTTGGGGACGCTCGCCGACATGGTCCCGCTGGTGGAAGAGAATCGGGTGCTGGTGAAGTACGGTCTCCGCGAGCTGCAGAACAGCACCCGGCCCGGAGTTTCGGCGCTGCGGCGGGTCGCCGGCGTCGCCCGGCTGTCGAGCGGCGCCGTGGGCTTCCGACTGGCGCCGCGTCTCAACGCGGGCGGCAGGCTCGACGACGCGATGCGCTCGGTCGAGTTGCTCACTACCGACGACCTCGCGCGCGCCGAACACCTCGCGGTCGCCTTGGATGACGAGAATCGGGCCCGGCAGGCGATCGAGCGCGAGATGCTCGACGAGGCGCTGACAGCGGTAGCGGCGTCCGGAGGGGCAGGGGAGCGCCGGACGATCGTTTTGGCCTCGCCGAACTTCCACCCCGGGGTGGTCGGCATCGTCGCCGCGCGGCTGGTCGAGCGCTATCACCGCCCGACGATTTTGATCGCCGCGGAGAGTGGCGGCATTGGACGCGGCTCCGGCCGCAGCATTGCCGGCGTCGATCTCTTTGCCGCGCTGACGAGCTGCCGTGACGCGCTCGAGCGGTTCGGGGGCCACCGCATGGCCGCCGGGCTCAGCATTCGGCTGGAGCGGGTGCCCGAGCTGGCGAGCCGCTTTGAAGCCGTGATTGCGTCGCAGACCTCGATCGAAGACTTCGTCCCGCGACTGCGCGCGGATGGAGAGCTGTCCCTGCGCGACGTAAATACCGGCTGCGTGGAGGACCTCGGGCGTCTGGAGCCGTATGGCATCGGCAACCCCGAACCGGTGTTTCTCGCCCGCGACGTGGTCGTCCGCCAGCGGCGCATCGTCGGCGAACAGCACCTGAAAGTAGTCGTCGAGCAACACGGCCGTTTGTTGCCCGCCATCGGGTTCGGGATGAGCGACGAGGCGATTGCGATCGGGGATCGCCTGGACATCCTGTTTGGGGTCATGACCAACGAATGGAACGACAATGTATCCGTGGAGTTACGGCTCCGAGACGTGCGACCGTACCAACCGGCGTGAAGATTGATTATGGGGCTGGATGTTGCCTTGACTGGGTTAATACGCAGTGTTAATCCGTCCGGCCTCGTCATGGGTGGTCCTCACCCTTCGGGGCGCTGGTGATGGAACGAGACGATGGGATGCTGAACAGCAAGGAGGTCGCGCGCATCCTGGACCTCAGCCCGGATACGGTCAACGAGTTCGCCCGTAAGAGCATCCTGCCAGCTGTGAAAAAAGGCCGGCAGTGGCGCTTTCGCCGGCGCGATATCGCCTCATTCAAACGCCAGCTCCGCGGTGTAACGGCGGCGTGAGCCCGTTCCAGCCCGCGACATTTCAGGAGTGCCGATGCCGCTTCTCGAGAGCACGCACGCGTACCAAAGCAAACTGTACTCCGAGTTCTCCCACTTCTACGATCTGGTCTTCGGCCGCGTCTTCTACCCGCGCATCGCGGAGGTGATCCGCACGCTGGATGTTCCGCCGGGCGCCCGAGTGCTGGAGGTCGGCGTCGGCACTGGGCTTTCACTCGCCGCCTACCCGGCGCATTGCCAGGTCACGGGCATTGATCTGGCCCCGGACATGCTCGAGCACGCGCAAGATCGCATCGATCGCCACGGGTGGCGCCACATCCAGGTGATGGAAGGCGACGCAATGGACATGAAGCTGCCCGACAACAGCTTCGATTACGTGATGGCCTTTCACGTGGTGAGCGTGGTGCCGGATGCCTCGCGCATGATGCGCGAGGTGCAGCGGGTCTGTAAGCCGGACGGGCGAATCGTAGTGATCAACCATTTCCGCAGCGAACGGCGCGTCCTGGCCGCTCTCGACCGCCGTCTGGAACCGCTCACCCGGCGCTGGGGGTGGCATACCCTCCAGCGGGCGGACGTCTTCGACGGTCTGTCGGTGGAGCTCGAGGACGTCTACAAGACCTCGCGGCGCTCGCTATTCACGATTGTCGTGGCGCGCAATCGGAAGAGCGCGCCGGCGCCGGTCAGTGTTGAGACTTGAGCCCCGGATCGAAGGGGACGATTCCCCGCTGCAACAGCCACTGGGCGTCCTGCGCGCCGCGCGTGCGCAACCAGCGCGTGTAGACGCGCACCGTCTGGGCATCGCTGCGAAACAGCTCCGAGAAGCTGATCTCAGAGAGCACGCGCACGAAGTCGGGGAATCGAGCCGCGATCTCGGCAAAGACGTCGGCGCGCGTGGCCGCGTCGTTGGCGCCCAGAGACGCGAGCTGGCGGTACGCGCCCCGGCCGAGGCCCATGTAGTAGTCGGTCGACACGGGCCGGCGCTCCAGGTGCTCCATGAACACGCCGGAGAGAAACAAGGCGGTATCGCCGACGTGTTGCAGCGCGGCGCAGCGACGGGTGGGCGGGTGATGAAACGATTCGAGGTAGGCCACGCCGAGCGGCTGGGTGTCCCAATCCGGCGCGGGCTTGGCAAAGCGCTCGAGGAGATTGACCAGATAGTGTTCCGCCACCTCGCTCGAGCGCACCTCGTGCGTGGACATGGCCTGGCGGAGGAGCTCCCGAAAGAACTCGGTCAGCGACCGGCGGATCAAGCTGGGCTCCGGCATGGTTCAGCTGCGGGCGGGGCACCCCTGGCGGACGTCGCACTGCGCCGACTCGGGCGCCATCGATCCTATCCACCGCTCGAGATGGCCGTCGTGCACCATCTTCACGGCCGGAATTGTTCCGAAGCCGCGAAGGGAAAGCAAGCCGAGAACGCCCCTGACCGCACTCTCTCGTGAATTGGCGCTTGGCTGCGGCTCGGGTATAGTGCGACCCAATGGAGGCTCACCACACGTGAAACAACGCGCAGGGATCACGCTGTTCATCGTCGTCGTATGCGCCACGCTGCTCGCCAGCACCTGGCTCGCTCGACAAGTATCGGCGGTGGGGCGCGATGCGTACCAAAACATCGAAGCATTCGCGAACGTGCTGACCATCGTCCAGAAGAACTACGTGGACGAAGTTGCCACGGATAAATTGATCGACGGCGCGATCAACGGAATGCTCACCTCGCTCGATCCGCACAGCGCCTACCTGACGCCGGATCTCTACCGCGAGCTGCAGGTCGACACGCGCGGCAGCTTCGGGGGGCTCGGCATCGAGATCACCCAGCGCAGCGGGGTGCTGACCGTCGTCTCGCCGATCGAGGACACGCCGGCATTTCGCGCCGGCATCCGTTCCGGGGATCAGATCGTCAAGATCGACAACGAGTTCACCAAGGACATGACGCTGCTGCAGGCGGTCAAGCTGATGCGCGGCGCCGAGGGCACGAACATCAAGCTGACGATCCGGCGCGAAGATGAGCCCGACTGGATTACGCTGACGCTCAAGCGCGAGGTGATCCAGATCAAGAGCGTGAAGTATCGCGTGCTGGAGCCGCACTTCGGGTATCTGCGCATCACGGCGTTCCAGGAGCGCACCGAGCACGACGCCAAGGCGGCGCTGGCGGAGATGGAAAAGGAGTCCGGTGGACTGCGCGGGCTCGTGCTCGATCTGCGGAACAACCCGGGCGGGTTGCTCTCGCAAGCGGTCAAGGTCGCGGACCTCTTCCTCGATTCCGGTCTGGTTGTCTACACGGAGGGCCGCCTCGACAATCAGGCGCAGCGATACAGCGCTCATAAGGGGCCCGGCATCGGGGAGTTCCCGATGGTGGTGCTGGTAAACGGCGGCAGCGCCAGCGCATCGGAGATCGTCGCCGGCGCGCTCCAGGACCACAAACGCGCGTTGGTGCTCGGCACGCAGACCTTCGGCAAGGGATCGGTGCAGACGATCCTGCCGCTCTCGGATGGCGAGGCGGCGATTCGCCTCACGACGGCGCGCTACTTCACGCCGAACGGCCGTTCGATCCAGGCGACCGGCATCACGCCCGATATCATCATGGACCCGCCCGTACAGGTCGCGACCGCAGGAACCCCGGAGCGGCCGCCGGACATGATCAGCGAGCGCAATCTGCCGCGCCACCTCGAGGGCACCGACGTGCCGCGCAACCTCGAGGGGACCGACGTGCCGCGCAAGCCCGCGACCGAGCCCAAGGACGGCGGTGCCGAACCGACGAGCGATGCGAGCGTACCCGCGGCAGATGCGGCCGATCCGCAGCTCGACCGTGCGCTGGAGCTGCTGAAGAGCTGGAACGTCTTCAAGACCGTGGTGGCGCACAACCCGGAGTGAACGGGCGGCCGGTAATCCGGCCGCCCAACCCATAGCCGAGCCGTGCTTCAATGGCCGTGCGGGGCGAGCGTCCGCCCATCGGACTCGCGTGGGTCATCACTTGGCCGCTGGGTGCCGTCTTCGCGGCCCTCGCGTTTCTCGCTGCCGAGAACCTCCGCCATCCGTGGGGATCGTCCGGCAGCCCGCTCCCGACCGCGACCAGCAGCGGGGCGTGGAATGAACGCCTGCCGGCCCGCATCGCGGCGCTCGACGCGGCACTGCGCAGCGGGCCCCTGCGGCTCACCGCGCCATTGGAAGAAGAGCGCGGCTCGGGCGCACTGCGCTACAAGTATCGCCTCTACGAGGTGCAGCTCGCGCCGGCCCACCGCGAGCGCGCCGACTTGACCATCGACGCGGCGCGCGGCGCGGATCCCGGGCTGACCGTCACGACCGCGCAGGACGCCGACAAGACCGAAGTGCGGTTGGGGCTGGACGGGCTGCTGGTCTCTACCGTGCGCGTACTCTGGCGCGAGCATCCCGAGATGCGGCCGCGCGTGTCGGTGATCGTCGGGCCGCTCGGCGATGACTTGCGCCTCGCCCGGCACGTGATCGAGACGATCGATGCGCCGATCGCGCTCGGCATCCGCCCGCAGCGACCGTTCTCCCGCCAAATCGCGCAACTCGCCAAGATGTTCGATCGCGCGGCGATCGTTCAGCTCGACGGCGGGTTGATCGCGGCGCCGGCGACCCCAGGGGTCGAGCCGCTGCCGCTGCGCGACATCGACACCGTTCTCGTCAGCGTACCGGATGCCGTCGGCCTGGCCTGGAGCGGTACGGATCCGGCGGTGCCGCGCCCTCATCGGGACGCCATCGCTGAACTGGACCGCCGGCATTTGCTCTTCGTCGGCGACCGCGGCCGCGAGCACGACGGCGCCATGCCAGTGCCGATTGCCCTTGCCCAGGTGAGCGAGGTGCCAGTCACGCTGGCCCAACAACTGCGCGCGGTCGTCGCGGAGGCGCAGCGGCGCGGCCGCGCGGTGGCCATCGCGCCGCCGACCGATGCCGGCATCGCCGCACTCCAGGAGGCCGTGCCGCATTGGCGTGCGCAGGGAATCGACGTCGTTCCCGTCTCCGCGTTGCTCGCTGCGGGGGAACCGGCGCCGCCATCGCAGCCGGCGACGTTGTCACATCGCTGACCGCTTTGTTACAGTCGCTCCGATGCGAGGATCGGTCGACGCCGCGGCGCGCGCGCCGGTGCTCAGCGTCTCCGATCTCATCCGGCTGCTGCGCGCCACCGTGGAAGGGGAGTATGCGGAGATGTGGGTGGCCGGTGAGCTCTCCAACTTCCGTCTCCATACCTCCGGCCATGTCTATTTTCGGCTGAAGGACGCGCGCGGCCAACTCGCCGCCGTGATGTTCCGTTCGGCGGCACGCCGGCTGCGCTTTACCCCCGAGGATGGGCTCGCCGTGCTCGCGCACGGCCGCATGAGCGTCTACGAAGCGCGCGGCGACCTGCAGCTCTACGTCGATATGCTCGAGCCGCGCGGCGTGGGCAGCGCGCAACTGGCGCTGGAGCAGCTCAAGCGCCGGCTGGCCGAGGAAGGGCTGTTCGACGCCGCCCGCAAGCGCCCGTTGCCGGCGTGGCCGCGCGCGGTCGGCGTGGTTACCGCCCTCTCCGGTGCCGCCGTACACGACGTCGTGACCGCGTTGCGCGCGCGGTGGCCTTGCGTGCGCATCCTCGTGCGCCCGGTGCGCGTTCAGGGGCCGTTCGCGGGCGCGGACATCGTCAATGCGCTGGCAGATCTCGCGACGTGGGCGTCAGTCGATGTCGTGGTGGTCGGCCGCGGCGGCGGGTCGGCGGAGGACTTGTGGGCGTTCAATGAGGAGCGCGTCGCTCGCGCGATCGCGGCGTCACCCGTGCCGGTGGTCTCCGCCGTCGGGCACGAAATCGATGTGACGCTGGCCGACCTGGCTGCCGATTGCCGCGCCGCGACGCCGACCGCGGCGGCCGCGCTGGTCGTCGCCGACGGCGGGGCGGTGCGGCAGCAGGTGGCGCTGCGCTGGCAGGCACTGCAGCGCGCGATGCGCGGGCTGCTCGGGCGCCGGCGCGAGCACCTCACCGGAGCGCGCGCGCGGCTGCGCGATCCGCGCCGAGTGCTGCAGGAGGAGCGCGCGCGCGTCGCCGCGCTGCATCACCGGGGTATCCGCGCCGCGTTGACAGCCGTGCGCACTGCCGAGGCGCGGCTGGTCGCGGCCGCCGCGCGGCTCCACGCGCTCAGCCCGCTGGCCGTGTTGGAACGTGGATACGCGATCGCTCGGCGATCGGACGGCGGGGTCGTGCGCGCGGCCGACGAGGTCGCCGTGGGAGATGCATTGGACCTGGTCTTCCGCCGCGGCGGCGCGCGCGTGCGAGTCGAAGAGCGGCGAAACTAGCGAGGAGTTTTGGAATGGCGAATGAGCGCGAAACCGGGACGGTGGCGTTCGAGATGCAATTGGCAGAGTTGGAGGCGCTCGTGACCCGACTGGAGTCGGGCGAGCTGCCGCTGGAGGAGGCGCTGCGTGCGTTCGAGGCGGGCGTCGGCTTGGTGCGCGGGTTGAACGAACAGCTCACGGGCGCCGAACAGCGCGTGGAAATTCTGACCCGCACGGCGTCCGGCGCACTGCAGGTGCGCCCGGCCGCGGATGATGAGCTGTGATCGATCTCGCCGCCTATTTGGCCCGGCAACAAGCGCGCGTCGACACGGCGCTCGCAGAATACTTCCCGGCGCAAACGGCGCATCCGCACCAGCTGTTCGAGGCCATCCGCTATAGCCTCCTCGGCGGTGGCAAACGGATCCGGCCGGTGCTCGCCCTCTCGGCGTGCGAGGCGGTGGGAGGCGATGGTGACGCGGCGCTGCCGGTCGCCTGCGCGCTGGAGATGATCCACTCCTACTCGCTCGTGCACGACGATCTGCCGGCCATGGACGACGACGCGCTGCGCCGCGGGCGGCCGACGACCCACATCGCCTTCGGCGAGGGCATGGCGATTCTGGCCGGCGATGCGCTGCTGACCGAGGCATTCGCGCTGCTGACGCAGGCGGCGGCCGCGTCGCACCAGCCCCGCCGGGTGCTGCTGGCCGCGCGCGAAATCGCCGTGGCGGCGGGCGCGCACGGGATGGTGGGTGGCCAAGCGGCCGACCTGGCCGCGGAGGGGCAGGCCGCCGATTTGGCGACCGTGGAGTACATCCACGTGCGCAAGACCGGCGCGCTGATTCTCGCCGCGATCCGCGCCGGCGCTCTGGTGGGTGGGGCGCGGGCGCGCGAGTTGAAGCGTTTGACCCGTTACGGGGAATGCCTCGGCCTCGCGTTTCAGATCGCGGACGACATCCTGGATGCGATCGGTCACACCGAGAAGACCGGGAAGGTGCAAGGCCGCGACCAGGATCGGCACAAGGCGACCTTTCCCGCCGTCATGGGCCTTCTGGCAGCGCAGGCTCGGGCCATCGAGCTGCGCGCGCAGGCGCTAGACGCGCTGCGCGATCTGCCAGAAACGGCCGAGCCCTTGCGCGCCCTGGCGCGCTTCGTCGTCGAGCGCGCCGTGGATACCTGACTGGTGAAGGAGCGCATCGACAAGCTCCTCGTCGTCCGCGGCTATGTAGCGAGCCGGGACCGCGCCCGTCGCCTGATCATGGCCGGGGCTGTTCGCGTCGGGGACGCGGTGGTCGACAAACCCGGGGCGCTGGTGGATGCAGAAGCTCCGCTCGCGGTCGACGCAGGCGACATTCCGTACGCGAGCCGCGGCGGCCTCAAGCTCGCCGGCGCGCTCGCCGAGCTCGGCATCTCCGTTCAGGACCGCCTCGTCCTGGACGTCGGCGCGTCGACCGGTGGGTTCACGGACTGCGCGTTGCAGGGCGGTGCGCGCGGCGTGATCGCGGTGGATGTGGGGTACGGCCAGCTCGCCTGGGCGCTGCGGCAGGACCCGCGCGTCACCGTGTTCGACCGATGCAACATCCGCCACCTGGAGCCTGATCGCCTGCCCGAGCGCCCCGATCTGGCGGTGATCGACGTCTCGTTCATCTCGCTGATGCTCGTGCTACCCAAGATGGTCGAGCTGCTCGCCCCCGGCGCCCCGATCGTTGCGCTCGTCAAGCCGCAGTTCGAGGTCGGCAAGGGGCAGGTCGGCCGCGGCGGAGTGGTGCGCGATCCCGCCCTGCACGCGGCGGCGGTCGACCGCGTGCGCGCGTGCGCGGAAGCGCTCGGCATGGCGGTGCTGGGGCAGTGCCCGTCGCCGATCCTGGGGACCAAGGGCAACCGCGAGTTCTTCCTCGCGCTCCGCAACCCGGGCGGCGGTTGAGATCGGGGTTGGGTTGGCCTGTCCGGTGTTTTCGGCTACACCTTTCGCCTGGAAGGAATTCAGACGCATGGCGCGGATCACGGTTGAAGATTGCTTGGATAAGGTGCCAAATCGCTTCGAACTCGTGCTGCTCGGCGCCCGTCGCGCCAAGCAGCTGCTCAAAGGCGCCCGTCCCCTCGTCGAAAGCGACAACAAAGAAGTGGTGACGGCGCTCCGGGAGATTGCGGCCGGCGAAGTCGACCTCGAGTATCCCGAGGAGTGAGCTACCGCCGCTGGCGGGCGCGGGCGGGCGGCGATGGCCGAGAAGGACTATTACGCGACGCTCGGCGTCTCGAAGTCGGCGTCGACGGATGAGATCAAAAAAGCCTACCGCAAGCTCGCGCGGAAGCATCACCCGGATCTGAATCCGGGCAAGCGCGAGTCCGAAGAGCGCTTCAAGGAGATCTCCGAAGCGCACGACGTTCTGACCGATCCCGAAAAGCGCAAGCTGTACGACGAATTCGGGACCATCGGCGTGCAGGCCGGCTTCGACCCGGAACAGGCGCGCGCGTATCGCGAGCGCGCCGCTGAGTGGGAACGCGGTGGAGCGGGCGCGGCCTACCAAGGCTTTGGCGGGCAGGGCTTCGGTGGCCAGGCATTCGGCGGCGAGGGATACGCCGGCTACAGCTCGTTCGAGGACATCTTCAGCGACATCTTCCGCGGCCGCGGTGGCGGCGATGCGCAGTTCGGTGGCGGTGCTCAATTCGGCGGCGGCCGGAGCGGCCGCGCCCGCGGTGGCGCGGATGCGGAGACCGAGATGACCGTCGACCTGCTCGATGCGGTGCGCGGCATTTCGACATCGCTCAGCATCGAGCGCCAGGAGCCGTGTCCCGTGTGCGGCGGCACGGGCGCCGATCCCGCCAGCACAATCACGTGCCCGGATTGCAACGGATCGGGCCGCGTCAAGGTGGGGGAGGGGCCGAGGTCGTTCACGCGGAGCTGCCCGCGCTGCGGCGGCAGCGGGCGCATCTCCGAGCGGCCGTGCCAGGCCTGCGGTGGCGCGGGCGTGCGCCGCGTCACCGAGCGCTTGACGGTGCACATCCCGCCCGGCGTCGATACGGGCTCGCGGGTGCGCGTCGCCGGCAAGGGCGGTCCCGGCGCTGGTGGTGGGCCGCCCGGCGACCTCTACATCCGCATCACCGTGCGACCGCATCCGCAGATCGAACGCCGCGGCGACGACCTCTACATGGACATGCCGGTGACCGTGAGCGAGGCACTGCTCGGCACGGCCGCCGATGTCCCGACGCCGGAAGGGCCGGTGCGCGTCAAAGTGCCGCCCAAGAGCCAGTCGGGTCGCAAGCTGCGCGTGAAGGGACGCGGGGTGGCGCGCCGCGGGAACCAGCGCGGCGACCTGTATCTGCGCTTGGTCGTTCACGCCCCGGATCGCGACTCCAGCGAAGCCACGGAGGCGGCGAAGACGCTCGATGCCGCATACAGCCGCAACCCGCGCGAGGGATGGAGGTTGTAGCGATGGCCGGGCGGTACGTGCGACTCACCGAAGTGTGCACCCGCTTCGCCATCGACGAGGGATTGTTGCAACAGGTTTGTGAGGAAGGCTTGGTCGAAATCAAGCAGAGCAGCGAGGCCGAGGATGTGATCTCGGCTGAGGACGCCGAACGCCTGCGTCTGATCGCCATCCTCATGCGGGAGTTGGACGTCAACTTGCCCGGCGTTGAGGTGATCCTCCATCTGCGCGACGATCTGTATTCCATGCAGCGGCAGTTCGACGAGATACTCCGCACGCTGGTCGCCGAGCTTCGCCAGAGGATGGCGGGGTGAGAGAGACCTCCCAGAAACGCCGCAGCCGCGGCCGCAAAACCGCCGCCGAAAGCAAACGGCCGCCGGTGGCGGCTGAAGTCGAACGCGCGGAGCCGGCCGAACTCGAGGCCGAGCTGGAGGTCCATGACGAGCTGTCCCCAGAGTCCGCGGCGGACGGAGCCGGCGAGCCCGTCGTGGCCGAGCCCGAATTGGCCGAGGAAGAGGACGATTCGCGCGCGCTCGTACCGTTCGACGCGCTGCAGCGCTATCTAAGCGAAATTCGCCGCTATCCGCTCCTCACGCGCGAGGAGGAGAAAGAGCTCGCGATTCGATACCAGGAGCACGAGGACATCGAAGCGGCGTACAAGCTGGTCACCGGCAACCTGCGGCTGGTGGTGATGATCGCGCGCGAATACCAGCGCGCGACGCGCAATCTCCTCGACCTCATCCAAGAAGGCAACATCGGCCTGATCGAGGCCGTGAAGAAGTTCGATCCCTACCGCGGCATCCGGTTTCCGTCGTACGCCGTGTGGTGGGTGCGCGCCTACATCATCCGCTACCTGATCAACAACTGGCGGGTGGTGAAGCTGGGCACCACGCAGGCGCAGCGCAAGCTGTTCTTTAACTTGCAGAAGGAAAAGGAACGCCTCGAGCGCGAGGGGATCGTGCCGGCGCCCAAGCTGATCGCGCAGCGCTTGGACGTGAAGGAATCGGAAGTGGTGGAGATGGAGCAGCGGCTCGCGTCGCGCGACCTATCCATCGATCAGCCGAGCGACGACGACCGCGGCGGCAGCTTGCTCGACATCCTGCCCGGAAGCATCGAAGGACCCGATACCCTGGTGGCCGACGCGGAGTTCCGCCGCGAGATCGGCGAAAAGATCCGCACCTTCGGTGCGACCTTGAAAGACAAGGAAGCGGTGATCTTCGCCGAACGCCTGATGGCGGAGCAGCCGCTCACGCTGCAGGAGATCGGCGACAAGTACGGGATCAGCCGCGAGCGCGTCAGACAACTCGAGGAACGCCTCAAGAAGCGGTTGCGCGCGTACCTGCAGGCGGAGATCAAGGACCTCCGCAACGGCGTGCTCGACCTCGGCTGAGTGCGCCACCGGCGCCGCTCACCTTGCCCGTGCGCGGACCGCGCGGCTATACTGCATGCACCGCGGCCGGAAGCCCGCGGCCTGAGCGGGAGCGAGCAAATGGGGAGCGTGCACGGGGGGCGGTTGGTGGCGCGCGCGTTGCGCGGCGAGGAGGTGCCGTTCATCTTCACGCTGTGCGGCGGCCACGTGATGCCGATCTACGACGGCTGCGTGGACGAGGGCATCCGCGTCATCGACGTGCGCCACGAGCAGACGGCAGCGCATGCGGCCGACGGCTGGGCGCGCGTCACCGGACGACCGGGCGTCGCGGTGGTCACCGCGGGTCCGGGGTTGACCGACGCCGTCACCGGGGTGGCCAGTGCGCATCGCGCCGGCATCCCCATGCTCATCATCGGCGGCCAGGGCCCGCGCTCGCTGGCGGATATGGGCTCACTGCAGGACATGAACCACGTCGAGCTCATGCGGCCGATCACCAAGTGGGCCGCCTCCGTGCCCGACGGGCGGCGCATTCCCGAGTACGTGAGCATGGCCTTTCGCGTGGCCACCACCGGCGTGCCCGGCCCGGTGTTTCTGGAAATGCCGATCGACCAGCTCTTCCATACCTACGAGGACGAGCAGATTCACTTTCCCACCGGGTACCGCAGCGAAGCCGCGGTCGGCGGCGATCCGCACTACATCGAGCAGGCGCTGGCGCTGATCAGCGGCGCGGAGCGGCCGGTGGCGCTGGTCGGCACGCAACTGCGCTGGTCCGCTCGGCGCGACGCCTACGGCGAATTCGTGCGGACCTTCGGCATGCCGGTCTACGTCAACGGGCTCGGACGCGGCTCGCTGCCGCCGGACGATCCACACTTCTTCTCGCGCACGCGCAAATCGGCGCTGCGCGAGGCCGACGTCATTCTAATCTTCGGTACGCCGCTCGACTTCCGCCTCGGCTACGGCCGGGAATCGCATCTGAATCCCAAGGCGAAACTGATCCACGTCGATCTCGATCCGCGCGAGCTCGGCCGCAACCGCTCGTGCGACGTCGGCATCGTCGGCGACAGCGGGTTGGTGATGCAGCAGCTCACCGAGGCGGCGCGCGCCCAGGGGTACTCGGCGGCGATGACGAGACCGTGGCTGGACGCGATGCGCCGGCGGGAGCAGGCGGAGCTCGAGAAGGTGCGGCCGCAGCTGCAGGCGGACGACGTGCCGGTGAACCCACTGCGCGCGTGCCGGGAAATCGCCGATTCAGTCGGTGAGAACGCCATCTTCATCGGCGACGGCGGCGATTTCGTGGCCACCGCGGCGTCGATCGTGCGCGTGTACCAGTCCGGGCATTGGCTGGACCCCGGACCGCTCGGCACACTCGGCGTCGGCCCGGGCTATGCGATGGCTGCGAAGCTCGCCAAACCGGAATCCCCGGTGATCATTCTGTACGGCGACGGGTCCTTCGGCCTGCATGCGATGGAGTTCGAGGCCTGTGTACGCCAGAAGATCAACGTGGTCGGCGTGGTGGGGAATGACGCCGGCTGGACGCAGATCCGGCGCGGTCAGGTGCAGCTCTACGGCGAGGAGCGCGCCGTGGCCACGGGGCTCGCGTACACCCGCTACGACAAGGTCGTCGAGGCGCTCGGGGGCCACGGCGAGTACGTGGAACGCGCCGACGAGATCCGTCCCGCCATGGCGCGCGCGCTGCGCTCCGGCAAACCGGCCCTGGTCAATATCAAGATCGGCGGCAGCGATTTCCGGAAGGACGCGATCTCGATCTGAGCGGTGGGATGGTCCGCGATACGACGGCCGCGATGATGGTCATCGGCAACGAGATCCTGTCGGGCAAAGTCGTCGACACGAACTCCGCCTTTCTCGCCCAGCAGTTGCGCAGCGTCGGATTGGCTCTGCGCCGCATCGTCGTCGTGCCGGATGAAGTCGCGGTGATCGCAGATGCCGTGCGCGAGCTCGCCCCCGCGGTCGACCTGCTGTTCACCTCGGGCGGCGTCGGGCCCACGCACGACGACGTCACCATCGCCGGGATTGCGCGGGGGTTGGGCCGCGCGGTGGTGCGCCACCCCGTGCTCGAGGCAGCGCTGCGGGAGTACATCGGCGAAGAGCTCAACGACGCGCAGCGCAAGCTCGCCGAGGTGGTGGAGGGCAGCCATCTCGAGTGTGCCAGCGACGCCGCCACGTTTCCCATCGTCCGCGTCGAGAACATCTACGTGCTGCCCGGCATTCCGGAGATCTTCCGCGAGAAGGTCCTGGCGTTGTGCCCGCGCCTGCGGCGCGAGCCGTATCATTTGCGCATCGTGTACACGCGCGAGCTGGAGACCGCGATCGCGGCGCATCTTACGCGCACGTTGGAACAGTTTCCGGATCTGCTGCTCGGTTCATATCCGAAGCTGGACGATCCGGAGTATCGCGTCAGGATCACCCTGGAATCGAAGGACGAAGCGTACGTCGAGCGCGCACTCGCGGCGTTGTTGAATATCTTGCCGCCGAGCGCGGTGGTGAGGACGGAATGAGAGGAGGGAGGAGCAACATGCGGCGGTTGGGGACGGTGGCAGTGGGGTTGGCCCTTTCGGTGACGCTGATGAGCGCGCCCATAGCGAGGGCGGCGAATACCGATGGGTCCGACGAGTGGTCGGATCTCGGCTGGGGGATGGCCGCCATCGGGACGAATATCGGGTACATCCCCGCGAAAACGATCTATGCATTGGGGAGCGGTTTGGTCGCCGCGCTCGCGTTCGGCCTCACCGCGGGCAATGGCGAGGTGGCGAAAGGCATCCTGACGCCGGCGTTCGGGGGCACCTGGGTGGTGACGCCGGACATGCTGCAGGGCGAAGAGCCGATCATGTTCAGCGGACCGTCATACGAACCCAAAGCGTGAGCTGCTCGATTCTGGACCAGAGGAGCGGTCGCGTACCGCGGCCACACCGCCGGGAGGCGCTATGAAGCCCTCGAGAGTCCTCGCATTGGCCATCGGCGTGGTGGTGGTAGGGGCAGCAGTGCTGTACTGGGTCGAGCTCCGGCAACAGGCGGCGCTGTGGCGCGATGCCAAGGAGGTCACGGACGCGCATTTCGACAAAGATGGCGGCGTGGCCACCATGCGCTACGAAGGCATCATCGACGGGCCGCTCGAGAAAGTGCAGGACGCGGTCTGGGCGGTCGAGCGCGGTGACGAGTACGTCGCGAACGTCAAGAAAGCGGAGTTGCTCTCGCAGGACGGCAACACGAAGACCGTGTTGCTGCAGGTCCAGGCGCTGAACCTGCCGCTGCAGCAGTACACCATGCTGTTCACCCTGGACACCGCGCGCCACCGCGTGGACTTCAAGACGACGAAGGCCCAAGCCGCGGACCTCGAGGGCTCCTACCAGCTCGAACGGTCGCCCGACGGGCTGCGCACCAAGATCGTCTACCAGGCCACCTCGACTGACAAGATCGCGGTGCCGTTCCCGGCGGCGGTCATCGAGAGCGCCAATCGCGAGACCTTTGTCAACACCGTGCGGGGCATCAACAAGCTCCTCGCGGACTCGGCACCGCCGGCGAGCTGAGTGGGAGCGCCCCGCCGCCCCGGCGCCGCACGGGCCGCCTTTCTGGCCGGCGCCGCGGACCTGAACAGCTTGCCACCCGAGGGGCGCCCCGAGGTCGCGGTCGCCGGGCGTTCCAACGTCGGCAAGTCATCGCTGTTCAACCGCGTCGTCGGCCACCGCGGACTGGCGCGGGTGAGCAAGACTCCCGGCCGCACGCAGCAGATCAACTTCTTCGATGTCGATCAGCGCGTCGTGTTGGCCGACCTGCCCGGATACGGCTTCGCGCGCGTGCCGCTCGCCGAAAAAGCGCGCTGGCGCGTGCTCGTGGAAGGCTACCTGACACGACGGCGTGTGTTGCGCGGCGTGCTGGTGCTGGTCGACGTGCGGCGCGGCCTCGAGCCGGAAGACGCCCAGCTGCTCGACTTCCTCGCCGCTCACGCGCTACCCGCGCGCGTGGTCGCTACCAAGATCGACAAGATCGGGCGCGGCGCACGGTTGGCGGCGCTGGCGCGGCTGGCGGCGAGCGCGCCCGCGCCGATTGGCTTCTCCTCCGTCACCGGCGAAGGGACGGACGCGGTCTGGGACGCGATCAACGTGTGGGTCGCGCCGCGCTGACGCCGCTACTTGCCGAAGCGCGACAGCGCGTTCATGTCAAAGAAGCTCGGGTCGTAAGGCGCGTACACGTCGAGCGCCGAGTTGGAACTGGACTTCAACCCAGCGACCGTGGCGCGGTTCAGCTTGAAGTTCTCCGCCACGTTGTACGACATGTTCGAACCCTGGATGTAATCGGTCTCGCCGCTCGGCCGCTGGTAGGGCACCAGCTGATACGCGATCACCTGCAGCGTGTTCAGCAACTCGCCCTTCTGACTGAACTTCCGATTCCATGCGCCCTGAAACGTCTCTTTGTCGATGTACAGCTCGAGGCGTCCGTACAGGTAGTACTTGTCCTTGGGGATCGCTTCGACGATCCAGAAGCGGCGCTTCGCCAGCGCCGGGCTGAGCGGCGCCCAAGCGAGACCGGTCCAGTGCGGATCTTGGTAGCCGATGATCTTCAGATCCGGATCCCAGTTGGCTCGCCACCCGCCGGACGGCTGCCACACCGAATTGGACTTGCCCTCCAGGCTGAGCGGATCGACGATCCGCAGGTGTTCGATCTCGCCTTTCAATTTCCACGTAAAGTCTTCGACCTTGCCGTCGAAGAACGGCCCGTCGTCCTGGCTGAGGTCGGAGCCGAGAAAACCATCCGAGCGGTTGCTCGGGCTAACGGCGCGGACGCGGCGCAGGGCGGGAATGAACGTCCACAGCGAATCGCGTTTGGTCGGGTCGCGGTAGCGCCAGGTGAGCGCGGCCGTACCGGCGAGATCGGCGGGTCCCTCGGCGACGATCAATTGCTGGCTGGCGAAATTCTGCGGATTGGGCAGCCGCGCGCGCTCGGGGACGCCGTCGTAATAGAGGAAGTTGACATCCTGATCCGTGCGCCGCTCGACGCCGCGGGGGCCGAGCCAGTTGACCTGCGACTGCGCGTGCAGGTTGCCGTAATACCAGGTGAGATAAAAATAATTCCACACCACTTTCACCGCGGCCTGGGGATCGGTGGGGTCGATGACCGGGAACGGGAAACCCAGGATCGCGGGGGGTTGTTCGCCGGTGGCGGTGTCGACGATGCTTCCGGCCTCGGTGATCGCAAAGCGGCCCGCGTTCTTATCGGTAGCGGATTTGAAGTCCGGCGGCCAGTTGAACTGCCCCGCCGGCCAGTCCACTACGCGGTTTGCGTAGCCCCCGTCTTTGTAGTGGTTCAGGATCTCGGGCGGCAGCAAGTCCTGGGCGAGCTGCCAGTTCGTGCGGTCCAGCATCATCCCGGGCTTGAGCCCGTCGGCGGCGTGCTGGGCCGATGCCGCGGCCGCGACAATCAATGCCAGCACGACCGCTGCCAGTGCCGCCCGGACGCTCGCCATGTCGATCCTCCGATCAGCCGCGCCGCCCTTCGCGGCGGGGGCACATGGCGCAGACTAGAGGCGTGCTACCCGGAAGGTCAAATTCGCGCCCGCGCGCGGCGTTGAGCGCGCGAAGCCACTGTGGCAAGCTCGCGCGCTGCGCTCGTTGATGATGCCGGACGTCAGTGTGATCATTCCCACCCACAACCGGCGCGCGCTGGTCTGTGAGGCGGTGGACTCGGTTGTCGCGCAGCGCGCGGTGGAAGCCGAGATCATCGTGGTGGATGACGGCTCGACCGATGGCACGCACGACACTCTGGCTCGCTTCGGCGCGCGCATCCGCTGCGTGCGCCAGCCGCACCGCGGCGTGTCCGCCGCGCGCAACGCCGGCGCGCGCCTAGCCGTCGGCGCCTGGCTGGCATTCCTCGACTCGGACGACCTCTGGGCTCCAGACAAGCTAGCCCGCCAGTTGGCGTACCATCGCGCCCGGCCGCGTTTGCGCGCCAGTCAGACCGGCGAGATCTGGATCCGGCACGGCGTGCGGGTGAATCCGTGCCACCACCACGCGAAACCGGAGGGCGACATCTTCGCCCCGAGCGTGCGCCGCTGTCTGGTCACCCCCTCGGCCGTGCTGCTCGACCGTGCGCTGTTCACCCGGTTGGGGGGTTTCGACGAGAGCCTCGAAGTCTGTGAGGACTACGACCTCTGGTTGCGGCTCAGCAGCACCGAGCCGGTCGGCCTGCTGCCGGATCCGCTGGTGATCAAGCGCGGCGGCCATGCCGATCAGTTGTCGCGGCGCCACTGGGGGATGGACCGCTTTCGCATCGCCGCGCTCGCCAAGTTGCTGGCTTGCCATGTGCTCGCAGCCGAGCAGCGCGCCGTCGCGCTGGCCGCGCTGCGGGAGAAGTGCGCAATCCTCGCGCACGGGGCGCTCCGGCGCGCCCGATACCAAGAAGCGGAGCGCTACGCGGCGCTCGCGCGGGTGTGGTCGTGAGCGGGCCCGACGACGCGGCCGTCCGCGCCTACGCCGCCGAGAAGCGGTTCGCCGAGGGCACGCTATCCCGCTGGCTCATGCAAGACGCGCCGGCGCAAATCGCGCTGCTGGCAGTGGCCGAACGCCTGCGCCTCGGCGACAATCAATTTCGCGCCGTCCTCGACGACGTCGTCGACATCGCGGCGCGGCGCGGCTGCGCGGTGGCAGCGGTGCTCGAAGATCCCGCCGTGCGGGCCGTATGGGCGCGCGGACTGGGCCGCAACGAAGCGATGAAGGCGCTGCGCGAAGCGCTGCGCCGCTTGCGGTATCCGCAGCTCACGGCGGCCGAGCAGCGCGTATCGGCGCTCACGCGATCGCTCCGGCTCCCCGCCGGTGCCCGGCTGGAGTGTCCGCCGCTGCTGGAAGGCGAAGAGATGACGCTCGTGGTGCGGGGGAGCTCGGCGACACAGCTGCGCGCGCGCGCCGCGGCGGCGGTCCGGGCCCTGCAGGACGAGGCGCTCGAAGAGCTGTTCGCCGTGCTGGAGGGGCGGGCGTGAATCGGTTTGCGCCCGCGGAGGTCTGGATCGAGCGCAGCGAGCTCGACACGGCCATGGCCCGGGCCGTGCGCGACGCGGTCGCGCCCGAGCTCGTGCGCGTCTTCGATACCGAGGAGCCCCCGCGACCAGCCGGCGTGCGCGCGGGGAAACGCGCGCTCGTCGTGCGGCGCCATCGCGGAGGATTCCTGCGCCACTGCCCCGCGGGCACGGCGGGCCTCGTATGCTGCAGCTACCTGACCGTGAATCTCGCCAGCAACTGCCCGCTCGATTGCGCGTACTGCTTCCTGCAGGATTACCTGGCGGATGCACCGGCGCTGACGGCGTACAGCAACGTGGAAACAGCCCTGGCCGAAGTCGATGGCGTGCTGCGCGCCCACCCCGACCGCCAGTTTCGCATCGGCACGGGAGAGATCGCCGACAGCCTCGCGCTCGATCCCCTCACGAAGCTCAGCCATCACTTGGTGCCGTTCTTCGCCGCGCGCCCGAACGGCACCTTGGAGCTGAAGACGAAGACCGACTGCGTCGACGAGCTGCTCGGTCTCGATCCCGGCGGGCGCGTGGTCATCTCCTGGTCGCTGAACGCCGAGGCCGTGATCGCCAGCGACGAACCCGACGCGGCGACGCTCGCGGAACGGCTCGCAGCAGCGCGCCGGGTATGGGCGGGTGGGTATCGCGTGGGCCTGCACTTCGACCCGCTGATCGAGTTCGACGGTTGGGAAGCGGCGTACGCGGAGGCCGTGGCGGCCGTGGCGCAAGCGATTCCCGCCCGCGCGATCGCCTGGGTGTCGCTCGGCAGCTTGCGCCTCAGCGCCCCGCTGGCCCACGCCATGCGACGGCGTGAAGTAGTGCCGCGCGGACTGGCCGCCGAGCTCGTGGCCGGACCGGACGGCAAGGCCCGCGTCTGGCGAGGCCTGCGCTTGCGCATGTACCGCTACCTGGTCGCCCGCATCCGCGCCGCGCTCGGGCCGGTGCCCCTCTACCTCTGCATGGAGTCGCCGGCGGTGTGGCAGCAAGTGATGGACGAGGTGCCGAGCGACCGGGTGCTGGGGTTGCGGCTTGCAGCGGGAGCGGCGTGGTGAGCCGGCCGAGCGCACGGGCAGTACGCGATCGCGCAATCGGCATTTTCGATTCCGGGATCGGCGGGCTCACCGTCCTGCGGGCGCTCAACCGGCTGCTGCCGAACGAGGCGCTCATCTACCTCGGGGACACCGGTCGCACGCCGTACGGCAGCAAGTCGGCCGACGTCGTGCGACGATACTCGTTCGAGAACAGCGGCTTCTTGGTGGAGAAGGGGATCAAGCTCCTGGTAGTGGCGTGCAACACCTCGTCCGCCATAGCCCTCGAACAGCTGCAGCGCGATCTGGAGGTGCCCGTCGTCGGGGTGATCGAACCGGGGGCTCAGGCCGCCGCGCGGGCGACCCGAAAGCGCAAGATCGGCGTGATCGGAACCGAGGCGACCATCCGCAGCGGAGCGTACACGCGGGCGCTGCGCCAGCTGCGCGACGACGTGGAGATCTACACCCGCGCGTGCCCGCTCTTCGTGCCGCTCGCGGAAGAGGGCTGGACGGACAACGAGGTTGCGGCGCGAGCGGCCGCGGCCTACCTGACCAGCCTGGCCCAGAGCGGGATCGACACGTTGATCCTCGGCTGCACGCATTATCCGCTGCTCAAGGGCGTGATTCGGACGACCATGGGCAATGGCGTCCGGCTCGTCGATTCCGGCGCCGCGACCGCGGCGGTAGTTCGCGATCTGCTCGAGGAGCGCGGCCTGCTGCGCACGGCGCGCGGCGCCGGGGTGTCGTTCTTCGTGACGGATGCGCCGGAGCGCTTCATGAAAGTCGGTGCCCGGTTCCTGGGCGCCCAGGTCGATTCCGCGGTGCAACTCGATCGCTGAGGGGCACGGCCTTGATCTTTGGCTGCCCGAGTCGCACGATGGGTCGTTCGGCATTGGGTGTGCAAGGCGTTGATGAGTAAACGGATCCTTCTGGGCGTCCTCGGTGGCTCGGCGCTGGGTGCCATTGTCGGCGGGGTGATCGGGCTGGCGTTGGGCGGCGCCGCTGCGTGGGAGCGGGCGCTCCTACTCGGCAGCATCGGGTTGGTCGTCGGCGCCATCGGCGGCGCCGTGGCCGCCGATCCGAAGCGGGTGTTCGGCAGCAGCAACGATCGGCAGCTCAAGCGCCTGCGCCCCCTGGTGAGCCAGGTCAGCAAGCTGGAGGCGGCGGTCGAGGCCCTCAGCGACGACGCATTGCGCGCCAAGACCGACGCGTTTCGGGCCCGCATCGCGGAGGCGACCGGGACCGAGCGGGCCGAGCTCGCCAGGTTGCGCGCCAAGCTGAACGAGCAGCCCGAGGGCGACGACGAGCACGACGGCGAGCGCGAGGGCGCGCGCGAGGCGGTTGCCAAGCAAGAGGACGCCCTCCACCGGGCCGAGCAGGCGGTGCTCGAAGAAATCCTCCCCGAGGCGTTTGCCTGCGTGCGGGAGGCCTCGCGCCGCACGACGGGCCTGCGACACTACGACGTCCAGATTCTGGGCGGCATCGTGCTGCACCGCGGCCGCATCGCCGAGATGAAGACCGGCGAGGGCAAGACGCTGGTCGCCACGCTGCCGATCTATCTGAACGCGCTGACCGGCCGCGGTGTCCACCTGGTCACGGTGAACGATTACCTGGCCCGGCGCGATGTGCAGTGGATGGGCCCCATCTACCACGCGCTCGGCATCAGCTGTGCGGCGGTCGTGCACGAGACGAGCTTTCTCTTCGACCCGACCTACGTGGTGAACGACTACCGCATGCTGAATCTTCGTCCGGTCGAGCGCAAAGCCGCGTATGCAGCCGACATCACCTACGGGACCAATCACGAGTTCGGGTTCGATTACCTGCGCGACAACATGAAATTCTCACTCGACGATTACGTGCAGCGCGAGCTTGCGTTCGCGATCGTCGACGAGGTGGACAACATCCTCATCGACGAGGCGCGCACGCCGCTGATCATCTCCGGGCCCGCCGAGGAATCGACCGAGAAGTACTATCAGATCGACCGCGTGGTGCCCCGCTTGCGCCGCGGGGCGACCACCGTCGGCGACGTCCGCCAGGAGGACCGCGCCGCCATAGAAGCCCAGGGCGACTACACGGTGGACGAGAAAGCGCGCAGCGTGCACCTGACCGAGAGTGGGGTGGCGAAGGTCGAGCGCATGCTGAACGTGCAGAACCTGTACGACCCGCGCCACATCGACATCCTCCATCACGTCAATCAAGCCCTGCGCGCACACACGCTGTACAAGCGCGACGTGCACTACATCGTGAAGGACGGCCAGGTGATCATCGTCGACGAGTTCACCGGCCGCCTCATGCCGGGACGGCGCTGGTCCGACGGCCTGCACCAGGCGGTGGAGGCCAAAGAAGGCGTGCGCATCGAGCGCGAGAACCAGACGCTCGCGACGATCACCATCCAGAATTACTTCCGGATGTACAAAAAGCTGGCCGGCATGACCGGTACGGCAGACACTGAGGCGGCGGAGTTCAAGAAGATCTACAAGCTCGACGTCACGGTCATTCCTCCGAACCGCACGCAAATCCGCCTGGACCACCCGGACGTCGTCTACAAAAGCGAACGCGAGAAGTTCGACGCCGTGGTCGAGCAGATCGTGGAATGTCACGAGCGGCAGCAGCCGGTGCTGGTCGGTACAATCTCGGTCGAGAAATCCGAGCATCTGTCGAAGATGCTCAAACGGCGGGGCGTGCGCCACAACGTCCTGAACGCCGTCAATCACGAAGCCGAGGCGAACATCATCGCACAAGCGGGTCGGCAGGCCGCGGTCACGATCGCGACCAACATGGCCGGCCGCGGCACGGACATCCTGCTCGGGGGCAATCCGGAGTTCCTGGCGCGCGCCGAGATGGAAAACGAATGGGTGCGGCGCACCTCGAACCTGCCCGAGGGCTCGCTGCGCTACGAAGAGGTGCTGGCGCGGTTGCGCGAGCAGTTCGACACCTCCGTCGAGCAGGCGCGCCTCACGTACGAGCCGCAGTGGGCGCCACTCGCCGAAGCGCAGGCGAAGACCCTCGAGGATCTCACCGCAGCGCATCGCGCTTTCCTCGATGCGGATTTCTGGCATGCGCGTACCGCGTACGACGAGGCGCTCGAGGCCGCCGAGGACGGTGGCGCGGCGTACGAAGCGTGCGCCGCGGCAGCCGTGCGGTACAGCGAGGCGCTACAGGAGATCGACCGCGTCACCGGTCCGCACTTCGGTGAGGAGGGCCAGCAGCGCTTTCAGCATGCGCTGGCAGAGTGGTGCGGGGCGCTGCGCGATTCGGTGACCAATGGGGCGAGCGCAGTGCTGCCCAACACGCGCTCGGCGTTCGAGCGTGCGCGCCAAGACTATGAGCGCGCCATGCATCGCGTGCTCGGCGAGCCGGGTGACGGGCGGAGCAGCGCCGACGCCCTGAGCGCCTACCAGGAGGCGCTGGCCGCCTACCAGGCCGCGGAAACGGCATACGGAGAGGCCCGCGCGCCCTACGAAGCCGCCGTGACGACCGCGCGTCAGACCTACGAGACCGAACGCCGCAAGTACACGAAGGTGATCGACGACGTGCGCGAGCAGATGGAAGCCGCGCCCGAAGAGCTGCGCGGGCGGTATGCCGAGGTGCTGGCCAAGTACCGGGAGCTGTGCGCGGTCGAGCGCCAGACAGTGGTCGACGCGGGCGGCTTGTTCATCCTCGGCACCGAGCGCCACGAGAGCCGGCGCATCGATAATCAGCTGCGCGGGCGCGCTGGCCGGCAGGGCGACCCGGGCGCGTCGCGGTTCTACTTGTCCCTGGAAGACGACCTGCTCCGCATCTTTGGCGCGGCGCGCATCCAGGGCCTGATGACCCGCCTCGGCATGGAGGAAGGCGAGCCCATCGAGCACCGCCTGATCACGCGCGCGATCGCCAACGCGCAGAGCAAAGTCGAAGCGCACAACTTCGACGTGCGCAAACACCTGCTCGAATACGACGACGTGATGAACAAGCAGCGCGAGGTGATCTACCACCAGCGCCGCGAGGTGCTGAGCGGAGAGACGCTACGCGAGCAGGTATGGGAGATGGTCGACGGCGCAATCGAAGCGACCGTAGCGCAGTACGCGCGGCCCGACCTGCCAGCGGCGGAGTGGGACTGGGCGGCGTTCGAGGACGCGGTCGTCGGCCAGTTCAACATTCGCCTGCGGGTGCCGGAAGAGGCCCGCGAGAAGATGACCCCGGGCGGCCTGGAGGACGCGCTGCGCGATGCGACGCGCGCGGCGCACGCGCAGCGAGAAGCCGCGTTCACGCCGCCCGTCATGCAGCAGTTGGAGAAGTTCGTCCTGCTGCAGACCATCGACCAGTTGTGGAAAGAGCACCTCCTCAGCATGGACCATCTGAAAGAGGGCATCGGCCTGCGCGGGTATGGCCAGCGGAACCCCTTGCAAGAGTATCAGAAGGAGGGGTTCGCGATGTTCGAGGAGATGATCGACCGCATCCACACCGAAGCCGTGCAGAAGGTGTTCACGGTGCAGGCCGTGCGCTCCGACGAACTGGAACGGCTCGAGCAGCGGCGGATGCCGACCCAGATGGCGATGCACGGGGGCGGGGCACCGGCGCCGACCGCACGCCAAAATCCCGCTGCGCGGCCCCGGGCGGCCGCCAGTGCTGCCGGAGGCGCCGCGCCGCGCCGCGATCTGCCCAAGGTCGGCCGCAACGATCCGTGTCACTGCGGCAGCGGCAAGAAGTTCAAGAAGTGCCACGGCGCGTGATGTGAGCGCGCCACGAGCGGAGGTCGCGGGCGTGAGGTGGGGAGGGGGGTCGCGGTGAAGGTGCACACTGGCCGGCCGCGCATTCGCATCCCCGGCTTTCGTTTCGGGGCATCCGCCTGCGGCATCAAAGCGAGCGGGCGCCGCGATGTCGCGGTGATCGCCTCGGACGTTGCGGCGACCGCCGTCGCCGCGTTCACGACCAACCGCGTCAAGGCGGCGCCGGTGCTGATCGGGCAGGCGCGCCTGCGCGCCGGCCGCGTGCAGGCAGTAGTGGTGAACAGCGGGAATGCCAACGCCCTCACCGGGGCCGCCGGTCTGGATGCAGCGCGGGTGATGGCGCAGCTGGCGGGTCACCATCTCGGCATTGACGAGCGCCTGGTCGTGCCGTCCTCGACCGGCCGCATCGGCGTGCAGCTGCCGATGCGGAGGGTGCGGCGCGGCATCGCGGAGGCCGTCGCCCGACTCTCCGCCGGCGGCTTTCACGAGGCCCTCGAGGGTATCATGACCACGGATGCGTTTCCGAAGTTCGGAATCGAATCCGTGCGCCTGGGCGGCCGCGACGTGACCATCGCCGCACTCGCGAAAGGCGCGGGCATGATCGCACCCAACATGGCCACGCTGCTCGTGTACGTGCTCACCGATGCGCGCGTGACCCGGCTGGCACTGCGCCGGGCCTTTGATGCGGCGCTGCCGGAAACGCTGAACGCGATCGTGGTCGACGGCGACATGAGCACCAACGACACCGTGCTGGTGCTGGCGAACGGCGTGGCGGGCAATCCGGCCGTCGCCCCCGGCACGCGGGACTATGCGGCGTTCGCCGCGGCTCTGCAGCGCCTGCTGGCGGGTATCGCGCGGCTCATCGTGAAGGACGGCGAGGGGGCGACTAGGGTGGTCGAGATCGCCGTCCGGGGCGCTCGGTCGGCGGAGGACGCGGCACGCGTCGCGGACGCGATCGCGCGCTCGCCGCTCTGCAAGACGGCATTCTTCGGCGGGGATCCGTACGCCGGTCGCGTGGTCTGTGCCGCCGGCTACAGCGGAGCGGTGCTGGACCCCAACCGGCTCGACGTCTACCTGGACGACCTGCAGATCGTCCGCCGCGGCGTGGAGGTCGTGCGCCCCGTCGAGCGCCGCGCGAGCCGGATCGCGAGCCGGCCCGAGTTCCGCCTGACTTTGGATCTGCATGCCGGAGCGGGCAAGGCGCTGCGCCTGGCGAGCGATCTGACCATCGATTACGTACGCTTCAACTCCGCTTACCGAACATAGCGTACCGGAGTTCACGAAGATGGCGGTCGCCGCGCCGCCGGTCTGCGCTCGAATGTCACGCGCCGCCGGACTCCCGGAGGCAGGCGGCGCTGCAGCCGTCACCCGCTGCGGTGTTGCGGTCGTCGCACTCCTCATCCCGCTCGCGGACTCCGTTGCCGCAGACCGGCTCCGGGCAGGTGACCGCGCTCTGCGCATAGGTGTCGCCGGCCAGGCAGTCGGCGCGTCTGGCGACGACCTCCAGCAGCTCGTCGGCGGTGCGGCCGTACAGCGCGGCGAAGTCGGCCGGCGGACAGGAGAGCGCGAGAATCTCGGCCAGCGCCGTAGCCGCGCCGGCGATCTCGGCGGTGGACGCGCTCACCATCCGGCGCCTGGTCGAGAGGGTCAGCGGTTGGCTCGCGATGCGGTCGAAGAGGCGCTGGCGGGAGCGAAAGCCGACCCCGAGCAGCTTGCTTGTCGCGCGAGCAGTGGCATCGCCACACCTCAGTGCCAGCTCTGCTGAGATCTCGGGTGCGGCGATCGGGTCGAGCACCAACGCCGCCGCGGTGTCTTCGAGCTCACGGCAGAAGCGCACGACGTCGCGCTGCGCCTCGGACACGCCCTGGAACTGGAGGTTGACCGCTTCCGCTTCGCTGCACGTCTTGGCCACCGCGTCGAGGGCGATGCTGCGCGCCTGTTCGATGGCCGGCGCCGGATCACACGGGTCGCCGCGCCATTCGGCGGCCGCGCACTCGCGCCGCGTGCGCCAGGCGCGCTGCGCGCAAGCCGCCGCGGCGCTCGCTATGACGCGCTGGCACTGCGCCTGAGTGGGCGAAAATGGTCCCCAGGCCGCCAGATCGATCGGTGCGCCGTGCGCGAGGACCTCGCCTGCGGGCAGCAGGAGCAGGAGCGCTGCCGCCGCCGCGCGCCGCGGGAACGAAGCGCGCCGCGGCGGCTCCCCGGCCGCGGCGCCGCGCGACATCCGGGTCACTGCTTGACGTAGTAGTTGCCGACGAGAATGAACATCTCGTCCTCGGTCGTCACCCCGCCGAGGAGCGGACATGCATCACAGTCTCCATCCGCGGCGCCTTCTTCCGTATCACAGGAGGCGTCGCGTTGTGCGTCGGTGTTCCCGGCGCAGGACGCGCCCACCTTGCCGGCGGTGCATGCGGTCGGCCGCGCGCAGGGGCCGCCGAACACGCCGGGGATGCCCACCGGGGTCGGCGGCGAGGTGGACTGCCGCTTTACTTCGTCGGGATTCGCGAAACCGTTGTCGTACAGGGCGCAATAGGTGAGCGAGCGCTCCTCGGGCTGGCTCTGTCCACCGCCCATCACCATCGGCGGTGCGAATGGCCGCGTCACCGGATCGTTGTAGACCAGGCTCGTATACAGGAGGCTGTCATCCGGGTCGCGCAGCCGCGGGGCGTTGGCCGAAGTGACGCCCTTGATGATCTCGTCCACGGTCACCGCGTCGTCCTCGTTGATATCGGCGCGCGCACACGCGCTGACGTCGGCCATGCCTAGGGCAATGTTGACCCCGCGGACGAGCTCGCTGACGGTGACGACGAAATCGCCATCGCAGTCGCCGCCCTCGGGGGTGTTCGCAGACTCGCATACCGAGCCCGGACAGAGGTCCGGCGTCTCGTAGACGAGATCCGGGCCGTAGGGCGAGCACGCCTGCCCGGCGCGTTCACCACCGGCGCAGCGCCAGGCGCCTTCGAAGGTTCGGAAGCGCTTCCCGCGCTGGTGCATGTGCGAGCTCAGGTCCGTGAGGTGCGCGTATGCGGGCAGCACGTGAACGGCGCAGATCTCCCGCGCCTGGAAGGGGGGGACATTCATCGAAAAGATCTCGTTGGTGTTGAAGATGCCGCGCAGCGGATAGACCTGTTCGTCCGAGCCGGCGAACTCGAAATTCAGCCAGGCCTCCAGCTTGGCGTCCTGGTCCGTCAAGTTGAACGCGTGCGAGTTCCAGATGATCACACCCCTCATCGGAATTTCCGCGTACACGCCTTCGCCGTACTCGAAAGTCGCCGCGGTCTCCTGTGTGCCGGCGAATCCGTTCGAGTTGAGCCCCGTGCCCGCATCCGGCGGGAGGTTCGATTGGCCGAAGCACGCGATGCTCTTCAGCGGTTCGTTGGCGCATTCGCCCTGTCCGGCCTCCGCGCTGCTGCCGCAGAACCCGAGCGCCTGCGGGTCGCACACCTCGCCGTGCTTGGGGCCACCGCGGCATTTGAACGTGCCCCACAGGGGATCGTCGAGCCCGTGGCTGCCGGTGTAGAGGTTGACGATCAGGTGATGGCTGAGCGGGTCCTGCCGGACTTGCTGGCGCTTGTACCGGAACGTGCCGTTCGGCCCTTGGGACTCCGCCGGCACCTGATCGGTCACGTCGTAGTAGCTGGCGAAACAGACTTCGGTCTCGCTGTGTTGCGGCAGGATCCAGCGCGGCATGTGCAGCTGGACGCCGGTGCCCGGAGCGGGCGGCGGCAGCGGATCGATCTCGATCGGTTGCGGGGGAGGCAGGCAGGCGTCGAGCAGGTCGGCGGTGCCCGGCACCGTTCCCTCGCGCGGTGCGCCGGCTTCGATCCACTTGCCCAACGCGGTCAGCTCATCCGCGGACAGCGGCGGCAGGCCGCCGGCGGGCATCGGATTCAGCGGGGCGTCGTATCCGTTCTGCCCGGCTCCGTCCGCGACGTTGATGTACAGCAGACTGCGGTCTTTCTCGCCCTTGAGGATGCGATCCCACTTTTCCACGGTCTCGGAGTCGACACCGTTGGGATCAGCGCCGACCAATTCTTGGTACGAGTTGCCGGCGCGCAGATCGAGGCCGCCGCTTTCCGCCGCGTCGTGGCAGTTCATGCTGGTGCAGCCGCGGTTCTCGAAGATGACCCTTTGAATCGCATCGAAGGTGCTGGAGAACTCCGTTTGGCAGTCTTCCGCTCGGGCTGAAGATCCCGTCAGTACGGTGAGATATGCGATGGCGAACGCGAGGGGCCGGGCGCTGTGCATGGATGCCTCCGCAGCGGTTGAAAGAACTCAGTTTGACCCTACTCGCGGGGTGCGCTTGCCTCAAGGCGCACAGGGTGAACGGTCGATTCGGCTGTCTCACCCGCACCGCATTGTCCGACTCGGACGCGAACCGCCGTCGGCCCGGGCGCCCGCAGCGGTTTGCGGGCTGCCGGCGATTCGCTAAAGGCTCGCCGGGCTCATGCGGGTGATTGCCGGCAGCGCAAAGGGGCGGCGCCTTCGAACGGCGGCGGGATTGGCCGTGCGGCCGACCGCGGACCGGGTGAAAGAGGCGTTGTTCAGCATGCTCGGGAGCCGCTTCACCTTGGACGGCGCGGAGCTCCTGGATTTGTATGCCGGTAGCGGTGCGTTGGGCATCGAGGGGCTGAGCCGCGGGGCATCGGCGGCGACCTTCGTCGAGCACGATGGCACGGCGCGCCGCATCCTCGGGGAGAATCTGCGCCAATGCGGCTTCGAAACGCGTGCAACGGTGCTCGCTTCGCCGGTCGAGCGGGCGCTGCGCTCTTGTGCGCGGGAGCGGCGGCGGTTTGATGGCGTGCTGCTCGACCCGCCATATGGACGCGGCCTGGTGGATGCCACGTTGCGCCAGCTCGCGGATGGAGACGTGGTGCGCCCGGGCGGGTGGGTGGCGGTGGAACATCACGCCGACGAAGGACCGGATACCGCGTATGGGGACCTGCAGTTGACCGCAGCAAAGCGCTATGGGAAGACGGCGCTGGCGTTGTTTTCGAAGCCGCAGGGCGCGGAGTAGGCGGGGCGTTGTGAAGCGCAAGGCTGTTTACGCCGGATCGTTTGATCCGATCACTCTCGGCCATGTGGACATCGTGCAGCGCGCGCGGGGGGTGTTCGACGAAATTGTCGTGGCGGTCGCGCACAATCCCGCCAAGGAAACCGGCCTCTTTTCGGCTGAAGAGCGCGTCGCGCTGATCCGCGAGGCGCTGGCCGGCCTCGACCGCGTGAGCACGGATACGTTCAGCGGGCTGCTGGTCGATTACTGCGACCGGATCAATGCCTTGGCGATCATCCGCGGTCTGCGGGCCGTGTCGGACTTCGAATACGAGTTTCAGATGGCGATGATGAACCGCCACCTGAACCAGCGCGTCGAGACCTACTTCATGACCGCGAGCCAAGCGTATTTCTACACGGCTTCGCGATTGGTGAAGGAAGTGGCGAGCCTCGGAGGCGATGTGACGGAGCTGGTGCCGCCGGGCGTGTACCGCGCGTTGGCCGCGAAGTTCGGACGCCGTCCTTCGTGAGTGCGGGGCGTGGGCAAGCGGATCCCGGAGCTGGTCGGCGCGCGCGCGGATGACTCGGCGGAAGGCTACGGCGCTACCATGCACGCCCACGTCTTGGTGCGCCCGGGCGAGCTCGAGTTGCGCGAGCTCCCGCGGCCCCGCGCTCTGCCGGGCGGGGTGGTGGTTCAGGTGCGCGCGGCGCTGACCTGCGGCACCGACATCAAGACCTATTTGCGCGGTCACCCGATATTCCCCACGCCAACCCTCTTCGGGCACGAATTCGCCGGTGAAGTGGCGGAAGTCGGGCCGGGCGTGCAGGGCTGGCGCGAAGGCGACGCCATCATGGCCGTACCGACCGCGCCGTGCGGCGCCTGTTACTACTGTGCGCGCGACCAGGAGAACCTGTGCCCGGCGGTTATGGACGGGTTTGTCGTCGGCGCGTTTGCGGAGTTCGTTCACCTGCCGGCGCCGATCGTGCGGCGCAACCTGTTCCGGAAACCCGCTGCTCTTCCCTATACGGAAGCGGCCTTGCTCGAGCCGCTCGCCTGCGTGCTGCACGGGCTGAGCGCGGTGCGCGTGCGGCCAGACGATAGGGTCGTATTGCTCGGCGCCGGTGCGATCGCGCTGTTACATCTGCTGGTGCTCCGCGCGCGCGGCGTGTCGAACGTGATTGCCGTGGCGCGCAATCGGGCGCGTGCCGCGCGCGCCGCGGCAATGGGCGCGGCCCGCGTGCTCGATGAACCAGTCGAGCAAGCGGCCGAAGCGGTGCGGGCGGTGACGGAGGGCCGCGGTGCGGATGTGGTCATCGAGTGCACGGGACAGGTGGGGGTGTGGGAAGCGGCTCCCGCTTTGGCGCGGCGCGGCGGTCAGGTCGTGCTGTTCGGCGGTTGTGCGGCCGGTAGCACGGTGCGCCTGGATACTACGCGCCTCCACTACGACGAGGTGCGGGTGTTGAGCCCGTTCCACTTCACGCCCGCCGATGTTCGCGCCGCCTACGAGCTCCTGGCGGACGGGCGTTTCGGCGGTGGCGCGCTGGTCGGCGGTGAATACCGGTTGCCGGATCTCGGCGAGGCACTCGCCCGCCACCGCCGCGGCGATGCGCCGAAGTTCGCGATCGTGCCGGGGTGATGAAGGTCGCTCGCCTCTACGACTTTCTCGACGTGCGCCTGGAAGAGGCGCCAGTGCCGGCGATCGGGCCGGGGGAGGCGCTGGTGCGAACGCGCGCCTGCGGCATCTGCTCGGGCGATGTCGTGCCTTGGTACATCCGGAAGAAGGCGCCGCTGGTATTCGGACACGAACCGGTCGGGGAGATCGCGGCCGTGGGTGCGGACGTCAGCGGGCTCTCCATCGGGGATCGCGTGTTCGTGCATCACCACGCGCCGTGCTTTCAGTGCCGGGCGTGCGCGCGGGGTGAGTTCGTCCAGTGCCCCGCGTGGAAACAGTCGCACCTCGATCCCGGCGGCATGGCCGAGTACTTTCGCGTTCCCGCCGGTAATCTCGCTCGCGATACGCTCCTCCTGCCCGAACACATCGCGGACGCGGATGGCGCTCTGGTCGAGCCGCTCGCTTGCGTGGTGAAGTCGCTCGACCGCGCGGGTGCAATCGACGGCGCGGTCGTGCTGATCATCGGGCTCGGCGTGATGGGGCAGCTGCACGTCCGTTTAGCCCGCCATCTCGGCGCCCGGCGAATTCTGGCCGCGGATCTGGTCGCCAGCCGGTGTGCGAAGGCATTGGAGCTCGGCGCCGATGTCGCGATCGATGCGAGCGCGGTCGACCTACCGATTGCGGTCGCCGAGCACACCGATGGCGAAGGAGCGGAGGCGGTGATCGTAGGCCCGGCCACCGTAGAAGCAATCCAAACCGGCCTCGCGTGCGCGGCGCGCGGCGGCACGGTCGTGCAGTTCATGGGCACCGAGCCCGGCGCGATGCTGGCGCTCTCGACCTACGATTTCTATTTCCGCGAGCTGCGCTTGGTCCCGAGCTATTCCTGCGGCCCGGTCGAGACGCGCCGCGCGCTCGAGCTGATCGCCGCCGGAATCGTGCGCGCCGACCACGTCGTCACGCACCGCTTCCCGCTCGACCGGGTGTCCGAAGCCTACCAGGTCGCTGCGTTGGACAAAGCGGCGATCAAGACGCTGGTGACGTTTGCGTAAGGAATGAGCGGATCGCGGGGCGCGCGCCGCGAAAGCGCGCGAAGCGCAAAAAGAAAGGGCGACCCTTGCGGGACGCCCTTTTCTCAGTGTGCCTATCGATCCTATTTGACGCCTGGCGCGTAGCTCGTACCAACCTTGTCCGCAGCGGCCTGTGCCGCCTGTGCGGACGCGGCGGCCTTGCTCGCGGAGGCCTGCGCCTGATTTGCGGCCGCTTCGGCTTTGTTCGCCGCCGCCTCGATCCGCGCCATCTGGTCCGCTGGGACCTTCGCGTGCTGCGTGCAGCCAACCGTAACCGTGCTCAACAGGCCGAGACCGACGATACCCACCACTGATCGTATACGACGCGTCATCACGCGCTCCTTCCTCGCTCTCGCTTGCGGCTGAACATCGTCGGCGATGTTACAGCCGAGCGGTCACTTGCGATACGTCTTCTCCCCGACTGCTGCGCACTTCGCGGCCGCCGCGTCCGCCTGAGCAGCCGCTTGCGACGCACTCTGCGCTGCCGCGGCTGCCTTGTTCGCTGCTGCCTCGGCGCGGCTCACTGCGGCGTCGATTCTCTGCATATCCGCGGGGTCGACCTTTGCCGTGCAGCCCGCCAGACCAGCGGCCAGGGCGATTGCCACGACCAGTCCCTTCTTCGACAACATCATCTCGTCCTCCTTCACAAGTATGGTGGTATACGCAGCACCTTCGACTCTCCTTCCACAAAATGCGTTACGCCGCAAGCGTCAATATGAAAATCCCTCATC
>JBFXHX010000015.1:0-96974 GCA_050176585.1 Binatia bacterium
CCATTCGCGTCGAAGTGCCCCCCGGCAAGTTCCCCGGCGCCTACAAAGCGTGCGATTTTCCCGCCATCGCGGTCGGCAAGGCGTTGTTCGTCGGCGACCTCGTCGCCGCGGTGGTGGCGGACAACCGCTATGTGGCCGAGGACGGCGTCGACTTGGTCGAGGTCGACTACGAACCGCTGCCGGCAGTCGTCGATGCCGAGAAAGGCGCCCAAAAGGGCGCCCCCGTCATCCATGAGGAGTGGGGCGACAACGTGATGATCACCGCCACGCTCGAAGGCGGGGACGTCGACGCGGCCTTCAAGGATGCGGAAGTCGTCGTCAAGGGGCGCTTCCAGATGAACCGCCACTGCGCGGCTCCGATGGAAGGCCGTGCCGTGCTGGCGTTCCACGATCCGGTCCAAAAGCAGATGACGGTCTGGACCTCCACGCAGATGCCGCACATGGTGCGGACCAAGATCGCCGAGTCACTCGACTACCCCGAGAGCAAGATCCGCGTGATCGGTCCGGACGTCGGCGGCGGATTCGGGCTCAAATGCCATATCTTCCCCGAAGAGCTGGTGCTGGCGATTCTGACCCGCGAGTTGGGTCGGCCGCTCAAGTGGGTGGAGGATCGGCGCGAGAATCTCTTCGGCTCCTACCACGCGAAGGACGAGCTCTGTTACGCCGAGCTGGCGCTCAAGAAAGACGGCACCATCCTCGGGATGAAGGCGAAGTTCGTCGGCGATCTCGGCGCGTATACCTCCTATCCCTGGACCCCGGCGTTCGAGCCGCTGCAAGCGGCAATGGCGACGCCGGGTCCGTACAAGATCCGCAACGTGCGGATGGAGGCGCTCGGCGTCGCCACGAACAAGACGACATCCAGCGTATACCGCGGCGTCGGCCTGCCGGCGGCGCAATACACGATGGAGCACATTCTCGACCTCGCGGCGAGCACGCTGAAGATGGACCCGGCGGAACTGCGCAAGAAGAACATCATGCGCAGCTCGGAATTCCCCTGCGTGTCGGCGACGGGGTTGAACTACGACAGCGCCACGCCGCTCGAGTCGCTCGAGATGGCGCTCAAGATGGTCGACTACGACAAGTTCCGCAAAGAGCAGGCCGAGGCGCGCAAGCAGGGCCGCTATCTCGGCATCGGCATCAGCTCGATGATCGAGATGACGACCTTCGGCTACGAGTACTGGCGCAAGATCGGCTGGAAGAGCGTGTCCGGATACGACTCCGCTCACATCCGCGTGGATCCGAACGGCGGCGTGACCCTGAGCGTCGGGACCTTCAGCCACGGCCAGGGGCATGCGACGTGTTACGCGCAGCTGGTCGCAGATGGTATCGGCTGCGACGTAAACGACGTGACCTTCATCCAGGGCGACACCGCCATGACGCCGTACGGATGGGGCACCTGGGGCAGCCGCAGCGCGGTCGCCGGCGGCGGCGCGGTGATCAAGGCGGCTGAGAAGGTAAAAGAGAAGATTCTGCGCGTGGCCGCCAATCTCCTGGAGGTAAACGCGCACGACGTCGAGCTCAGCAAGGGCAAGGTGGCGGTGAAGGGCGTGCCGAGCAAGAGCCTGACGCTCCGCGAGGTCGCGCAGGCTGCGGTCTACACGGCTGACGTGCCCGCGGATGACGAACCCGGGCTCGAGGCGAGCTACTACTACAAGGCACCGACGCCGTACGCGAACTCGACCCACATCGCGGTCGTGGACGTGGATCCACAGACGGGGCATACGAAGATCCTGCGGTACGTCGTAACCGAGGACTGCGGCAAAATGATCAACCCGATGATCGTCGACGGGCAGATCGCCGGAGGCGTCGGGCAGGGGCTCGGCCAGGCGATGTACGAGCACCATCAGTACGACGATAACGGGCAGATCCTGACCACCTCGTTGATGGATTACCTCATCCCGAGCTCGTGCGATGTGCCGCCGATGGAGTTCGGGCACATGGAGACCCCGTGTCCGATTTCGGTCGGCGGCATCAAGGGCATGGGCGAGGGCGGCGCGGTCGCACCGCCTCCGGCGGTGGCGAACGCGATCAGCGATGCCCTGTCGCCGCTGAACGGTTGGAAGCCCGTCGAGAAGCTCCCGATGTCGCCCGAGGTCGTGTATCGACTCGCGGTCTCCTGAGGCCGAGGGGCGTTGACTCCGCGTGTGGCACATGGTCGTTGATTGGAATGCCGATGCGTGAAGAGCTGCAGGCCATCGAGCGGCTACTCGGCGAGCCCGAGGGCGGCGCGCTCGTGACCATCACGCGCACCACCGGCTCTGCGTACCGCCGCGAAGGGGCCAAGATGGTCTGCCGCAACAACGGCGATCTGATTGGCTCCATCAGCGGCGGTTGTCTTGAGAGCGACGTGTTCGAGCGGTCGCTGGAAGTGATCGCGCGCGGAGAGACCGCGCTCGTCACCTACGATACGAATGCGGAGAACGACAACATCTGGGGTCTCGGGCTCGGCTGTAATGGCACGGTCGAGGTGTTGATCGAACCGATGGACTGGTGGCGCACCGCGGCGGGCCGCGAGCTGTTCGCCGCGTTTCAGGAACGGGTGCGGCATGGGCGGCAGTTCGCGGTCGTCACGGTGCTGGCCGTGAACGACACGCCCATCCGGCAGATCGAACGCATCCTCGTGGACACCGACGGCGGCCGCATCGGCACCTTCGGGCGCGCCGGCCTGGATGAAGCTGCGGCCGAGCGGGCGCGGTCGATCTTGCGCAACGAGATGGTGCGGCCGTCCCGCCGCGTGTCGCTCACGCATCAGGGAGCCACTTACGAGGTGTTCGTGGATGCCATCGTGCCGCCGCTCCGGCTGATCCTGTACGGCGGCGGTCATGACGCCGTGCCGCTCACCGAGATGGCGCGCTCGCTCGGCATGATGGTCACCCTCGTCGACAGCCGCCGGCAGTTCGCCCGCCCGGAGCGCTTTCCAGCCGCCGACGAGGTCATCTTCGCGCAGCCCGAAGAGTTCGGCCAGAAGGTATCCTTCGAGGGCCGCCCGGCGATCATCTTGATGACGCACAACTACCTCAAAGATCGCGAGGTTCTCGGGCAGATTCTGATGGCGCCGGAGGAATTCGAGTACATCGGCGCCCTGGGGCCGCATGCGCGCACCGACCAAATGCTGAACGAGCTGCGGGCGGAAGGCGTGAATTTCGACCCCGACAAAGTCAGCGCCATCAGAACTCCGATTGGCCTCGACCTCGGCGCGGACACGCCGGCTGAGGTCGCCTTGGCAGTGCTCGGTGAGGTATTGGCGGTGAAGAACCGCCGCTCCGCTCGGCCGCTGCGGGAGAAGCGAGCGACGATTCATGCGGCGGCGTGAGGGTGCCGCCCGCACCACGCCCGCCGGCGTGACCATTCGTGGAAAGAGGTGCCTATGGCCCTGATGAAGTTCGTCGGCGCGAGCGTAAAGCGCGTTGAAGACGCGCGTTTTCTGCGCGGTGCGGCCACGTATGTGGATGACATCCACCTGCCGGGAGCGCTGTACATGGCGTTCGTCCGCAGCCCACATGCGCACGCGCGCATCACGCGCATCGGCATCGATCGGGCGCTGGCGCTTCCCGGCGTGCGCCGCGTGCTGACCGGACGGGACATCGAGGGCGTTTTGAAGCCACTGGGCGTGCCGTTCCGCCCCGAGGTCGTGCCATCCACGGTCTTCAAGCAATGCAAATGGCCGTGCCTCGCGACCGGGAAGGTGCGCTACGTCGGCGAGCCGGTCGCGGTAGTGGTGGCGGAGAGCCGGTACCTCGCCGAGGACGGCGCCGACTTGGTCGAGGTAGATTACGAGCCGCTTCAGCCAGTCGTCGAACCGGATGATGCGATGCGCAAGGGCGCGCCCCTCGTGCACGAGGAGTTCGGCGACAATATCGTCATGCACGTCACCGGCGGCGGCGGCGATGTCGACGCGGCATTTCGCGCTGCCGCGTTCGTGCTCCGCGAGCGCTTTCGCACCAACCGCCACGGCGCGGTGCCGATGGAAGGCCGTGCGACGCTGGCGACGATCAACGCGGATCGCGATATCACGCTCTGGACGTCGACGCAGACCCCGCACCTCGTGCGCACACGCGTTGCCGACATCATGGGGCATCCGGAGCAGAAGCTCCGCGTGATCGGTCCCGACGTGGGCGGCGGCTTCGGTCTCAAATGCCACGTGTTTCCGGAAGAGGTGCTCACCGCGTACCTCGCCCGCGAAATGGGCGCTCCCGTGAAGTGGATCGAGGATCGCCGCGAGCACCTGCTCAACTCCTTCCACGCGAAGGACGACATCGTCGACTGCGAGATGGGCTTCAGCGCGGACGGCATGATCCTCGGCATCCGCGCAAACATCATCGGCGACATCGGCGCGTACAGCGCGGATCCCTGGCCGTCTCCGTTTGAAGCGCTACAGCTCGCAGCCGCCCTGCCCGGGCCCTACAAGATCCGGGACTACGCATACGAGGTGACCGCTGTCTGCACCAACAAGACGACGCTCAGCGTGTATCGCGGCGTCGGACTGCCCGCAGCGGTGCTGGTGCAGGAACACCTGATGGATCTCGCGGCCCGCCGTCTCGGCATGGACCCTGCGGTCATCAGGCGCCAGAACATGATCCGGCCCGATGAATTCCCGTACGTGTCGGTGACGGGTCTCAACTATGACAGCGGCAGCTCCACGGACGCGCTCGACAAAGCGCTCGCGATGATCGACTACGACAGCTTTCGCCAGCACCAGCGCGATGCGCGCGCGCGCAACCGCTATCTCGGGATCGGGATCTGTACCTACATCGAGATGACGACGTTCGGAACCCGCTACTGGATCCCCGCCGGCCTCGAGCACTCGGCCTACGATTCGGCGAACATCCGCTTCGACCCGGCCGGCGGCGTCATCCTGAGCGTGGGCACGTTCTCGCACGGGCAGGGCCATCACACGACCTACGCACAGATGATCGCCGACGAACTCGGCGTGAACGTCGAAGACGTCCAATTCGTGCAGGGCGATACACAGGCTACGCCGTACGGCTGGGGGACCTGGGGGAGCCGTAGCGTGGTGGCCGGTGGTGGCGCGGTGATCACCGCGGCGCGCAAGGTGAAGGAAAAGATGCTGCGCATTGCGGGTCACATCCTGGAGGTGAGCCCTGCGGACCTCGAAGTGGTTCCCGGAAAAGTGCAGGTGAAGGGCGTGCCGTCGAAGTCGATCGCGGTCAAGGACGTGGCGCGCGCTGCCGTGTGGTCGGCGTGGAAGATCCCGCCGGGCGAAGAACCGGGCCTCGAAGGCACCCACTACTACGACCCACCGCCGCTGACCTTTGCGAACGCGACCCACGTGGCCGAAGTCGAGGTCGATGTAAATACCGGATTCGTGCACCTGCTGCGGTACGTCGTGGTCGAGGACTGCGGGCGCCTGATCAACCCGATGATCGTGGACGCGCAAGTCATCGGCGGCATCGTGCAGGGCCTCGGCAATGCCCTGTTCGAGCACTTCCGCTATGACGAGAACGGGCAGCTGCTGACGACCTCGTTTATGGATTATCTCGTGCCGACCGCGGCCGACGTGCCGCAATTCGAGGTCGCGCACATCGAAACGCTGACGCCCCTGACCGTCGAAGGTGTCAAGGGAATGGGTGAAGGTGGCGCAATTGCCGCCCCTGCTGCGGTGGCAAACGCCATCGCCGATGCGCTCGCCCCGTTCGACGTGAAGATCAACGAGCTACCGCTGAGCCCCGAGCGGGTGTGGCGTCTGGCCCACCCTTGACCGAGTGATGAGCGAACCCAAACGTGAAGCGCCGTTGGCGGGGATCCGCGTCCTCGACCTCTCCCGTGTGCTGGCCGGACCCTATTGCGGGCTGCTGCTGTCGCAGCTCGGAGCGGAGATCATCAAGGTCGAAGATCCCGAGGGCGATCGGATTCGGACGATTCCGCCGTTCCTCGATTGGCTGAGCACCTATTTCCTGAGCCTCAACCACAACAAGAAGAGCATCTCGTTCGATCTGAAACGCCCGGAAGCGCGCGAGCTCTTCCTCGCGCTCGCGGATACCAGCGACGTCGTGCTCGAGAACTTCCGGCCCGGCGTGATGGATCGGCTCGGGATCGGACACGAGGTGCTGAGCCGGCGCAATCCGCGCATCATCACCTGCTCGATCTCCGGGTATGGCCAGACCACGAGCTGGAGGGATGCCTCGGCGTACGATCTGACCATCCAAGCGGTCGGCGGCTTGATGAGCATCACCGGCGAGCCGGGCGGCGCGCCGGTGCGGTGCGGCTATCCGATCGGCGATCTGGGCGGCGGCGTCTTCGCGACCATCGCGATCCTGGCGGCGTTGCACGAGCGCCAACGCAGCGGCCGCGGCCAGGCGATCGATCTCGCGCTGCTCGACGTGCAGATGAGCCTGATGTCATACATCGCCTCGGCGTATCTGAACACCGGCGAGCAGCCGGAACCGGTCGGCTCCGGCCACCCGGCGGTGGTGCCGTACCGCATCTTCTACGGCAGCGATCGGAAGCCGTTCGTGGTCGCCGTGTTCAATGAAGCGTTCTGGCGGAACCTGTGCAGCGCGATCGCGCGGCCCGAGCTGAGCGATGATCCACGTTTCCGGACCAACCTCGAGCGCATCCAGAACCGCACCGCAATCGAGTCCATCCTGGAAGCGGAGTTCGCGAAGGCCGATCGGGATACCTGGCTGGCGCGCTTGAACGAGGCCGACGTCCCGTGCGCGCCGATCAACTCGATCGCCGAAGCGACTCAATGCCCGCCGCTCGTCGAGCGCGGGATGATCGACTCGTGCCTGCATCCGGGCATCGGCCCTGTGCGGTTCGCAGGCAGCCCCATCCAATTCGGCGCCCACGCCGCAATCCCGTCGCGCCCGGCGCCGACCTTGGGCGAGCATACGGAAGAGATTCTGCACTCCATCCTCGGATTGAATACCGAAACCATCGCCCGCTTGCGCGAGAGCGGCGCCGTGCGCAGCACGAGCCCCGAGGCGGGTAGTCGAAGGGAGAAAGTGGGAACATGAAGTCCAGCTTGATTTACAGCTATCAGGTCGAATACGGCGATGCGTTCCGTACGTTCATGGAATCCATCGAGCAGATGGAGCTCGCCGAGCGCCTCGGCTTCGACACCGTGCTCGTCAGCGAACACCACCTGGTCGAGAACGGGTATTTCCCCGCTCCGGTGGTGACCAATGGGGCGATTGCGATGCGCACGAAGAAGCTGCGCATCGGCCCTGGGGTGCTCCTCCTCCCCCTCTACAACCCACTGCACGTCGCCGAACACGGCACCGTCGTGGACGTGATCTCGCAGGGGCGCTTCATCCTCGGCGTGGGCCAGGGATACCGCAAAGAGGAGTTCGAGGCGTTCCAGGTGCCACTCACCGATCGGCCCGCGCGCATGCGCGAGGGTATCGAAGCCATCCGCACCCTCTGGACGCAGCCGGTCGCGAACTACCACGGCAAGCACTTCACCTATACGAACGTGACGCTCCGGCCGCTGCCCACGCAGAAACCGCATCCGCCGATCTGGATGGCGGCGAAGAAGAAATCCGCCGTCGAGCTTGCCGGACGCGTGGCCGATGCGTGGTTCGCCGATCCCATCACCACCCTCGCCGTGCTCAAAGAGCGCATGGTCGACTACAAGGCGACGCTGAAGGCGGCGGGCAAGCCGACTAGCGGCTTCGAGTTCCCGCTCATGCGCGAGGTGTACTGCGCCGAGACCGACGAGAAGGCGTGGGAGGAAGCGCGCGACCCCGTGCTCTACATCTACCGCGAGTATCTGGAATGGGGGCACATGCTCGATGACCAGGGCAATCCGGTGCCGCCGGGCGACGATCGCGCCCTCGACCTGCTGCGCAAGCGATTCATCATCGGCGGCCCCGAGACGTGCGTGCGCGAGTGCCAGAAGTACGCGAACGAGGTCGGGGCGACCAACCTCATCATGCGCATGAAGTTCCCGGGCCTCTCGCACGAGCGCGTGAAGAACTCCATCAAGCTCTGGGGCGAAAAGGTCATGCCCCACATTCAGTAGTACTCCCGCCTGCGGCCGAGCTGCTGAGGTGCCGAGAATCATGAGCGGTTCATCCGGTGGTGTGCTGCGTTGCCAAGAGCCCGGACATGATTGCCGATCGCGGGCGACCTCGGCTCGCACACGCCGGATGCCGCAGGACATCACCATAACCGCCCGCCCCGGCGCTGACCGCCGGCGGCGGGCCGACGTCAACCCGTGACGCGTATGGCGAGCAAAAGCATGAATAAGAGTGTGACCCCGGTTCAACCGCTTCCCGCGCAGCTCCTGTCCTCCGTCGAGGCCGTGCAGGAGGCGTTTGCGCGCGAGAACTACATCGCGGACCGCCCCTTGGCGCTGACCGTGATGCTGTCCGCGATGCTCGGCAAGCCGATCCTGCTCGAAGGCGAGGCGGGAGTGGGCAAGACCGAGGTCGCGAAGGTCCTTACACGCGTGTTGGATACCGAGCTGATCCGCCTGCAGTGTTACGAGGGGCTCGACGTCAACAGCACCATCTACGAGTGGAACTACGCCAAGCAGATCTTGGCCATCCGCATGGCGGAGCAGGGCCGCGAAGACCGGGACGCCCTCGAGCAGACGATTTTCAGCGATGAATACCTCATCCAGCGTCCCCTATTGCGCGCCATCCGCCACCACGGCCCGCGTCCGGCGGTGCTCCTGATCGACGAGGTGGACCGCGCCGACGAGGAGTTCGAAGCCTTCCTGCTCGAGGTGTTGTCCGACTACCAGGTCACGGTCCCCGAGATCGGGACGTTTGCCGCCACCCACGTGCCGTCGGTGGTGCTGACGTCCAACCGGACGCGGGAGCTGAACGACGCGCTGAAGCGGCGCTGCCTGTATCTCTGGATCGACTACCCGACTCCGGTGAAGGAGCGCGAGATCATCCTGCGCAAGGTGCCCGGCATCCAGGCCCATCTGGCGGAACAGATATGCGAGGTCATGCAGACTCTGCGCTCCATCGACTTCTACAAGCGCCCGGGCGTGGCCGAGACGCTCGACTGGGCGCGCGCCCTGGCCGGCCTCGGTCAGGATGAAATCAACGCGGTCACGCTCGAGGAGACGGCGGGGGTGGTGCTGAAGTACCACGACGACATCCAGCGGCTGCGCAGCATCGGCGGCGCCAAAATCCTCAGTGGCGATGCGGGCGATCGGCGCGAGGTGGAAAGAGCGTGGAAGTAGCGCCTCCCGATATCGCCGGCGCCGGTGATCGCGAGTTCACGGAACGGGTGCTGGCCTTCTGCCGACAACTGCGCGATGCGCGTTTGAACGTCACGCCGGGCCGCATCATCGATGTCTTCCGCTCCCTGCGCTCGGTAAACATCGCCGTGCGCGAGGAAGTGCGCCTCGCGATGCGCGTGAACCTGGTGAGCAGTCACGAAGAGGAGTCGATGTTCGATCAACTCTTCGCGCTGTTCTGGGAAGGCAAGACGCCGCCCACCACGGTGGCGACGCAGATCGAGCTGGAGCCGCGTCCCGACGATCAAAACGAGGAGCACCCCGACACCCCACCCGAGTTCGTCGGCAGCCCGCGGCAGTACAGTCCCGACCACGTGGTGCGCGACAAGGCCGTGCTGACCGCAAACGCCCAGGGCTGGGAGGGCATGCAGAAGCTGCTGCATGATCTCATGCTCCGGCTCGCGACGCGCCCGAGCCGCCGGCTTCGGCCGAGCCGCAGAGGGCAGGGCATCGATCTCCGCCGGTCGCTGCGCAAGAACATGCGTTACGGGATGGACGTGGTGGAGCTGATGCGCTCGGAGCGCAAGATCCGCAAAACGCGGGTCGTGATGTTGTGCGACGTGAGCGGCTCCATGGACACGTACAATCCGTTCCTACTGCAGCTCATGTTCGGTCTGCAGAAAGGGCTGAAGAACTCGCGCACGGCCGTGTTCAGCACGCGCATGACCGAGATCACGCGCCCGCTGCGCCGCCAGGAAGTTCATGAAGCGCTGCGCGAGGTGGCCGACGAAGCGCGCCACTGGTCCGGTGGCACCGACATCGGCGGCGCGTTGGCGCAGCTCAACCGCAAGGTTCTGCGCGAAGGCCCCGCCAGCTCCACCGTCTGCGTAATCATCAGCGACGGCTATGACCACGGTGACGCCAGCGTGGTGAAGCGCGAGATGCAGGCTCTTCACCGGCACGCGCGCACAGTGGTATGGATCAACCCCCTGCTCGGTACCGAAGGGTACGCACCACTCGCGCAGGGCATGCAAGCTGCACTACCGTACGTCGACCATTTCCTTCCTGCGCACGACCTGCCGTCGCTGAAGGCGCTGTGTCGAACGTTGGGCGAGGCCTGACAGTACCTACAGTCTGGACGTTGGAGGATAAGCAATGAAGTACATTGGAGCGGGTATACCGGCCCTCCCCAATCGCCAGTTGGCGGCGGGGAAGGGGACGTTCGTCAGCGACGTGCAGCTGGACGGCATGCTGCACATGGCCGTGCTGCGGAGTCCGTACGCTCACGCGAGGATCCGCGGGATCAATACCAAGCCGGCGGAGGCGGTTCCCGGGGTCGTGTACGTCATCACCGGCCAAGAGGTGAAGGCGAACATGAACCCGATCCTCGAGGCGTACGATACGGCGGCCATGGGCGCGAAAGGCTTCCACTGGTACGCGCTCTGTCCCGAGAAGGTGCGCTTCGTCGGCGAGGCGGTCGCGGCGGTAGTGGCGGAAGACAAGTACACGGCGCGTCGTGCGGCCGATCTCATCGAGGTCGACTACGAAGAGTTGCCGGTGGTCAGCGACCCCGAAGAGGCGATGAAGCCCGGCGCACCGCTGGTCGAGGAGTCGTGGGGCGACAACATTCTGGTCACGCGCGACTTCCGCACGGGCGATGTCGACAAGGCCTTCGCGGAATCGGACGGCACGCTGAACGGCGTGGTCAGAACCCAGCGCTACACGGGGGCCGCAATTGAGCCGCGCGGCTACGTGGCGTCGTACAATCCGTTCGAGGACCTGTTGACGTTCTGGGCCTCGACGCAAAACCCGCATCCGATGCGCGTGTTCCTCGCCGAGACGCTGGGCATTCCGGAGACCAGCATCCGCGTCATTCAACCGCACGTGGGCGGCGGCTTCGGGCTCAAGATCCCGACGTTTCAGGAAGAGCCATTGCTCGCCTACCTGTCGCGCAAGCTGGGACGGCCGATCAAATGGATTGAGGAGCGCACCGAGAATCTGCTGGTCGGCGGACACGCGCGCGAAGAGCGCCTCAGCTACGAGGTCGCCTACAAGAAGGACGGCACCGTCACCGGGTTGCGCGCCAAGGTCGTCGCCGATGTCGGCGCTCCGGCTGCCCTGGCCGGATGGGGCATGTCCTTCGTCACGGCGTACTGCATCCCGACCTGCTACAAGATTCCGAACAACCGCGTGCAGCTGTTCTCCGTGGTCACGAACAAGTGCCCGTGGAACGCATATCGCGGCTACGGCAAGGAAGCCGCGTCGTTCCTGATGGACCGGATCATGGATGGCGTGGCCAAGGCGACCGGCCTCGACCGCGCCGCGGTGCGGCTGAAGAATTACATCCAGCCGGAGGAGTTCCCGTACTCACAGGTTTCCGGCGCCATGCTGGACAGCGGCAACTATCCGAAGGCGTTGAACCGCGTCCTCGAGATGATCGACTACAAGAATTTCCCGAAGATGCAGGAAGAGGCGCGCAAGCAGGGCCGCTATCTCGGCATCGGGATCGGCCAGGAGCTAACCCCGGAAGGTTGCTCGATGCCGCGTTCGACGCTGCTGTCCGGCTACGATGGCGCGACCGTCCGCGTGAACCCGTCCGGCCAGGTCACTGTGCTGACCGGCGTCACCTCGCCGGGGTCGGGCAACGAGACGGCGATGGCGCAAATCGCCGCCGACGTGCTCGGCATCGACATCAAGCTCATCAAGGTGATCCAGGGCGACACGGACACCTGCCCGTACGGCCTCGGCAATTACAGCTCCCGCAGCGTGATCATGGGCGGGTCAGCCGTGCAGGTGGCCGCCACCGAAATCCGCGAGAAGATGCTGAAGGTCGCGGCGAAGATGCTCGAGGTGTTGCCGACGGACCTCGATTTGGGCGATAACAAGCTTTTCGTCAAAGGCGCTCCGAGCCGGTTCGTGCTCTTCAAGGAAGTCGCCAGCACCGTGTACCGAAACTGCCATGGAAAGGACGCTTGCGACGTCGAACCCGGTTTGGAGTCGACGCGCTACTTCCGGCATCCGAACGTGTACCACCAGCCCGAAACACAGGGGCGGTTCAGCTCCTACCCGTCATGGCCGAACCAGGCAGTGGCATGCATCGCCGAGGTCGATCCCGACACCGGTTTCGTCAAAGTCCTGCGGTACTGCGCCGTCCACGACAGCGGAGTGGTCGTGAACCCGCTGATGGCCGAGGCGAACCTGCATGGCGGCATCGTGCAGGGCCTCGGTGGGGCCATGTTCGAGGACCTCGTGTACGACGACGCTGGCCAGCTGAAGACCACGACCTTCATGGATTATACGCTGCCGACCGCCGTCGACGTTCCGAGTTTCGAGGTCGAGCACCAGGAGACCCGGTCGCCGTTCACCCCGCTCGGTACGAAGGGCGTGGGGGAATCGGGCGTGACTGGGCCGCTCGGCGCTCTGTGCGGTGCGATCGAAAACGCACTGCCACACCTGCGCATTGATCTGAAAACGATGCCTCTGACGCCGCATAGAGTGTGGCAGGCGATCCAGCAGGCTCAGGCTCAACAGGGAGGGAGTTGACCATGATTTCGAAGGAATTCTCTTTTCACGCGCCCAAGTCGCTGAACGACGCGTTCGGCCTCCTGGAGCGGCACGGTGACGACGCCAAGGTGCTGGCAGGCGGCATGAGCCTGATGCCGGTGATGACGCTTGGCCTGCTCCAACCGGAGGTCGTCATCAGCCTCAACCACGTGCCGGGGCTCGACTACGTGCGCGAGGACGGCGACAAGCTGCGCATCGGCGCGCTCACCCGGCACCACACGGTGCTAAATGATCCGCTGATCAAGAAGCACTGCCCGGTTCTCTCGGAAGCGGCGGCTCTGATCGGCGACGTTCAGGTGCGGCACCGCGGTACCATCGGCGGCAGCCTCGCACACGCGGACCCCGCGGCCGATTACATTCCGGTGATGCTGGTCACCAACGCGCAGTTCAAGCTGCAGAGCAGCAAGGGCGAGCGGACCGTGAAAGCCACGGATTTCTTCAAGGACTTGATGCAGACGGCTCTGAAAGCCGGAGAGCTGTTGACCGAGATCGAGATCCCGAAAGCCCCGGCGGGCAGCGGATCGGCGTACGTGCGGTTGCACCGCGTCGAAGGCAATTTCGCGATCGTCGCGGCGGCGGCGGTGATCGACTCGGGCTTCAAGTCGGCACGCGTCGCGATCGGCGGCGTGGGTCCGAAGGCGGTGCTGATGGACGTCAGCAAGCGGCTGGCGAAAGGGGTGAACGACGAGGCGCTGCGCGGTGTGTCCGACGATGCCTATGCGGCGTCGGGCGAAGCCTACGGCGACCTCAATGGCGACGCGACGTATCGCCGCGCGATGGCGCGCGTGTACGCGCAACGCGCCGTTCGCGCCGCTGCGTCCCGCATGTAGTGGGCAGCCCCACGCACCCTGAGACATCGGCTAGACCGTACGAAAGGAACGAATCCATGAAGATTCCAGTGAAGGTCACGGTGAACAAGAAGGACTACGAGGTGCAGGTGGATACGCGCATGATCCTCGCGGACATGCTGCGCGATGAGCTCCGGCTCACCGGCACCCACATCGGCTGCGGCACGGGGAGCTGCGGCGCCTGCACGGTCATGCTGAACGGCAAGACCGTGAAGTCGTGCTGCATCCTGGCCGCCGATGCGGACGGGCAGAGCATCACCACGGTCGAGGGACTCAGCACCAGCGCCCAGCAGCTGCACCCGATCCAGGAGGCGTTCGTGCAGCACCAGGGGCTGCAGTGCGGATACTGCACCCCCGGCATGGTTTTGTCGGCTCTGCAACTGCTCACCAACAACCCGCAGCCGACCGAGGAAGAGATTCGCCATGGCATCGCCGGCAATCTCTGCCGCTGCACCGGTTACCAGTTCATCGTGGAGTCCATCCAGGCGGCTTCCAAGGCGATGAAGGAGAAAGCTGCCTGAGCAATACCCGCGCGAGCGGGCGATGACGTGTGTCGGGCGCCGGGTCCCCGGACTTGGCGATATCGGCGAGTCCGGGGTGACGGGCCCGCGGCGGCGCGGTCGGACGCAGGTCTACATACGCAGCCGCCTCGGCGCCCCCCGTCAACTCGGCCCCGGACAGCCGCCCTACCGCAACACCAGCAGCACCCCATGCCTATCTACGAGTATGCGTGTCACCGTTGTGGCGCGGAGCAGGCGCATTTGGTGCGCATGGGCGACCCCGCCACCCCGCGCTGCGAAGCGTGCGGCAGCCGGCGATTGCGCCGTCTGGTCTCACGAGTCAACGTCGTGGGCGCCCGCGCCGCTGACCCGAGCGCGCTCCGCAGCACCTCGCGCGACTTCCTGGAGCGCCCCGAACGCTTCGGCGAGGCAATGCGCGCGCTCGAGTCTTCCACCGGTATGAAGCTCAGCGGCGACAAGGTCGACGGCGCCATCGCCCGGCTCGAAAGCGCCAAGAAGAGCCGCTGAGCCTTGCTCAAGCATCCAGGGCTTGCGCAAGATCGGCGATCAGGTCTTCGGCGGCTTCGATGCCGACGGACAAGCGGATCAGACCGTCGCTGATGCCGACTCGCTGACGATCGGCCGGCGTCATCCCGGAGTGCGATGTCAGCGCCGGTCGGGTGATCAGCGTCTCGACGCCCCCGAGGCTGGGCGCCGAAATCGGTAGCTGGACGTTGGCGAGCAGACGGTCCGCCGCCTCGACGCCGCCTCGCAGCTCGAAGCTCAGCATGCCGCCGAATCCCTCGAAGAGGCTTCGCGCTCGCGCATGGCGCGGATGGCTCTCGAGGCCGGGGTAGTTCACCGTCGCGACGGCCGGGTGGCCGGCGAGGAACCGGGCGATCGCGAGCGCGTTCTGGTTCTGCTGCCGTACGCGCACGGCCAGCGTCTTCATACCGCGGTGGAGCAGGAACGCGGCGTGCGGATCCAATGATCCGCCCAGGTGGGCGAGCTTGTGGGCGGCGCGCTCCACCAGCGGGGCGCGGCCGATCACCGCGCCTGCCACGATGTCGTCGTGGCCGTTCATGTACTTGGTGCAGCTGTGCAGCGTCAGGTCGAACCCGCGCGTCAACGGCCGGAAGTTGATCGGGCTCGCGAAGGTGTTGTCGACGATCGAAATCAGGCCATGTGCTTTGGCGAACACCACGATGGCGTCGAGATCGCCGAGTTGCAGCAGGGGATTGGTGAGGGTCTCGACGTAGATGGCGCGGGTTTCGGCGCGCAGCTTGCGCTCCCAAGTTTCGGGCGCGTCCGCATCGATGAAGTCCACCTGCACGCCGAGCCCGGGGAGGTCCTGGGTGATGAGGTCGTGCGTGCCGCCGTACAGGCAATCCTGCATGAGCAGGTGGTCCCCGGCGCGCGTGAGGGCCAGCAGCACCGTGGAGACCGCCGCCATGCCGCTCGCGGTGACCAGAGCGGCTTCGCCGCGTTCGAGCGCGGCCAGTTTGGCGTGTAGCACGCGATGGTTCGGCGTGTTGCTGAGCCGGATGTACTTGAGATCGTGGTAGCTCTTCGCGCCGGCGTACTCGAAGGTCGACGACTGGAATATCGGCACCGTCACGGCGCCTTCTATGCGCGGCGTGGGCTCGCCGGCGTGAATGAGGTCGGTATCGATCTGACGAGGGGCCTTGGCCATGGCCTGTACTACTGGTTCGGCGCTGGCGACGGAAGTGCTACATGGCGCTGGCGATGGTCAGCCACTGCCGGTTCACTTCCGACCGCCGGAGCCGGCCCAGAGTGTCGCGTCACCCCGCGCATCGATCCCGTTCTGGAAGGAGCCCACATGTTCGAGAACACTGCGCGCGCGCACCAGTCCGGCCTCGCCCCGGGCGAACCGTCGGCGAGCGTCCCGCAGGGCGAGCATGACGATTATGCGCTCACGAGGGTTCCGGCGGCGGCGCGGTACCCGTGGTGGTCGGTCGCCGTGCAGCGTTTCGGGCAGCTCTCGGCGCTGTCGCAATTCCTGCTCGGAGCGGCCCTCGGCTTTGGCATGAACTTCTGGGATGCGGTGCTGGCGATCGCCCTGGGCGCCGTGCTCCTCGAGATCGTCGCGATCTTCACCGGCATCATCGGCCAACGCGAGGGACTGTCCACGACGACGCTCGCGCGGTGGACGGGCTTCGGACGGCATGGCTCAAGCCTCATCGCGCTGGTGATCGCACTCAGCTTCGTCGGTTGGTTCGGGGTGCAGAGCGGCGTGTCGGCCGCGGGGCTCTACAAGTTTCTGCCGTTCCTGCCCGAATGGGCGTGGGCGCTCGCGTTCGGGCTCGCGGTCACCGCGGTCGTCGTCGGTGGATTTGGCTCGATGGCATGGGTCGCGTATGCGACCGTTCCCGCCTTCTTGCTGCTCGCCGGATGGTCGATCTTCACCGAGCTGGCCACGCACGATCTCGCCTCGCTCACCTCGAGCCCAGCTCCCGGCCCGGTGCTGAGCCTCGGGGCGGGCGCCACACTGGTGGCGGGGGGATTCATCGTCGGCATGGTCGCCACCCCCGACATGTCGCGTTTCAACCGGACGTCCGCGGATGTGATCAAACAGACGATCATCGGGGTCACGATCGGCGAGTTCATGGTCTGTCTCGCCGGCGTGCTACTCGCCCATGCGCTGCGCACCGATGACATCATCACCATCGTCACCTCTTCTTCGGGAGTCGTCGGCACGCTCGTGATCGTCGCCGGCACCCTCAAGATCAACGACTGGAATCTGTATTCGGGCACGCTCGGTATCGTGAACTTCTTTCAGTCCGTGTTCGGCGTGCGCGTGCAACGCGTCCCGGCGACATGGGTGGTCGGCAGCCTCGGCTCGCTGCTCGCCGCCGGCGGCATCCTCGCGCGGCTGACGGACTTCCTCACCCTCCTCGGCATCCTCATGCCGCCCGTCGCGGCGATCATGGCGATGGAATACTACGTGGTGCGGACCTGGCGTCGCGAGCTCAGCGCGTCCGCACCCGGGTTGCCGGCCAGCGAGCCGACCTGGATTCCGGGTGCGATCGCGGTGTGGGTGCTCGCCGCGCTGGCGGGACAATTCATCCCGTGGGGAATCGCCTCGGTGAATTCGCTGATCGTGGTCCTCGTGATCTACCCGATCTTTGCGCGGCTGGGTTTGCTCAAGCCGACGGCGGTCGCGCCGACCACGTTGAGTATTCCGGACTGAAGCGGCGCACGCGAGTGCGCCGGGAGTTCGGCGACACTGCGCGTGAGCGTGTTGAGACAGGCGAGCGCACGACCGCGCTGCTGGCGCGCGGCGCGAGGTCCCTTGACACGCCAAACGGCGCACCGTTATAGCCCAACCTGTCGGGCGATCTGCGCCTACACCTACGCGGAGGCAACTCGGGCGAAAGACGGCGGTCGATAATTCTCTGGAGAGCGGTGGTGTCTACCACCCGCCGAAGGGGCACTTGAGCGGCGCGCGATCGCTTCTCAATCTCTCAGGCACCAAGGACAGAGGGGTGAGTTCCTGTGTGGACTCCCCCTTTTTTGTTTTCTGGGAAGGCGGCAATCGCTTGCTACGCGCCAGGCAACACCGTCCTCGAGAGTGAGATGACGCGAGTGCCGGTCGCGAACGAACGATGACCAACAGTGCTGTACGACAGGCCGGCTCCGGCTGCGCACAGCGGCGCGCGCCGTTGAGGCGGCGTATACTGCGCAAGTCACTGGGGAAGATTGGAGAGATCCATGGCTGGTTCACGGCGCCCGTTTGACGAGCTGGAGGGGCACGGCGATTTCATCGATCGGCACATCGGCCCGGACGAGGCCGAGCGCTCGGCGATGCTGCACACACTCGGGCTCGACTCGCTGGAGGCGCTGATCGACAAGGTCGTCCCCGCCGCGATCCGCAGCACCGAGCCGCTCGACCTCGGGCAGCCGATGACGGAACCACAGGTGCTCGAGGCGCTGCGCCGAATCGCGGCGAAAAACAAGGCGTTCAAGTCCTACATCGGCATGGGCTATTACGACTGCCACACGCCGGGTGTCATCTTGCGCAACGTGCTCGAGAACCCGGCCTGGTACACCGCCTACACGCCGTACCAGCCTGAAATCTCGCAGGGTCGCCTGGAAGCGCTGCTCAACTTCCAGACGATGATCACGCAACTGACTGGCATGGACATCGCCAACGCCTCGATGCTGGACGAGGGCACGGCGGCCGCGGAGGGCATGGCCCTTCTCGCCCGGGCCACCCGTTCCAAATCCAACGTGTTCTACGTCGCGGAGGACGTGCTGCCGCAGACCCGCGAGGTCATTGAGACACGGGCCATGCCCCTCGGCATCGCGGTGCGTACCGGTACGGCCGAAGACGCTCTCGCGAACGACTGCTTCGGCGCCCTGGTGCAGTATCCCGGCGTCGACGGGGACGTGCGCGACTACCGGGCGTGGGTGGATGCGTGCCGCGCGAAGGGCACGTTGGTCGGGGTCGCCGCCGATCTGCTGGCCCTCGTCCTGCTCACTCCGCCCGGCGAGTGGGGCGCCGACGTGGTGGTGGGCACGACGCAGCGCTTCGGGGTGCCCATGGGGTATGGCGGTCCGCACGCGGGTTATCTGGCCACGCGCGACGCGTACAAGCGCACCCTACCCGGGCGCCTCGTCGGCGTATCGGTCGACAGCCGGGGGGACCGCGCCTACCGCTTGGCCATGCAGACGCGCGAGCAACACATCCGGCGCGAAAAGGCGACCAGCAACATCTGCACGGCGCAGGTGCTGCTAGCGGTCATGGCCAGCATGTACGCGGTGTATCACGGTCCGCGTGGTCTGGAGCGGATCGCGCGACGCGTGCACCGGCTCACCGCGACGCTCGCCAGCGGTTTGCGCCGGCTGGGCGTGACGGTATTGACCGAGAGGTTCTTCGACACGATCACGCTCCGGACCGGAGAGCGAACCGCGGCGATTCACGCCGCTGCGCGCGCCCGCGGTATGAATTTGCGCGAGGTCGATGGCGCCACGGTGGGCATCTCGCTGGATGAGACGACCACGCGTGCGAATGTCGAGGCATTGTGGTCATGCTTCGCCACGACGGAGGCCAATGCGCCTGCGTTCGATGCCGTGGAGCCGGACGCGCCCGACGCGCTGCCGGCGAGCTTAGCCCGCACCAGCCCTTTCCTCGACCATCCGGTGTTCAACACGCACCACTCAGAGACCGAGATGCTGCGCTACCTGCGCAGCCTGGCCGACAAGGATCTCGCGCTCGATCGCAGCATGATCCCGCTCGGCTCCTGTACCATGAAGCTGAACGCGACCACGGAGATGATCCCCGTGACGTGGCCGGAGTTCGGCGCGCTGCACCCGTTCGCACCGCTCGATCAGGCCGAAGGCTATCGCCAGCTCACGGCCGACCTCGAGCGAATGCTGATCGCGTGCACCGGGTACGACGCCGTGTCGCTTCAGCCGAATGCCGGGTCGCAAGGCGAGTACGCCGGCCTGCTCGCGATTCGCGCCTGGCATGCGAGCCGCGGCGACGGACACCGCAACGTGTGCCTCATCCCCAGCTCCGCACATGGGACCAATCCGGCGACCGCGCAGATGGCGGGCATGCGCGTGGTGGTGGTAGCGTGCGACGAGAGGGGCAACGTCGACGTGGCCGACCTCCGTGCCAAAGCCGCGCAGCACAGCGCGTCACTCGCGGCGATCATGATCACCTACCCTTCGACGCACGGCGTGTTCGAAGAGGCGGTGCGCGAGATGTGCGACATCGTGCACGCGCACGGCGGCCAGGTGTATATCGATGGGGCGAACCTGAACGCCATGGTCGGACTCTGCCGGCCGGGCAAATTCGGCGGCGACGTCTCTCACCTCAACCTGCATAAGACGTTCTGCATCCCGCACGGCGGCGGTGGCCCGGGTGTTGGCCCGATCGCCGTGAAGTCCCACCTGGCGCCGTTCCTACCAGGTCATCAGGTGGTCTCGCGCCCCGGCATCGGCGCCGTATCGGCCGCGCCCTGGGGCAGCGCCAGCATCCTGCCGATTACATGGGCGTACATTGCGTTGATGGGCGCCGAGGGTCTCACACGCGCGACCGAGACCGCCATCCTGAACGCGAACTACATCGCCCAGCGGCTCGCGCCCCATTACCCGATCCTCTACACTGGCGCGCAGGGCATGGTGGCGCACGAGTGCATCGTCGATCTTCGCGCCCTGAAGGACAAGACCGGCATCACGGTCGATGACGTGGCGAAGCGGCTCATCGATTTCGGCTTCCACGCGCCGACGATGTCGTTCCCGGTCGCCGGGACCCTCATGATCGAACCCACCGAGAGCGAGTCCCGCGCGGAGCTGGACCGCTTCTGTGACGCGATGATCCGCATCCGCGAGGAGATTCGGGAAGTGGAGATCGGGGCGCTGGACCCCACGGACAACCCGCTGAAGAACGCGCCTCATACCGCGAAGGATCTGGCGGGCGAATGGAATCACCCGTATTCACGCGAGCAGGCGGTGTATCCGGTCGCGTCCTTGCGCGAGCACAAGTACTGGTCGCCGGTGGGGCGTGTGGACAATGTGTACGGCGATCGCAACCTGATGTGCTCCTGCCCGCCGGTGGCGGACTATCAGGAGGACAGCGCGGCGGCATGACGCGCCAGAGGTGATGGATACACGACCATGATGACGTCGCTCGTGCTCACCGTCATCGGGCGCGATCGGCCCGGGCTCGTCAGCACCCTGGCCGAGAAGATCGCCGCGGCTGGCGGTAACTGGGAAGAGACGCGCATGGCGTCGCTTGCGGGTCACTTCGCGGGCATGTTGCGCGTCACCATTCCGGCTGCGCAGGCGGACGCGCTCGCGGCTGCGCTGGAGGCGCTCGAGTCGCAGGGGCTGCGATTGGTGATCGAGCGCACCGAAGCCGGTGCGGCCGCCGCTGCTGCGGGCCGTCTGCTGCGGCTGGAGCTCGTGGGTCAGGACCGGCCGGGCATCGTGCGCGACATCTCGCGCCTGCTGGCCGACCGCGGCATCAGTATCGAAGAGCTCGAGTCGGAATGCGTCAGCGGTTCCTTCTCGGGCGAGAATCTGTTCAAGGCACAAGCGCACCTGCGCCTGCCGCCGCAGTTCGGTACCGCTGACCTGCGCCGCGCGCTCGAGGGTTTGGCGGACGAGCTGATGGTCGACATCACGCTGGAGGACGCTGGGGAGCAATCGGGCGCGGGACGGTGACAGCGCGGTTGTGGCATGGCGATCAGTGTCTTCGACCTGTTCAAGATCGGCATCGGGCCGTCGAGCTCGCATACGGTCGGCCCGATGCGGGCCGCTCTGCAATTCGCGACCGGCCTGCGCGCCGCGGGTCTGCTGGATCGCACCGCGGGCATAAGAGCCGATCTGTACGGTTCGCTGGGCGCAACGGGTAAGGGACACGGGTCCGACAAAGCGGTGCTGTTGGGCTTGGAAGGGGAAACCCCGGACGGCGTGGAAGTGGATGCTGTAGATGCGCGGCTCGCCCGCATCCGCAACTCGGGCAAGCTGCGGCTGCTCGGCAGCCGCGAGGTCGATTTCCACGACAAGGAGCACATCGTCTGGCACCGCCGCGAGTCGTTGCCGTTTCATCCGAACGGCATGCGCTTCACAGCGACGGACGCCGGCGGCGGCGAGCTGTACAGCAAAGTCTACTACTCCGTGGGCGGCGGCTTCGTGGTGAACGAGGAAGCCGCCGGCGCGGACCGCATCGTGCCGGACGCAACGCCTCTGCCATGCCCCTTCACGAGCGGCGCCACGCTGCTCGGCTTGTGCCGCGATCTGGGGCTGCGGGTCAGCGATGTCATGCTGGAGAACGAACGGGCGTGGCGCGCTGACGGCGAGATCCGCGACGGCCTGCTGCACATCTGGGCGGTGATGCAAGGCTGCGTGCGGCGCGGCTGCGAGCGAGAGGGCGTCATGCCGGGCGGTCTCAAGGTAAAGCGGCGGGCCAAGGAGCTGTATCGCACGCTTGCGAGCCAGCCCGAGGCCAGCCTGCGCGATCCGCTCACGATCATGGATTGGGTGAACCTCTATGCGCTGGCGGTGAACGAGGAGAATGCCAGCGGCGGCCGCGTCGTCACAGCACCGACCAACGGTGCGGCCGGGATCATCCCGGCGGTGCTGCACTACTACACGCGCTTCGTGGGCGGCGCGGACGACGGCGGCGTCGTGCGTTTTCTGCTGACGGCAGCGGCCATCGGCATCCTGTACAAAGAAAACGCGTCGCTGTCCGGGGCCGAGGTCGGCTGCCAGGGGGAGGTGGGCGTCGCCTGTTCGATGGCCGCTGCCGGGCTCGCGGAAGTGCTCGGCGGCACGCCGGAGCAGGTCGAGAACGCCGCCGAGATCGGCATGGAGCACAATCTCGGGCTGACGTGTGACCCGGTCGGCGGTCTGGTCCAGGTGCCCTGCATCGAGCGCAACGCCATGGCTTCGATCAAGGCGATCAATGCCGCGCGGATGGCGCTGCGCGGCGACGGCCAGCATTTCGTCTCGCTGGACAAGGTGATCAAGACGATGCGCGACACGGGCGCCGACATGAAGACGAAGTACAAGGAGACCGCCCGAGGCGGTCTCGCCGTCAACGTCGTCGAGTGCTGATCGCCGGACGGACCCATGGCCGAATCCGACCTCCTCCGCACGCCGCTCTACGAGCTACACCTCGAGCTGGGTGCCCGCATGGTGCCGTTCGCCGGCTATGCAATGCCGGTGCAGTACTCCGGCGGCATCATCAGAGAGCACGTGCATACGCGCACCCGCGCCGGGCTCTTCGACGTCTCCCACATGGGCCAGATACGACTGTCGGGAAGCGGCGCCGCGGCGGCGTTGGAGGCGCTCGTGCCGGTGGACATCGTCGGCCTCGCGCCGGGTGCGCAGCGCTACGCGCTGCTGACCAACAACGCCGGTGGCATCCTCGACGACCTGATGGTGGCAAACAACGGCGACTACCTGTTCGCGATCGTGAACGCGGCTTGTAAGCGGCAGGATCTCGCGCACATGCAACGACATCTGTCCGGCCGCTGCGAGGTGGAGCTGCTGGCAGATCGCGCCCTGCTGGCGTTGCAAGGACCGGAAGCCGCCACGGTGATGGAGCGCTTGGCACCCGGCACCTCTCGCATGGCGTTCATGACTACCGGCACCGTGGGGCTCGCGGGTGCGGAGTGTGGGATTAGCCGCTCCGGGTATACCGGCGAGGATGGCTTCGAGATCTCGATTCGCGCGGAGCAAGCGCTAGCCGTGGCCCGCTTGCTGCTGGCGCAGCCGGAAGTCGCCCCTATCGGGCTAGGCGCGCGCGATTCTTTGCGCCTGGAGGCCGGGTTGTGTCTGTACGGTCACGACATCGACCCGATGACCACACCCGTGGAGGCGGGCCTGGTCTGGGCGTTGTCGAAATCGCGCCGGCCCGGTGGAGCGCGTCCGGGCGGATATCCAGGCGCGCAGATCATCATGCAGCAACTCCGCGACGGCGTCGCCAGAAAGCGGGTCGGCCTGCTGCCGCGCGCACGCGTGCCCGTGCGCGACGGGGCCGAGCTACTCGACGGCGAGGGGCGCGCGATTGGTACGGTCACCAGCGGCGGCTTTGGCCCGTCACTGAGCGCGCCGGTCGCGATGGGCTATGTGGACACGCCGTACGCGGCCATCGGCACCCGGCTCACCGCACCGGTGCGCGGAAAACCCGTACCGATCGACGTGGCACAGATGCCGTTCGTTCCACACCGGTACTATCGGGGTTGAACACCCGGTCAGCGGTGGAAACCGCGCGCTCCGCGGCCAGCGCGGTCGCGCAGGTGCGCCGGATCGTCGCCTCGTTTAGGACGACGGCTCCGCCCAGTCGCGCGCGGGCGACATGTCGTACGAAGCGAGAAGTCGATCGTATTCACCGTCGTGCCGGATCGTCGTGAGGCCACTGTTGAAGCTCGCGACGAGGTCCGCGCGCGAGCGGCGAAACGCTACGAACAGCGCCCGCTGGATCTGAAAGCCCGCGACCCGCTGCACGCCGTCCAGCCGCAGCTCTTTGATGAGATGCACGGCGACGCCGTCGTCGAGAATGGCGAGATCCGCGTCGTGGGCTGACAATGCCAGCAGACTCTCGCCATTGCTGCCGACAACGACCTTGCGAAGATCTGGGAGGCCGTCGAACTCGGGGCCGTAGCTGTAGCCTTCGACGACGGCCGTCGCGTACTCGCGCAGCTGCGCGCCGAGCGCATTGCTCTGCAAGGCGATTGTCCTGTCGGCGTGACAATAGAGCGCGGTGGTGGCAGTTCGCAGGAGGTCCGAAAACAGAAACCGGCGCTCTCGCTCGGGAGTCTTCGCGGTCTGGAACGCGCCGTCCGCGCGGCCGTCTTCCACCCGCCGCATACAGTCCGTCCACGGGCGAAGCGCCACATCCACCTCGAAGCCCTCGCTCCGGAAGGCGCTGCGCACGATCTCGTAATCCAAGCCCGCCACCTCGGCCCCGTGCGCGTACTGGTAAGGAGGAAACGGATCGGCGAGGAGCTTCGCGAGTCGGCCTTCACGGTCCATGTACGTGTCCCTCGACCGGGAATCCGAGCGCGTCGCCGTGCCCGCCGTTCAGGCGGCCATGGGCACGGCGCGTCCTGCGGTTGGCCGGTGCGCGCGTCCGCCGCGACGGACGCTCACGATGCGAGAGCTCGATGTCGTACGTACTCTCAGTGCCCGCACGCGCGGGCGAGCTCGACGAGCTCCGGATGCACGACCTCGCCGTCCCGCGTGATGTACTCGCCGTCACAGGTCACCGAGCAGGCGATTGAGATCCCATCGATGTGCGACGCGGCCTCGCGCGGTTCGCCGCCGGAGTACATCGGGCCCTGATACCCGAAGCCCCACTCCGTGCTGCCCCAGATGCGCTCGTCTTCCGTCGTCGTGAAGCCCAGCTTCGCGTTCGGGTTGAAGCCGTAGCAGACGTGTGCCGCCGTATACATGCGCGGATCGTTCAACTTCTCGAACCATTTCTTCACGATCGCCGCTTCGCGGCCACCGCGGATGTCCTGAATGCGGCCGTTCCGAACGTCGTAGATCACTGGCGCGCTGACGACGCCGATGTCCGCCTCGCCACCGCCGGAGATCGCGCCATCGAAGACCAGCGTGCCGTTGATGGAGTCCTCGTTCGGCGCCCAGCCGATTTGGCCGGTGAGGAAGTGGCCGCCCGGCGTGTCGGCGATGTGCTCGTTGGCGAAGGGCCGTCGGGGATCGTTCTCGAACTCGACGTGCGTTCCCGCCGCGTTGGAGATCGTCATCTTGCGGGCGCGCCCGGTGATCTCGACCACCTTGTTCTGGAACGCGATCTGCGCGCCGATGTCGACTTCGCCGATGCAGCGGATCAGCTGGTCAGTGGACAATCCGCCGAGCATCAGGTTGCGCGTGCGCCCATTCATGACCGCATTCTGCCAAGGTGTTCCATAGAGGAGCCATTGGTTGTTGAGCTCGATCCAGGCGTCGGCGGCGGGACACGCGGCGATGAGCGGGTCCGGCAGATAAGGGTCGGTAGCGCGGCCGTAACCCTTTGGCGTCGAGTGCCAGGCGACCATCACCTTCGCGCCGGCCGCCTCACCCGCTTTTGCCATCTCCTCGGCGACGCGAAAGTCGCTGACCGAGTCGATCGTGATCAACAGGCTTTCGCGCGGCTTCACCCGCAGAATCTCGACGACGGTTTTGTGCGCCGCTTTGAAGAGCTCCAGATCCTTGATCGTCGGCATTCCTTCCTCTGCTACTGCGCGCGGTCGTTCCCGATCTTGCCCACCAGGCGCAGGACGTAGTCCGGCGTGATCGGCAGCTTCCGGATCCGCGCGCCGAACGGGCTGAGAGCATCCGCGACGGCATTCGCCACGGCGGCGGGCGCGGCGATCTGTCCTCCTTCGCCCATGCCTTTGATTCCACCGACGCTGAACGGCGAGGGCGATGACAGGCTCGACACCTCGATACGCGGAACGTCGGTGGCGGTGGGTACGAGATAATCCATGTACGTGGTGGTCAGCGGTTGCCCTTCATCGCTGTAGATCAAATGCTCCAGCAACGCGCCGCCGAGGCCTTGCGTGATCGCGCCGTGGACCTGCGCTTCGACGATCATCGGGTTGATCACGGTGCCGCAGTCCTCCACGGCGACGATGCGCTGCAGTGTCACCAGGCCGGTCTCGACATCGACCTCGCTCAGCACGATCACGCAGCCGTTGGCATACGTCGCGGGCGGATCGTAGAAGCGGGTAGCGGTCAGCAGCGGCTCGTCGCCGCGCACGCTGGCGTCCCAGTATGCGGCGTACGCCACGTCCGCGACGGTCCTGTACCGCGACGGCACCCCGACGACGGACACCTTGCCGTCCTGGATTTCGAGATCCTCGGGGCTGGTCTCGAGCATCTTCGATGCGACGCGCAGCAGCTGCGCGCGCACATCCGCGGCTGCGCGGGCGACGGTGGCGCCCCCGATCACCGCGCTACGGCTGGCGTACGTGCCCAAGCCGTATGGAGCCGTCGCGGTGTCTCCATGCACGACCACGACGTCGGCTATGTCGACGCCGAGGCCGTCCGCGGCAATTTGGGCGAGAGAGGTCTCGTGACCCTGTCCGTGGCTGGAGACGCTGACTGCGACGGTCACCTTGCCGGACGGGTCCACCGTCACGGTCGAGTTGTCGTGCGACGGCAGCGGGGTGCCCGCCTGCGCCGCAGAATCGCTGCCCCAAGCCGTCTGCTCGACGTACGAGCTGATCCCGAGGCCGAGGTAACGGCCCTCGTTGCGCAATTTCGCCTGCTCGGCGCGAAAGGCTTCATAGCCGACGAGTTGCACGGCTTTGTCGAGTGATTCGCGGTAGCTCCCGCTGTCGTAGAGCTGTCCGGTCGACGAGCGATAGGGCAGGTCTTCACTGTTCAGCAAGTTCCTGCGGCGGAACTCCACCGCGTCGATGCCGAGGTCTCGGGCGATCTCGTCGAAGAAGATCTCGCGCACCGTGTTCGCGGCGGTCCAGCCCACGCCGCGGTACGCGGCGGTGGGCGCTTTGTTACTCAGCGAGGCGGCCACCTCTTCCTGGAAGTTCTCGATGCGGTAGGGACCGGGAAATGATTTCGCCGCGAGGGCCGGTTCGATCAACGCGCTCTCGGTATTGAACGAGTACCCGCCGCCGTCCCCGACGAACTCGCCGCGTACGCCGAGGATCTGTCCGTCGTCTCTCACGGAGACGTCGAGCTTAATGAACTCCTCCTTTGCTTGCGACGCGGAGAGCAGGTGCTCGCGGCGGTCCTCGATCCACTTGACCGGGCGGCCGAGCTTCAACGCGACGTAGGGAATCGCGATCTCCTCCGGTGAGGTGGCCATCTTCTGCCCGAAGCCGCCGCCGACCTCCGGCGCGATCACGCGCACCCGCTGCTCCGGAAGGCTGAGCCGGCGGGCGATGACCGAACGCAGGAAATGCGGCATCTGCGTGGACGACCACACCGTCAGCTGCTGGTCCGCGCGATCGAAATTGGCCAGCACCCCGCGCGTCTCCATGGGGGCCGCGCCGTAGCGATTGTGGTAGAAACGCGCGCTGAAGACGCGGCCCGAACGGAACGCGGCGTCCACGTCACCGTGCACCTCGGTCTCGCGATACACTTCGTTGGTTCCCAGCTCTTCGAACAGGAGCGCGGCCCCACGCGCGGTGGCCGCTTCCACGTTCGGCACCGGAGGGAGCAGCTCGTACTCGATGCGGGCGCCCAACTGCTCGGCCGCGTCCTCGGCGGCGTAGCGATCCGCGGCGGCGACGATGGCCACTGCCTCGCCGACGAACCGCACTTTCCCGCGTGCGACGACCGCCTGCGGCGTCTTCTTCAGCGTCGGCAGCGTGACGACGTCAATCAGCGGTGGAACGTCGCGCAGGTCCTCGCCAGTGAACACGAAGACGGTCTTACCCACACCCGGCAACGCCGCGGCATCGATCGACTTGATGCGGGCGTGTGGGTGCGGCGAGCGCACGAACACCGCATGCAGCATGCGCGGGAGGCTGATGTCTGCGACGTAGCGGGCCACGCCGGTGAGGAAACGCGGATCCTCGACCCGCTTCACCCGCGCGCCGATCCATTTTCCTTTGCGAATCTCCAGGTCGCCCATGGCAAGACTTCCTCTCGTCGGCGTCTCGTCGGCGACCGCGCTGCGCGCGCGGTCACCCGACGCGTTATGCAGGCCGCGTGCCCGCGCCGCCGCCTTTCCGCGCCGCGGCGGCGGCGGCGACCGATTTCACGATGTTTTGATAGCCGGTGCAGCGACAGATGTTGCCGCTCAACGCGATGCGGATTTCCTCTTCGTTGGGATCGGGATTGTCGCGCAGAAGGGAGTGGACCGATAGCAACACGCCCGGCGTACAGAAGCCGCACTGCAAGCCGTGATTGTCCGTGAACGCCTGCTGCACGAAGTCGAGCTGACCGTCGTTGTCCAGCCCTTCGACAGTGGTGATCGCGGCGCCCTCCATCTGCACCGCAAACAAGAGGCAGGAGCGCACCGCGCGCCCGTCGACCAATATCGTGCACGCGCCGCACACGCCGTGCTCGCACCCCAGCTTCGTGCCGGTGAGGCCGAGATCGTCGCGCAGCACATCCGCGAGGGTGCGGCGCGGCTCGACGAACGTATCGTATGGGGTGCCATTGACCGTGAGCGTCAGCGGCATCTTTTTCGATTCCATGCTACCCCCTTTTGGTCGGCGGCCGGGCTGATGCGGCGGCGAGCGACTGGTTCACGCGGCGGCGACGGCGCGTTGTACCGCTTCCCCGATCGCCCGCTTCGTGAGCACCCCGGCGACATAGCGCCGGTAATCGGCACTGGCGTGCACGTCGTCCACCGGTGCCACCGTGGCCGCCACCTTGCCGGCGGCGGCGTCAAGCACGCCGGCATCGAGTTTCCGCGCGCCCGCGCCGCACAGCGCCTGCTCGGCGGCGTGCGCTCGAATCGGGGTCGCACCAGCACCGAACACGACGAGCCGCGCGCCGCTCACAGAGCCGTTGCCCACCGACACGTGCGCGACCACGCCCACGAGCGCGAAATCGCCGTGCCGCCGGGCGACTTCCTGCATCGACCAGCCGCTGCCGTTGCCCGCATCAAACTTCACCTCGGTGGCCACTTCGTTCGGCTGCAGCACGGTCGTGAAGTACGAAACGAAGAAGTCGTCCGCGCGAATCGTACGCGTGCCGCTCGCACTCTTCGCGGTGAGCTCGCCGCCGACTGCGAGCCACAGCGCCGGAAGCTCGGCGGCTGGGTCGGCATGACAGATGCTGCCCACGACGGTACCGCGGTTGCGAATCTGGTGATGACCGACGTGTGCCAGGCCCGCCGTGAGCAAGGGCAGGGCGGTCTTCACCTCCGCGGACCGCTCGACGTCCGCCTGCGTGACGCGAGCCCCGATGCGAACTCCGTCCGCGGCGACGCGGATCTGGTCGAGCCCACTCACGCGGTTGATGTCGACGAGGTGATCGACCTTGGCCAGGCGCAGATTCAGCAGCGGCACCAGGCTCTGTCCGCCTGCGAGCACCTTCGCGCCATCGCGCTGCCGTGCCAGGATGTCGCACGCCTCGTCCATCGTGTGGGGCGCATAGTACGCGAAAGGCGAAGGCTTCATGTGCGATCCCTCCCGATCGGCCCCATCGAACCGTGCCCGATCCGCAAGGCCAGCTACTATCGCTTGTAATATCGCTGAATGGCGCGGGATCAGTACAAACCCGCATTCGTCGCGTCAAGGACCGCGACGCGCACGTGCCATGTGCCGCTGCTGCAGGCGCGATTCGGGCGGCGCGCTCATGCGTGTTGACAGTGCGCTATTACGAACGCGCTGCATGGCATCTCCGCAGCCGCGAGCCGGCACAGTGCCATTGGAGCGGTGCGGCCACGTGACGCCACGACGCGTGCTCACCGCAGCGCCTCGCCGCCCACGCCCATGAACATCGTGGTCGCGATGGATTCGTTCAAAGGGTCCCTCGCTGCGGGACAGGCGTGCGACGCGGTCGCGCGCGGCCTCGCCGCCGTGCTTCCGTCCGCGGCGGTGCGCGCTATGCCGATGGCCGACGGCGGCGAAGGAACCGCCGCGGTCCTGCGCGACCTGCTCGGCGGTGAGAACGTGCAAGTGGACGTGCACGGTCCGCTACCGGGACAGCGCGTGCGCGCATCCTTCGCTCGGATCGCGAGCCGCCGCCTGGACGTCGTCGAAATGGCCGCCGCGAGTGGCTTGACACTCGTCCCGCGCGCGGGTCTCGACCCGATGGTCGCGACGACGTACGGCACCGGAGAGCTCCTCCGCGAGGCGCTGCGCGGCGGAGGAGACGTCTGGCTCAGCGTCGGTGGGAGCGCGACCGTCGATGGCGGCGTCGGCGCGGCGATGGCGCTGGGCTGGCGTTTCGAGGATGCGCGCAGCCGGCCGATCGGCCTCGGCGGGGCGGCGCTCGAACGGATTGTCCGCATCGTGCCAGCGCCGCCGAGCGGCGCGGCCGTCGATGTATTGTGCGACGTGGAGAACCCCTTGCTCGGTCCGAAGGGCGCCGCGCGGACCTTCGGTCCGCAAAAGGGCGCGACGCCGGAGATGGTGGAGCGGCTGGAAGCCGGTCTGGCGAATCTCGCTGCGCGTCTCCGCGAACAGGTCGGCGTCGACGTCGGCCTGCTGCGCGGCGGCGGCGCCGCCGGGGGGCTCGCCGCGGGGGCGGTCGCGTTCCTCGGCGCGCGGCTGGTGCCCGGAATCGATCGCGTGATGATCTGTGCCGGGCTGCCCGACGCGCTGCGGGACGCGGACTGGGTCGTGACCGGCGAAGGCCGCTTCGACGCGACGTCGCTCGAGGGCAAGGTCGTCTCAGGCGTGATTCGCGCTGCGCGCGCGGCGGGCGTATGCGTGGCTGTGCTCGCCGGGCAGGTCGCGCTCGCGGAATCGGACTGGCGCGCTGCTGGCGTGTCCGCTGTGGCATCCCTCTGCGACGGCGGCGTTGCCGCTGCAGAGGCGATGGCGCGCGCGGCGCATTACGCGCGACGTGCCGCGGAGGCGCTTGGGCGATCATGGTCGGGCGCGTGTTGAGCCGAGCTCATCGCGCCGCTCCAGACCGCGCGTTTCAGTCGGCCGATCTCCTCACGGGTTGACGACGTTCACCGCGTTGCCGGCGAGGAAGGCGGCGATGTTCTCCGCGGCCGTCTTCATCAGGCGGCGGCGCGCGGCCAGGGTAGCCCATGCCATGTGCGGGGTGATGGTGATGTTCTTGGCGGAGAGCAGCGGGTTGTCCGGGCGGATCGGTTCGACCGAGACGACGTCGCAAGCCGCGCCGGCGATGCGACCCGCGTTCAGTGCGTCGGCGAGGTCGCGCTCGTTCACGAGACCGCCGCGGGCGGTGTTGATGAGATAGACATCGGGTTTCATGCTCGCGATGAGCGCGGCATCGACCATGCCGACATTGTCCGGCGTCTGCGGGCAGTGCAGGCTGACGAAGTCGGCTTCGGAGACCAGCACGCCCAGCTCGCGCCACTCGACCGGGTGGCGCGGCGGTTCGCCCCGGTGCTCATCGCAGGCGAGCACGCGCATTCCGAAAGCATGCGCCAGCTCGCCGACGCGGCGGCCAATCCGGCCGAACCCGACGATCCCCATCGCCTTGTCCACGAGCTCGACCAGTGGCGAGTCCCAAAACGAGAAATCGCGGCGCGCCGTCCATTCGCCCGCGTGGACCGCGGCGGCATAGTGCGCCACGTGATGGCAGTGCTCGAGGATGAGCGCGAAGACGAACTGCGCCACCGCGTCGGTGCCGTAGACCGGCACGTTCGTGACCGGGATGCCGCGCGCCCTCGCGGCGGTGGTGTCGACGACGTCGAATCCCGTTGCGAGCACGCCGATGTACCGCACCGCACCGAGCTTCGAAAGCGCGTCGGCCGTCAGATGGGTCTTGTTCGTCAGTAAGAGCTCCGCGGCCTGTGCGCGCGCCACGATCTGATCAGGCGGAGTCCGATCGTACACGGTGAGCTCGCCCAAGGCGGCGATGTCATCCCAGGGGTTGTCGCCCGGGTTCAGCGTGAAGCCGTCGAGCACCACGATCCGCCGCATCGCTTCCCTCCCCACATCAGCGGGGGGCTTTAGTCAAGCTGTAGCGCCGGCGGCGCTGGGAGGGTGGCCCTAGCGGCGTTGGCGGTCGCCCGAAACTGCAGTTTCGGTGGACGACGGTGGGCGGCGAGCGACGGTGATCGACGGTCGCGCAGCCGATCCTAAAAGCTATTCAGAACGCCGCGTTCTGAGGCCGAGAGCAACCCGCGATGGCGCGCGGCGATGACCAGCCGACTGCCGGTCAAAAAGCGTCTAGGGGGAAAGCACGACTGGTGGCTCAGGGGTTGTCCGCCAGTAGGTAACTCTCCGCGCGCAGCATTGAGCACCCGCGTACATCTGTAGCCCAGCGGAGCACGTATAGCCGTTGGAGGGTCGAACACGCGTTCGGAGCCTACTCATTCCTAAACGAAGGAGGCATCTATGGGTACAGACCGATGGTGGCGTGGTGGCTTGGTCGCGATCGGCGTGCTGACCGCCGCGAGCATGGCGCTCGCGTATCCGGCGACAGATCCGCAGGCCGAGAACGAAGCCAAGCAGGTCGTCGGCAAGGACTACATGCAGATGATCGCCGGCAAGCCGTACAAGATCACGCCGGGCGAGAAGCCGGGCACCTTCAACGTGTCCTGGGGCGACGAGAGCATGGTGTGGGAGCCCAAGCCGTGGCACACCAAGAGCCTGAAGGATCAGGGCCCGGCGGTGTACGACCGCTGGATTCAGCCCGATCTGCCGTTCCCCTGGGAACACACGATTGCGGAACGGCTTAACTACAGCGGGGCTGAGGTCCACGACCGGATGTGGACGCCGTATGACTTCAACGAATACGGTGCCAACTACATCACGGTGTGGGGTGTTGACCTGACATCTCCCGACGGCACGCCACGGAACAAAGTTCTGTTTGAATGGTGTCGGGCATATCGCCGAGATCCGCGCGGTTTACCCGATGACCAGATCGGCAAGGTCCGCGCGAAGTACAGTTTCATTTTCGTTGCACCCGACGACTATCGCGGATTGGGAATCAACACCACGATTTTCTTTGGTGACAAGTTCAATGAAGAGTATTTGTACACCCCATCAAGCCGCAAAATTCGCCGGCTACCGCAGGCGGCACGCCAGGATATCATCCCGGGCACGATTGGCCGCTGGGAGGACTTTCCGCAGGTGAAGCCGTTTCCCGACATCGATTATAAGGTCGTGGGCTATACGCTCTACAAAGGTCAGCCAGACGGCACGTTCGGCTATTCGATGGACACCGAAGCGGAGAAAATCAACGTCGGTATGGACGGCATAGGCGAACCGTGCCGAATCTACGAGCAGCACCCGCACTCGTCCTCATATTGGTACGGCAAGAAGGTCAACATCTGCGGAATTAAATCGGGCACCTGCTGGTACGAGACGTTATACGACCACAGTGGCGAGCTGTCCCGTACGCGGGTTATGCGGCGCCCGATTTGCAACGAGGATCCGCGGCTGCAGAACAAGACTTTCCAGGGAGCCAATGAGGACGTCCCCAAGGACAAGCTCGAGGATTGGCAGACTATATGGGGTGGGGAGCACCTCACCGATTTGAAGAGCGGCTTCACCATGACGTGGTACATCCAGAAATTCTGGATCGACTACGACAATATGCCGCGCGATATCGTGAACGTGGAAAACCTGACCAAAGAACCGGTCCGCAAGATTCTGTTTTGGGAATAGTGCCCAACGGCGAGGCCAGGGGTGGTCGACGCCCCTGGCCTGCACGCCATTGTTGCGGGTAACGGCGCCCAGACCGCTGCCCTCAACCCTGCCGGCGTAAGCCCTCTCTCTCCGTGAGCTCTTGGATTCGGGTTCGCCCGCAGCATCTAGTGAACATTGCTCCTCGTATCCACATCAGCAGAGGGTGTTCGACCAGATCGACCGAGCAAGGAGGTTTCCATGCGCTCAGATCGATTTCTGGTAGGTTCTCTGGTCGTGGTCGGGCTGCTGATCTTCGCCACCGGTGTGTCGGCGTACCCGAAGTCGGATGCGGAGGCCGTGGCGGTCGCTTCACAGAAGGTGGGGCAGGACTATACGCAAATGATCTACGGCAAGCCGTACAAGATCATACCCGGCGATAAGCCCGGGACCTTCAATGTGTCGTGGGGTGACGAAAGCATGGTGTGGGAGCCGAAGCCCTGGCACCCAAAGAGCCTCAAGGAGCAAGGTCCGGCGGTGTATGACCGCTGGATCCAGCCCGATCTTCCCTATCCATGGGAGACCACGCTCGCCCAGCGCGAGAAGCAGGACGGTCGCGAAATTCACGACCGCGCTTACACGGCTTTGTACTTCAACGAGTTCGGGAAGAATTACATCGATATATGGGCGATCGACCTGACCTCACCGGACGGGACACCGCGCAACAAGGAATTGTTTGAATGGCTCGTGGCGTACCGGCGTGATCCCACCGGTCTTCCCCCGGATCAAGTAGGAGAGGTGCGCTGCAAGTACATGTTCACCTTCGTAGCTCCGGACGACTACCGCGGGCTCGGCATCAACACGACGATCTTCTTCGGCGACCGCTTCAACGAGGAGTTTCTCTACACGCCTTCCAGCCGCAAGGTGCGCCGGCTGCCGCAGGCCGCGCGCCAGGACATCATTCCGGGCACGATCGGGCACTGGGAAGACTTCCCACAGGTGAAGCCCTTCCCGGATATCGACTACAGGGTCATCGGCACCACCCTCTACAAAGGCCAGCCCGACGGCACCTATGGCTACTCGCAAAAGACCAAGAGCGAACAGGTCAACATCGGCTTGGACGGTGTCGGCGAGCCCGCGTGGATCTATGAAATGACGCCGCACTCTTCGTCCTATTGGTATGCCAAGCAGCGGCGCATCTGTGGGATGAAAGTGGGGAGTTGCTGGTACGAGGATCTATGGGACTCGAAAGGCGAGTTGACGCGGACCCGGGCCAATCGGCGCTCGATCGCCAAGGACGATCCGCGGCTGCGGAACCCGCGGGACAGCCTCGAGGACTGGCAGATGATGTGGGGCGGGGAGTACCTGTCGGAAACCAAAACAGGGTTCACGATGTCGTGGTACATCACCGATTTCTGGATCGATTATGAAGGCATGCCGCGCGACATCGTCAATGTCGACAATTTGGTCAAAGAGCCGGTCCGCAAGATCCTCTTCTGGGAGTAAGTACTCGAGGTCCGTGTGGGTGTTCTGCGGCTGACCGTCTAGTTGCCCCGCACATGCGCGCGGTCTCGAGCAACCGCACAGCCATTTGATCGCGTGTCACGCGGGGGCGAGCATTCCTGGCGAGGGAGGCTCGTCCGCGGGCTGGACGACTTGCGCTCACTTCGCCTACCATGCGGGCCATGGCCGCCGCCGAACCGGTGTCGTCAGGCTGGCGTTCAAAGCCCTCCTCCGCCCAGCGCTGGAGCGTCGATGCTGAACGACTGCTGGTCGAGACCTCCAACGTCCTCGCCGATCGCCTGGATCCCGAGACCCTCTTTCACACCCTGGCGCACTTGCTGCGCGGGTTCCTCGCGCTGGACCGCGCCAGTTTGGCCATCTATGACCCGCAACGCGACGGCTTCGAGTTGGTCGCGGTGGCGCTGCACGACGAAAGCCAGCTGGGCAAGGGATGGTCGATTCCGCGCCGCGGCAGTCAGGTTGGCCGGGGCTTCGATTCCCGACAGCCGTACGTGTCGGTGCACGGGGCTGGCCCTGTGCTCTATGAGGACATGCCGCTCATCGGCGAGGGCATGCGCACCGGCGTGATCATCCCGATCATCGTCAACGAACGCCCGGTCGGAACACTCAACGCCGATTCGCGCCTGCCCGCCGCGCCGTCCGCGATGGACGTGGAGCTGATGACCAAGGTGGTGCGGCAGGTTGGTGCGGTGATGGGGCGCTGGACGCCCAATCGCGGTGCTGAATCGCTGGATGAAGAGCTCGCGCGGATCGCGGAGATGCACGACCAGCGCGCCGGAATCCTGCTCCGCTGCCCGTCGATCCAGCCGGACGTCGAACGCCTGGTCGCGCTCGCCAGGGTCGACGCCACCGTGCTCATTACCGGTGAGACGGGCACTGGCAAGGGGCTTCTCGCGCGCACGATCCATACCCTCAGCCCGCGCCGGAACCGGCCGTTCGTGAAATGCGACTGTGCCGCGCTGCCGCTGACCCTGATCGAAAGCGATCTCTTCGGCCACGAGAAGGGAGCGTTCACGGGTGCCGATACGGCTCGCGTCGGCCGCTTCGAGCTCGCGCGCGGAGGGACGCTGTTTCTCGACGAGGTCAGCGAGATTCCGCCCGCCATCCAGGTGAAGCTGCTCGGCGTGCTCCAGGACCGCCAGATCCAGCGCGTCGGCGGTACGCGGACCATCCCGATCGACGTGCGCGTCATCGCGGCCAGCAATCGCGATCTGCGCGCCGCCGTGGATGCCGGGCGCTTTCGCCGCGATCTCTATTATCGCCTCGACGTGTTGAGCCTGCATCTCCCCCCGCTACGGGAGCGCCCAGAGGACATCGTCGTGCTCGCACCCCATTTCGCAGAGGCCTACAGCCGAGCCTTTCGGAAACGGAGCGAGGCGATTTCCGCGCACGGCCTCGAACAGCTCACCCGCTATTCGTGGCCCGGAAACGTGCGCGAGCTGGAGAACGTCATCCAGCGAGCAGTCGTGTTCGGGCGCGGCGGACCACTCGACATCCCGCCCCACATCCTCGGCGGCGATTCTGCGACGGCCAGCGCGTCGCCGCCCATCGCCAATGAGTTTCTGCCGCTGGCCGAGGTCGAGGCCCGGCACATCCGCCAGGTGCTCCAGCACACCGGCGGGCGAATTGCCGGCCCGCGGGGCGCGGCGCAGATACTCGGGTTGCATCCAAACACCTTGCGCAGCCGGCTGGTCCGGCTCGGAATCCGGACAGCGGCCAAAACCGAGTACGACGGCTCGTAGCGACTCCGAGATATCGTATGCGGCGGCGGTGATCGTCGCCGCTCGAGCGATCGCGCATCTTGGCATAACCTCTGCTTCGACTGCCTGAAGGACGTTTCGCTGCAGGGGCGTTGCGCGCCGATGGCGGCGCGGGAACGCCCGGGAGGGTACCGCGATGCCAGCTGGAAAGTATATCGGCGCGCGCGTGCAGCGGGTCGAGGACCCGAAATTCATTCGGGGCAAAGGCCGTTACCTCGATACGATGGTGCTGCCCGGCATGGTCCACCTGTGCTTCATCCGGAGCAAGCACGCGCATGCGCGGATCAAGAAGATCGACACCACACGGGCTCGGCAGCTGCCGGGAGTGGTGGGCATCTGGACCGGCGCGGATACGCGCGAAGAGTTCGAACCGATCCGTCCCGCGATCCTCACCGACGTCGTCCCCAGATTCAAAGCCTGCGCCTGGTATCCGATCACTTTCGACAAGGCGCGCTTCGTCGGGGACATCCTCGGCGTCGTTGCCGCGGATAGCCGGTACATCGCCGAGGACGCCATCGACCTCGTCGATGTCGAGCTCGAAGAGCTCGAGCCGGTGTCCGATCCCGAGCGGGCCATCAACGACAGCCGGTCGCTCGTTCATGACGAATGGGGCGACAACGTCATGGAGCACCTCGAGCACAATGCCGGAGACGTCGACAAAGCGTTCACCGCCGCCGCGGCGGTGGTGAAACAGCGCTTTCACACCGGGCGACACCAGGCGCTCCCGATGGAAACCCGCGCGTGTCTGGCCAACTACGACCCCGGCATGAAGACGCTAGAGGTGTGGACCTCGAGCCAGGTGCCGCACCTGGTGCGCACGCAGATTGCCGGCATCCTGCGTTTCCCGGACCACAAGATGACTGTGATTGCGCCGGATGTCGGCGGCGGCTTTGGTTTGAAGTGCCACATCTTCCCCGAGGAACCCGTCACCTGCTGGGTGTCGATGAAGCTCGGGCGCCCGGCACGGTGGATCGAAGATCGCCAAGAGGCGTTTGTCGCGTCGTTCCACGCCAAAGAGGAGATCGTGGAGGGCGAGCTCGCCGTGGATGCCGAGGGCAAGATCCTCGGCGTCAAAGCGAAGATCATCGGCGATGCCGGCGCCTACTGCCCGTATCCCTTCCCGTCGTCGTTCGAGCCGATCCAAGTGGCGGAGATGATCCCCGGCCCGTACGATATCCAAAACTACCGGTTCGATTGCTACGCCGTGGCGACCAACAAACCGACACTCGCGGTGTACCGCGGCGTCGGTGGCGAGGTCGCGGCGCTGACGATGGACCACTTGATCCACCTCGCCGCGCAAAAACTCGGGCGGGATCCCGCGGAGCTGTTCCGCAAGAACATGATCAAGAACGAACAGTTTCCGTACGACTCCGCGTCGGGCATGCATTACGAGCCCGGCGGCTACTTGGAATGCCTGGAGAAGGCGCTCGGGTTGATCCACTACGACGAGCTCAGGAAAGAGCACGCCAAGCTGCGCAAGCAAGGCATCTATCGCGGTATCGGCATCTCTTCGTACAACGAGCAGACCGGGTACGGCTCGCGGTTCTGGAACTCGATCGGCGTCGACATGTCCTCCTACGAATCGGCGCACTTTCGCATGGATCCCGGCGGGCAGGTCACGGTCGCTCTCGGCACTCACTCCCACGGCCAGGGACAGCATACCGCGTTTGCGCAGGTCGTCGCCGAGGAGCTCGGCATTCCGCTGGAAGACGTCGTCATCGTCCTCGGCGACACCAGCAAGACGCCCTTCGGGTGGGGGACGTGGGGCAGCCGCTCCACCGTCACCGGCGGCGGCGCGCTCGTCGTCGGCTGCGAGCGCATGCGAGAGCGGATCAAGCACGTCGCCGCACATCTCCTGGAGGTCTCGGAGAGCGACGTCGAATACGCGCAGGGCGCCGTGCACGTGAAGGGCGTGCCCTCGAAGCAGATGACCATCAAACAGATCGCCCGTGCCGTCGTGTACAACCGCGCGGGGTTACTCCCAGAGGGTGAGGACGCCGGTTTGGAACTCACAGCTACCTACGATCCGCCACTGCTGACGTACTCGAATGCGACCCACTGTGCGGAGGTGGAGATCGAGTCGCAGACTGGCAAGCTGACCGTGCTGAAGTACGTCGTGGTGGAGGATTGCGGGCGCATGATCAACCCGCTGCTGGTGGATGGGCAGATTCACGGCGGCGTCGCACAGGGCCTCGGTGCCGTACTCTTCGAGGAAGTTCCCTACGACGAGCATTGCCAGCCATTGGCGACGTCGTTCATGGATTACCTGGTTCCGTCGGCCGTCGACGTGCCGCCCATGATCGTCGATCACGTCGAAACCCCATCGGCGATGGTGCCCGGGGGCTTCAAGGGCATGGGCGAAGGCGGTGTGATCTCCGCGCCCGCGACCATCGTCAACGCGGTGTCCGACGCGCTCGGCGGCGTGCCGATCGGGCGCTATCCGTTGACCCCCGAACGCGTACATGCGCTGTTCCAGCAATGGCAAGGAAAGGAGTCTAGGTGATGGAGTACGGGCTCTCATATACGATCGGCTCGGAGCCGGATCGGCCGCTGCGCCAGGGCTTTGCCACCGCCGTGAAGGAGATCCAGTACGGTGAACAGCTCGGGTTCACCACCATGATGATCTCCTCCCAGCACTTCGAGGAGTGGGACATCCTTCCGTCGCCGTTCGTAGCCTGCTCCTTCATCGCGGCGCAGACGCAAAGGATGCGGTTGGGGCCCGGCATTCTCCTGTTTCCGCTCGCGTACAATCCCATTCACGTGGCCGAGGACGGCGCGGTGTTCGACGTGCTGTCGAATGGCCGTTTGAACTTCGCGATGGGGCGCGGGTTTCGGAAAGAGGAGTTCGCGGGCTTCGGCATCAGTCGAAAGGAACGCGGCGCCCGCGTGCGCGAAGGCGCCACGATCATCCGCAAGCTGTGGACCGAGGACCACGTCACCTACGACGGTGAGTTCTGGAAGCTCAAGGACGTATCGCTCCGGCCGAAGCCGCTGCAGAAACCGAACCCGCCGATCTGGATCTCCGGCGAATGGGAAGTCGCCGTGCGCCTCGCGGGCGAGGTCGGCGACGGCTGGTTCGCCGACCCCAAGCAGCCGATGGCAATCATCCGGAAGAACGTGAAGGCATTTCACGAGGAGTATCGGAAATCCGGACGCGATCCGAAAAACGCGCAGGTCGGCATCTGGCGCGAGTTCTACGTCTCGGATTCGGATGAGAAGGCGTGGGAGGAAGCGGGCCCGTACATGCGCGAGGAGTTCGGCAAGTATCTCGCGTGGGAGCACCTCGTCGACGACGAAGGCAATATCATCCCGCCCAGTCGCACGGACCTCCTCGACGACCTCGTGAAGGATCGCTTCGTGGTCGGCGGGCCGGAGCGCTGCATCGAAGCGCTGAAGGAGTACAAAGAGGTCGGGGTCACCCACTTCTGCGCCCACATCCAGTTCGTCGGCCTGCCGACCGAGCTCGTGCAGAAGTCGATGCGCATTCTCATGGAGAAAGTCGCACCGTACGTGTGACGGAACTCAAGGGGGCCGCATCTCCGATGAGCGACGCCGTACAGCTATTGGCACGGGACGCGCCGGTGCTGCGCGTGCGCGGCGCGCTCGCGCTCGCCGACGCGACCCGGGCGGGCGCCGGCGAGATCCGGGACGTGGCCATTCTCGCCGAAAATGGCATCATCACCGCGATCGGGCCGGCGGCGGATCCCGCCACCCGCCACCCGGACGCGGTGGAGATCGGCGGCGACGATTACTGGGTGATCCCCGGATTGGTGAACGCCCACACACATGGCCGTGGCGTCAGCTGGTTCCGCCTCGGTGCCTTCGATGATTCGCTGGAACCCTGGATCTACGCGCTACAGGGCCAGCCGTGCCTCGATCCGTACCTCGACACGGTCTATCAGAACCTCCGCCTGCTCGAATCCGGTGTGACCACCGTCCTGCACAGCCACTACGCGCGCGACCCGTCGGATCCCGAAGAGCTGGACGCGACCCTGCGCGCGTACGTCGACGCCGGGCTGCGCGTCGGTTTTGCGGTGAGCCTGTTCACCAGGAATTTCTTCTCGTACGACGACGCGCGCTTTCTGCCAGGGCTACCCGCCGAGCTGCGCCAGCGGCTGCAGCGGCTGCTCGGCGCGTCGGACGCCCCGCTAGATGCCGAGCCCGTGTTCGCCGGCATTCGGCGCTTGGCTGCGCGCCATCACAGCGACCGCAATGGGCTGCCGAGCGTGCGGATACTCCACGGGCCGGTCGCGCCACAGTGGGTCACCCCCGAGGAGCTGCAGCGCTGCCGGCGCGAAGCCGACGAGATCGGCGGCGGCGTGCACATGCACTTGCTCGAGACCGCGTACCAGCGGGCCGACGCACGCCGGGCATTCGGCGAGTCCTGGGGGATTCGCCTGGATCGCCTGGGCGTGCTCGGCGCGAACGTGTCCGTGGCGCACGCGGTATGGATCGACGATGACGAGCTCGCCTGCCTGGCCGAGCGCGGAGTGACCGTCTGTCACAATCCGAGCTCGAACCTGCGGTTGAAGAACGGCATCGCGCCCGTGGCGCGAATGCGCGCGCGCGGCGTGCGCGTCGCCCTCGGTGGTGACAACTCCATCCTTGGCGGCGAAGAGGACTTGCTCGCCGAGATGCGCCTGTGCGCAAACCTCCATCGGCAGCCCGGTTTCGAGGGCGCCGTGCTGAGCGCTCAGGATGTGCTCACCATGGCCACCACCGCGGGCGCCGCGGCGACTGGTTTTGGCGATCGGATCGGCCGCTTGCGCTCAGGAGCGGCGGCGGACATCGTGCTGCTTCGGCACACGGGCTTCACCACGCCCTGGGTGGCGCCGGGGTTGACTGCGGCCAGCGTGCTGCTGCACGCCGCCAGCGCGCGCGACGTAGAGACCGTGATCGTCGGCGGGCGCGTCCTGTATCACGCGGGTCGCCACCGCCGGTTCGATAAGCGCGAAATCGAAGCGGCCCTCGCCGAGCAATTGCACGTGGCGGGCGCGAAATCGAACCCGGAGATCGCGGCGCTGTACCGCGATCTCATCCCGCACCGGAACCGATTCGAAGGCCGGCTGTTTCCCGACCCGGCGCACTACCGGTACAACGTCCCCGCCGGCGCGTGAAATTCCGCGCCGGCGATGCCCACGCACACGATATTTCGTGTGGGGGGCACGCGATGCGTGCCACCTCACCTGTACCGCGCCTGATCAGCGGGAGGTACAGGACTTGCACGACTGTCGAGGCACCTGCGATATCGCTCGGGAGAAACCGACATCCGAGAGGAGCACGGTGAGCAATGCCTTACGAAGCACCAGACTACTATGGAGTTGACGAGCTGCTGTCAGATGACGAGCGCCTGGTCCGTCAGACGGCGCGGCGCTTTGTAGAAGAGGAATATCTTCCGCGTGTACAGGAGCATTTCCGCGCCGGGACATTCCCGGTGGAGCTCATTCCGCGCTTGGCGGATCTCGGCTTCTTTGGGCCGACGCTGCCGCCGGAATACGGCGGCGCCAACCTGAATCAGGTGGCGTACGGATTGATCAACCTCGAGCTCGAGCGCGGAGACAGCGGGCTGCGCTCCTTCACGAGCGTTCAGTCAGGGCTCGTGATGTATCCGATCTACACGTATGGCAGCGAGGAGCACCGCAAGCACTGGTTACCCCGTCTCGCTCGCGGCCAGGCAGTCGGCTGCTTTGGTCTGACCGAGCCTGATTTCGGCTCCAACCCGGCTGGGATGAAGACGACCGCGCGGCGCGAGCGCGGCGGATTCGTGCTGAACGGGGTGAAGCGCTGGATAACCAACGGCGACATCGCGGATGTGGCCGTCGTGTGGGCGAAGCTGGACGGCCGGGTGCACGGATTTCTAGTCGAGCGCACGCGCAAGGGCTACTCGACCAACGAAATGACCGGCAAGTTCAGCTTGCGCGCTTCGATTACTTCCGAGCTGTTCTTCGAGGACTGCTGGATTCCGGAGGAGAACCTGCTGCCCGGCACCGGGTCGATGAAGGCGCCTCTCTCGTGCCTGTCGCAGGCCCGCTACGGAATCGCGTGGGGCGCAATCGGCGCCGCCAGCGCCTGTTACGATTGCGCGCTGCAGTATGCGCGCGAGCGCATCATGTTCGACAAGCCGATCGCGGCGTACCAGCTCGTCCAGCGAAAGCTGGTCTCGATGATCACCGAGATCACCAAGGCCCAACTGCTCTGCTTGCGACTCGGCCGGCTGAAGGACGCCGGGCAGGTGCGGGTCGAACAGATCAGCATGGCGAAGATGAACAACGTCTCCAACGCGCTCAAGATCGCGCGTCTGGCGCGCGACATCCTCGGCGCGAACGGCATCATCGATGACTACCCGATCATTCGGCACATGCTGAATCTCGAGACGGTGAACACGTACGAAGGTACCGAGGATGTCCACCGGTTGATCATCGGCAAGGACATCACCGGCTTCGATGCATTTCGTTGATCGCCGAAGCGGCGGCGCTCGCGCCGGATCACTGCGAGGGCGCCACCGGCCACCGTCCGCTCTTTACCGCAGCGCTCCCGTGCGCATGTCGCGCCGCTCGCCGGTCGTTGGATTCCTCCCAGCGAGGTCTCGCCGGCCGGAGGAATCTGGACCCCAACCCGATTCCGTTAGTGGCGCGTCACGGCCCGGGGCGGGAAGGCGATCGGGTCAGGCGTGATTGTGCATCGGCAGGTCGCAACGCACGATGTTGCGGATCCCGCCGCGGGGGTTGGGGACGTCGCCGTGATACCGCGGAATGATGTGCACATGAATGTGAGCGACGCCTTGTCCACCGGCGACGCCCACGTTCACGCCGACGTTGTAGCCGTCGGGTGGCGGGTCTTGGCGGTCAAGATCCTTGCGCACGCGGCAGATGAGTTCGAACATCGCCGTTGCCTCTTCGGGCGAGAGGGAGAAGAAGTCCAGGCAATGTCGCCGCGGGATCACCAGGGTGTGACCCTTTGTGGCCGGCATGCCGTCGCGCGTCGCGAACGCGAGCGAGTTGCCGAACAGCTCGCGGTCCTCGGCGTGGCAGAATACGCAATTCGCTGGATCGGTATCCACGCCCCGCTGCCTACCGGCGCGCCCGGTGCCGGTCAAGCGGTGCGGCCGGTGCCAAGGCGACACGTCGCAGGGCGGCATCGCACCGTGCTGCGCAACCGTGGGAGAGGGTGCACTCATGAATTACATTGGTGCGAACGTCATTGGAAAGACCAATCGCCTGCTCGCAGCCGGCAAGGGCACCTATGTCGGCGACATCCACGTCGCCGGCATGTGTCACCTCGGTGTCGTCCGCAGCCCGCACGCGCATGCGCGCATCAAGCGCATCGATATGGCGGCTGCGAGCCGCATGCCTGGGGTGCTCGCCGTGATCACCGGCGACGAGATTCGGGCCGCCACCCAGCCGCTGCCCACGCACAGCCCGGCGCTGGGCGAGAAGCAGACCAAGCTGTACGCGCTGGCGATTGACAAGGTTCGCTACGTCGGGGAGCCGGTCGCCGCGGTGGTCGCCGAAGATCGCTACACGGCCGACAAGGCGGTGAAGGCCGTCGAGGTCGAATACGAAGAGCTGCCCGCAGTCGTCGATCCCGTCAAGGCTCTCGAGCCGGGTGCTACGTTGGTCGTGGACGAGTGGGGCGATAACATTCTGTCCTCGCGCGTGCAGACACACGGAGATCCCGACGCGCGGATGCGCGCGGCGGCGGGCACGGTCACCGGCGTGGTCAAGACGCAGCGCTATACCGGGGCGTCGATCGAGCCGCGTGGCTACCTCGCGGAGTATGATAAATACCGCCAGCGGCTGACCTTCTGGGCATCTACCCAGTCCCCGCACTCCTTGCGCCTCTTTCTGGCGACCACCCTGGGACTGCGCGAGAGCCAGGTCCACGTGATCCAACCGCACGTCGGCGGCGCCTTCGGGCTCAAGCTGCCGACGTTCCCGGAGGAACCGCTGATCTGCTATCTCGCGATGCGCCTCGAGCGCCCGATCCGGTGGATCGAAGAGCGCATGGAGAACCTGGCCGTCGGTGGTCACGCGCGCGAGATGGAGCTCACGTTCGAGGCCGGTTACGAAGCGGATGGGCGGGTCACCGCGCTCACCGTGCGGTTGATCGCCGATGTCGGTGCGCCCTCGGCCCTGTGCGGCTGGGGCATGGCAAATGTCGCCGCGTTCCTCATTCCCGGCGTGTACAAGATCAACGATGTGCGCGTGGATCGCGTCTCGGTGGTCACGAACAAATGCCCCTGGAACGCATATCGCGCCTACGGCAAAGAGGCCGCGTGCTTCATGCTCGAGCGGATCATGGATGTGGTCGCCGAGCGGACCGGCTTGGACCGCGCCGAGGTGCGCTTGCGCAATTTCATCCAGCCCGACGAATTCCCATTCAAGCAGGTGTCCGGCGCGAGCCTCGACAGCGGCAACTACCAGCGCGTCCTGCATCACGCACTGGAGGCGGGCGCCTGGAAGGAGTTCGGCACAGAGCAAGCCAAGGCCAAGGCGGCGGGCGAGCTGATCGGCATCGGCTTGGCGTACGAGCTGACGCCGGAGGGCGGATGTATTCCGCAATCCTCTCTGCTGTCCGCGTACGACGGCACGCGCGTGCGCCTCGATCCAACCGGCGAGGTGACGGTGATGACCGGGGTGACCTCGCCGGGGTGCGGGAATGAGACCGGCATCGCCCAGATCGTCGCGGATGGCGTCGGTGTGCCGATCGACGACGTGCAGATCGTGCAGGGAGACACCGACATCTGTCCGTTCGGGCTCGGCAACTCGAGCTCGCGCAGCGTGATCTTTGGCGGCTCGGCGGCCAAGCTCGCGGCCCAAGACCTCCGCGAGAAGATGTGCCGTGTCGCCTCTCGCATGCTCGAGGTCGCCGTCACCGACCTCGAGGTGGGGGACGGGAAGATCGCGGTCAAAGGCGCGCCGGCGCGGTTCGTCACCGTGCGCCAGGTGGCCTCGGCGATCTACTCGCACGCCTTCAGCTTGCCGGTGTGTGACGAGGAGCCGGGGCTCGATGTCACCCGGTATTTCCGCCACGGCAACTTCAGCGCCATGAACAAGGAGCCCGATCCCGAGGGCCGGTTGAACTTCTACTCGACCTGGCCGAACGGAGCGACCATTGCCGTGGTGCGGGTCGACCCCGACACCGGCATGGTCAAGGTGCTGCGCCTGCTCAGCGTGCACGACGCCGGCGTGCTGGTGAATCCGATGCTCGTCAACGCGAACCTGCACGGCGCGTTCGCGCAATCGCTCGGTGGTGCGATGTACGAGCAGCTGGTCTATGACGACGCCGGACAGCTCCTCACCGGCACGTTCATGGATTACACGATGCCCACGGCCGTCGACCTGCCGAGCTTCGAGATCGCGCATGAGGTCACCCCGTCGCCGTTCAACCCGCTCGGAGCGAAGGGCGCCGGCGAGTCCGGCATCTCCGGGCCGATGGCGGCGGTCGCGAGCGCCATCGACAATGCGCTGCAGCAGATCGGCGTGAACGTACACGTGATGGAGATGCCGCTGACCCCCGATCGCGTGTGGCGGAGCATCCAGGCCGCGCGAGAGGCAGCTGGCCAGCCGGCATGATCATCGACGCACACGCGCATTGCGACGTCCGCTTCGGGTGGGTGCACACCCCTGAGGTGATCATTCGCATGATGGACGAGGGCGGCATCGATAAGGCGTGCGTCACCGGCCTTGCGGATATCCCCGGTGACGATCCCGATGCGTACCCGCGCTTCGTCAGCGCGCTGCACGCGCACCCCGATCGGCTGGTGGCGGGGTACTTGCGCATCAACCCGTGGTACGGCGAGCAGGCGCGCGATCTGCTGCGCCGCGGGGTCGCGGAGGACGGCATCAAGGGGCTCAAGCTGCACCCGACCACGATCATCCTGCCGCCTCATGCACCGGCGGTCGTCGAGTTCGTCCGCATGGCGGGTGAGCTCGGCATCCCGGTGTTGATCCACAGCGGCGATGAGCCCAACGCCATGCCGCTGCAGATCGGCAAGTGCGCCGAAGCCTGTCCGGACACCGACATCATCATGGGACACATGGGCGGCGTGTTCTTCTGGGAGGACGCGTTGCGCGTCGCCGAGCGCTACCCGAACGTGTACCTCGATCCGAGCGGAAATCCGATTCCGGACATCATCCGCCGCGGGGTCGACGCGGTAGGGGCGGAACGCGTCGTGTTCGGCACCGACATGCCGGCGATGCACCCACGGGTGGAACGCAAGAAGCTCCAGCTCGCCGGGCTCACGGTCGAGCAGATGGAATCGATCTGCTGGCGCAACATCGCGCGCCTCATGCGGCTGCCGATATGATCATCGACGCGCACGCAAGCCTCGGGACGAGCCTTTACGGCCCGCACCAGTCAGTGGATGAGCTGCTGGCGCGCATGGCTGCTCACGGCATCGATCGCGCCGTGGCGAGCCCCTTCACCCCTATCGACCTGGACTTTCGCCGTGCCAATCACATGGTCGCGGAGGCGGTCGCGGCGCATGAGAACCTGGTCGGTTTTGCTCGCATCGATCCGCGGCTCGGCGCGGTCTCCATCGGCGAGCTGGAGGCCTGCCGCCGCGAGGGCCTGCGCGGCGTGAAGGTGGATCCGTTCGAGCAAGCGTTTCAAATCAATTCCAACCTGGTCTTCGGCTTCTTCCGCGCCTGCGCGGATGCCGGGATGCCCCTGCTCGTGGTCGCCGGGCACCCGAACGTGTCTTCGCCGCTGCAGATCGGCGATCTAGCCGAGCGCCTGCCGGCACTGCAGATCCTGATCGCCCATGGTGGACAATTGGCCATGCACGGGCTCGGCATCATGGACTGCCTATTGGTGGTCAAATCGGTGCCGAACGTCCACGTCGAGACGAGCGGCATTCCGGAAACCGGCACCGAGAGCCTGATCGAACGCGTCGTGCTGGAGGTGTCGCCGGAACGCGTAGTGTTCGGGGCGAACACGCCGATCAACCATCCCGAGATGGAGCTGGAGCGCATCCAGGCTGCGAACATCCCCGCGGCGGCCAAGACCGACATTCTCGGACCGAACGCCGCCCGCATTCTCGGCCTGTAGGAGGTTTTCGATGTCGCGCATCGTTCTCATGACCGCCGATCGGTTCAAGGCCATGAACCAGATCGACATCGAGGCGTGGTCCGACTGGGCGACGAAGAAGTTCGGCCATGCCATCGAATTCCCGACCAAGCTGCCGGTTTACGGCACCTACCTGGACGGCGATCCGGGCGGGTCCTTCATCGCATTGGACGATCGCGACCAGCCGGTCGGGTACATCTTCACGCGCACGTTCGGCCGCGTCGGCTTCTTCGGACCGTTCGGAGTGGTTCCCCGGCATCAGGGCAGCCATGTCGGCAAGGCGCTGGTGATGAAGACGGTCGAGTACATGGAGCAGAGCGGCTGTACCACCATCGGGCTCGAGACCATGCCCGAGACGGCCTACAACCTCGGTCTGTATTCCAAGCTCGGCTTTCGCATGTTCACGATGACGCTGCGCGTGCACAAGGTGCTGCCTGCGGGCAGCTCGCAGCTGCCGGCGAACGTGGCGGTGATGACCACGCCGACGGCCGACCTCCTCGAGCGCGTGCGCGCGATCAGCGGCACGCTGGAAGACGGCCTCGACTTCAGCAAGGAGGTCGCGCTGCTGCGCGAACACCCCATCGGTGCCTGTCTGACGTACTCGGTCGGCGGCAGCGTCTGCGGGTTTGCGCTCTGCTACGCGTTTCCGGACACCGTCGGTCTCTACCCCCCGAGCGATCCGCAAAACGTGCGCATCCGCATTCTCGCCATGGACGCGAACCGATGCGGTCAGGACGATTTGCGCGCTTTCATGCGCGCGTGCGAGAACTATACCCGCTCGCTCGGGCGCACGACGGTCACCGCACCGATTTACGCCCAGTACCACGACAGTCTGCAGACGCTCTTCGCCGAGGGCTATCGCGTACACGATGGATATCCATCCCTGGTGAAGCTCGCGCGCGGTCATTACAGCGTGCCACGCCCGGAGGCGGTCTGCCTGTCCGAGTGGGCAGGGTGAACGGGTAAACGGGAGAAGACATGACCCAGCTGGACAAACCGCGACTCGACGCATTCCTGCAGGACACCAGCATCGTCGCCATCCTCGCGTCGGTGGACGGGCGCAAAAAGCCGTACCAGGTGCCCGTCTGGTACGAGTGGGATGGGACCTACATGTGGATCGTCAGCAAGCCGCGCGCGCGCTACGTGCGCCACATCGAAAAAGACCCAAACGTCTCGGTGTGCATCGCTACGCCGAAGCTCCCGTACGTGCGCGTCCTGATCCAAGGGCGCGCGAAGCTGATCCCCACGGACCAGGACTGGGTGCCCATGGGGCAGCGCATGGCCAAGCGCTACCTGGGCGCGCGCGAGGGATACGCGTACATCGAAAAGACGAAAGACTGGAAGCGGATCTACATCCGGATCAAGCCCACGCGGATCATCTCCTGGGATGGCGGGACCACCGGTCACGCGTGGGGGAAGAAGTACATCCAGAAGGCCGCGTCGTGAGTGCCGCGAGCGAGTAGTCATCGCTGGGCGGCCATCGGGAGGAACACTAATGGACGTGCCCTTCCTCGAACAGGTGAAGATCCAGGCTCAGGTGCTGGTGCCGCTGATCCAGGCGTTTCAGGCGGAGTTCGGTCGAGAGCGCACCAACGCGATCGTCCCCCAAGCGCTCTGGGAGTTCTACCGCAAGTTCGGCGAGCAGTGGTTTCAGCAGACCCCAGGTGAACCGACGGAAAAGATCGCCGCCGCGATCGACATGTTCGCGGCCGGTGACGCCATCGACGTCGAGGAGCTCCGGCGCTCACCCGAGGCGTTTGACTTCAACATCACCGGTTGCCGCTACGCGCAGTTCTTCAAAGCGCTGGGCGTCCCCGAGCTCGGCTACCTGCTGGTGTGCAGCATCGACCCGCCGATGACCGAGGGGTACGGAGGCGATGTCGAGCTGACCCGCACGCAGACGATCATGCAAGGCGCAACCCACTGCGATTTCCGATACCGCATCAAGCCGCGAAGCAACGCTCCCACCAAGGGCTCGACCCCCGAATAGCGCCGCGTCGCTGCCGTTCTGAATGAGGAGTCGATCCATGCTGACCGGTTCGGGTCAGAAGCGAAGGGGCCGCGCGTGGTCCGCACGCGCCGCCGCGCTCGCGCTGTGCCTGAGCGCTGCGCCGGCGCCCGCTGCACCGATGGAGCAGGGCGCCGAGCCAGCCCGGCGGAGCGAGCGCTATCTCCTGGTGTGGACGGGTGATGACGACCGCCGAGACGAGGATTTCCTCGCCGTGATCGACGCCGATCCCACATCGAAGACCTACGGCAAGGTGCTCAAGACGGTGCCCGTGGGGTCCAAGGCGAACGAGCCCCACCACATCGACTACGTGCCGCGGCCCGAAAAGACACTGTGGGGCTCCGGCTTGCTCACCAGCCGCACGTTCGTGTTCGACATCGCGACGCCGCCCGACGTGAAGTTGATGAAGGTGGACGAGCCGAGCGGCGATGGACGTCGGCTGTTTGCACCGCACAGCTATATCCGGCTGGCGAACGGCAACACGTTGTCGTCGTTCCAGGAGTCCGGCGACTTCGGCCGCTCGCACGTGCACGGCCAGAGCCATGGCATCGGCGGGCTCGTCGAGTTCGACCCCCGCGGCAACTTCGTGCGCGAGATCAGCGCCGCGGATCCGGAGGCGAAGAACGAGATCATCGCGCCGTACAGCTTGCAAGCGAAGCCGAGCATCGATCGCCTGGTCACCACGAACGAGGCGCATGGGTTCGTGCACGGCGACTTCACCCCGGGGCGCTCGGTACAGGTCTGGCGCCTCTCGGATCTCAAGCTGCTGAAGACGGTGGTGCTGCCCGTTGGCCCCCGCGGGACCGAGAACTGGGCGCCGTTCGAGCCCCGCTTCGTTCATGCCCCGGGTAAGCCGATCGTCTTCCTGAACCCGGACCTCGGCGGCTCCCTGTACGTATCCGAAAATATCGACAGCCCGAACCCGACCTTTCAGCTGGTGTACGACTTCGGCGCTAGCTCACTGCCCGGCGTGCCCGTGATCACGCGCGACGATCGGCTGATGATCGTCCCGCTCGAGGGCGCCACCGAGGACGGCGGCAATCGCATCGTGGTGCTCGACATCTCCACGCCGTCCCAGCCGCGCAAGGTGAGCGAGCTGCATTTCAACCGCGATCCGGAGAGCGCGTTGACGGCGCGCTTCGGGCGCCCGCATTGGGTGACGCTCAGCCGCGATGAGTCGCGCATCGCCGCCTCGTGCTATACGATCGACGTGCCGGGAGTGTTCATCGACGGGGACCGGCGCATCTACATGGTCAAGTTCGACAACAAGAGCGGCGCGATGGCATTCGACACCACTTGGCGGGACGAGGTAATGGATCGCGTGGGGGTCAGCTTCACGCGTACCACGTGGCCGCACGGCGCCACGGGACCGGCGCGCCCGCACGGGATGATGCTGGTCGATTGAACGGTGAGCGCACTCGCTTCGAGGGGAGTAATGGTCATTCGGAACATCGCGATCATAGGCGCGGGACAGATGGGCATGGGCATCGGTCAAGTGGCCGCCCAGGCTGGATTCGACGTCTGGTTGCACGATGTGGCGCCGGCGGCGATCACGAGAGGCCTCGACCACCTGCGCGCCGGGCTCGATCGACTCGTCGGGCGCGGCAAGCTGACGGCCGCTGTCCGCGACGAAATTCTTTCGCGCATGCACGTGACGCCGGAGTTCGAGAACCTCGGCACGGCGGATTTCGTCATCGAAGCCGCCACCGAGGATGAAGCTCTCAAAACCCAGCTGTTTCGCCGCTTGAATGAGACCTGCCCACCCGAAACGATCCTGGCCTCGAACACGTCGTCGATTTCGATCACTCGACTCGGGACGGCCAGTGCGCGCCCTGAGAAAGTCATCGGGATGCACTTTATGAACCCGCCACCCGTGATGCGGCTGGTCGAGATCGTGCGCGGATTGGTGACATCGGACGAGACCTACGAGGTGGTCAAAGGGCTGGCGGAGCGGATGGGGAAGACCACCATGGTCGCGGCCGATTCCCCCGGATTCGTGGTGAACCGCGTGCTGGTGCCGATGATCAACGAGGGGATCTACGCCGTGCACGAGGGCGTCGGCAGCGTCGAGGCGGTCGACACCGCGATGAAGCTCGGGTCGAATCAGCCCATGGGGCCGCTGGAGCTGGCGGACCTGATTGGGCTCGACACCTGCCTAGCGATTATGGAAGTCATGCACAACGTGCTCGGTGACGACAAATATCGGCCGTGCCCACTGCTGCGGAAATACGTGGACGCCGGCTATCTCGGGCGCAAGACCGGCCGCGGTTTCTATCGCTACACGGGGGATTGAGAGCTGAGTGGGGCTACAGCAGGTTCGCCGCTGGCGAACGAGGCGATCGCTGTGGCCGTGCAACGCGGGTCTGGGACCGCCGAGCCAACTGGTCCCCAATCTGTCTGAGGGAGGCAGTCATGCGGCAATGGAGAATGGTGGTAGGCATCGCAGTCGGGATCTGGGCCGTGGCAGTCACCGGAACTACGGCGCGCGCCGCCGACGCCGCGGATCCGGAGAAGATCACCTGCGAGCAGTTCCTGGCTATGGACGAGGACGAGCGTGAGCACACCGCGTACTGGGTCGAGGGATGGGCGGTGGCGAAAGGCAAGATGTTGATCGGCGGGCTGCCGTTGCAGAGCATGAACCGACCGGCGGGACCGATCGCGGAGGCTTGCAAGAAGGACCCGAAGGCCACGCTCATTCAGGTGCTGCCTCAGCACTTCAAATAGAGCACAACGCTTTTCATACGCTGGGAGGCGGCGTCACGTGTCAAACACTGCAACCCCGATGCTACCGCCCGTCACTCTCGTTCGCGCCGGCGAGCGCCAGCTCGCCGTGCGCGAATGGGGAAGTGGCGAGCCGTTATTGTTGATTCACGGACTCGGCATGAGCTCGGGTCTGTGGAAATACCAGGTCGAGGACTTCTCGCCTCGGTATCGGATGATCGCGCCGGACATTCGCGGTTTCGGTGCGTCGGATCGGCCCACCGAGCCGGGTTCGTACGCGCTCGGGCAATACGTCGCCGATATGTCGGCGCTCGCGGATGCGCTCGGCGTGCGGCGTCTGCACTGCCTCGGCACCTCAATGGGCGGTGTGATCGCACAAGCCCTGGCGCTCGCGCGCCCGGACCTGTGCCGCAGCCTGATCCTCGTCAACACCAGTGCGCGAGTCCGCATTCCGCCGGACGTGCTCAAGTCCAGAGTGCGTGCGCTCGAGGACATGAGCATGGCCGACTACGGAAAGCTCGTCTCGGTGCAGGCGCTGGCGGAAGGTGCGTCGGATGAGTTGAAGACCTGGATCTCAGGAGATATCGCGCTCAACGACCGTCGCGCATACACTCAGGTGCTCACCGAGGGACTGTCGACCTTCGACACGTCGGCCGACGTGGCCAGCATCGCGGCGCCGACACTTGTCATCGTCGGGACCGAGGATCGGGTCATCCCGCCGGAGCAGGGGGAGGACCTGGCGTTGCGCATCCCGGGCGCCAGGCTCGAGAAGATCCCCGGCACTGGCCACATCTGCTACTCCGAGCGCCCGGACGTCTTCAACAAGCTGGTGCTCGACTTCCTGGCCGCCCAGCGCGGCAACTGATCCGCGGCACGGCGCGCAGAGTAGCCGTCCCGCACTCGAACGGGGCGCGGAGGGCGCGGCTCCAAGCGAGCTGCGCTGCCTTCGCGCTCAGCGTGTCTGCCTAGTAGTTATCATGGCCGGCACAGGTCCGGCGGCTACCGGAGGAGGCCGGACAGGTATGCGACCGCGTCCTGCCGCTTCACGACATCCCCGTACTTCGCGTCGATGTCGAAGAGATTGGCGACGTGTGGGGCTTGTGCGCGGTCGCCCACCGCTTCGGCGACGACGATCGTGCGAAAGCCATACTGGCAACTGTCCACCGCCGTCGCCCGGATGCACCCCGACGTCGTGCAGCCGGTGATGATCACGGTGTCCACACCGCCGGCGACCAAGCTGCTGGCCAGACCGGTGCCGAAAAATGCGCTCGCGCCGCGCTTCGTCCACACGACTTCCTCGGGCCGTGGCGCGAGCCGAGGGTCGATCTCGACCCCTTCCGAGCCGACCTTGAGCATCAGCAGCCCCGGGAGCTTGGCCGGCCAGATGCCCGCGTCCTTGCCGTCGGCGACGTACGCCACCGTCGTGTAATGCACCTGAAAGCGGCCTTTGCGGCAGAGGGCGAGAAGCTCCCGCGTGGCGTCGATTTCCGCGTCCAGGTTGGCGCCGAGCGGCAATGCCGGATCGGTGAGCCCGGTGATGAAATCCACGATCACCAGGGCCGGCGTGCGCCCGAAACCGACGCGGCCCCCGATGCCCCGCTCGCGATAGAATGCGGCGGTCTTGTCATCGGCCATGCCGTTCTCCTTGTGCATCCTCGGAGCCGTTCCGCGCGGCTCACCGTCAGGCTTTCCTGGCGACGATCAGATCGCGAGGTCCTTCGAGGCGCATCAGTGTCACGTCGTCATCGCGGAATCCAGCCGCGGTGAGCAGCGCGCGGTGCTCCGACTCGGTGCGCTCGCGCGCCGACGGCTCGCACGCGATCAGCATCAGCAGGGAATAGAGCTCAGACCAGACGGTCGTTCCCGAGTAGTCGGGATTCATCACGCTCTCGCTGATCAGCAGTACACCGCCGGAGGGCAGGGCGTTGTGGCAGTGGCGAAGGATGCTCCGGCAATTTTCATCGTTCCAGTCGTGCAGGATCCAGCTGAGGGTGAGCACGTCGGCACCCGACGGGTACGGGCCCGCGAACAGGTCCGCCGTCTCCGTGCGAAATCGATCGCTCAAGCCATTCACCGCGATCTGCTCGGCGGCGACTTCGAGCACCGCGGGCAAATCCATCACGATGCCGCGCAGATGCGGGTAGCGCAGCCCGATCTGCTGCGAGAGCTGGCCGGAACCGCCGGCCACGTCGAGTATGCATTGGAACGGGCTGAAGTCGAAGCGCTCGGCGATCTCCTGCCCGATCGCGACGCTGTAGGAGTTCATGTAATCGCAGAACCGGCGCAGGGCTTCGCGGTCCTTGTACAGCGCGACGAACACCTCCTGGCTCGTCGCGCCGAGTGCTTGCTGCCACACGGGGCCGTATTCGTTCACCGCGTCCGGCGTGTACTCGCACATGTGGTAGAACGGGTCGATACTGGCAAGGCCGGAGAGCGGAACCGGTGACTTCGCGGTGAGCATGGCTCCCAGCTCGGAGTTGCTGAAACGGTCCTGCTCGCGCTCGAGCAGGCCGAGGCTCTTCAGCGTGATGAGCAGCCGCCGGCAGCCTTCTGGATGGACGGAAAGCCGCTTGCCGAGCTCTTCCGGTGTCGCCGGCCCGGATGACAGTTGATCGAAGATGCCGATCTTGCATCCCGTGATGAAGGCCTGCGAAGCGGCAAAGGCGAGACCGAGCTCGCGGAGCTTGTTCAATGCGTGGACGGGCTTCATGCGTATCTCCCCTGATGAGTAACCTCGCGCGCGATGGGCAGGGCCAGGCTCGCAGGTCGGCGCCATGTGAGCCCAGCCCGCGTGCTCGGCGGGCGGGCGCCCGCGCGGTCGGCACCCGGTCAGGCGGCGGCGCGGCGCGCCGACAGGTACCCGACGGCGTCCTGCAGCGTCACCACGTCACCGTATTTCGCGTCGATGTCGAACAAATTGGCGTCGTGCGGCGGCCGCGCCCGATCGCCGACAGCCTCGGCGACGACGATGGTGCGGAAGCCGTACTGGCAGCTGTCGACCGCTGTGGCACGTACACAGCCGGACGTGGTGCATCCGGTGATGAGCACCGTGTCCACTCCCCCGGCGACCAGGCTGGGCGCCAGCCCGGTGCCGAAGAACGCGCTCGCTCCCTTTTTCGACCAGACCACTTCTTCGGGGCGGGGACTCAGCCGGATATCGATCTCGCTCCACGTCGAGCCGACGGTGAGCGTCCGCAACGCGGGGAACTTGGCCGGCCACACGCCTGCGTCTTTGCAATCCGACGCATAGGCGATGGTGGTGAAGTGAACCGGGATACCGCCCTCGCGCGCGAGGCTCAGCAGCTGCTGAGTGGCGGCGATCTCGCGGTCCAGACTCGACCCGAGCGGCGATGCGGGATCGGTGAACCCGTTGATGAAATCGACGATCACCAGCGCAGGTGTGCGGCCGAAGCCGACGCGCTTCCCCAATCCGCGCTCACGATAGAATGCGGCAGTCTTTTCGTCGGACATGTCGGTTCTCCTGTTCGAGGTCGAATTGCGGATCGCGTTTTCCGGGCCCTTACGGTTTCTTCGCGACGATCAAGTCGCGCGGACCTTCGAGGCGTATGAGAGAGATATCCTTGAACCCCACGGCGTTCAGCAGCTCGCGGTGCTCCGCTTCCGTGCGCTCTCGGGCCGACGATTCGCACACGACGAGCATGAACAGCGAGTAGATCTCGGACCAGAGCGTGCCCGAGTAATCGGGGTTCATCACGCTCTCGCTGATCAGCAACACGCCACCCGACGGCAACGCGTCGTAGATGTGTCCGAGGATCGCTCGGCACTTCTCATCGTTCCAGTCGTGGAGGATCCAGCTCAGCGTCGCGATGTCGGCGCCCTTCGGATACGGGCCGGTGAACAGGTCGGCGGTTTCCGTGCGGAAACGGTCGCTCAGGCCGTTAGCCGCGATCTCTTCCTGCGCCACGGCCAGCACCACCGGCAGGTCCATGATGATGCCGCGCAGGTGCGGAAAGCGCTTGCCGATCTGCTGCGTGAGCTGGCCGGTACCGCCGGCGACGTCGAGCACGCAGCGGAACGGGGTGAAGTCGAAGCGCTCCGCGACCTCCTGTCCGATCGCCACGCTGTAGGAGTTCATGTAGTCACAGAAGCGCCGCAGCGCGACCGGATTGCCGTACAGCTCCGCGAAGATCTCCTGGCTCGATGCCCCCAGCGACTGCTCCCAGACGGGGCCGTACGTCTTCAGCGCATCGGGGAAGTGCTCCCACATGTGGTAGAAGGGATCCATCAGGGTCAGGCCGCCGAGCGGCACGGGCGAGTCGGAGGTGCACAGCGCCCCCAGCTCCGAGTTGCTGAACCGGTCCTCGGTGCGGTCCAGCAGGCCGAGGCTCTTCAGCGTCACCAGGAAGCGACGGCAGCCCTCCGGGTGGATGCCGAGGCGCTCCGCGAGCTCGTCGGCGGTCGCGCTCCCATTTTTCAGCAGGTCGAAGAGGCCGAACTTGCAGGCCGTCATGAAGACCTGCGTCGTGGCGAAGGCGAGCCCAATTTGGCGAAGGCGGTTCAAAGCTTGGACGGGTTTCACGAGTAGTCGCTCCTTTTCGGGTCGTTATGCGCTAACGGTCGGGCGCCGCTCATGCCAGGGGGTGCTGCGTTCGTAGGCGTGGGCGATGCGCAGTACGGTTTCTTCATCGAACGGGCGACCGACGACTTGCAAGCCGACGGGGAGGCCCTCCGCCGAGAAGCCGCAGGGCACTGACAGCGCGGGCACGCCGGTCATGTTGAACGGTCGCGTGCAGCGCGAGATGTACGCGTTTACGACGATATCACGGTCGGCGATGCGGGCGGTGGGCTGGTCGATCCGCTTCGCAGTGATCAGAGATGTCGGAGTGACGAGCGCGTCGACGCGACCGAGAATGCGCATGACCTGGTCGCGTAGCAGCCGGCGGAAGCGCTGGGCCTTCAGGTAATCGTCCGCCGAGATCACACCGCCCATGAGCAGGCGCGTCCGCACGTCGTCGCCGTACTCGCGCGCGCGATTCCGCAGCATGTCCGCCTGCACCGCATAGGCCTCGGAGAGCATCATCACGTACGACGTCTGTGGCACGTACGACATGAGCGGCAGCGACACCGGCTCGGCAATGGCGCCCAGCTCGCAGAGGTGATGAATGGCGGCGTCCACGCGCTCGCGGACGATCGGCTCGATGCCCTCGAAGAAGTGCTCGGTCGGCACGCCGAGGCGCAGCCCTTTCACGTCATCAGTCAGTGCGGCCGCATAGTTCGGCACAGCGCGACGGCTGCTGGTCGGATCCTTCGGGTCGTAGCCCGCCAGCACTTGCAGTTGATGCGCGACATCCTCGACCGTCTTGCCCATCGGGCCGACGTTGTCGAACGACCAGCACAGCGGGAACACTCCATATCGGCTCACGCGCCCGTACGTCGGTTTCAAGCCGACCACGCCGCACAGCGCCGAGGGAATGCGAACCGACCCACCGGTGTCCGTGCCGAGGGATCCGAGCGCGAGCGAGCCCGCGAGCGCGACCCCCGATCCGCCACTGGAGCCGCCCGAGATGTACTCGGGGTGCCACGGGTTCCGGGGCGTTCCGTAATGCGGGTTGATCGATGTGCCGCCCCAGGCGAACTCGTGCAGATTGAGCTTACCGAGCGAGATCGCACCGGCCTCGGCCATCCGCAGGACCGCGGTCGCATCGCAGTCCGGCAGGTGGTCGGCCATGACTTTGGAGCCGCACGTCATCGGGACGCCGCGGACCGCGAACAGGTCCTTGTAGGCGATGGGGATGCCGTGTAGCGGACCACGCCACTGCCCCCGGGCGATCTCCTGCGTGGCGCGCTCTGCTGCCGCGAGGGCTTGTTTGGGCGTGACCGCGATGTAGGCGCGGAAATGACCGTCCAGGCGCTCGATGCGGTCGAGGTAGGCGCGCGTCAGCTCCAGCGGCGATATCTGCTTGCGCCGCACGAGCTCGCCCGCGCTCGTCAGGGTGGCGCTGACCAGCTCCGCGTCTGTCATGTGTCCGTATCCGGCATGTCGAGGGTGATCAGCGGTTCCACCTCGGTGAGGTCGAGCCCGTCGATCGCGCGCAGACCGTCGAGCATCGCCGCCGCCTCCTCGACGGCGCGATCGAGATCCAGCGGATCGAGCGGCTCCGCGGTGAGGCAGCTGATCATCTGCCGGAGCAGTGCCTTGTCGGTGCGGTGTGGCATGGTCGAATCCATCTACGTCTGCGCGCGGCCCCGCCCGGGATCCCCGGTGGGAGGGTGGCAATCGGTGGCGGCCTGCGCCGTTCTCGTGCTCAAGCTCCCCGCCGGTTCAGTGTTCGAGACACTGCGCTCGTTTGCGGTCACCGCGCGCGCCTGTCGGTAGATGGCGGCTGGTGCCCTCATCACGCCGCTCGAGGTGCCTGAGCGCCTTGTGCGAGTGCGTAGATGCGCTCTGGTGTGAGCGGCAGCTGGGAAACGCGGGCCCCGAAAGGCGCGAGCGCGTCGGCCACCGCGTTCCCGAGCGCGCCGCAGGGCGCGATCGTGCCGCCCTCGCCGGCGCCTTTGTATCCGCCGACCACGAGCGGCGACGGTGTCTCGACGTGCCCGATCTCGATGAAGGGTACGTCCGCTGCGGAGGGCACCAGATAATCCATCAGGGAGGTGGTGAGCGGCTGACCGGCATCATCGTACACGACGTGCTCGAACAGCGCGCCGCCGAGGCCTTGCGCGACGCCGCCCGTTACTTGTCCATCGACCACCATCGGATTGATGATGACACCGCAGTCTTCCACCACCACGTACCGCAGAATCTTGAGCGCGCCCGTGCGTACGTCGACTTCTACGACCGCGATGTGCGTCGCGTTGGGGAAGGTGATGAACGGCGGCTCGTAGTACGCGGTCGCATCCAACCCCGGTTCCTCGCCTTCCGGCTTGGCCACCGCCTTCGTCACCAGGGCCCGCATCGCGAGCTCCGATAGGGAAATCTTCCGGCTCGGCGCGCCTTTGACATAGGCGCAGCCGGCCTCGAGCGCGATGTCTTGCGCAGAGACCTCGAAGTGGTGCCCGGCGAGGCGCTGGATCTTGGCGACGAGCTTCCGCGAAGCGAGGGTGACGGCCCCGCCGCCGGTGACCGCGGCGCGGCTGCCCCAGGTGCCATATCCGTACGGAAGGTCCGCCGTGTCACCGAGGCGCACCGTGATGCGATCCATCGGCAACGTCAGCTCGTCGGCCGCGATTTGGGCGTAGATCGTTTCGTGGGCTTGCCCGTGCGAGTGCGTCCCGCAGGTCACGGTCGCGTATCCCGACGGATCGAGCTGGATGTTGGCGACTTCGAATGCGGACATCGGCATGCCGATGGCGTCCCAGAACGTCGAGCCCACAGCCGTGAGCTCGTTGTAACAGCTCACCCCGATGCCGCGGTAAATTCCCTGTTTACGCAACTCGGCCTGTTTCGCGCGGAAGCCGGCGTAGTCGGCCATGACGACCGCTTTCTCGAGGCAGTCGTGATACCCGCCGATCTCATACGGCATGGAGGTGACCGACTTGTAGGGGAACTCCTCGGCGCGGATCAGGTTGCGCCGGCGAATGTCCACCGGATCGATGCCGAGCTCGTTTGCGGCGAGGTCGAGCAACCGCTCCATGACGAAGGTCGCGATCGGCGCGCCCACGCCGCGGTACGTGCTCAGCGTCGATTTGTTGGTCGCCACCGACGTGGCCGAATAGGCGTAGGTCTGGAAACGGTAGGGGCCGGGGAACATCTGCGCGGTATGGATGACTTCGAATGCCGACGTCCACGGATACGCACTGTATGCGCCGACATCCGCGACCGCGCGCACGCGCGCCGCGAGAATGGTCCCGTCCTCGTCGACGGCGAGCTCGCCGTCGACGATCTCGTCACGCGCGTGAAACGAGGCGACGAAGCTCTCGCGGCGATCCTCGATCCACCGCACCGGACGGCCGAGCTTCTTCGCGGCCAGGACGACGAGGATCTCCTCGACGAACAAGTGGCACTTGAGCCCGAAGCCGCCGCCTACGTCGGGGCAGATCACGCGGATCTTGTTTTCCGGATGCTGCAGCAGCGCGGCGATCTTGGTGCGCAGCATGTGCTGCATCTGCGACGACGACCACAGCGTCAAGTTTCCGGTCACCGCGTCGAAGCTCGCGACGCAGCCGCGCCCCTCGAGCGGGAGCGCGTGGTGGCGGTTGCTGCGGAAGCGGTCGCGCACGAGAATCCGCGCTCGCTTGAACGCGCCATCGACGTCGCCGGCGCTGAATTCGGTGTGGTTGAGGATGTTGTCGCCCCACTCCTCGTGCACCAGCGTGGAGTGGTCGGCGAGCGCGCGCTCCGGGTCCACGACCGCGGCGAGCGGCTCGTAATCCACCTCCACCTGTTCGCTGGCGTCCTCCGCCGTGTACCGGTTCTCGGCGATGAGGCTTGCGACCGGCTCGCCGACGTAGCGCACCTTGCCGCGCGCGAGCGGATAGCAGTCCGCGGTCTTGTATCTTGGGTTCTTGTCCGCCTCGAGCGCGGCGCGCAACGGCGCGACGTCGAGGTCGTTGCCGTCGAGGACGAGCATGACCCCCGGCAGCGCGCTCGCCGCTCGCTTGTTCACCTTGCGAATGCGGGCATGCGCGTGCGGGCTTCGCACGATCGCCATCTCGACCATGCCCGGCAGGTTCAGGTCGCCGACGTAATTCCCGCGTCCTAGGAGAAATCGCCCATCCTCTACGCGCTTCACCCGCGCGCCAACCATTTTGCCCGGTCCTGGTATCATCGCTCACCCTCACCCGGCAGAGATGGGACCTCTGTCGCCGAGGCTCGCCCCGGCGGCCGCATCACGCCTCTGCGATCACAGGCTACCCGATTCGCCCTCGGCACGCGGCGTACGAGCAGACATCATTGGTTGGTTTCCTAGACTTCACGAGACCGGAGGTGTCAAGCTCTGACGAGGCTCGCCCAGATCCACGGCGTTCCGCGCGCGCGGCGGGCGCTCACGGTCGGCATGCGCCGACACCCCGACGATGGGGGTGCGCCGGCCAGGCGCGCCCGACGGTCAGAAAGCACGATCACGGCATCCGAGACCAGCACGTAGCGTGCCTGTCCGCGGCTGAAAACCGCGCCGGCGCCACGCATCTCCGACACGATATGCCGTTCCGCGCGGGCCAGGGCGGCCACGAGATGCCGTGCCGCCGGTGCTTTGGGGCCGAAAGTGGGTTGCAGTGCGACGGCGGGAATGGCTAAAGGATCGGCCATGCGTCCGGTCACAGTGAAGTACCGCGCGCTCGCCCTTTGCGCCATGGCGACCCTGTTGGCGACCGCCGCTCTCGCCTCCCGGTTGACCGCCCCCGTACGGGTACGGATCGTCGGTTACGTGGGAAGCATCCCCGAGGGCGTGAAGCACGATTACAAGTGGCGCATCATGTACCAGGGCCGAGAGTACCTGCTGTACGTGGCGAAGCTGGACGTGATCAACGCGAACATGCTGCCGAACGACATCGATCAAGCGGTGAAGCCCGCGTTCTCGAAGTTCGATCTGTACGGCGATCCAAAGGCGGTCTCGGACTTCATCGGCCTGCCACCGGGTCAGCAGGCGATCATTTCGGCGTTCGTCAGCCTCGGTGATCCCGGCCCGGCGCTGTCGGTCGATTCCGTTCAACCGCTCCCCGGACCCACCGCGGCTCCGGGAGCTACGCCGCCGGGCGCCTAGCAACACGGCGCGCGCACGCCGCCGCTCGCCAGCGGCAGTCAGCCCCGCAGCGCGTCGGCGGCGGCGGGAAGCGCTGCACCAATCCCCTGCGGCCTGCGCCGGGTGTTCTCGAGTACGAGAGGCGGTGATCCGGCCGAGGCCCTCGCGATCGATCGGATGAGGGGCGGTGATTTCCTAGCGGTCGAGGGTCCTCGGCATCGCCCGGCGCTCCGTCGCGGCCGCCGGGTGCTCCGCGAACGCAGGACGCGGAACGTACGCCCCGTCCTTCACGAACTTCGCGAGATCTCCGACGCCTTCGGCCAGCAAGCGCCACGTGGTGTGCGCGGCCCAACTCGCTTCCTCCTGCTGCGCTGCGGTCTGGCAGTACTTGGTGATCACGTACCGGCCCGACGTACCGTGGAAGTGCTCCTCGTCCCACTGCGCTTCGAAGACCCAACGGATCACCGGGTCCTCGATCACGTCCATGCACGCCTTGAGAACCATGGGGAACGTCAAACACTCGGACGCCATCTGTTCACCGGCATACAGCGTGGTGAAGTTGAAGCTGCCCAGGTGCTCGAGCCACATCGTGAAATTGAGCCAGCCCGGGACGGGGCGCGCATAGGGATGCGTGTACAGCTCCTCTTCGTGCTGAATGTAGCCCTTGCGAACACAGGCGTCGGCATACAGCTTGCCGTGGCGCGCTTCGTCGTACAGCTGCCGGCTCAAGAACATCTCGACATCGCGGTACTTGCCGGCGGGATCGCGCGGAATGGTATTCCACCAGTTGCGCGCGTAGTTCCCGAGCACGGGCGCCTCGATGAACCAGAGCTGCGCCAGCAGCCGGAACGCCTCGTCGTCGCTCAGCTTGGCGTAGGTCTCGCAAGTCGTCTCGTACGCCTGCTTGGCCAACGGCGCGGCCAGCTCTTGCATCATGCGGAAGTAGTCTTTGCCTCGCATCGTGCGATCCCCTCTCTGTTCGGGCTAGTGGGCGCCGACGTATGCATCGGGGCCATCGCACATGGCGGGTGCGATGGCGTTTTCCACCGGACAGAACACCGCGCAGGGCGCCTTGCCGGGCCCGCCGCACCAGCGGCATCGATCGGGGAGGATCTCGTAGTGATGCTTGAGGGTGAAGGCGCTCACCACCGCTCCGAATGGACACGTCTCCCGACACATGCCGCAGTCGATGCACAAGTCCTGATCGATACGCATGGTTTGTCCGATCATGCGCTCCTCGTGAAGCACTTGGCGTGCCGGCGGAACGCGATGCGAACGGAGCGGAAAATACTGCCGCGGGTTCGCAGCTGCGCGAAGCTGGACGGGGTTCTTTCTCGGGGATTGAGAAAGGACACCCAGTGAACGGCCACTGCCGGGTGGCGCGTCACGTCACGGCGGCGAGTCGGGCAGGCAGCCGGCGAGTCGGCCGTTGTAAGTTGGCCGCGTTCAGCCGATCTCGACCGCGAGCATGCCCGCTTCGAGGCCTTCTTGACCTTCGGTGATGTGCACGGCGCTGACCACGCCCTCGCAAGGCGCCGTGTGCGGCACTTCGGTCTTCATCACCTCGAGGATGAAGAGCACGGTGCCCACCTGCACTGTATCGCCCGGCCTGACGAGCACCCGCCATACCGTGCCGGGCACCAACGTCGACACCTGCTCCGCCATGCTCCCTCCTCGCTCACTCGATGCTGGCGTCCGTACAGAGGCCCTCGAGCCGGCGGCGCAGGTCTTGGGCTTCCCGCACGCTCAGTTCGATGAATCGGTACGTGTCGCCCGGCTTCGACTGGGCCAGCTTCCAAAAGGCGGCCGACGGTACGGTGTACGGATTGATGAAGCCGCCCATGCTGGGCCCGTCGTTGACCAGGATGATCGGGGTCTGCCCGCCGATGTTGATGGCACCGAGCGGATAACCTTGGTCGATGATGTTGGACGGCATAGAGCCGTGCTCAGGCGGCTTGTCGTACGCTTTAGCCGTGAACGTCCACTGCGGTCCTTCCAGGCGGTAGCCGGTGCGATCGCTCTTCGCAGAAAGTTTCCAATCGCTGTTGAGGAAGCGGTGGTGACCCGCTTCATCGACCCAGTCGTCGTTCGGACCGCGCACGACCTCGATGGTCCACAGCTTGTCCCCGGTGATGGGGGGCCGGCATTCCGGTCGCACGCGCCGACCAGGCGTGCCCTGCGCCGCCGCGACCGCGAGGGTCTGGCCCGCCTTCAACGCATAGCCATTGACCCCGCCGACCCCCGCTTTGTGAAAGGTCGCGCGCGAGCCGAGCCATGGTGGCGTGTCGATCCCGCCGGCGAACGCGATGTAGCTGCGGGCGCCGGACTTGGCGGCCGAGAGCTGCAGCGTCTGACCGCGCGCGACCGCGACGCTTTCCCACATGGCGAGCGGCTTCCCATCGAGCTTCGGGTCCATGGGACTGCCGCACACCGCAATGACCATATCGCGCTGAAAGCGCAGCGTCGGTCCGAGGAACTGACACTCCAGCCCGGCTGCGCCCGCCGGATTGCCGACCAGGAGATTGGCGAGCCGGAAGGACCAACTGTCCATCGGGCCCGAGGGCGGAAATCCCTGGTTCCAGAAGCCGATCCGACCCGGGAAGTCCTGCACTGACGTTTCGAGACCCGGCTGCACGACCTCGATCACTCGGTGCCCCCTCGCGCTCGGGTGGCGGCGTTCAGGGACCTCACCCATTCGGCGTAATTGCGCACCGAGAACATTTGGTATCCGACCACGTTGTACACGTAGGTGCGGTCGGCGACTTTGGCCTCGATGTACTCGAACTCCTCGACCGACACCGGCACGAACTTCACGCGATCGCCGGGCTGGAACAGGCAGATGCTGCGCTCGAACTCGGGATACCGGCGCTCCGTGTCCCATATCGGGACGGGGATGCGCGCAAAGATCTGGTAACCGCCGGGCGTGGCGACTGGGTAGATCGCCGTCGACGCACCGCCCATGCCGACGGTGCCCTGTGGCGTCCACGTGCGCGGAGGGTTGTACTTCGGCGCGGTCAGCCGGCAGCGCGGATCGAGCGGCATCATGAACGGGAGTCCAGGCCAGAAGCCGAGCGATGCCACCCAGTACTCCGTCGCCGAGTGCACGCGCGCGAACTCCGCGGCGTCGGCCAGGCCGTTGATCTCCGCGATGAACTCCGGATCCCATTGTTTCGGCGTGATCTTCTGAGAGTACTCGTCGATGCAGGCCTTGGTCCACGGGTCGAGGTAGGCGGTCGGCAAGTAGAAGAGGCGGCTCGCGAGCTCGATGTTCTCCGCCGGCCCGAGCGAGCGCAGCAGCGCGCGCATCTCCTTGCGGAGATCGTCGTAGTCAATTTGCTCCGGATCGTAGTGCACCAGCGTGGAGGCGAAGCAGGGTGCGGTTTCGATCACGAACGGCATCTGCGCCGACTCGATCGCCTTCGCCAGGCTATGCCCCATGAAGTTCAGCTCGAGATTCATCTCGTTGCCGAACTCGATCAGCAGGTAGCGATCCCCGCCCGGAAGCAGCCGCGGTTCTTCGTAGATCATGCGTGCGCTCCGCGCCCCCCTCACGCGCTTCGCATCGATGCTCGCGCGCTCAGCGGAACGCGCCCACCGCCTCTCGCACCGCCGGCGCGACGGCGGTGGCCCCCGGCAGCGATCCGACTTGATCCAGCAGCAACTCGCCGAGCTCGCCGGGCTCGATTTTCATTTCCCGCCGGCTGAACCCCTGCCGTTCGGGTAGCGACAGATGGGGCCCCACCCGGATGCTGTGCCGCTTCGCCAGCCGGGCCGTGCGACGCATGATCGAGGGAACCGATGCATGAACCCCACATGCGACGGTCGCGACCGTCGCATGCGCCAGGATGCCTTCGTCGCCCCCCATGCGGTACGAGCCGAAGCCTCCTCCCATGTCGCAGTTGATGACGCTCACGGCTGCCTCTCACACCCCCGAGCTCGCCCCTGCCGGTGGATCAGCTCGGTGACATCATGGTCAGGCGGCGGCGCGCCGCGCCTTCTGACGCGGGCGGGAGGCGATGATCTCGGCCATCACCGAGAGTGCGATCTCCTCCGGAGTACGAGCCCCGATGTCGAGACCGATCGGCGCGTGGATGCGATCCACCTGCGACTCGCTGAGCCCGGATTCGAGCAGACGAGCGCGCCGCTTCTGCTGGGTCACGGCGCTGCCGAGGGCGCCGATGTAGTACGCCGGGCTCGCCAGCACCACGCGCAGCGCGAGCTCGTCGATCTTCGGGTCGTGCGTGAGCATGGCCACGGCCGTGCTCTCGTTGAGCACCACCTGCTTGAACGCCTCGTCCGGCCAGGCCTGGATCAGCTGATCCACGTGCGGGAAGCGCTCGGCGCTGCCGAAGACCCGGCGCGGATCGATAACGATCGTCCGCTGGCCGAGGGTCTTGGCGATAGCCGTGAGCGCGACCGCGATGTGCACGCCGCCGACTGCCACCAGAGTCGGGGGTGGAGGCACCACCTCCACGAATACCTCGACCGGCTCCGCATATGGTGGCGTGGCGGGCAACGTGGCGCGTCGCGAGCGCGTCTCGGCGAGCACGGTACGCGCGGCGGTGACCGCCGCCTCGTCGAGCCCGGGACCGAGCGTGCCGCGTCTCACTGCATCGCCGTGCAAGAAGAGCTTCTTCCCGAGGAGCTCGGCCGGGCCGCCGACGACAGTCACGTTGGCGGCGGGCGGCTCGGCGCGGTCCAAGTCCTGCAGCGCCTCGCGCGTCTCCTGGTTCAGCGGCTCGACGAACACCTGGATCTTCCCGCCGCAAGAGAGCCCGACGCTCCAGGCTGTCTCGTCCTCGACGCCGAACTGCAGGAGTTGCGGCCGACCGGTGCCGAGCACCGTGTGCCCGGCTTCGATCACCGAGGATTCGACACAGCCGCCGCTGACGGATCCGGTGAGCTTGCCCTTCGGGGTGAAGGCCATCTTGGCACCGACTCCGCGGGGAGCGGCGCCCCAGGTCTCGATCACCGTGGCCAAAGCGGTTGGCTCACCGCTTTGTTGCCACTGCTCGATGTCCGCGAGTAGGGTCGTCATCGCGCCTCCAGCATCGCCGCGCCTGCGCTCACAGCGCGTCGATTACCATCGCCCTCCGGTGAGGACAAGGCGCCGCCGCGCAGAACGCGGCAATCTGGCTCGATCAATGTGCGATCGAGCGGCCCTGCCGGGCGTCGGAGCGCGCCGGAAAGCGTCGTGCTCCCGGCGCGCTCCGATGGTGTTTACAACCGCTCAGTGACCGCCCATGCCCACCAGGCGGGCGCGCTCGACCTCTTCGGCAGACATCGCCTCGATCTTGCCGACGACGATCTTCTCGCCCAGCCAGTACCAGAGGATCGGCGAGATTACGCCGCTGAAGACGAAGCACATGAGCAGCACCAGTCCCATGCCGAAACCGACGTAGCCGATGTAGAGCGGAATCGGGGCGAGCGCCCAGCAGCCGAGGATCAGCGCGCCATTCGACACCATGAGCGCGCGCCGGATCTTCACGAAGCCCTGCACCAGCGCTTCCTTGAAGTCGCGCAGCTTCAGGTACTCCTCGCGGACGCGGTACAGCAGGTAGACCTCCGAGTCGATGCCCACGCCGCTGGCGATCGCCAGCGCGGCGGCGGCGTTCGAGTTCAGCTCGATGCCGAGGGCGATCATGATGCCGACCGCCGAGAGCGTGCCGAGCACCAGTGGGATGATGAGGAGGATCGGCAGCAACACGGAGCCGATAAAGGGAATCGACAACAGGATCGTGCCGACGAAGCCGAGGACCGAGCCGACGATGAGCCAGTACTTGACGTGGCGGTTGAAGGCGTCGGCGATGCCCACGGATCCGCCGGCCAGCTCTAGCTTGACGCCGCTCGCCTTGCTCGGATCCCAATGCTTTTCGACGAATTCCCTGGCCCGCTGCGTCACCTTGCCCACGGTCTCCTGGCTCGTATCGGTGACGAACGTCACCATCATCGCGCGCTGATAGGTCGGATCGACGATGGCGTCGAACGCGCCCGGCGTGCCGCCGGTATAGAAGTACAGTGCTTCGCCGATGGCCAAGTTCGCCCGGTCATGCGTCGGGATGCGGAACTCCTCGTCCTTGTCCTCGTTCATGAACCGGTTCATGACCTTGATGTACATGGGCAGGCCGACGACCGCGCTCACCTCGGGCAGCTCGTCCATGTACCGCTCGAATCCCTCGAGGGCGACCAGCGAGTCTGGCGTCTTGACCGTGCCTTCCTTCGGGCCTTCCGCGAGCACGGTCAGCGTGTACACGCCGCCGAAGTGATTCTTGATCTCCTGCTCCATCTTGAAGATGTCGCTGCGGTTCCACGACTTGGTCAGGTAGTTGTGGATCGCGTAGGTGTTGTCCTGGCCGACCGGCGTCTTGGCGATGTCCCAGGCGAGGAACGCCGTGAGCAGGACGCAGCCGGCGAGAATGATCTGGCCATAGACCGGCCGGCTGATGACCTTCCGCACGAAGTCGGCGAGCTTCATGTCGAACTTCGTCGCCTCGCGCTCCTTCTCCGCACCCAATTGCGCTTTATCGATCTCCGCGATGGTGACGGAGCTCAGGGCCGGGATCATGAGGACGAACTCGTCGAACGTCAGCGAGGCCAGGCCGAGTCCGGCCACGATGCCGAGCTGCCGCACGTTGTCGAACGGAATGATCGCCATCACGATGAATGGCACCAGGTCGCACAGCAGCGAGATCAGCATCGGCCGCAACCGCGACACGAACGTGGTCACGATCGCGTCCTCGGTGTTCTTCAAACGCGGGTACTCTTCATAGAAGAAGCGCGAAAGGAACTGCACGGAGTGGCACGCGCCGGCGGCGACGACGATGAACGGTGCGAGCAGCGCGGCGGCCGAATACAGCACCGGCCCGAAGAACAGCCGGTACAACCCGAAGCCCATCAACGCGCCCAGGATAGCGACGCGCATCGGGAGGATGACGCCGCTGACGCTGCGGAACGCGTACCAGAGCGTGCCCGCAATGATGATCATGAAGAAGACCAGGGCGATGCCGACGTAGTAGAGGCCGTCGCTGTTCACCCATCCGATGATGATCGGCGAACCGGCGGCTTCCACGCTGTGATGCTCGTCGTTCAGCGGCGCAATGATCTCGTGCACGTTCTTGTAGATCTCGATCGGATCGGTCGACGGCAGCTCCATGCCGGCGGCGGTGACCATCTTGCCGGTGCGGAAGTCGGCCTGGACGATCGTGGACTTGTAGTCCGGCGAGACCAGCTGTCCTTTCAAGGAGGCGTTGTTCTCGATGCCGAAGCGCGTGCGCTCGAGCTCTTCGGGCGTCTGCGGGGCGCGCGTCGCCTCCGTGAACAGGAGGCTCGCGTCGAGGACTTCCGCCGTGCCTTTGAGGTAACGCGAGTTCACCGTCGAGAGCGACCGGACCGCGTACGGGATGACGCCTTGGGTGTCCATCAGCTTGTCGGTGATGGTCTTCACCTTGGTCAGCGTCTCGTGGTCGATGATTGAGCCGCCGTCCCGGCGCGTGATCATGATGGTGACCAGGTTCGACCCACCGAAATCGCGCTGCAGCCGATCGTTTAGCTGCACATTCTCGTCGTACTTGGGCGGCCACTGGTTCGGGTCGTCGTGGAGGCTCATTCCCACGATCGCCCACACGCAGGCCACCATCACGATCAGCTGCAGGACCAGAGCCTTGCGCCGATTGCGAATGAGGAAACGGGCCAGCCGCGCCAACTTCAGGTCGAAACCGCTGTAGTGCTGCTCGTCATTCATCATCGTCTAACTGCCCTCTCGCGACGGTATTACGTAATTTGGCTTTACAAGCATGGCGAATGCATGCCGTTCAAGCCTCGGGATGGGTAGGTGCGGTAGCAAGCACGTGATATGCCACCGCTGAGTCGAAAAGATATTGCAGGCATTCTCTGGAATCAAGAGCTGAGATCACGACGTGAGGTGAAACTGGGTACGGTATTCCGTATGCTCGCGTAGCATTGCGGAGCGAGTCACCGGGTCAGGATCCCGCCATTTCGGCCCGTGGCGCCCCGCCTTCCACCAGCGCGCGGACCGACGCGTAGTCTTCCTCTGTGTCGACGTCCATGCCTTTCCAAGCCGGGAATTCGAGGACCGTTCCGGCATGGCGGCCGAGCACGGCGCGAGCCCCTATATCCCCTCCGAGCGCGCGCAGCTCCGGCAATAGAGCGCGCGCAAACAACACCGGCGTGGTGGTCGTCGGACCAAACGCGGCGGCGACGTAGGGCGGCTGCGCCGCGCGCCACCGCTCGATCATCGCGTCCAGCAACGCTCGGTCCACCAGCGGCTGATCGCCCTGCATCAGCAGCAGCGCACCGGCCGTGGGCCGCACGGCGTTCGCACCGCGCGCGATCGAACAGCCGATGCCTTCCTCATACCGCTCGTTGCACACGAGCACGCACGGCAGGTCGGCGACGGCGCGCGCGACAGCGTCGCGGTTGCGCGGGTTCACCAGCACCATGATCTCCGCCGCGCCGGCGCCGCTAGCGGCGCGCACGCTGCGCCGGATGAGCGGCTCATTGCCGAGGGGGAGCAAGACCTTTTCGCGCCCCATGCGACTAGCCCGTCCGGCGGCGAGAATTACAGCGGAAACGTCGGGTGATGGCGTTTCGGTGGCAAGAGCCAGACAGCCCCCCTTCCTGTGCCGGAGAGCACCTCGGCGAAAGTATCGACGCTATCCGTGTACCCACTGCCCACATTCCGCAGCGCTTGGCAAGGCCAAGAGGTACTCGTAGCACGCTCCTGCTGAGAATGAGAACTATTCATTTCCATCGGTCCGCAGTAGCAGCGGACGCGGACGTCCCTCTCGCCCGCTAAGACCCCCGGCGACCTTCTGCCTGCTTCGCGCGTTCGCGTCAAACGTCCGATCGGTCACACGCGCACCCGAGCGAGGATCGTTCCGCGGGTTCGCCAGGGCCGGTACATGGGCTGCTTCGGCCCGGCGGACCTGTCGACCGCGCGGTGCCGGTTTTCGGAGCGGGTCGGCGGCCCACTTCCGTGTCCGTCTACTGTCGGGGTGCGGGAGCGCCACTCCCGCGTTGTGCCCGGACAGTGTCGAAGGCGCCCGGGCTGGTGGGACAGGCGGATCACCAGCGTGCGCTGCTGAGCACCCGTGTGCGCGCCAGCATCCCCGCTCGCGGACGATTACCGGCGGCCCGCTATACGACAGCCGCTGTTGCAGCGCACCGCGCTCACCATCTATACGACCGAACCTCTATAACCTGCAGCAATCTAACACGCAGCCGAATTTCCCAGGAGGGAAAGCTAGGTGAAGATCGCGGTTCCACGAGAAGTTGCGCCCGGCGAGCGCCGTGTCGCATTGCTCCCCGACATCGCGGGCGCGTTGGTCAAAGGCGGTATGGAACTGCTCGTCGAGAGCGGCGCGGGCGCCGGCGCTTTTCAGGCCGATGCCGCCTACGAGAAAGCCGGTGCGCGGATCATAGCGGACGCCGCTGCGCTCTATGGACAAGCCGACGTCGTGTTGAAGGTGCAGAAACCCACGCCGGCTGAAGTCGATCAGATGCGCGCCGGCGCGGCGCTGGTGTCATTTCTCCAGGCGTCCAGCAACCCCGAGCTGATGCAGCACCTCGCGCAGCAGCGCATTACCGCCTTCGGCATGGAAGGTGTGCCGCGCATCAGCCGCGCACAGAAGATGGACGCACTGTCCTCACAAGCCAACATCGCCGGCTACAAGGCGGCGCTCATCGCCGCCGAGGCGCTCGCGAAGTTCTTTCCCATGTTGATGACCGCGGCGGGGACGATCTTTGCCGCCCGCGTGCTGGTCATCGGTGCAGGGGTCGCGGGATTGCAGGCCATCGCCACCGCGCGTCGGCTCGGCGCGCAGGTCTGGGGCTACGACGTGCGCTCGGCCGTGAAAGAGCAGGTGCAGAGCCTCGGCGCGAAATTCCTCGAGTTCGATCTCGGCATCGCCGACGTCGAGGACGCCGGTGGCTATGCAAAGGCGCTGACCGTCGATGCGAGCCGGCGCCAGCAGGAGATGTTGGCCGCCAAGACGGCGGAGTACGACGCCGTGATCACGACGGCGCTGGTGCCGGGCCGGCCGGCACCGCGGCTCGTTACGAAGGAGACCGTCGCGGGCATGCGGCCCGGCTCGGTCATCGTCGATCTCGCCGCCGAGGCCGGAGGCAACTGCGAGCTCACGCGCGCGGATCAAGTCGTGATCGAGCACGGCGTGACCATACACGGCCCCACGAACCTGCCCGCGACGATGCCGCTGCACGCGAGCCAGCTGTACGGCCGCAACGTGACCGAACTCCTGCGGGAATTCGTGAAGGAGGGCAAGCTTGCGTTCGATTTCGACGACGAAGTGATCAAGAGCACCTGCATCACGCACGGCGGCGAGATCGTCAACGAGGCGTTCAAGAGCGCGTCGATGGTGGGGAAGACGGCATGACGACGGAATTGGAAGTCGGTCTCTACATCTTCTTGTTGGCCGGATTCCTCGGCTACCACGTCATCACCCGGATTCCGCCGCTACTGCATACGCCGCTGATGTCGGCGACCAACGCCATCGCGGCGATCTCGCTCGTCGGGTCCATTGTCATCGCGGGTGGCGACTACAGTGACGTACCGAACGGCTGGGTGTGTACTCTGCTCGGCTTTATCGCGGTCGCCTGTTCGTCCACGAACGCGGTCGGCGGGTTCCTCATCACCGACCGCATGCTGCGCATGTTCAAGACCGCCGACGAGCACAAAGGCGGGGCGCGCCAGCCCGTGGAGCGCCAGGCCGTCATGGCTATGGGCGCCGTGCTCCTGATCGTCGCCGCAATCGTCTGGTCTGCGAAACCCGCGGACATGCCCACCGCCGAATATCTGCGCGAGCACGCCGCGGACGAGGTGCTGCGCTACACCTACATCCTGTCGGCCGCCATGTTCGTGCTCGGCTTGAAGGGGCTGAGCTCGCCGAAATGGGCGCGGGGCGGCATGCTGCTGGCCGCCTTCGGGATGGTGCTCGCGGTCGTGGGCACGCTCTTCCACCACCACGTGGTCACGTATCGATGGATCTTCCTCGGCTTTGCCATCGGCGCGGTGGCGGGTGGATGGATGGGGTTGCGCGTGCCGATGACCGCGGTGCCGCAACGCACCGCGCTCTCGCACTCACTGGGCGCGCTGGCCGCCTGCCTGGTGGGCATCTCGGAGTACTTTCGCTACCAGGGCGAGCTCAGCCGCGTGACCCTGGTCGCGCTCGATTTCGAGGTCATCATCGGCGGGCTGACCTTCACCGGCAGCCTCATCGCCGCCGCCAAGCTGCACGAGCTGCTGCCGGGGCGACCGATCACATATCGGGGCCAGAACGTGATCAGCTTGGGTCTGCTCGCCGTGATCGTCGCCTCCGCGATCTGGCTCGTGGTCACGCAGGCGGCCACCCCGTTCTTCTACGTCATGGTCGCCTTCGCATTTGCTTTCGGGTTGTTGCTGGTCATTCCGATCGGCGCGGCCGACATGCCGGTCGTGATCGCGCTGCTCAATTCCTACGGCGGGTTGGCGGACGCGGCAATGGGCTTCGTGCTGTCGAACAAGATCCAGATCGTGACCGGATCGCTCGACGGCACCTCCGGATTCCTGCTGGCGCTGCTGATGTGCCGGGCGATGAATCGGTCGATCACCAACGTGCTCTTCGGCGCCTTCGGCAATGTCTCCGAGGAAGCGGCGACTGCCGCCGCGGAGGCGCGCGGCACCGTGCGCAGCATCACCCCGGACGAGACCGCCGTGCTCTTCGAGACCGCGCACAGCGTGATCGTGGTGCCCGGCTATGGGATGGCGGTGGCCCAAGCCCAGCACGTCGTGGCGGAGCTGGCGACCACGTTGATCGATCGCGGCGTCGACGTGAAGTACGCGATTCACCCCGTCGCCGGGCGCATGCCGGGGCATATGAACGTGCTGCTTGCGGAGGCAAACGTGCCGTACGAGCAGCTCGTGGACATGGAGGCGATCAACCCGCAATTCGCCGAGGCCGACATCGTGCTGGTGGTCGGCGCCAACGACGTCACCAACCCGGCCGCCAAGACCGACAAGTCGAGCCCGCTGTTCGGCATGCCGATTCTCGAGGTGGAGCGGGCGAAGTCGATCATCGTCTTCAAACGCAGCATGCGCCCGGGCTTTGCCGGCGTCGACAACGAGCTCTACTACAACGAGAAGTGCATGATGCTCTTCGGCGATGCGAAGGACAGCTTCACCAAGATGATCGCGGAGATGAAGTCGCTGTTGTAGCTGGCGGCGGACCGGCGGCCGCGGGGCGCGCACCGGCATGGCGCTGGCGGCGCCCCGTCATGTGCTCGGTGCGCCGTCGCTATCCAATGCGCGAGCCGGAATGCCGTGCGGCTCGCGGAGGCGGGTCTGGCCGCGCGATGGAAGCGCCGCCCGGTGCTCCGGACGGCGCTTGGGCATGGGCGATGCTGCTCAGAACTCGCGCAGCGTGTCGCGCAGCAGCTTGTGCTTGTACTCGGTGCGGACGAGGCCGCGGCGCTGCAGGGCTGGGACCAGGCCTTCGGTGACCTCGAGCAGGAGGCGGCGGCTTACCGCCTGATTGTGTGTGGTGATCAGGAAGCCGTCACCGCCGACCTCCTCCATGATCTGGCCCATCCGCTCCGCCATGCTGTCCGGCGTTCCCAGGAGCTCGATCGACGACTCGAACTCGGCCGACTCGTGGACGAGCTGGCGCAGCGTCTTGCCGCTGCCCCACTGCTGGAACTTGTCCAGCGAGCCCTGTTCGCCGTTGGTGGTCAAGTGCGGCATCACCGAATCGAGATCGTATTTCGAGAAATCGATGTCGGTGATGGCCGAGATCAGGCAGAGCGTCTGCTCGATGAACTGCGGGGAGTGGACGAAGCGGTCGCGTTTCTCGTAGGCCGCTTCCATGGTCTCGGCGAGGGTCGGGACGACCAGGAATAACACTTTGATCTCATCCGGGTTGCGGCCATAGGACTTGGCGCGCGCACGGATGTCGTCGCGGTATTCCTTCATTCCCTCGATGCCTTCGGCCAGGGTGATGATCGAGTCGGCGTGCTTGGCAGCGAAAGCGCGGCCTTTGGGCGAGCCGCCGGCCTGCACGAACACGGGACGCCCCTGCGGCGACGGGGCGGTGTTGAGCGGTCCGCGACAGCTGAAATACTTGCCCTTGAAGTGGATGGGGTGGACCTTGCGGTGATCGGCGTAGATACCGCGCTCGCGATCGATGAGGATCGCGTCCGGCTCCCATGAGGCCCAGAGCTGGTTGACGACATCCATGTACTCGTCGGCCATGTCATAGCGCAGCTCGCGGGGCGGCAGCTTGTCGAGGCCGAAGTTCTGCGCGGCAAAGTCCTCGGCGCTGGTGACGATGTTCCAGCCGAAGCGCCCGCGCGAGATGTGGTCGAGCGTCGACGACAGCCGGGCGAGCAGGAACGGCGGGTACGCCAGGGTCGACATGGTGATCACGATGCCCAGCCGCTCCGTGGCGGAGCTCATGAGCGCCGCCAGCGGCGACGGATCGTGCTTCGGCACGAGCCCTACCGCGTGCTTGAGGTACATCTCGGTAGAGCCGCCGTACGCTTCGGAGACCGAGAGCTTGTCCTCGATCATGATGTAATCGAAGCACGCCCGCTCTAAGGCCTTCGCCACGTCGCAATAGAAGTCGCCCGTCCACGGCCAACCGCCGGCCCCGGCGAACTGGTCGTTCCAGATGTCCACGGTGAAGTTCAGGAACCATCCGAGATGGAATTTTTTTGCCGCCATCGATGCTTATCCCCTTCTTTGGTCGAGTCTTATTTGTGAGCAGGCCGCTGCCCCGGGAAAGGTCGGGTGAGAAAGACCGGTCGCGCGCGATGCGGGCGCCTGGGAAGGCAGCCCGGCAGGTCTACTCTAGGTCAACCCCGCCTGGCCGCGAGTGGCCGCGGCCCCAAGTATTCGCCTTTTGGAGGTACGACCTCGGTGAGCTTCAACAGCGCGCGCACCAGGCTATCCAGCTCGGCGCTTGCGGTGTCCGACAACACGCCTTGGACGAAGTCCGCCGAGACCAGATACACGCTGCTCGGCGGGACGATCGAGCCGAACCACGTCAGCACTTCTCGGAGCTGCCAGTCCACCCCCAGATAGTGGTGGGGCGTCGCGCCCATGGCGACGATGCCGACCGGTTTACTGGCGAGCGTCTCGATCGGAAGGTGGTCCAGCAAGTTCTTCAGTGCGCCGGTATACGAGGCGCGGTACACCGGGCTCGAGAGAATCACGGCGTCCGCATCCCGCACTCGGGTGACGATCGATGCGGTGTCGTCGTTGTACTGTTCGGGCGGCCGGCCATCCGCAAACGCCACGCGGCAGTCGGCGAGATTGATCAAGTCCGTCTCCACGCCCGCGTGCGCGGACCGCGCCCGCTCCATGGCGCCGTTCAGCGCCGTGAGCATCCGCCCCGGGGGGGTAACGCTGCCCAGAATTGCAACGAGTTTCGCCATCGCTCAGGCCCCCGTCTCCGAAGCGCTCGGCATCCGGTGAGCCACTCTGTCGCTGCGTGCTGCCGAAAACTGCATGAAACCTCCGCGAACACCACCAAAGCAATTGCCGGACCAACTTGCCGAGGCGGATTTTGGGCGCTCCGTCACGAGATGTCGCGCATTCTTCGAGATTTCGCGCCGACGCCAAACGATATGTCGTCGCGCCCGGATCGTGACCAGGCGGTCATCGAATACTTTGTCGCGCTGCGAGTCAACCTGATCCGCGCTCAACTAAGCAGCGCTTAGCGCCCGCTCTTTTCGAGGTGGCGGTGCGGCGCGGCCTGACGGAGCCGAGCGCTGAGATCGTAGGCGAGTTAGCCAGCTTGGCCAGAAAGATGGCCGGCCGGTTCGCCTCGGCGTGCGCCGACGCGAGCCGCCGCTTCGATACGCACCAGGCGCCGCAATGGGTCCGCGCACACCAGCGCAGCGTCTCTCTGACGTGACGATCCGCGCAGCGCGGCACCGGCGCCCGGCGACCACGTGGAGTGCCGGGTGCCCGCGCCCGAAACTGAGCGGCGTGGTTCACCTGGCGTGTTCCCCGTCCGCCGGCGAATAGCAATCACCGCGAAGCATAGTCGGCGCTGCGGATGCCGACGAGTACGACACCGAGCGCGCCGTGTTCGCCACCGTGTTGGTCACCAATGACGCGATCATGGGCATGCCGCTGATGGGCGATCTGGTGCCGCCACGGGAGATCGGCATCGCGGTGCCCGCGGCAGCGCCCAGGGTGCGAGTGCATTCCGGCAGCCTCGGCGCGGGTGGCGACCCGTTCTGCCCGGAGGCGGTGCGCGGCTCGATCTTTACGTTGATCTTCAACAGCGCGATTCCGGTCATCGCGCTTGCGTGGGCATCGCGGCGGAGCTGGCTGATGGCGCGGCGAACATGGCCAAGCAGCTGGCCAGCGGCACGTCGCCGATAAGTCTCTTGTTTATAGCGCCTGATCCGCCGCCGGCTGATCTCGGGCGCCTGGGACCGCGGCCACCGCCACGTCTACGGCGAGCGCGACTGCGGTTGCCACCGCTACCAACACGCCTCTTCCCCCGTCCACCAGCCCTGCCACCGCCACGGGGACTGCTCCCGCGACCGCCACCGTTACGCTGACGCCGACGCCCAGCGCTCCATCCTTCCGATCGACGATCAGATCCGCACCTCGCACCTGCGCGGTATTCCGCTCCGGGGCGCCAACTGCCGCCGCGACCTGACATCCCTCGAACTGCTCGACGAGCGACGGCGCTTCTGCTTCCAACCCGGAATGCTCCCGGTCATCCGTGTGTGCGTTGGTCGAAACGGACTGGGCGCGGCCCCATGCCGCCTTTCTGTACGCTGCCGCTGGCACGCAACCGCGGGAGCGTGTTCGCGAAGGCGGTCTTCGCGGCGCGGTTTTCGCGCGGGTTGGACGTGGGGCCGGGCGACACACTTGCCGCCGTCGCCGAGGAGATCGGCCTCGATCCCGCCGAGCTGATCTGAAGGCGCCGACGATCCTGCGTTGCAGGGCCGGGTGGTGAACGGAACCTTCGCCGCGTCGGCGACGGCCTGTTCGTGGTGCTGATGCTCGTTTACAGCCGTGCGAAGTGCTGGGCAACGACCGCCTGCGGAGTGGCTGATGCGCGCGGCCAAAGCCAACCTGGGCCAGCCGGTGCCGGACCCGAGCCGGGACCTGATGGCGCGTCCACAGGGCTGAGGTCGACGCGATAGCAAGGGCGGTGGCTCAACGACCGCCCGCGGCGAATTGCGCTGGAGGCATGCGGTGGCCGGTGGTATACGGCGCCGTCATGACTGCGACGACGGCCGATATCCGCATCCGCAATACCGAGCCACGCGACTTCGCCGGCATTCACGACCTCTGCCGGCGCGTATATCCCGAGACGGACCCGTGGAGTGCCGAGCAGCTCGGCTCGCATCTCCGCGTCTTTCCCGAGGGCCAGTTCGTCGCGGTGGTTGGCGATGATGAATACGTGGTCGGCATGTCGTCTTCGGTGATCGTGCGCTGGGACCATTACGACATGTTCGGCAGCTGGGACGAGTTCACCGCGAATGGGATGCTGACCAACCATGACCCCCAGAACGGGCATACGCTGTACGGCGTCGAAGCCATCGTCGACCCCGCCATGCAGGGCCACGGCCTCGGTCACCGGCTGGTGCAGAACTCACAGGCGATCGCCAGGCGATTAGGGCTCCGGCGCATGCGCGCCGGCGCCCGCCTGCGCGACTACCACCACCATGCGAAGCGCATGACGGCGCCGGACTACGTGGTCGCCGTGGTGCACGGGAAAATCGTGGATCATACGTTGACGTTCCACCTGCACGAGGGCTTTCACGTGCTCGCCGTGTTGCCGCACTATCTCAGCAACGACTCGGAGACGCTCGGTTACGCAGCGCTGGTCGAGTGGCTGAATCCCGACACGGTCCAGCCGCAGCACTTCGCCGGCCGGCCGACGCAGTTTCTGCACCGCGACGTCGTGCGGGAGCATCACCGCTAGCGCTGAGGCGCGTGCGACGCTCACAGCGGTCCCGAGATGACCAGGTGGCGGTCCGATACGGCCGCGACCTCGAGCTTGTCGAGCGAGGCGTCGCGTACCTGCTGCCGCACCTCCTCCGCGGTGTACGCGGCCAGCAGTGAATTGAAGAAGTCTTGGCGCAAGACGTCGGGCTCGCCTGCCGCATAGCGGTCGACCAGTGCCTGTGCCGCCGCTCGGCTGGCCGGGCGCATGAGATCCATCAGGAACACCGGCGTTCCTGCCGGGAACGCGCTGGCTAGCCAGGCCCAGAGCGCGCCAGCGTCCGCCAGGTGGTGCAGCAGGCTGTTGCTGATCACCAGGTCGTACCGGGCGTGCGGCAGAGCCCAACTCGGCAGGTGCGCCTCGGCGAATGCAACGCGCGTGGCGAGGCCCGCCTGGCGCGCCGCGGCGCGGGCGAGGGCGAGCATGGCGGGCGATGCGTCGATGCCGTCGACCTCCCAGCCGGGATACGCGCGCGCGAAGCGGAAGGTGATGTCGCCCGGTCCACATCCGAGGTCCAGTGCCACACCGGCCGCTGCCGCCCCGCGATGGTGAGCGCGCAGCAGCGCGATGAACCGGCTGTGTGGCTCGTCGAAATCCGCTTGCGCATAGGCCAGAGCCTGCACGGGATCGATCATCAACTCTGGCTCGGGAATGCGGTTCATGCTTGGCGGTCTCCGCGCCTGCGCGGCTTCGCGTGGAGCTCTGTCGCAGGCGATGCGCGTTTGCGCCGCTTCACGGGCGGGCCGATCGTGCTTGTGGCCGCGTAGCCCGCTTGTTCGAATGCGCGCCACATGTACCAGCTCGCGACCGTGCGGTACGGCCGCCAGCGCTCGCCGAATGCGAGCAGCTCCTTGGGCCTGGGCATGTGCTTCTTGCCGTAGGTGACCGCCCAGCCTTTCTTGACGCCCAGATCATGGACGGGCAACACATCGGGCCGGCCGAGGCGGAAGATGAGGAACATCTCCACCGACCAGGCGCCGATGCCGCGCACCGACACCAGCCGATCCACGAGATCCTGATCCGACATCGCATGGGCTTGCTCGAGTGTGGGGACGATGCCGACGAGGGTCTTGCGCGCGAGATCTTTGATCGCGAGCACCTTCGCACCCGAGAGACCGGTGGCGCGGAGAACCGGATCATGCAGCTCGAGCACGCGCTCCGGCGTGGGCACGCGCCCGTTGCCACTGAGCGCCTGGATGCGCGCGAAGATCGTGTTGGCGGCTTTGCCGGAGATCGATTGGTAGACGATGGCCTCGAGCAGCGCCTCGTACGGCGTGTGCGCCGCCGCCATCTCGAGCCGGAAGGCTTCCGTCTCGTCGATGAGGCGCTTCAGCTGCTCGTCGCGTTCGGCCAGATGCAGCACCGCCGCGGCGAGGTCGAACGGCAGCGTTGGGGAGTTGGCAGACATTTAGACCGGCGCTACGCGCCGCCCGAGCTGCTCGATGCAGGCGCATCGCGCTCGAGACCTGCGCGTTGCTAGTATACGTACGGGTCGCTTCGCCTTGCGCTGGAATGCCACCTGGACGGCGAGTAGTAAACTCACGCACGTCGAAGGAGAACCCGGATGAACAGACTTGCCGGCAAGAGTGCAATCGTCACGGGCGCGGCCGGGGGTATCGGGCTCGCGACGGCGAAGCGCTTCGCCGCCGAGGGGGCGAAGGTGCTGATGGTGGACCTCGACGCCGACCGCTTGCGGCGCGAAGCCGAGGCGATCGCGCACCCGGCGCTCTCCTGGTTTGCGGCGGACGTCGCGCGCGAACACGACACCGCAGCCTACGTACAGGCAGCGATGGAGCGCAACGGCGCGATCGACGTGCTGGTGGCGAATGCGGGGATTCTCGGCCCCATCGCGCCGCTGACGGAGCTATCGGTCGAGGCGTTCGACGCCGTGCTCGCGGTGAACGTGCGCGGGGTCTGGCTCGCGATGAAACACGCCATTCCGCACATGCGCGCCCGCGGGCGCGGTGGCAGCGTCGTCTTGATCTCCTCGATCGCGGGCTTGAAAGGCTACGCCGGTATCGCGCCGTACACCGCGAGCAAGCACGCGGTGAAGGGGTTGATGCGCTCGGCTGCGATCGAGTGCGGCCCATTCGGCATCCGCGTGAACAGTGTGCATCCGGGCTCCACCCAGACGCGCATGATCGACGCCTTGGCGGAGGGCATCTCCCCGGGCGCGCCGGAGCGGGGACGCGCGGCGCTCGAAGGCTCCACGCTGCTCGGCCGGTACGCGACACCGGAAGAGATGGCGGAGGTGATCCTGTTCCTGGCGAGCGACGAGAGCAGCTTCTGCACCGGAGGGGTCTTTCCCGTCGACGGCGGCCAGTCGACGAAGTGAAAGCGATCGCGCTCAGGCCGTCGGCGGCGGGGTCGGGTTAGCGGCTGGATCGCCAGCGGCCGCGCCGACGCCCAGAGGCGCGCTCACCGGTGCCGGCCGGGCGCCCCAGAGCTCGTCGATCGCCACGTAGAACACGGGGACGAACGGCAACGCGAACAGCGTAGAGGCGATCATGCCGCCGAATACCACGGTGCCGATCGCCTGCTGGCTCGCGGCTCCGGCGCCGCTGGCGGTGAGCAGCGGTACCACGCCGAGAATGAAGGCCATGGAGGTCATGAGGATCGGACGGAAGCGCCGGCGCAGCGCTTCCACCGCGGCCTCTCTGGCCGCCAGGCCCTCGCGCCGCAGCTGGCGCGCGAACTCGACGATGAGAATCGCATTCTTCGCCGCCAGCGCGATGATGAGCACGAGGCCGATCTGCGTATACAGCGTGATCGGGAAGCGCCGGACCAGCAGCGCGAGGACGATGCCGAGCACCGCCATGGGCACCGTGAGCACGACGGTGATCGGATCGCTCCAGCTCTCGTACTGCGCCGCGAGCACCAGGAACACGAGCAGGATCGACAACGCGAAGATGAGGTAGACCTGTCCGCCGACGAGCTGCTCCTGGTACGAAAGGCCGGTCCAATCGTACGCCATGCCGGCGGGCAGCAGCGCAGACGCCAGCCGCTCCATTTCGTCCATCGCCTGGCCGGAGCTGAAGCGGGGCATCGGGATGCCGGTGATCGCGCCGCTCGGGTAGAGGTTGTAGCGGGTGATGAGCTCCGATCCGAGAGTGCGCCGCACGTTCAAGAGCGCGCCGAGCGGCACCATCTGTCCCGCGTCGTTCGCGACATACAGGCGCCCGATGTCGTTCAAACCGCGGCGGTGATCGGCGCCGGCTTGCAGGCGCACCTGGAAGCTCTGGTTGAACTTGTTGAACTGGTTCACGTACGCGGAACCGAGATACGTCTGCAGGGTCTGGAAGACCTCGTTCACCGGGACCCCCAGCGACTCGGCCATGATGCGATCGATGTCGAGGTACAGCTGCGGGCTATCGGCGCGGAACGTCGTAAACGCGAGCCGCAAGAACCCGGGCTTCGCCTGCGCCTCGTCCAGGATTTCACGCACTATCTTCTGCAGCTCGGCCAGCCCCGCGCCCCCGCGATCCTCCACCATCATCTGGAAGCCGAATGCGGTCCCCAGGCCGGGGATCGGCGACGGCGGCAGTACCGCGAACACGGCCTTTTCGATGTCGGCGAAGCGCCGCTGGAGGTCGGCGAGGATCTGCAGCTGCGAGAGGCCGGCCGGCCGCTTGTCCCAGTCCTCGTAAATGGCGAACACCGTGGCCATATTGGAGAGCTTTGCCGAATCGAGGGCGGAATAGCCGCCGATCGTGACCCAGCCTTTGATGCCGGGCGCCTCTTTCAGGACCGCATCGATGCTGGAGGCGACCTCGCGGACGCGCGGCTGCGCCGCGCCGGGCGGCAGCTGTGCGATGATCACGCAGTACCCCTGGTCTTCCAGCGGCACCAGCGCGGTCGGGTACAGCGCGAATCCCGCCGTGCCGGCGGCGATCAGCGCGAAGAACACGGCAACCATGAGCCGCGGCCGGCGCACCATGCGCCGGACGAGCGCGACGTAGCGGCGCTCCAACGCGGCGTAGACGGCGTTGAAGCCGCGGTAGAGCCAGTTCACGCGCCGATTCGGCGGTTGCGCGCGCAGGTAGAGCGCGCACTGGGTCGGCTTCAGCGTCAGTGCGTTCAGCGCGCTGATGATCGCGGTCGCGGCGATTACCAGCGCGAATTGCCGAAACATTTGTCCCGTGATGCCGGGTAGAAACGAGGCGGGCAGAAACACCGATACGAGGACCAGCGTAATGCCCAACACCGGACCGGTGAGCTCGCGCATGGCCTCAATGGCGGCCTCCCGCGGTGCGAGGCCGCGTTCGATGTGATGCGATGCGTTCTCGACGATGACGATCGCGTCATCCACGACGATGCCGATGGCGAGAATGAGGGCGAACAGCGTCATGAGGTTCACGCTGAAGCCGAGCAGCGCCATCGCCGCGAATGCCCCGATGATGGTCACCGGCACCGTCGTGGCCGGGACCAGCGTGGCGCGGAAATTCTGCAGGAACAGCATGATGACGATCAGCACCAACACGCCGGCGGCGATCAGCGTCTGATAGACCGCATCGATTGATTGATTGATGAACAGCGTCGTGTCGTAGAGCGATGTGTGCTGGAGGCCCGCCGGGAACGACGCGCGCATGCTGGCCATCAGCTCGCGCACGTCGCTCGCCACATCCAGCGCGTTCGCGCCCGGCAGCGCGAATACGGCGATGTGGGCGGCCTTCTTGCCGTTCAGGCGGGAGAAGATCGAGTACACCTGCTGGCTGAGCTCGACGCGCGCGACATCCTTGACCCGCACCAGCGCCGAGCTCGGGGTTTCCGTGCTGCCCTGCTGCAGCTCGGCGACTTGTGTCGAGGGCGGGCGCCCCTTGACGATGATGTTTTCGAATTGGGTGACGTCGGACAGGCGTCCGAGCGCGTTGACCGTGAACTGGAACACCTGATCCTGCGGCACCGGCGGGCCGCCGAGCTGGCCCGCCGCGACCTGGAGGTTCTGGCTTTGGATGGCGTTCTGGACGTCGAGCACCGTCAGGCCGAACGCCATCAGCTTCTGGGGATCGACCCAGATGCGCATGCTGTATGGACCGGCGCCGAGCACTTGAACCTGACCGACGCCCGGCAAACGCGCGATCGGATTCTGCAGGTTGATCAGCGCGTAGTTGCTGAGGAACGGCTCGTCGAAACGGTCCTCGTCCGAATACAGCGACTCGATCAGGAGGATGTTGGTGCTCACCTTGCGGACGTTGACGCCCTGCGCCTGTACGGGCTGCGGCAGTTGCGACAAGGCGCCGTTCGCCGCGTTCTGCACCAGCGCGAGCGACGTATCGAGATCGGTGCCGACCGCGAACGTGATCGTCAGCGTGTAGCTGCCGTCGCTGCCGCTGGTCGACTGCATGTAGATCGAGTTCTCGACGCCGTTGATGAGCTGCTCGATGGGGATGCCCACGGTGGTGGCCACCACCTCGGCGCTCGCGCCCGGGTAGTTGGTCGAGACCTGAATCGTCGGCGGGACGATGTTGGGGTACTCGGCGACGGGCAGGCGCAGCAGGCACACTGCGCCGAGCACGACTGTGACGATCGCGATTACATTCGCGAGGATCGGCCGCTCGATGAAGAACTTCGACATGCAGCCGGCTCGCGGCGCCTAGGACGTGGGCATCGGCGTGACGGTCACCACCGCCGGCACCGCCGTGCGCGCCCCGGAGCGCTCTGCCGCCACCTTGCGTCCCGGTACCGCGCGCGCGAGGCCCGCGACCACCACCCAGTCGCCCGGTTGCAGTCCGTCCTCGATGACGTATCGATGGCCGACCTGTGCGCCGGTCTTGATCGGGCGGCGCTCGACGACATCGGCGGCGTTGACGACGAGCGCGTATTCGCCCTGCTGGTCGAACGCGATCGCGTCTCCCGGGAGCAGCAAGGCCTCGCGCGGCGCGCCGGTCGGGATGCGGACGCGCGCGAAGAGGCCCGGCAGAACACCCGGCTCGGGATTCGGAAAAACCGCGCGCAGCTCGAGCGTGCCCGTCCGCGGTGCGACCGACAGGGCCGCGAAGTCGAGCGTGCCCGCATGCGGATAGCCCTCTTCCTCGAGCAAGCCGAACGCGGCGGGTATCGCCAGCTCCGCCAGCGGGCCATGCCGGCCGCCCTGCTGCTGGCCGAGGATGCGCAGCAGCTCGCGCTCGTCGATCGTGAAATAGACATACAGGGGATCGGTCTTGTCGATCTGTGCGAGCGTCGCCGGCTTGCCGACGCCGCCCACCAGATTGCCCGGATCGATGAGGTGCCGGCCCATGCGGCCAGCGAAGGGAGCGGTGACCTGCGTGTAGCTCAGATTGAGCTGCGCGAGCTCGACTTGCGCTTCGGCCGCGTGCAAAGCCGCGAGCGAGGAGTCGCGCTCGTACTCCCAGCGATCGACTTGCGTCTGGGGAGCCGAATCCTGCCGCACGAGATCTCGGTAGCGCGCCAGCTCGGTCTCGGCGTGGCGGACCGCAGCCTTCTCCGCGGCCACCTGCGCTTGCGCCTGCTGCAGCTGGGCGCGGTATTGGTCTTGCTGGATGGTAAAGAGCAGATCCCCCTTGCGCACGCGCGCGCCGTCGGTGAAGTGGACCCGCTCGAGGTAGCCCTCGACGCGCGCGATCAGCGCTACCGAATCGGTCGCCGCGGTGTTGCCGGTCAGCTCCACGTAGTCGGTGACCGGCTGGCGTACCGGCTGGGCGACCGTGACCGACGGCGGTGCGGGTGCCGGGGCGCTCTGTGGATCACAGCCGGCCGCGAAGCAGGCCGCGGCGAACGCGAGCAGCAGGCCGATGACTGGCTCGCGACCGGTGCGCCGGAGCAGAGCCGGCGTTGTCTCGCTGCGATGCGCGGGGGCTCCGCGACCGCGGGCCGCCGATCGCCGACGCCGAGCCCGCCCGGCAACCGACAACTCCGCCGCGGCGCGCCGATTTTGCATTCTCATCGCGCGAACACCTGATCCGGGGATTACCATTCCGGCGGGCGGACCGACGGGCTGGCATCTTCTGGACCTGGAAGCCCGGGCGCCTCTGGTGCCAGCAACTCGGGGGTGAGCAGCGTGCCCCAGTCCGTGCGCTCGGACATCTCCTCCGCCGTCTCTCGCGGCACGAAGTCGTTGCCGTCGCGAATCTGCCAGCCACCGCCGAGGGCTCGATAGACGGCGATCAGCCCCAGCGGCACGTTGCCGCGCGCGACCGCCAGGTTGTCCTCCGCCTCGAGCAGATTCTGCTCGGCGTTCAGCACGGTGGTGAAATCCGCGGTGCCGTCTTTGTACTCGTTCATCGCGATCGACAGCGCACCACGCGCCGCGTCGGCGCTCGCCTCCAGCAGCGCGACCTGCTGGCGCGACTGTACGAACACCGCGATGCCATTCTCCACTTCCTGTTGCGCATCCAGCACGGCGCTCTGATATCCGACCAGCAGCTCCTGGAAGCGCGCGTCCTGCACGCGCACGTTGTTGCTGATGCGCCCGTAATTGAGCACGTTCCACTGCACCGCCGGGCCGACGGAATACGCCACGCTCTTCGACGTGAACACGTCGCCCAGGCTGGCGCGGCCGATATCGGTCGAGAGCGTGCCGACATTGCCTACGAGGCTGAACGCGGGCAGCAGATCGGCCTTCGCCACGCCGATCTGTGCGCATTGCGCAGCGGCTTGTAGCTCCGCGTGCCGAACGTCGGGCCGCCGCCGGAGCAGCTCGGCGGGAATGCCGGCCGCCACCTGTGCCGGCGCGACGGGAATCGCGGACGCCGTGTCGAGAAGCTCCCGCACTCCGCCCGGCGGCATGCCGAGCAGGACGCTCAGCGCGTTCTTGGCCTGCTGCAGCTCGATCGTGAGCTCCGGGATCGCAGCTGCGGTCGACGCCAGCACGTTCTCGGCCTGGTACACGTCGCGCTTCGTGACGACGCCGCCGTGAAATCGGGCGCGGGCGATCTTGAGCGCCAGCTGCTGTTTCTCGATGTTCGCCCGCGCGATCGCCATCCGCTCTTCGAGCGTGCGGATCTGGACGTACGTGCTCGCCACGTCGCCCGTGAGCGTCACCAGCAGATCGTCATAGCTGGCGACGGACGCGAGAAACGCGTTGTCGGCCGACTGGATCCCGCGCCGCACCTTGCCCCACACGTCGAGCTCCCAGGCCGCCTGCGCGCCGAAGAAGCTCTGCCAATACGTGTTGTCGACGATGTTGTACGGCAGCGACAGCGGGATCCGATTGTAGCTGACGGAGGCCGCGGCCTGTTGCTGCTGCGGGTAGAGCTCCCCGATGGCGAGACCCAGCTGCGCACGCGACTCGAGCACGCGTATGCCGGCCATGAGCAGGGTGAGGTTCTGTCGATAGGCCGTCGCGATGAGCTGCTCCAGCACGGGGTCATCGAACACGCGCCACCACGCCGCATATTCCTGCCGCGTGGTGTCGACCGCGGGATCGGCGGCCTCGAGCCAATGGTCCGCGACCGGCGCGGATGGTGGCTCATAATTCGGACCTATGAGGCATCCCCCGAGCCAGAGCGCTGGCGCAAGCAGCACGACCCCGTGCACGCGCGCGGCGGCATTGATAGCGGCCCGTATGTGCCTCACCCGTCTCCCCCCCTTTGCCACTGGGGTGCATCCTCCGATGGCTACGATCCGGTGCATATAATCCCCGTGGCGCGACGGAAAGCGACGAACGCGCGCGGTGGCTCGCGCGACCGCGTGCACCGCCGAGTGGCTCGATTTGACAGAGCGGCTCAACGCCGGAAGGCTGCGCGCATGTACTCGGTGCGACGCCTTCCGTGGATCTGCGGGCTGGTGCTGCTCGCGTCGACGGCACTGGCCGGTCCACCCGTGCCGGCGGGCGCCCCATCGCTGATCCGCGCCACGGCGCCCGACCTCCTCGCGGCGGTGCGCGCGCCCGGCGCGGCCGCGACGCTCGTGAACGTGTGGGCCACGTGGTGCATTCCGTGCCGCGAGGAGTTTGGCGACCTGCTGCGGCTGCGCGCGGCATACGCCGATCGCGGCCTGCGGGTGCTGTTCGTCTCCGGCGACTTCGACAGCGAGCGCGCGCAGGTCGAAGCGTTCCTGCGCGATCACGGCGTGAGCTTCGTGACGTACCTGAAAACCGGGGATGACATGCAGTTCATCGACGCCCTCGATCCGCAGTGGACCGGCGCGCTGCCGGCGACGTTCATCTACGATCGGCAGGGAACCCGGCGGCAGTCGCTGTTTGGCAAGTCGAGCTATGCGGCGCTCGAGGAGCTGGTGAATGGCGCCCTGGCCGACTCCGCGTCGACGGCCAAGTGATCAGAGAAGGGCGAGCGCCCAAAGTATGTCAATGGGCACACCGTGTGCAGAGATGAAGGCACCGCGCGCAGGCCTTGCCCGGGGGCGCTCGTGCCGGGCCGATGCAACCGCAAAGGAGAAACGCCAATGCGCCGCACGTTGATGACTGCGATTCTCGCCACCGCGCTCTTCGCCGCTGCCGCGAGCTTTGCGCTGCAGCTCGGCGATCCCCCACCGGAGCGCGACGTGAAGATGAAGAGCGTCGACGGCCGGAACATCGCTATTGCGGATGTCGCCGGCGCGCGCGGTACGCTCGTCATCTTCAGCTGCAATCACTGCCCATGGGTGAAAGCGTGGGAGCCGCGGATCGCCGACCTCGGTAACGCGTACGCACAGCGCGGCATCGGTGTGATCGCGATCAACGCCAACGATCCGGCGGGCCACAAGGAGGATCGCTTCGATCATATGGTCACGCGCGCGCGTGAGCGCGGCTTTCAATTTCCGTACGTCGTGGACAGCGGCTCGCGAGTCGCCAAGGCGTTCGGGGCGAGCCGCACGCCGGAGGTCTTCCTGTTCGATGGTGCCGGTCGTCTGGTGTACCACGGCGCCATCGATGACAACGCGCAGGACGCCACCGCGGTGAAACACCACTACCTCCGCGAAGCCCTCGAGGCGGTGGCGACCGAGAAGCCAGTCGCGGTCGGCCAGACCAAAGCCTTAGGCTGCGGAATCAAGTTCTACGGAAGCTGAGGTGTGCCGTTCGGTCGACGAGCGACGGTGCGCGGCCGATCTACCGCTCTTCCTGGCCATGAAGCTGAGCGATTGCGATCTCCAGCGCGTGTCCGAGCACACGCTCCGGTACTACGACCAGCACGCGCAGGGTTTTTGGGAAGGCACGCGCGATCACGACGTGAGTCAGAACATCGCCGCATTGCTCGAACGCATCGAGGGCCCGCCGCCGTTTACAATATTGGACTTCGGCTGCGGCCCCGGGCGCGATCTGAAGGCGTTCGCGGAGCTTGGCCACCGCGCCGTCGGTCTGGAGGGATCCGCCCCTTTCGCTGCGATGGCGCGCGCACACAGCGGGTGTGAGGTATGGCATCAGGACTTCCTCGCGCTCGCTCTGCCGGCCGAGCATTTCGACGGCGTATTTGCCAACGCCTCGCTGTTTCACGTCCCGACTCAGGAGCTGCCGCGCGTGTTGCGCGAGCTGTACGCCGCGCTCAGGCCGGGGGGCGTGCTGTTCAGCTCGAACCCGCACGGGCGCGATGAGGAAGGCTGGAACCACGGGCGCTACGGTGCGTACCACCGTCCGGAGACCTGGCGCGCCTACGTCGCCGCCGCTGGTTTCGCGGAGCTGGCGGAGTACTACCGGCCGCCCGGGCTTCCACGCGCGCAGCAGCCGTGGCTCGCGACCGTATGGAGGCGTCCCGCGCGGTCGGCGCGATGAGCGGCGGGGCGCGGCCGTCAGCGGTGCGGCGCGGGTCCCATCCTCAGAGGTGGGCGATGGCGTCGATTTCGACGATCGCGCCCGGAGCGAGACGGCGGACCTCCACGACGGTCCGTGCAGGGGGGTGTGGACCGACGTGCTGCACGTACACTTCGTTCATCGCCGCCCAGTCGTCGCGGCTGGTGAGGTACACGGTCGCCTTGACGAGCTTGTCCATGCCGGAGCCGGCGGCTTCGAGGATGGCGCGCAGGTTCAGCAGCACGCGTTCGGTCTGCTCGCGGATGCCGCCGGCGATCATTCTGCCGGTCCGCGGCTCGAGGGCGATCTGTCCAGCGGTGAACACGAAGTCGCCGAAGCGGATCGCCTGAGAGTAGGGCGCCCCCTGGTTGGGGCCTGGCGCCGCGTCGGTTCTGATCACGCTCTTCTCTGCCATCGTTCAACTCCCGGCCGGCACACCCCCGCGCAGCTGCGCAGCGGCGCGAAATGGCCAGTGGTTCGGGCCACGGCGGCGGACCGAGCTCGCCCGAACGCGCGGACCATCGGTCAGGCCGCTGGAAGCCCAAGGAGATGCCCGAGATTGGAATAGATCGACAGCTCGGCGATCTTGCCGTCCGCGACGCGGACGTAGTCGGCCCCGGTAGGTTTGTGGCTCTTCCCGGTGGGTGCCAGGCCCGCGAAGGGGCCCGTGTGCGTCAGCTCCGCGGTCCAGGTGAAGAGTACCTGGTCGTGTTCGGCGACCATCGCGATCACATCGAGCCGGATATCCGGGAAGCCGGTGAACAGCGCGCGCAGCAGCTCGCGATGCCCGGCGATGCCGGCCGCTCGACCAGGCATTACGGGGGACAATTTGATGTCCGGCGACACGAGCGCGTCGAGCGCGCCAATGTCGTGTCGATTCACCACCTGTTCGATGTAGCGCCGCACTACTGCCTTGTTCTCTTCCAATCCCATGCCGGCGCACGTAACACGGTTGTAAGTTTGGCAGCAACGGAAAGTTGGTTCGCGGCGCGGCGCATGGAGCAGCCGCCGGCGCCGCATGGCCTGAGCGAGCTCTCTCCGGGTCTGCCGCTCGGCGTGCGCGCGCCGCTCAGTCGAGCCGCACGGTACGGCGGAGGTAAGCCGCGAGCACGAGAGCGACGGCGATCTCGACCACTGCCGCGAACAGCGCGTACAGGTAAGGCCTGATGCCGAGCACGAAGCCTTCGATCAGCGCGGTGGCAGCCATGGTCGCCGCCAGCGCGATCACCAGCACGGGTGCCAACGGCGAGCGGCGCCATATACAAACCGCCGCAGCAACCGCCAACACCGCCTGCAGGGTGAAACCTGCGATGACGAGCAGTAGGGGCTCGCCGATCAGCAGTGCGGGAATGTAGCTGGCCGCGTACACGCCGTATGCCGCGAGTGCGATCGCGATCACCAGACGCACGGTGGAATGCTCGTTCATTTCGCAGCCCGTTTCCGCCCGGAGCGCGCGGCGCCTATCCCCCGATGTGCAACGCGGCGCGAACGCCCGGGCTCGCCGCTGGTAAGCGTGCCGCGATCGTGCGATTCTCGTCGTGCCGGCATCCACCGATGGGCAGACCCGCCGTGGCGATGCGAACCTCGCTCGTGCTCACTGCGACGCTTTGGGTTGTGGCCGCGCTCGCTGGCGAACCAGCGCGTGAAGAACGCATCCGCGCCGTCATTGGCCAGCAGCTGGATGCGATTCAGCGCCATGACGCCGAGGGGGCATTCGCGTTGGCGTCGCCGGCGATCCAGGCGATGTTCCGCACGCCCGACAACTTTCTGCGCATGGTCGAGAAGGGGTATCCGCAGATCTATCGACTGCGGAGCGCCAGCTTCCTGGAGCTTTTCGACGAGGACGGGCGGTTGATGCAGAAGGTGCTCGTACAGAGCAAAGACGGAAAGTTCGTGATGGCGCTGTACGAGATGGTGGAGATCGAGGGTCACTGGCGCGTCAACGGCTGCATGCTCGCCGTGCCGCCGGCGGACGAGACCTGAAGTCAAAAAGAAAGCTGTTACGCTGTTCAGCTGCTGCTTGTCAGGGCTCGGACGTCGGCTGTTGCCAACAGCCGACGTCGCTTCGCCGTGTGGGCGATGAACGCCGAACCGACACCCGGGGCAGCGTTCGGCTGGGGGTCGGCATAACAGCGAACAGCCTAACAGCGTTAACAGCCTGCGTCACCCGCTACCCCCGCGTTACGCCCTATATCTACTCGGAGGCGTGAAGGCGTGGAATTCGCGTTCGAGCAGGTGGGCGAACTCGATCGTGGTGCGGTCCTCGTACTGCGCGCCGATGATCTGGACACCGACCGGCAGGCCTGAGCTGCCGGCCCCGATCGGCGCGACGGTGGCGGGCAGGTACGCGAGTGTGGCCATGCTGGCCCAGAACAGCTGATCGATCGATGGCGCCGGCTGATCGTTGATGGCGATTTGCCGCTCATGGCGGGGCAGTGAGTGGTCGTGCGGAAAAGCCGTCGTCGAAGCGGGCGGGCACAGGAGCACGTCGTAGTCGGCGAAGAACGCGGCCCACTTCAGGCGGATGCGATGGCGCAGCTCGTTCAACAGCAGCCAGTCACGATGGGCCATCGCGGCACCCTGGCGCGCGAGGTGCCAGTAATCGCCGCTGTCGCTGAGCTCTGTTCCGACTGCTTCGCGAAAGCTGCGCACTTCGGCCGCGCTGTGCGAACGCGAGGTGGCAGCGCGCAGCAGGCGTACGTAAAGGCGGTACATCTCGTCGGGGTCAAAATCCGGCCACGCGTGCTCCACCACTCGCGCGCCACGGCCGCGGAGGAACTCCGCCAGTCTGCGCAACCGGTCGACCACCTCTGCGTCCACCGGGTGATTGGATAGCTCGAGGATCAGGCCGATGCGGAAGTCGCGCAGATCGCGGTGGCGAGGCGGAGGCAGATCGAGGCGCCAGGCGCGTGCGCCGATTAGGTCCGGGCCGGCGATGACGTCCAGCATCAACGCCAGATCGCGGGCGCTGCGCGCCAGTGGCCCGATCACGCTCATGTCGCGCTCGGACACCATCTCCGGAAGCGCATGGCCAGCGGGGCTGATCACGCCGAAGGTCGGCTTATGCCCATAGATGCCACAGTAGTGCGCCGGGTTCCGGATTGATGCGCCGATATCGCTACCCAGCTCCACGGCGGTGAGCCCGGCCGCGACGGCGGCCGCCGATCCACCCGAGGATCCCCCGGGTGAACGGCTCGCGTCCCACGGGTTATTGGTCACGCCATAGATCGGATTGAAGGTCTGCCAGTCGGCCAGCAGCGGAGGGACGTTGGTCTTGCCGAAAATCACCGCGCCGGCGCGCTTCAGGCGCTGCACGGCCAAGGCGTCTTCGGTCGGAACCGAGCGGGCGAATTCGCTCAGGCCCCACGTGGTCGGTGTACCGGCGAGCCGAAAGGATTCCTTGATCGTCATCGGCACGCCGTGCAGCGGCCCCAGCGGCTCACCGTTCTCGCGCCTCCGGTCCGCCGCGCTCGCCTCGGCGCGCGCTTCCTCCAGGCGGAGCGCGACCACGGCGTTCAATGCACCGTTGTACTTTTGCACGCGCGCGATGAAGTGCTCGAGCGCTTCGCGACTGCCCAGGTCGCCGCGGCGGATGGCGGCCGCGATGTCCGATGCGCTGCCGAACGGCAACACGGGCGGCGTCGGCATTGGCGACTCGGGGTGCTACGCAATCGGGTTGGCGCGGTTGTAACGCTCGGCGCTCTCGCTCATGCGGGCGAACTGCACTCCCGGAGTGTCCTTCATGCGCTGAATCAGGCGGTCCAGCATGGCGATGCGGGGCCCACGGCCGATCACCTCCGGATGCATCGTCAGGGTGAAAACCCCATTCTCGACGTGGCGGGCGCAGTAGTCGAACTCGGCCCACCAGATTTCGCCGACCGCCTCGGGAGACCGCAACCCGGCGAGCGGCGGCTTGCCCATGAATTGAAAATACACGAAGTCGTCCAGCTCCCAGGCCACCGGGAATTCCACCAATGGCGAGGTGGGCCCGAAGGCAACGCGGCCGTCGGCATGCACCACGTCGCCGATGCGCGGCCGGTATGCGCGGAAGTCCTCGGCCATCAAGCTGCTGTCGTACAGATACCCGCGCTCGCACATGATCGACAGCGTGTTCGGGCTGAGGTCCCAGGCGGGCGAGCGGTAGCCGCGCGGGCGCGCGTCCGCTACCTGGGCAAGCGCCTGCTCCGTGGCGGCGAAGTCCGCCAGCTCCTCCTGGCGGGTCATGCTGACCGGCGACGCATGGCAGTAGCTGTGCGCGGCGATCTCATGACCGTGCGCGGCGATCGCCTGCACGGGTTCCGGGAACGTCAGCGCGGTATGGCCCGGCACGAAGAACGTCGCCGGCACGCGGTGCGCGTCGAGCAGGTCGAGCAGGCGCGGGACGCCGACGCGGACGGAGTACTCACCGCGTGACATTGGCGTTGGCGTGGTTTGCTGAAACTGCGTGATCCAGCTCGAGAAGGCATCGACGTCGAAGCTCAAATGAACGGTCGTGTTCACGGCGTCTCTCCGCGCATCAGGCCGCACCGTCTCGCCCGACGGGTTGGCTGCGCAGCGATTCGTCGATGATCTCGGGGAGGTGCGAGGTCCGGTGATCGACGGGGCGGTCCATGCCCACCAGCGCCGTTCGGGCTGGGTACTTCGGGCGACCCACCACTGCGGCGTGTTCCGCCAGCGTATGGACCGCGGGGCGCGGCTGGCGCATGTAGTCTGGCTTTCCGTCGGGAAGGCGGAAGTGCGGCATCACCTCCTCGGCGAAGATCTGCATCTGCTTGGTCACCATCCAGTTCGGCATCGGGCCGATCGGCGAGCCCGCGCACATCATGCCGCCGGCACCGAGGTCTTCGCAGTACTCCTCGTAGCGCTCGATCACCGTACGGGGCGAGCCGACGATGATCATGCGCTCTTTGAGGAGCTCGTCGTAATTCATCTGGCTCATCGGTTTGATGTGGTACTTGATCAGGGTGCTCACGAAGTTCCGCCAGGACTGCGCGGTCATGTAGCCGGGCGGGAAGAACAGCTGCTCGGGAATTTTCAAGCCAGTGCTGAAAATCCACTGCAGATGCGCCTTCGCCTCCCGATGCGCTTGCGCGTCGGATTCCGCGACGTAGGTCGGCACCGCCGCGTTGAACTGATCCTTGCTGGCCTCGTAGCCGCATTTGCGCGCTTCCTCGCGCATGACGTCGAAGGCCTTCTTCGTGACCGCCTGCGGATAGAAGACCATCATATACGTGTAGCGCTTTTCCGCGCACTCGCGCAGTGTCTCGAGCGACCCTGCCCCGGGAATCCAGATCGGTGGGTGCGGGCGCTGGATTGGACGCGGAATGATGTTGCAGTTCGGGATGTAGTAGTGCCGGCCCTGCCACGTGAACGGTCCGTCCTCGGTCCATGCCTTCAGGATCAGATCATGCGCTTCCCAGAAGCGGTCCATCGAGTCCGCCGGCGCGATCGGATTGTTGAAGTACTCGGAGCCGATGCCGCGGACGAACCCGGAGATGATCCGGCCGCCGGAGATGACATCGAGCATGGCGATCTCTTCCGCGACGCGCAGCGGATTTGCATGCAGGGGGATCGCGTTGCCGATCACGCCGATCGGGATGTTCGTGGTGCGGGCGACCAGCATCGAGGCGATGATGTTCGGCGACGGCATGGTGCCGTAGTAGTTGGCGTGGTGCTCGTTGACCGACACGCTGTCGAAGCCGTAGCGCTCGGCCGCGACCAACTGCTCGATGTACTCGTTGTAGATGCGATGGCCTTGCAGCGGGTCGTAGTACTTGTTCGAGGGCGTCACCCAGGTCGACGGTTCCCGCTCGGCGGGGAAATACGGGTACGGCATCAGATGGAAGAAGTGGAATTGCAGCTTGTTCATCGCCATCATCGGCCAGCTCCCTCGATGTGCTGCAAAATGGCATCCGCGACCGCTTCGGGGCGTTCCACCACCAGCGCATGCCCGGTGTCCGGAATCTCTACCAGCGAGCAGTTCGGCAGGACCTCCGCGTAGCGCTCGGCCATCCGGTTCGGGATGAGCCGGTCGTCCGAGGCCCGCACTACCAGCGCCTTGCACGGCAGGCGCTGCAGGCGCCGCTCCAGCGCCAAGTTGTAGCGCGGCGCCCAGATCAGCTTCGCGAGCGCGGTCGACTCGCCGTACAGGTGTATGGCCTCTTCGACGTCCCCCGGGTCAGGCGCGACCGCGGCGAGCGCCGACTTGTCGTTGAACAGGCGTTCCCATAAGTCCGCGCGCGGCATCTGAAAGAGGTCCGCTCCCGGATCATCGATCCGGAGGCCGATCGGGGTAATCAACGTGAGGCTCTTCAGGCGGCGCGGATAAAAGCAGGCGAACTCGGCCGCCATCCAGCCGCCGAGCGAATAGCCGACCAGGTGGATGCGTTCGACGCCCAGCTCGTCGAGGAGGTCATCATAATGCAGGACCACGTCGTCGAAGCCGCGCAGCCACTCCGGCAGCGGGGTCTCGCCGAAGCCCGGATGCTCAGGGGCGATGAAGTCGACGTGCTGCGACATGCGCTCGTAGAACGGCAACCACATGCGGGTCAGGCCAGCGCCGTGTAGAAAGAGCACGGCCGGGGAGCCAGGGCCTTTGCGCCGATAGGCCGTTTGCAGGCCGCGCACGCGTATTCTGCGCGGCTCGGTGTAGTACATGCGCGGTCTCGGCACGCCGTCGGCCTCCAACGGCATGGCGTCTGGGCTCATCGGGCTCCTCCTCGTGCGCATTCGTCCGATCGAATGAAGTTTTTGTGCCGCGCTCGTTATGCAGCCTTCTCGGTCTGGTTGTCGAGCGTTGGAGCACCGCGTCGAGTGGAGCGCAGGCATCGGCA
>JBFXHX010000015.1:97074-98212 GCA_050176585.1 Binatia bacterium
GAGGTGGGTGAATCGATGTCCATTCTTAGGCAGTGCTTGTTGTATTGACCGGTACGAATCACACGTGGCATGTAAGCGGCCGCCGACTCCTAATGGCCGATTAGCGCGGATGGTCCGTGCGCGCTCGGCATAACGCTTGCCTGCTCAGCGATCGGCAGAGATTACTACGAGTTGAGGAGGCCATCATGAGAGACCGCTGGTTGGCTTTTGGGGCCGCCGGGATTCTAGCAATCTCTTCTGCCGCGACGATCGTACGTGGGGATGTGTCCAAGGCGGGTTCGCGGCAGCTGGCGCAGGCGGCTGGTGGGGGCGGCGGTGGCTCCGGCAGTAGTGGGTCTGGCGGCAGCGGCACTGGTGGAACGCATCGAGGGATGGGCGCCGGCGGGACCGAAAGCGGCGGAGCGGGAACGGGCGCCGGCGGTACTGGCATGGGCGGCGGTCAAGGCATGTCGACGCCGGATCGGACGCGTACGCCCGGCGCCGGTGGTTCCGGCGCCGGCATGAACCGTTGATACGGAGAGCGCACGGATCAGTAGGGCTGGATAGCCCTCAACGCACGCGCAACGCCGCGGCGGTTACGGGGGGAAGTATGTCCGACCGAACGAAGCGTTTGAGTTTGGATGAGGTCCTCGAAGAGCTCTTCCTCAGCGAGATCGCACTCACTAGATCGAGAAGGCCCGATGCCCTGGGGCTGCGCGCGCGGATCACGCGGCGCGAGTCGGTACAGCCCTCACTCTCGTAGTCGGGCTGCTGTCCGTGCACGAGCTCGCCAGCCCAGTGATGCCCCTCGGCGCCGCGGCGGCTACCGGTCACCCCGGCGGTGTCTGGCGGCGCCCATGTCCGGCGGAGTCGTCCGCGAGCGAGGGCACGGTGCCGGCGAGCGCGGCGCGCATCTCCACTAGCCCTCCAAACGCGTCCAGCGGGACCAATGGGGGGCTCCGACCTTCATCAAGCACAGCCGTCGCGGGGCCGTCCGAGCTGCGTGAACATTGCCGAACGCACGCCGCTGGTGGACGGGGCCCCCGCGGCCCAACCCCGTCACAGGGAGGCGTCCCGATGACTGCCGAGAAGCAATTCGAAGCAATCGCCCGGAATGCGATCCAGAAAATGGACCAGGTGAGAGCGTCGCGCGCTCAGT